>CAZXVH010000001.1:0-32530 GCA_964643965.1 uncultured Ardenticatenaceae bacterium
CCCTCCAGTTACCAACAAAAAACTTCACAATTCACAATTCACAATTCACAATTCATTATTCCCAAGGCGTCTAATATTGGCTTAAACTTCAATCCCGTCTCCGCCCACTCTTTCTGCGGTTCGGAGGCGGCAACGATGCCCGCGCCGGCATACAGCCAGGCGCGGCGTTCCTGGGCGACGGCGGAACGGATGGCAACGGCGAACGCGCCATTCAGCTTGTAATCAATCCAGCCCACAGGCGCGGCATACCAGCCGCGTGGCACCGGTTCAGCGCGGCTGATGAAATCCATTGCTAAATCGCGGGGCGAACCGCCCAGCGCTGGCGTAGGATGCAGCACTTCGACTAGCGGCAAGATGCCATCGGCGCTGTTCAGCGTGGCGCGGATGGGAGTGAATAAGTGTTGGATATTGCTCAGTTTGTAAACGCCGGGTTGGGGCGAAATTTCCAGCTTGCTGGTGAGCGGCGCCAAACGGCTGAGAATTGACATAACGACCAGTTCGTGTTCGTGGCGATCTTTGGCGCTTTCCAGTAATTCTTGACCCAGTTCGGCGTCTTCGAGCGGATCGGCGCTGCGGCCGATGGAACCAGCCAGGCTCATGGTCGTCAATTTTGTGCCTTCCACTTTGGCGAGCAGTTCTGGCGTGGCCCCGAAAAAGGTGTGAAACGGCCGTGGTTCAAACACAAAGCGGTAACAGTCGGCGTATTGCTCGTTGAGGAAGGCCAGCGCCGCTTCAATGTCAATGTGCTGCTCGAATTTGGCTTCACACACTCGCGCCAACACCACCTTCTTTAATTCCGTGGTGGCAATGTCGTGGCGGGCTTGATTGATGATGCGCGACCACTCGGTTTTAGGCATTGGATACGTTAGAGAGTGCAGATTAAGGATGGAGGAATCTCCACTCTTTAATCTCCACTCTCCCATCTCTTTTAATACGTCCCGCCGCGTTTCCAACGCTTCGCGCAAAATGGGCAAACTGTGTTCCGGCTCGTCGCTGAGAGGGATGAGGGCGTTGATGGTCAGCCACGCTTCGCCGCGGATCTGCACGAATTGGTAATGGGGCAGGATGAAATGGGCGGGATGAAAGGCGGCCCAGGTATTGTCGGGCAGAAAATCGTCGCGGAAGGCGAAACCACCGAAGAGGCGGGGCTTGGCCAGGTCTGGCACGTTGTTGAGCAGGATGGCGTCGGTGAAGAGGGCGCTGGCTTGCTGCTGGATGGATTGGTAACGGCCGTTTCCCCATGCCATCAAGTTCGCCGCCGCCCCAAAACCGGCAAAGGTAATATGGTCGCGCACATCTTCCCAAAAGAAACGCTCCTGCCCCTGGGCGTGATGCAGAAAATCCAGGGCGGAAATGTGGCTGATGGATAGGCTGTAGGAGACGAGGCGCTGATCGATTAACGATTGAGGATTGAAGATTGAAGATTGGTCATCTGAGGGATTTGTCCAATCTTCAATCTTTAATTTTTGATCATTCATAATCGGCAAACCCCACACTGCGCAGCAAAACGGGCAATAAAGTTGACATAATCTTCTCGGAAGTCGGTTCGCCAGTGTAAACCCAGCGGATGACCACGCCATAAATGGCGCCCATCCAGGCATAGGCCACTACTTCCGTATCGACCGGCTCAATGTCGCCCACTTCAATGGCTTCTTGCAAATAGGTGTCGATGAGCCGGGCGAAGCGGTCGTTGACTTCATTGCGTTTGTTCTCAAAGGGAGCGCCCAGACCCACCGCCTGTACCAGCAAGATTTTGGCGGGGCGGCGGTATTTGCCAAAAGTGTCGAGCGTGGTTTCCAGAGCCACCCGCACCCGGGCGATCCCCTTTTCTTGCGGTTCAATGGCTTCCACCACGCGCCGTTCCAGCAAATCAGCAAATTGATCAACGAGCGCCAGGAAGAGGCGCTCTTTGTTAGGGAAGTGGAAGTAGATGGCCCCTTTGGAGGTGTGTGATTCCTCGACAATTTCGTCCATGCGCGTATCGTAGTAGCCTTTATTGGCGAAGACGTCGAGGGCGGCGTCGAGGATGCGCATTTTGGTGCTTTCGGGGTCGCGGGTTGAGTCGTTTGTCATAGCTGCTCCTAATAGACTGACCAGTCGGTTTGGCTAATTGTCAACTGGAAATGGAGAATTGTCAATTGACAATTATTTGAGTCGTGCCATGAAGTAACTGTCGGCCCAACGGCCGTTTCCGAATGCATGATATTTATGCGTGCCCTCAATTTCAAAACCAAACTTTTCATAAAGGTGGATCGCAGCGGGGTTGTCGGTATTGACCTCTAACTGGACGCGGGTGAGGTTGAGCCAGTTGTCGCTGATGTCGAGGATGGCGGCCATGAGTTGGCTGCCGATGCCTATGCCCCAGTAATCAGGATGGACCATCATGCCGATGCCGCCGCTGTGGGTTTGGCGCGGGTTTTGGCTTTGGAAGATGGTGATCATGCCCATACAACGGCCGTTATCGTCAGCCACCAGTCGATGTAAACCAACTGGAGGGGGACCGTCCATACGCTGCCGCGTCATCCAGATTTCCTGGCTGGGCATTTGTAAAGTGGTGGCGCAAACAAGCGGGTGTTTAAACAGGGCGGATAAGTCGTTGGCGTCATCGGGGTGGGCGGCGCGGATGGTGATATTGGAATGATCCGTGCTGAGTGACCTATCCTGAGCTTGTCCCAGGAATGAAGGATGAAGGGCTGGCTCATTCCGCATTCCGCGTTCCGCGTTCCGCATTATCTTTTCCGGTGGCTTGAGGCGGGCGTAGAGGAGGGTGTCTTGGAAACGGCCGTTGCCAAAAACAGCCTTGCGCCGGATGCCCTCTTGTTTAAAGTCAAAGGTGGCGGCCAAAAGTTGAGCCATTTCGTCTAGGGCCAGGATTTGCCAGTTGAGCCGCCAAATATGGAACCAATTATCGGCCAGGTTGAGCAGGTTTTCCATCAGGGCGGTGTCGACGCCTGATTCTTCCAGGTCAGGGTGGACATAGAGTTCCAGGTCGCCACTGTGCTGCAAACGAGGGCGCTGGCTATGGCTCAGGAGTCCGTAGGCCACGATCTGCTCGTCTAAAACGGCTACGCGGCGGTGCTGACCGGGTTTGGAATGTTGAAACGTTTCCTGAGTGTCGCTGTATTCGTTGGGGATAAGGCGGGTGCTGTTTTCGATGACCTGGGGCTGGTTCAGCAAGGTATGAAGAGCGGGTATGTCATCAGGCTGAATGGGGCGTATTAACAAAGAAGACTCTGGCATTTTTCACCTTGAGAATGGGAGGCTCAGCCATCCAGTTCGGTTAGAAAATCAGTGATGAGTTGCAGCAGGATGGCGGGCTGATCGTTTTGGATGGCGTGGCCGCTGTGGGCAATGATTTCCAGACGGCCGTTTGGCAATCTTTCTAGCAGACGGGTGACATCACGCCGGGTATTGCCCACTTCGCCATCGCCGTTGATGAGCAGGACGGGGCATTGCACCTGCGCCGCCTCCTGGTAGCAGACGTTGCCGCCCTGGGCCTTGATGGCTGTTGCCGCATTTACCCAGCCTTCAATCATGGGACGCACCTGCGCTTCCCCATGCCAGGCCGCAATTTGCTTATGCCAGATGCGCCATTCCGCTTTATCTGGAACGGGCAGCCACGCTTGCACGGAGTCGAGCATTTCCGGGGAGATGACGCCAGAGATGCCCCAGCCGACCACGCCCTTGATTAATTCAGGATAATGGGCGGCCAGGAGAACGGCCGTTTCTGAGCCATCACTAAAGCCCAACACCACCGCCGGGCCGCAGTCCAGGTGGCGCAACAGGGCGGCCATATCATCGGCGTCGCGCCGGTAGAAGTTGGAGGGATAGGTTCGTGGCGGTGGTTGGCTGGCGCCATAACCACGCAAATCTGGCGCGATGACACGATGGCTTTTTTGCAATTGAGTGATTAAGTGGCCTAAATGTGTTTGTGCTGTGCCGGTGTTGCCATGGATGAGGAGTAACGGCCGTCCTTCCCCTTCATCCAGGTAAGCCAGGTTTGCGCCATCAGCGAGAATTTTGAACTGTACCATGTTGTCATCCTTGTATTCACTGTTTTGAGGCCGTTCATTTTATCATTTTTTTAAAACCTTACCTATTCGGCCGTTGCTTTACGGAATGCGGCAAAAGAGGCTAACAATTTTACTGTTAAATAGCTGATACAACGCTCATTTTTTATGTGCTACTGTTTGCTGGAGTCGAAACTAGGGAGGTGTGACGCGCTGCACAAGCGCGTCGCACCTGAAAGGAAGGAAAGTATGACTTTACACGCCCCAAAAATTCTGGTTGTGGATGACAACGAGCAAACAGTACGGATTGTTCAGTTTGCTTTAGAAAGAGCGGGCTATACCGTGAAAACGGCGTTATCGGGGGAGTCGGCGCTGGCGCAGATTAAAGAGGATGGCCTGCCTGATTTGGCGATTGTTGATTACAACATGCTGCCCGGCATGTCTGGCCCCGAATTTTGCCAGAAGATACATGTTTTTTGTGATTTGCCAGTGATCATGTTAACGGCCGTTGACGATGAAAAGATAGTAGAAGCCTGCTTATGTGAGTACTGCGAGGATTATGTGCGCAAACCGTTTAGTCCCACTGTGCTGGTGGCTCGCGTACGCCGTCTATTGGCGCGGTTTGAAAATCTGGGCGCCGGTAATACCGTCTTTGTCCCGGTTGATGACCGGCTGACTGTTAACTTTTCACAGCAAACAGCCACGGTGGATGGCGAACCAGTGCTGTTGACGCCCATTGAAACTAAACTGCTGCACCTCTTGATGCGGCAGGCGGACAAGCCGGTGCATACCGATTATATTTTGCGCCGCATCTGGCCGCAGGAAGACGCCTATGAAGATCGGCTGCATGTTCACATTCACCGCCTGCGCCAAAAGATTGAACACAAGGCCGATGGCCGTTATATTGAATCAAAACGAGGCACGGGGTATATTTTCCGCACCCATTAAACTGTTCATGTTTCAGGTAACAAAAAAGCGCGTCGAGATTGACGCGCTTTTTTGTTGGCAATTTGGCGCTGTTTTACGCTTCACGGACGGTAACGGCCGTCATCTTATCCCCTTGTTTGATGGCGTTAACCACCGCCATGCCGCTGGTTACTTTGCCAAACACCGTATGACGGCCGTTCAAATGCGGCTGTGGTGAATGGGTGATGAAGAACTGGCTGCCGTTGGTTCCCGGCCCGGCGTTTGCCATTGACAAGACGCCTGTTTCATGGATGAGCGGGTTGTTTTTGAACTCATCCTGGAATTGGTAACCTGGGCCGCCCCGGCCCGTGCCGGTGGGATCGCCGCCCTGAATCATGAAGTTATTGATGACGCGGTGGAAGGTGACGCCATCGTAGTACCCTTCTTTCGTCAGAAAAACGAAATTGTTAACGGTAACAGGCGCATACTGCGGATATAACTCAATCACAATCGTGCCTTTGTTGGTTTCCATGTTGACCGTATAAGATTTTTTAGGGTCAATCTGCATCTCTGGGGAACTGTTCCACTGTTTGCTCATAGAGGTCTCCTTTTGGTTAAATCGATGGTTGTAAATAAGATAATGCTTTTCCAGATTGGTTCAATTAACGACGGCGACGTTTGCGCTGCCGCCGTTTCGGTTGGGACAGGGGGGGTTCTTTTTCTTCGGTGGGCTGCGGTGGCGGCGTGTATAGAGATTGCTGGTAAATGTCGTCGAGCAGCATGGCGATGATAGTGAGGGCGTCGTCGTCCTCGGCCATTTCTTTAGCCAGGGGCAAAAAGCGCTGCATTCTTTCCATCTCCAGGCTGTCGCGGCCACGCCGTTTGTTTTCTAACAGGGCGATTAAACGCTGGTTGATGACCGTGGTGACATCTTCTGGCGTGGGAAACGGCCGTTCTTCCATCTCAATATTATATTTTTCCCGGATGCGGTTGAGCCGCACTGTTTCGCTGAAGTCGCCGATAAAAATAATGGCCACGCCGGTAGCCCCAGCCCGTCCGGTGCGGCCGGCGCGATGTACATAAATCTCTGGGTCTTCCGGCACTTCATATTGGATGACATGGGAGAGCGAAGGGATGTCAATCCCCCGCGCCGCCACATCTGTCGTCACCAGAAAGCGTAGGTTTTGCGCCCGTACCCGATCCATGATGCGCTCCCGCGCATTTTGGTCCAGGTCTGAGGTGAGTAAATCGGCGTCATAACCGAAGCGCTGCAACACGGTGGCCACATATTCCACGCGGGCTTTGGTATTGCAAAAGATAAAAGCGGATGTGGGATTTTCTAACTCAATGACGCGCAGCAAAACCCGATCTTTTTCCAGGGCGGGAATGGTGTAAAAAATGTGCTGCGTATCGGCCACGGTGATGTTGTCTCGACTTAGGCTCAGGAAATCAGGATTGTCCAGGAATTGGCGGGCCAAACTTTGTACGGTGTTGGGGAAGGTGGCGGAAAACATAAAGGCGTCTATTTCCCGGTTGGGCAAATAGCGCTGAATTTCGCGCATGTCAGGGTAAAAGCCCATGGAGAGCAGCCGGTCGGCCTCATCAAAGACCAAAATCTGTAAATCGGCCAGTTTGAGTGTGCCCCGCGCCAGGTGATCCAGGATGCGGCCGGGTGTACCCACCACCAGATGGGCGCCCTGGCGAAAGGCGTCTAGTTGCTTTTTATAACTGGTACCACCGTAAACGGCCGTTACTCGTGGCCCACTTTCACCCGTTAACATCTCTGCTTCTTTGGCCACTTGCAGCGCCAATTCTCGGGTGGGAACCAGGATCAACGCCTGGGTGACAGCACGCAGGCTGTTGATGCGCTCTAAAATAGGCATCACAAACGCCCCTGTTTTACCGCTGCCGGTACGAGCCTGCACCATCAGATCCCGGCCGGCCATGATGTAGGGCATCGCTTTGGCCTGTACCGGCATCAGTTCCTTCCAGCCAGCGCGGGCAGCCGCTTCTTTCCAGGAATCAGGCAAATCAGCCATTTTCACTTCAGGTAAGGCGTTATCAGGTTCTACTACGTCTGTATTGGTAGGGGCGGCCTCGGGAGGAACGGCCGTTTCTTCATTTAGTTCATCACTCATTCGTCTTCTCGCTTTTTAGATTTTTCCTTAATCAACCTGCCTATTTTACCTGATATTTCCCTTTTAAGAGAACGCACTTCTGAGAGTGAATTTAACAGCCGGTTCTTTCACTGGCAAAACAGGCGCGTTCTTAATACACTTAGGGTCGGCTGCTAGATTGGTTCAATTACCCAGATGGAACCAATCTCCGACAATCTCAAACCGAAATACAACACAATCCCTAAAAACTTCCGGCAAAGGAAGGAGCCTTAAGTATGAAAAAATTGCGAAATCAGCAAATCCGGCCATACAGCATTATCATTATCTCCCTCTTACTCTTGTGGTTAACGGGGTGCGCTGGAGCCAAAACATATACGGAAACGTTTGATGAGCCGGGAACCTGGCGCGTGGGCAGCGACGCCGACGCTATCGGCCAGGTGACGGATGGCGTCTATGATATGCGCGTCAAAGCCGATGACGTCACTATCTGGACAACGGCCGGTGAATCATTTAGCGATGGCGTGTATGAAGTGGAAGCGACGCAGGTATCTGGTCCCCTTAACAATGGCTTTGGCCTGGTCTTCCGCCTGGATAACAATAAAGATGATTTTTATCTCTTCAAGATCAGCAGCGATGGGTATGTCTGGATCGGCCGTTATCGGAATGGCGGCGCAAAAGCAGAGCCGTTAGTGGGGGAATGGTGGTTTGAGTCGCCGGCCGTGCAGCAAGGCTTAAACAAGCGCAATACGCTTCGGGTGCGGGCAGAGGGCGCCAATCTCATCTTTGCCGTTAACGGGCAGGAAGTGGGGCGCGTCACAGACAGCGCCTTTGCCAGCGGCGACATTGGCCTGCTGGTAGAAACCCTGGGCCTGGGCGATGTGCAGGTGCAGTTCGACAATTTCACGGTGACGCCCCTGGAAAAATAGAAGCATGGGAGCGCGGACAGCTTGTCCGCCTTTTGCGGACAAGCTGTCCGCGCTCCCATTTATTGGGGCTATGCCGGCATACAGGAATTGCGTGGCCCCAAACAGGAACGGCCGTTTCCCACCCTGATCATTGGTTATTCGTCTCAAAAGGCCCAGTGGCCATCACCAAGAAACCCTCGCAGAAATCGCTACATTTTTATGGTGTTAGTCGTCAGCCGTAAAACAGGGCCGGCCATGCAAATATTGGCGGCATTCTTCTGGCGTCATGGCGCGGCGCTGCCGGGCGAGACCCCGCGCAAAGAGGGTCGTCAAGTCGTCGATTTCCTGGATAACGGCCGTTGTGTCGGCGCTGGAGGTGGCCAGAGAACGGCCGTCTGGACTGTAGGTGACGCCCAGGACAGATGACGTGTGATCTTGCAGCGTCCGCACCGCCTGGCCAGTGGCTGTGTTCCACAACTTGGTAGTGCGGTCATTGCTGGCTGTAGCCAGGCGGCTGCCATCCCGGTTAAAGCTGACGCCCAAGACCGGCCCCACATGCCCGGAAAAGATGCGGACCATCTCCCCCGTCTCTAAATCCCATAAGCGAGCCGTGCCGTCGTTGCTGGCGGTGGCCAGATAACGGCCGTTGTTGTCAAATGCCACATCGTTGACCGAACGCTCATGCCCGACCAACGTTTGCCGCAGCGTTCCTGTTTCCAGGTTCCAAATGCGGGCGGCGCCGTCGGCAGCGGCCGTGGCCGCCCATACGCCATCCGGGCTGAAAATGGCTCGATTAACCACCACCCCTTCATGATCCAACCGTTGTACCACCGTGCTGCTCGCCACATCCCATAAACGTACCACGCCATCGTCGCTGCTGGTGAGCAGCGACGCGCCATCCGGGGCAAACACCACGCTGTTGACCGCCGCCTGATGAATCAACAAGGGCAGGCGCACCGCCCCCGTTTCCAAATTCCAGAGGCGCACATTGTAATCCTCGCTGGCGGTGGCCAGCCATTCATCGTCTGGGCTAAAGGTCACGTCGTTGACCGGCTGGTTGTGATCCGTAAACAGATGCAGGCTGGCCCCCGTTTGGACGTCCCACACCCGGGCCGTCTTGTCGCTGCTGGCGGTGGCGGCCAATGTGCCATCCCCGTTAAAACGAATTTGGCGTACCGGTTCGGTATGCTCGGTGAGGATAATCTGGTCGAACTCCGGTTCGGCGTTCCACAAGCGGGCCAGGCCGCTTTGTCCACTGGTGGCCAACTGTTCACCATCTGGATTGAAGGCCAGGGCCAGGACGCCGCTGGCGTGGCCGGGCAGGGTATCAATGGCCTGGCCGCTGTCTACCCGCCATAATTTCACCGTGCCGTCCTCGCTGGCGGTGGCGATGACATCCCCATCAGGATGAAAAGCCACGTCGTTTACGGCCGCAGCATGACCGGACAATACATCCAGCAAACGGCCGTTATCAATTTCCCACAGCCGCACCACATTCTCGCTGGCGGCGGCGATGATAGTGTCATCCAGGTTGTAAGCCAGCGCCTTGATGCGCCGCGCTTCCCCCTGTTCGTTTAAACCTTGCTCGATGGCGTTAAGCGACGCGCCGGTGGCGGCATTCCACAGGATGATACGGCCGTCCACGCCGCCGCTGGCAAATTGAGCGCCGGTGCTGTTAAAGGCCACGTCGATCACTTCGCCATTGTGGCCAAAGGAGAGGTAAGGGGATGTCCAGATTTCGGTATCCCATGCACGCACGGTGGCGTCTTCGTTGGCGGTGATAAGCTGCGAGCCATCGGGGCTGAGCGCCAGGGCGTTGATGTCGCCGTTGTCGCCGGTGCGCGTGGCAAGCAGGCGGCCCGTTTCCGCGTCCCACATGCGGATTAAGCCGGATTCGGCGGCGGAGTATAGCTGTGAGCCATCCTGAGAAAAGACAATGGCCTTGACCGGCTGCTGATGGCCGGTGAAGGTGAGATAGTTCTGGCCGGTGGTCGTGTCCCACAGTTTGACGGTATGGTCGGCGCTGGCGGTGGCTAAACGGGAGCCATCATGGTTGAAGGCAACGGCCGTTACCGGGCCATCATGTCCGGAGAGGGTAAACTGAAGCTGGGAAGCGCGTAGGGTACGGTAAAGCGCATCTTCCGCTTCCGCTGAAGCTGTCTGGTCAATGGCATAGGTGGTGTGTACCGCTTCCAGGGCCAGCAGCAGCGCCAGTTGGGGCGCGTTTTCCAGGTTATCAGTGGCGGCGCGGGAGAGTTCCCGGGAGGTAGAGAGACGGAACTGGCGGTCGGCTTCGGCGGCGGAGGTGCGGGCCTCCGCCTCTCGGGTGGCGGCCAGGTCGGCATTGGAGAGCGCCTGCGCTTCACTGGCGGCAGCGATGTGCGCCGCTTCCAGGGCAATGGCTTCACTGGTGGCCGCCAGACTGGCGCTGCTCATGGCTTCGGCTTCGCGAGTGGCCGCCAAATGGGCGTTCGCCACTGCTTCCGTCTCATGCGTGGCGGCTAAGGCGGCATTGATGACGGCGGCAGACTCGCTGGTGGCTGCCAGGGCTGCATTTTCCGCCGCGATCAGGGCGTTGCTGCTGGCCCGTTGGCCGTTGATGGCGGCCCAGGCGCCGGCCAAAATAGCGATGATGGCTACGCCCGCCAGCGCCCAGGTGATGCGCTGCAAACGTTGGGCAATGGCGGCGTTTTCCCCGGCAAAACGGGCCTGTTCTTCGGCGCGTAACTGCTGCTCTTCGGCCCGCAGCCGTTCTGCTTTAGCCAGGGCGCGGGCCTGTTCCAATTGAGTGATATACGCCTGCGCTTTTTCTTCCTGCACCTTTTGTTCGGCCAGACGGCCGGCCTCGATGAAGGCTTCTTCCAGTTCTGTTTTGTCCAGATACTCATATGCTTCTTCTAATATCATGCCGCGCCAGAGGACGCTGGGATCATGTTCGCGCTGCGCCCATTCGGCGGCGGCTTCGGCCAGGCGGGCGCGGTGGCGGCGGGTGACGCGCTCTTCTTCCAGCCAGCCGATGAAGCGGGGCCAACTGTGTACCAGCGCTTCATGGGTCAGCTCGATCTGGTCGTCGTCTGGGGTGTCGCCGCGGATGAGGCGGATCAGCCGGGCGTTGATCAGGCGGTCTAAGACGCTGTTGAGCCGTTCGGCCGATTCGTCGATGTGGTAGAGAGTGACGCGGCGCACGCGCTGACGGGCAATTTCCAAACCGGGGCCGGCGTGGATGGTAGCCAGTAAGACCTGGCGGGCGATCTCACGGTCGGGCGGAGAGAGGTTGGTGTAGCAGGCGTTGGCATTGTTGGCGAGCGCCTGCCGCCCACCACCCAGTTCTTCATAAGCGGCCCAGGTGACGCGGTTGCGCTGCCGGTTTTCCCACAGTTTGAGCAGGGTGAATTGCAGCAAGGGCAGAGCGTTGGGTTCGCCCAGGATGTCGCGGATGAGTTCGGTGATCAGCCCTTCTTCAAAAGAAAGGCCGATGTTGGCGGCCGGTTTTTCGATGACTTCATGCAGTTGGGCGGCGTTCATGGGGCGGACGCGGATTTGGGCCTGTTCGTACGCTTTTTGGAAGGTGGCGATGCGCATGAGCTGGCTTTCGTAATCGGAGCGCATGGTGATGATGAGGGTGTGGCGACGGCCGTCTTGCTGGGTGAAGTTGAGCAGGTTATCGATGAAAATTTGCCGCGTTTCTTCATCCTGGCATAGGGTGAAGATCTCTTCAAACTGGTCGATGAGCAGGACAACGGGGCGGTCGTTTTGGGCATTGACCAGGTGGGTCAGATGATGAGGGTTTTCCCGGAATTTGGTGGTGGTTTCCTGCACCCATTGCGAACTGGGGGCGCCGTGGGGACGGAAGAGGCGGGCCAGGTTTTGCAGGGGATGAGAACCGGGCACGGTGCGGCTGTAGAGACGCCACTGGGCGCTGCCGGGCAGGGCCTCCGTTTGCAGGCGGGGGATGAGGCCGGCAAGCACAACTGAGGATTTACCGCTGCCCGAGGGACCGGTGACGGCGAGAAAACGGCCGTTTTCCAGCCGTGTGATCATCTCTTCAATCAGAGCGGTCCGGCCGTAGAAGATGCCCTGGTTTTGCATGGAAAAGGCGTCGAGACCCACATACGGGCAGAGGTCGTCGGGCAGGATGGGGGCGCGGTTGGGATCGTATTTAGCGAGGGCGCTGTCTGGAGCGGGCCGTCCTCTGTGGAACAGTTCGTTGGCCCAATAATCGAGCAGATTTTGGGCTTCGTGGCGTTCATTATCGCTTTGTAACAGGACGCCAGTCGTTACGCCTTGTTGGATGAAGGTGGCTATTTCGTTCAGGTAGGTGGAAACGGCCGTTTCGTTTTGCTCATTTAAATTCCGCCGGGTCATCAGCAAAGTCTGATGTGCCGCTTTGAGCTGCGTGATAGAGTGGAACTGCATTGTGTTCTCGATCATGGTACGACATCATAAGCGCAGCGAAAACCAACTGTGCTGTATAGTAGGTTTGGGCTTCTACTATCCCAGGTCGGGTTTAACAGCTGCCGACTGGTGGTTTGCACTTGTTCGGCCGGGCTGGTCCAGCCACCGCCGCGCACGATTTTTTCTCCACTATTTTCAGGGATAGGCGTTGTCCTATCGGTTTGGGTGGTAATGATACTGGATGTGTCATCGTTTGCCACCCATTCCCACATGCTGCCGGCCATGTTTAAGGCGCCAAAAGGACCGGCGCCTTCGGGATGGCTGTCGACGGGCTGCAAAACTTGTTGAATGTCCACGCGCACAAATCGTTGGTTAAACAGCGCCAATCTGTCATTGGGCGGGGGGACGTCGCCCCAGGGATAAAGACGGCCGTCCAGGCTGCGAGCGGCGTATTCCCATTCCGCTTCTGTGGGCAAACGGCCGCCGGCCCAGGCGCAGTAGTCGTTAGCGCCCGGCCAGGTGACCCAGTTGATGGGGTAGCTGCCGTAACCGGCGCTGGGTTCGTAAAAGCCAACATTATTGAGCAGCAAGGTGAAAGAGGTTTCGACGCCGGTGGCGGTGCAATCATATTGTCCGGCGCCGCATTTGTTTTTATAACCGCCAATGCTGTTTAAGAAATTGGCGAATTGCTGCACACTGACTTCAAATTGATCAATGTAATAATCAGGCAGGGTGACAGCCTGCCCCGGGAACTGGTTGGGATCTCCCGGGACAGCACCCATGAGAAATTCGCCGCCGGTGACGTAGAGCATGGGCATGCTATCTTTTTCTCGCAGAATTTTGGCGAGCAGCGCCGTTTCGTTGAACTGGGCCACGAGATCGCTCTGGCTGGGGGTGGCGGTGGGCCGAGGATTGATGGGGGCGGCTTCTTCTGTAGCTCGCATCACGGCCGTGGCCGTGAGGGCCAGTTCCGCTTGAGCCGTGGATGTAGCCCGGCCGGCCTGGTTGGTGCCGGTGGCCTCCACTTGAATGCGGGTGGCGCTTTGGGCCTGGCTGGTGCCAATGGCCTCCGCCTGAAGCGTGGCCTCCGCTTCCTGGGCGCTGACGGTTCCCTGGGAAAACGCGGCTTCCTGGGTGCTTTTGATGATGAGCGCCTGGTTCTCTCGTTCGGTAGCCAGCAGGGTGGCCTGAGCATTGAGCGCTTCCTGGGTGCTTTGGGCGGCCAACTGTTGGTTTTCTAATTGGGCCACCAGGGCGTCGGCGGCCGCCTGGGTGATGGCCAATTCAGAGGCGCCGGCGGTGGCTTCTGCCTGGACAGCCACGGCGTTGGCGGCGTTGGCGCGGTTGGTACTCCAGAATATCGCCAATACGCCCAGGATAGAGAGGACGGCTAAAATAGCCAGGGCCAGACTGAAGCGGCGGTCTCGTTTTCTGAGCCGCTCTTTTTCTATTTCTTCTCGCTCCCGTTCTTCCAGGCTGGCGGAAATAAAGGCCTTTTCTAAGGTGTTGAATTCTTCATATTGCTGGGCTTCAAGCAGGGCGGAACCCCGCAGCAGCAGCCCCGGATCACGGCCGTTTTCAGTCCAATGTTCCGCTTGTGTGGTTAGACGTTGGCGCTGGCGCAGGCGCACGCGCTCTTTGTCCAGCCAGCCGACCAGCCGGGGCCAGTTACGCACCAGCGCTTCATGGGCCACTTCCAGTTGATCATCTTCTGGCGTTTCTCCTTCTGTGAGGCGGATGAGATGGGCGTCTACCCATTTTTGCAGCACCCGGTCTACCCGGTCTTGGGCTTCGCCGGCCTGGTAGAGGACGTGGCGGCGCACCCGCGCCCGGGTCACTTCTAGCCCCTGGCTGGGCTGTACCAGGCGCAGCATGAGGCGGCGGCTGGTGATCTGTTCTTCCGGGATGAAGCTCTTGTACACTTCTTCAGCGGTGTTTTCCAGGGCGGCCATGACGCCGCCAATGCGCCGGTACACTTCCCAGGTGATGCGATTTTTTTCGCGATTGTCCCATAATTTGAGCAGGGCAAATTGCAGTAAGGGCAGGGCCGCCGGTTCGCCCAGGATTTCGCGGATGATGGCGTCTATTAATTCGTCGTCGAATTTCAGGCCGATGGGCAGCGCCGGTTTTTCGATGGCGTCACGCAGTTCGGCGGCATTCATGCTGGTGACGCGGGTTTCGCCGCGTTTGAAGAGGGCCTGTAAGGGGGGGATGGCGTCGAGGCGAATCTCGTAGTCGGTGCGCATGGTGAGGATGAGGCGGTGAGGAGCGCCGTCGGATTGGGCCAGGTGGAGCAGGTTGTTGAAGAAGGCGTCTCGTTCGCTTTCGTCCTGGCAGAGGGTGAAGGTTTCTTCAAATTGGTCGATGGTGAGAACGGCCGTTTCTGCATGAGCGGCGTCTACCATCCGGGTGAGGTGTTCAGGATCGTGACGCAATTTTCTGATATTTTCAATCGTCCATGAGGAGGCGTCTGCCAGGTCTGCTGGTTTCAGCAGCTCAACCAGGTGGGCCAACGGGGCCGCGCCGGGCACAAGCGGCGGATAATAATGCCAGGTCTCGCTACCCGGCAGGGCGCCGGCTTGTAGGCGGGGCAGCAGCCCGGCGAGAACCACGGAGGATTTGCCGCTGCCGGAAGGCCCGGTGACGGCGATCAGCCGGTGCACCAGCACTTGATCCAGTAAATCTTTGATGAGCGCTTCTCGGCCAAAGAAGAAGGAGTTGTCGTTTAAGTGAAAGGCATCCAGGCCCACATAGGGACATTTGTCGTCGGGGATTTCTGGCTGCATCTCTGGCCTGAATTCGGCCAGCAATGTTTCTTCAGGGGCATCGATCTGAGCATGGTAAAGCTGGTTGTCCCAATAATCAATGAGGTTTTGCACGGCCCAGCGGTCATTGTCGCTGTCCAGATACATGCCGCCCAGCTGCGCCCGCTGCATAAAGGTGAGGACATCGGCGAAAAACGAAGTGGAATCTTCTTCAAGACGTCGCCGTTGTAACAGTTCGCGATGCGTATCGCGGATGGAGGTGAGTGATAAGAATGGCTCGGGAGCCGGTTCGGACTTGGGCGTATCTGCTTTGCTCATTTTATAGTCCCTAATAATAAATCTAATGATTCTCCGACTTTTTGCAGGTTGTGGCAGAGGGTTAATAGTTCCAGGTCTACCTGCCGAAAACGACGCCCGGTTTGGCTGCGAAGGCGGCGGAAGAGGCGACGCGCTTGAATAATAATGCCTTCGGCGATGGCGCTGGCCAGGGAGAGGATCACGTCGTTGATGTCCACAGCCCATTCATCGTCACACCCTTTGATGAGGTTGTGGGTCATCGGTTCTAGATCGTACCAGGCGTCTTCTAATTCTTCGATGCCGTTATCCAGGGTGGCTTCGACGCGGCGCAGTTCGTCGTCGATGGCCTGCCAGGCGTTGTGTTCGCTGGTGAGCAGGCTGAGGCTGTTTTCTATGCCGCCTAAAGCGCCGGCGCCGGCTTTGATATGCGTCACCAATTCAAGTTCGGCGTTTAGATCTGAGGCGTCTATGCTCTGGCAAATGGCGGTGATGGCTTTTTCTAAACTGTCCAGGCGCAGGGTATTGGCGGCCAGAATGAGTTGGGCATTGATGCGGGAGGGCTGGCGGTTGATGACGCGGTAGAGCAGGCGCACGGCTTTGTTGAGGGTATCGAGATCGTAATGAGCAACGGCCGTTTTTACTCCCACCTTCACATTTTCTAACTGTTGTAACCAACGGGCAGCTTCCGCAGCGAAGACCGTCTGGCGGGTTGTGCTCAACAGATCATCGAGTTTGACGGTGAGTTCTGGCTCGTTGAGGGCCAGGCTGTCCCAGGCCGATTCGTCGCCGGGCAGCCGTTTGCGATCATTTTCAATGAGAAAGTAGCGGTTTTCTAACTCTTGGAATAGATCGTGAACCAGTTTGTAATCGTTCATGCGGTCGATCTGAGCGGAGGCTGCTTCAAAATCCCGCTGAAAACTGATGACAGATTCCCGGGTTTCCGGCCGGCGTAAGAGTTGGAAGAGGGCCATGAAGCTGCGGTTGGCAACGGCCATGTCTGAAGTAGGGTGGGCTTCTGAAACCGCCAGGACGGTGAGGGCCGCCGGGGTGATGGCTTCTTCCCCCGCATCCAGAAGAACTTGTTCCCAGGTGAGGGCGGGGCGCTTTTCACGTAAAGAGGCGAGTAGAAGACGCAGGCGCTGCCGGCGGTGGAAATACTCGATGAGTTTGGCGACGCGGATGCTCAGGGGATCGCCAGGGCCGCCCAATTCGTCGAAGTTAACTTTGAGATCGACGCAGAGCAGATAGAAGTCGTTGAAGTTGAATAGGTCCATGATAACCTGACGCAGTTTGGCATGGCTGATCTGATTTGCCTCTGGTATCAGGTCGTTGTCTTCTGGCATTGAGCTTATATTGAACTGCGCCGACTTTTTCATGAGTGGGTTCCTACCCTGAAATTATAGGCGCAGTTGCAGGAAATGTAAATTTGGTACTCAAAAAACAAGAATTTTGCATCGAATTAACGCGAAAAAAGAAATTCGTGAAAAATTTTGTCAATTCGATGCCATAACCTTTTTTAGTTCTGGCTTATCCAGGTCAGATTAAAGAAAAAAGTCTTTGAGGGCGGCGGAGATGTCGCCGATGATGCTGTGCCAGGGGGCGTCTGCATCTCGCACAATGATCATGTTTTGCCCGTCGAGGGTCAATTGGTCGATGCCCACGATGACGGCCAATGCCTGGGCGACAGGTGAGCCTTCTTCCATTTCTTCTGGCGAATGATAGGTTTCACGGCCGCCATCGGTGAGGCGCAGGTTGGTCTGCATAGCCATGGTGAGATCGTCGTCTTCTATTTCGGTTTGAATTTCTATGTATTCAGACATGGCGTGTCTCTTGCTAAGGAACGTGGATTAAACAACTCACAAAAAATTAGAAATTAGAAATTAGAAATTAGAAATTGGTCGAGTATCTACTCTCTGCTCTCAGCTACGCATGGGGTTTTAAGATGAGCATGGAGCATTGGCTGCCATCCATGACTTCTTTGGTGACGCTTTTGTAAAACCAACGTCGGATGCCGCTGTGTTCGTGGGGCGTCATGACGATGAGGTCGATGTCGTTTTCGGCGGCGTAGGCCAGGATGGCTTCAGAGGGGTTGTGGTGTTGCACGGCCGTTTTGCGGGGCGGTGTGGTTTGGTAACGTTCTTCCAGGTCTTGTAGATAGGCTTCTTCCTGGTCGAACAGGTCGATGGGATTGTCGTCTGTGATGGCGGTAAATAGATGTATTTGGGTTTTTAAAGCGGCGGCCATGGCAAAAGCGTCGTCTAAAACCTGTTCTGAAAGCATGGTGTGGTCTACCGGGATGAGCATATTTTTGAGCGGATCGCTCTGGCGCAAGGCGAAGACGGGGCAGGGGGCGTGGCGCAGCACTTTTTGAGCGACGCTGCCCAATAACAAGCGAGAAAGGCCAGAACGGCCGTGTGTGCCCATGATGATGAGATCAACTTGTTCGGAAACGGCCGTTTCTACCACACAGCCGGCTGCATCCCCTTCTAATACCAATGTTTGTATCGCCACTTCCGCGCCAGCACGGGAACTGCTGATGCCCGCCAGATAATTTTCCAGCCGTTCCCGCATCGGTTCGATGTCTGGCGGCGGTATGATGGTGGGCGGCCCTTCATAAAAAGCGCCTCTTTCCAGGGGCGCTTGCTCTAACAAAACGCTCACTAAGAGAATGTCTGCCTTATAGCGCTGCGCCAACGCCAGCGCCGGCTCCAATGCCGTTTCTGCCAAAGATGAGCCATCTAACGGGACCAAGATTTTTTTGAACATAGTCCGCCCTCTCCTTAGGAACTTGCCAACCAAATCCGTGTATAGAAAACAAGAAAAGCGTCCACAGATGGCGCAGAACTTGTCCTGAGCTTGTCGAAGGACAAGTTCTGCGCCATCTGTGGATAAATCTTGTCTGGTTTATCCAGGTCAGGAGTTTAAACTACTGAATTTCTAAATACTACTTTACTAATTTTTCGTAAGTTGTCTAATCCGCATTTCTTAAGATTAACCGCTTGTGGGCATTTCTGCCCGCCAGGGATAATCCGGGGCGAATGAACTTAACACCCGCATGTAATTGGCCCGTTCAAAGGCGGCCGGTTCTGCACAGTTGATTTGGCTGAGGCTGCCTTGCAGTTGGGCTAAGGATTCATATTCGTTTTCCACAAGCCACTCTTCCAGCCCCATGTTCAACACATTGAGCCGGTTGATGCCGTTGCGCAGCAGTTCTGAAGCCAGCATGGTGATGTTGGCGCCGGCGGCAACGCTCTTTAAGACATCTTTCACGGTATGGACGCCGGTGGTGAGGGCCAGGCTGGTATTGACCCGGCCGTACAAGATGGCAATCCAGCGCATAGGCAGACGCAGTTCGGTGGAAGTGCTGAGTTTTAAGTTCGGCGTCACTTCCAGATTTTCCAGGTCCAGGTCTGGCTGGTAAAAACGGTTGAAGAGGACCAAGCCATCGGCGCCGGCGTCTACCAGACGCCGGGCCATATTGGCGGTGGCGCTGAAGTAGGGGTTGAGTTTCATGGCGATGGGGATGGAAACGGCCGTTTTCACGTCCTTCAATACATCCAGATAAATTTGTTCCACTTCGCTGCCCGTCAAGTTGGGGTCTGTGGGGATGTAATACATATTCAATTCCAGAGCATCTGCGCCCGCTTCCTCAATCAACTGGGCATACTTTATCCAGCCGCCGGTAGAAACGCCGTTCAAACTGGCGATAACCGGGATTTCCAGCAGTCGTTTCGCTTTTTGAATATGTTCCAGGTATTCATCCGGGGCAGTTCTGTAATCTGCGGCTTCGGGGAAATAAGAAAGCGCTTCCGGGAAACTCTCCACGCCCTGTGTCAGGTAATGATTCAGCGTATGGCTATCATGTGTAATTTGCTCCTCAAACAGCGAGTGCAGCACCACTGCCGACGCCCCCGCTTCTTCCATCCAGCGCAAATTATCAATTGTACGCATTAAGGGAGACGAGGATGGCACCAGCGGGTTCTTTAAAGTCATGCCAAGATAATTCGTAGTCAGATCCATGACGATTCTCCTTCAAAATGAGCAGGGATGGGGCGATAAAATAAGCAATCACCTCATCCCCACTGATTCTAATTATTTGTCCTTACCGTTTGTCTTCTGGGCTAACTGTGAGTATTTTTCCCAGCGATTGTCCGCATCTTGCTGCGCCAACTCAAGCAGTTTGGCGGCGCGTTCGGGATGGCTTTGGGTTAACATGCGGTAGCGCCCTTCACGATAAATGTATTTATCCAATGAGATTTTTGGCGCGTGCGAATCCAGTTGGAATGGATTTTTGTCTGCCACTACCATATCCGGGTCAAAGCGGAATAACGGCCAATGCCCTGACTCAACCGCCGCTTTTTGCTGCTCCAGGCCAAATTTCATGTCATAGCCATGCGCCACACAATGGCTGTAGGCCAGGATGAGAGAGGGGCCATCATACGCTTCCGCTTCAATGAATGCTTTGATGGTTTGGGCGTCATTGGCCCCCATGGCTACCTGAGCCACATAGATAGTGCCGTAGCTCACAGCCAACATGCCTAAATCTTTCTTGGCGGCGGCTTTGCCGGCGGCGGCAAACTTAGCCACCGCGCCACGTGGCGTTGCTTTCGACATCTGGCCGCCGGTATTAGAATACACTTCCGTATCCAACACCAGCACGTTTACGTTACGGCCGGATGCCAGTACATGATCCAGGCCGCCATAACCAATGTCATAAGCCCAGCCATCGCCACCCACAATCCAGACGCTTTTCTTGACTAACACATCCGCCATGCTCAGCAAGTTGTTTAGCTTCGCCTTCTCATCTGCTTTGGGCAAAACCTCGTTGATGCGGGCTTTTAACGCTTCGATACGCTCCCGCTGTTCATTGATGGCCGCTTCGTCGAGTTGTTCGGCGAACAGGATGGAATCGGCCAATTCCGGGCCAATCACCTCGCGTAGTTCGCGTAACAGGTTGGTAGCGGCTTCGATACGTTGGTCTAAGGCCACCCGCATACCCAGGCCGAATTCGGCATTGTCTTCAAACAAGGAGTTCGACCAGGCCACGCCGCGGCCGGCATCGTTTTTGCCCCAAGGCGTGGTGGGCAAGTTGCCGCCGTAGATGGAGGTACAGCCGGTGGCATTGGCGATGAGGGTACGGTCGCCATAAAGTTGGGAGAGCAGTTTGAGATAAGGCGTTTCGCCACAGCCGGCGCAAGCCCCGGAGAACTCAAACAGCGGTTCCAACAGTTGGGAGTATTTCACCTGGTTGACCGGGATGCTGGTGCGATCTACATGAGGCAGCGTCTCAAAGAATTCCCAGTTCGCTTTTTCAGCATCACGCAGCGGCATTTGTTCAGCCATGTTGATCGCTTTGAACTTGGGCTGCGTTTTGTTCTTGACCGGGCAAACTTCTACACACAAGGTACAGCCGGTGCAATCTTCTGGCGATACTTGCAAGGTGAACAAGTCATCCTTGAATTCTTTGTAACGAGCTGGCGCCGATTTGAAGGTCTCTGGCGCGCCTTCCAGTAGAGCCGGGTCATAAATCTTCATGCGAATGACGCTGTGCGGGCAGACCAGGGCGCATTTGCCGCATTGGATGCAAATATCTTCATCCCATACCGGAATTTCCACGGAGATGTTCCGTTTTTCCCACATAGTGGTATTGGTGGGGTAGGTGCCATCGACGGGCATGGCGCTGACGGGCAAGCTGTCGCCCACGCCTTCGATGATGCGCGCCGTGACGGATTTGATGAATTCCGGGGCGTAGTCGGGGATGATGGGGGGGCGCTCAAAGGTGCTGGTGGCTGTCTCTGGAACTTCCACCCGGTGCATATGCGCCAGGGCGCCATCCACAGCGGCGTAGTTGGCTTCGACAACGGCATTGCCTCGTTTGCTGTAGGTTTTTTTGATGGCGTGTTTGATGGCTTCAATGGCTTCATCGGTGGGCAAAACGCCGCTCAAGGCGAAGAAGCCTGTTTGCATAATGGTGTTGATACGCCGGCCCATGCCGGTTTCTTTGGCAACTTCGTAGCCATCCAGGACGTAGAATTTGATCTGTTTGTCGATGATTTGTTGTTGCATGGCGCGGGGCAGGTGGTCCCATACTTCTTCTGGGCCATAGGGGCTGTTGAGGAGGAAGGTGGCGCCTTTTTTGGCTTTGCTCAACATGTCGTACCGTTCCAGGAAGCTAAATTGGTGGCAGGCGACAAAGTTGGCGTTGTTGACGAGGTAGGGCGCCCGAATGGGTTTTGGCCCGAAGCGCAGGTGAGACATGGTGACGGAGCCAGCTTTCTTGGAGTCGTAGACGAAGTAGGCTTGGGCGTAGTTGTCGGTGTCTTCACCGATGATTTTGATGGAGTTTTTGTTGGCGCCCACGGTGCCATCGGAACCGAGGCCGTAGAAGATGCCGCGAATGACGTTGTCGGCTTCAATGTCGAAGCTCTCATCCCATTCAAGGCTGGTGAAGGTAACGTCGTCGTGGATGCCGATGGTGAAGCCATGTTTGGGTCTGGCTCTGGCGGCTTCGTCGAAGATGGCTTTGACCATGCTGGGCAGGAATTCTTTGGAAGAGAGGCCGTAACGGCCGCCGAAAATCTTGGGGAAGACGGCGAAGGGGGGATCATCGTCGGCCATGGCTTGGGCAACGGCCGTTACTACATCCAGATAGAGCGGTTCACCCGTCGCCCCTGGTTCCTTGGTGCGGTCTAAAACAGCGATGGATTTGGTGGTGGCTGGCAGCGCTTCGATGAATGCTTCCACAGAGAAGGGACGGTATAAACGAACCGTTACCACCCCTACTTTTTCGCCTTGAGCAGCCAGGTATGCGGCCGTTTCTTGAGCCGTTTCCGCGCCAGAACCCATGATAACGATGATACGTTCCGCATCCGGAGCGCCAGCGTAATCAAACAACTTGTATTGCCGGCCGGTTAGCTCCGCGAATTTGTCCATCGTCTTTTGCACCAGCGCCGGCGTCGCCAGGTAGAATGGATTGACGCTTTCCCGGGCCTGGAAGAACACATCCGGGTTTTGCGCCGTGCCGCGCAGCACCGGATGATCCGGGCTAAGCCCTCGATTCCGATGAGCCAGAACCAACTCATCATCGATCATGGCTCGCATCACCTCTTCGTCAAGCAGCTCAACCTTGTTGATTTCATGCGAAGTACGGAAACCATCAAAGAAATGAAGGAATGGCAGACGAGTTTCCAGGGAGGCGGCGGAGGCGATGAGAGCGAAGTCGTGGACTTCTTGGATATTATTGGAAGCCAGCATAGCCCAACCGGTGTTACGCGCTGCCATCACATCAGAATGATCGCCAAAAATGGACAAGGCTTGAGCGGCGATAGACCGGGCTGCAATATGGAACACAGTGGAGGTCAGTTCGCCCGCAATTTTGTACATGTTCGGGATCATCAGCAGCAAACCCTGGGAGGCTGTAAACGTGGTAGTCAACGCGCCAGCTTGCAAGGAGCCGTGGACGGCGCCAGCGGCGCCACCTTCTGCCTGCATTTCCACGACCAGGGGGACTGACCCCCAAATATTCGTTTTCCCTTCGGCGGACCATTGGTCTGCGAATTCACCCATCGGGGAAGATGGGGTGATGGGATAGATGGCAATAACCTCATTGACCTTGTGGGCCACGCGGGCAGCAGCTTCATTACCATCCAGGGTGATCATTTTTTTAGTCATAACAACTCTCCTTACACACAATGCAATCGGATTCCAGGCACAACATACAGAGCAGCCTTCATTGCGCCGATTTTAAGAATAATGTTTGCAGATAAACCGATAGGTGAAAAATCACCAGGGAAATTTGAGCTTAGGTAGGAAATACATTATCAAGTTCCTGATTTATTGTATGCAGAGCTGGCTCATAGAGACAGTGACAGATTGCATGATTGCTTATGACAAAAGTCATCTGCTTGTCACATGTTCCATTAGATTGGGTCATTCTCTAAGGATTGAACCAGTCTGGCCGGGTTGAGGCGTGGAGATATGATTATTTACTGTAGAAGGCGTTCGCCCGCCTTGACAGGTATCTGCTGTTTAGATAGCATGGCGTACCTTCGCTTTTGAGAAGGGCCAACCTATTTTGAATGAGATGAGAGATGGAGATATGGATCAGCCGGATGTGAAGAACGAAGAAGCAGCGCCCAAAAAGACTCTGACCGATATGCTACGGGTGCGGACGGTGGGCATTATTGACCCCATTGTGACCTTTTTGGCAAAGTATAATGTGTCGCCAGATTTGCTGACTGTGGTGGGCATGTTGGCTCATTTCTTTTTGGCTTATTTGGTGGCGATTGGTGAGATGCGCTGGGCGGGCGTTGCTATGATATTGTTGGCGCCGTTGGATGCGCTGGATGGCTCTTTGGCGCGGAAGATGGGGCGTAAACAAGGGGGTTTTGGCGCTTATCTTGATTCAACATTAGATCGATTGGCAGAAATCATTTTATTTGGCGGATTTATTTATTATTATTTGCAGGATGGCAATGCGCCGTTGTTGGCTATCTCTTACCTGGCGATAACGGGTTCGTTGATGGTCAGCTATTCTCGGGGCAAAGCAGAATCCTTGGGCATGGACGCCAAAGTGGGCATTGGCAGCCGGGTGGAAAGATATGTGGTCATGGTACTGTTTTTGTTAATTGATTATCCGGGCTGGGGCATTGTTTTCCTGGCGATTATGACGTATGTGACGGTGGGACAGCGCATGTACCATGTGTGGTATCAGTACCAACAATTAGCCGCGCAGGAAGAAAGCGAAGCTGTTCAACAAGAAGAAATAGAAGTGGATGATGCGGAAAATACCGCAGCCAGCGTCTAAAACGCTATGGTTGACCTTTGGTTGAGATAAACTTTATGGCAGCGAATTCAAATGTGAGTACCGGGCAGAAAAAACCAAGAATTGCACTTTATTGGATTTTGATCGCGCTGTTTTTGGCGATTGTGGGTGGTTTATATATTTACCACCTGGTTAGCGGACAAACGCCGAATCGGGTGGCGTTTTCTTTGGGTGCGGGCTTTGAGGTGTATTGGTATGGCATTTTTATTGTAGGCGGCATTGCCTTGGGGGCGTATGTGGTCTCTTGTTTGGCGGCGGAACGGGGAACGGCCGTTTTCCGCCAAAGTGTGCCCGTAACCATCCAAAACAAACCGATCTCTGCGCTGGCGTTGCCAGCAGAAATTGAGCAGCATCTCACTAAACACAAAATCACCACCCTGGGCCAGTTGCTTCTACAATGGGGTTACAATCCCAAAAACCTCGGCCTTAAAAAAGAAGCGCTGCCCCTGCTGCAAACCCGGTTGTCTGACAGCCCGGACATCAAAGAAGCATGGCTGAGTGACGCGCCCTGGCGCATCTGGAATCCGGATCACGTCTGGAATGGCCTTGTTTGGATCTTGTTCCTGGCAGTCATCGGCGCCCGGCTCTACCATGTGCTGACCCCTTCCCCCAGCATGGCGGCCGTGGGCATCGAATCCCCGCTCGATTATTTCCAAAACCCGTACCAATTGATCAATATTCGCAATGGCGGCCTGGGCATTTACGGCGGTATTTTGGGCGGCCTGGTGGGCCTCTATATTTACGCCCGGCGGGCGCGTATCCCTATGCTGGCCTGGGCTGACTTGGCGGTAGTGGGGCTGGCCTTGGGGCAGGTGTTCGGCCGCTGGGGCAATTTTTTTAACCAGGAATTATATGGCGCCCCCTCTGATTTACCCTGGGCTGTTATTATCGATCCTGCTTACCGCTTACCGGCCGTGAGTGAATTCAGCCGTTTTCATCCGGCGTTCTTGTATGAATCCTTGTGGAGTTTACTCACCTTCCTCATCCTCTATTTTTTGGTGACAAAGTACGCTAAAAAGCTGCTGACCGGGGAAGTGATGGCGCTTTACCTGATTTTTTATGCGGTGGGGCGCACGCTGCTGGAGATGGTGCGGTTAGACAGCCGCATGGTCGATTTTGGCTTTATGCAGCTGAATATGGCGATTGCCACCTTCGTGTCGCTCATCATTGCGGCCTGTATGGCTGCCTGGATTGTCTTGCGTCGTTGGCGGCTGAGAAGGCAACAATAAGATTGGGTCAATCTCCAGGATTGAACCCATCTCGCCGCTCGTGATACCCACTTCCTATTGTGCCACATATTCATTGCCCCTATTCTATGGTTTCCAGGCGATGTCACAAAATCTGGCAGCGTGGTGGCTGGTAGGGCAAACATGAAACGCCGGAGGCGTATAACATGATCAAAGCAGAAAAACTAGTCAAAAAATTTGATGACTTCACGGCCGTTTCTGATCTTTCGCTTGATGTGGGGGCCGGAGAGCTGTTGGCGCTTTTAGGGCCAAATGGGGCGGGTAAAACCACCACCGTGCGTATGTTGAGTTCCATTCTCAGACCCACTTCTGGGCGGGCCTGGGTGAATGGCTACGATGTGGCAGCGGAACCGGCGCAGGTGCGGCAGTCTATTGGCGTGTTAACAGAACAGCCCGGACTGTACCTGCGTATGACCGGCATGGAATATTTGGAATTTTACGGCCGTTTATACAGCCTGAAAGATGCGTTCATTCGGCAGCGCGGATTGGAATTGTTCCACCGTTTCAACATGGCCGATGCGGCCCATCGCCGCCTGGGGCAGTATTCCAAAGGGATGCGCCAAAAAGTGGGCCTCATTCGCACTATGCTGCATGATCCAACCGTGCTGCTGCTAGACGAGCCAACCTCGGCCATGGACCCGCACAGCGCCAAGCTGGTGCGTGACGCCATCCACGAAATGCGGGCCGACAAGCGCAGCTTCATCCTTTGCACCCACAATCTGGCCGAAGCCGAAACCCTGGCCGACCGCATCGCCATCATCAAGCAAGGGGCGATTGTAGCTCTGGGCACAACGCAGGAGTTAAAAAACCAGTTATTGGGCCTGCCGCAGATGGCCGTGCGCGTGGATCAACATTTAAACGGGCAGGTTAAAGAACTGGATGATCTGGTGACGGTGATGCGGGTGCGGGGGAATGAAATTCGCTATCGCACACCAAACCCGGAGCGCGACAACCCGCTGTTGGTGCGTCGTTTGGGGGAAATGGGCCTGGGTATCATTACCGTGCAAGAGGTGACGCAAAGTTTAGAAGAGGTTTATCTGCGGGTCGTCGATGCCGAAACGGAAGCAGACGATGTGGAACCTGCACTGACGGGAGAAATGCCATGAGCAGCTACAGCCAATTATTGAAACCAGTACCGGTGACGCGCCATGATTTCTATATGGCGGCGGTGCTGGCCCGCCGTGAAGTGCGTGATTCTTTCCGCGACTGGCGTATTCTGACGCCCATTATCATCCTCACCGTCTTTTTTCCGGCTTTGATGAACTATACTGCCGGGCGCATGTTGGCCTTTGTCGCCAATTATGGCGCGGAGATCATCGCCACGCAGATGATCCCCTTTCTGCTGCTGGTGGTCGGCTTTTTCCCGATGTCGTTTTCCTTGATTATTGCCCTGGAAGTGTTTGTGGGCGAGAAGGAACGGAAGAGCCTGGAACCGCTGCTGGCCACGCCGCTGACCGACGCCCAGCTTTATTTGGGTAAGATGGTGGCCGTGCTGATTTTACCGCTGCTTTCCGCTTACCTGGGCATGACGGTGTATACGGTAGGGTTGTATTTCACGGCCGGTTACGTCCCCTCGGCGCAGCTTTTTGCCCAGGCGCTGCTCCTGACCACAGTGCAGGGCGTGATTATGGTGGCGGCGGCGGTGGTGATTTCCAGCCAGACGACGAGTGTGCGGGCGGCCAACTTGTTGGCGAGTTTTATCATTGTGCCCATGGCGTTGTTGATTCAAGCGGAAGCGGCGGCGCTGTTTTGGGGCAACCATTTTGGCTTGTGGTGGTTGGTATTGGCGTTGGGCATAACGGCCGTTCTTCTGGTGCGTATGGGTTTGCATTTGTTCAACCGGGAAGAAATGATGGGGCGAGAACTGGATCAAATTCGCCTGGGCTGGATCATGCTCCAGATTTGGAACCGCTTTAGCGGCCGTTGGCAATTGGGCGACAAATACCCCACTCCCTGGCGCTGGTATAAACAGACCTTTTCCCTCATTCCGCAAATGGGCAAACCGCTGGCAAGCCTGTTGGCGGCCTTTGTGGGGGCGTTGGTGATGGGCGTGGTATTGGCCTCTATGTATACCCTGCCCCCTGAAATCCAGGCGCAGTTCTCCGGCGAACAAATTACCGCCAATCTCTCTGATCTGGAGTTTTTGCTGGGCGCTTTGCCCCTGCTGATTTTTACGCAAAATGTGCGCGTGCTGCTCCTGGCGGCGCTGTTGGGCACCTTTACTTTTGGCGTCTTAGGCATTTTGATTTTTATGCTGCCCTGGGTCTTGGTGGGTTTTGCCGCCGGTCAGATTTACTTGACCGGTGAAAATCCCTTTTTGTTTGTATTGGGCGCGATTGTGCCTCACGCTCTGATTGAACTGCCGGCCATCATGTTGGCCATCGCGGCGGCGCTGCGCTGGCATATCACCGTCATTGCCCCGCCGCCCAACAAGACCTTGAGCGAATCATTCTTGGCGGCGATGGCCGACTTTGGCCGCATCTTTTTGGGCCTGGTGCTGCCCTTGCTGCTGCTGGCCGCGTTTGTGGAAGCGATTATCACACCGCGGGTGTTGTTTGCGGTGTATGGGGGATAGGAAGGGGTTACAGCTGTAACACCAGTTTGCCTGCTACCTCCCCGTTTTCCAGGCGTTGCAGGGCGGCGAGACCGTCACTGAGAGGGTAGGTGGCGTCGATGAGGGGGCGTAAACGGCCGTTAAACAGCAACCCCATCACCTCTGCATAATCCTCAATTGTGCCCATGGTGCTGCCGATGATGCTCAGATGTTTGCCAAAAATGAGCCGATTGTCGATCTCAAAGGTGGGGCCACTGGTATTGCCCACCGTCAGCAGCCGCCCCCCTTTTTTGAGCGCCCGCAAGGAGCTGGTAAACGTGGCTGCGCCCACGTTATCGACCACCACGTCCACGCCCTGGCGGTTAGTGGCCTTGAAAACGGCTTTGCCCCAATTTTCAGTGTGACGATTGATGAGGACATCTGCGCCCAATGCTTCAGCTTGAGCCAGCTTCTCATCTGAGGAGCCGACGACATAGAGGGGGCCGGCGCCGGCCAGCTTGGCGATTTGGATAGCGGCCGTATTGACCCCGCCGCCCGCCCCGATGATCAACACCGATTCTCCCGCTTGCAGGCCGCCCCGTTTGATGAGCGAATGCCACGCCGTCACATAAACCAGCGAAGCGGCGGCGGCTTCTGCAAAGCTGGCGCTGTCGGGCATTTTGAGCAGGTTTCGGGCTGGCACGGCCGCGTATTCGGCAAAAAAGCCATCGACATGTTCGCCCAGGATGGCGAATGTTTGGCACATATTGTCCCGTCCGCTTAAGCAAAAGGAGCAACGGCCGCAGCTTTTGGTGGGGTTGATAGCCACGCGGTCGCCCACGGCAAAATCAGCCACATTCGCCCCTACTTCGGCGACGATACCGGCGCCATCGCTGCCCATGATGTGGGGCAGTTTCAGGTTGAGTCCGGGCCATCCGGCCAATACCCACAAATCGAGCCGATTGAGCGCGGCCGCCTTGATTTGGACCAGCGCCTCGTCTGCACCTATTTCAGGGGTGGGCACATCTTCGTAAGTGACTTGTTCTAACGAGCCATGTTCGTGGAAAACGAGAGCTTTCATGGAGCCTCCAAAATTTTAATACAAAGATATAAAGGGATGAGGAAATAAAGGGAAATAGTGAATCATGTTACCTTGCGGTAGGGGCGATGCGATGGGGCATTACCTTTGCCTATCGTATAGCCACATCTCCCATCGCCTCGCCCGTGTATGACAGGTTGCCCACACCATCACGGGCGAGGCAACCGGAGAAAAGATGGTTTTACATGGCAAAAATGATACCTGATTGCATCGCCCCTACCACTGATTTTGACCAAACTATTCCCAATCTTCATAGAAATCGTCGTAGAAATCTTCCCGGTCTTCTAGTTCGATGTAGTCGTCGAGCGTGCCATCGCTTTCATAATCAAAATCGAGGTACATACTGCTGCCTTCGCCTTCCCAGTCGAGGAAGTTGACATACATGGTGTCGTTGGGTTCCAGCACAATCTCGTTGTGACCAAAGACATGTTCGCCCTCATCATCAATGCGCAGCACGAGCAATTGGTAGACGCCATACTCTTCCTGGCCGGTGGTATTGAGGATGAAATCTCCATTGGGGTAATCCAATTCCACATTAAATGCGCCGCCTGGTTCCAGGTCTATGCCGCGTAAAATAAACTCATAATCGGCTTCATCCGTTTCGATGCCAAAGATGATATCGGGCGAGTCGCTGTAGTCGCTGATGTAGGTCATGCCGTAATATTGGGGGCCAAAGGTCTGAATTTCGATGCTGTCGCTTTCACCGGGGTCGAGCCACAAATCTTCGATGACGATGGTGTAGCCTGGCCCAATAATGGTGACTTCAGCGGGACTGGCTTCTTCCAGCCGTGTGCCATCGACGGTGACGGTAAAAAACTCAACGTCCGTGGGGATGAGGTAGACTGGTTCGTGGGCAATATCCCACACGTTTATGCCAAATTTGAGATCCGCTGTTTGAGCGCCGTCAATTTCGTTTACAGTTGTGCCATCTTCCAGCCAGCCAATACGACGGCCGTCTTCCGTGGTAATCAACAGATCCGCATCCCCATCCAGCCATACTTGCACGATGTCGGGGCTTTCCAGCACCTTTGCCAGGGAATTACGGGAAAGGTCTGGCGCAGAGGCTTCATAAAAATCACCTTCTTGCTTCTGTAATCTGGGAGAAATGGCGACCACTTCTAAGGTTTCGCTGTCGGCGTCGCCTTCATAAAGATCCGCTTCTACGCTGGGATTGGTGGAGGCTTCATAGGACCAGGTTTCCGCGTCGCGGTTAATTTCCATGATGCGGGGCAGGTTGGGGTAATTGTTGTCATAGACGTAGACATGGAAGATGCCATCGCCTTGATCTTCGACGGCATAGGGCGTAATGGCGTGTCCCCCGGAGAAATCGCGCTTATAAATGCCCAATGCCCACCATTCTGTGGCGTCTTTTCCGTCAGCAAAGGCGTTTATCAAGGTATCCAGCACGGCGCTGGGGGAGTCGTTGACTTTTTCATAACCGCCGGGCCAGGTGGCCTGTGTTACCCACCAATAGGCAATTTCTCGTTGCAGGGCGTCATTGTCGAAAACCAACTCGTTGGTGATGTCACCGCCAAAACTGTCTGGTTCGATTTTGTCGTAGTACATGAGCGAACTGAGGACAGCCATGCCTTCGCAATGGCCGCCGTCCATGCCTTCGTTCATCTGTTCCATCCACTGCCGGGCGGGTGGGGTGAGGGTACAGCCGTTTGTTTGGTTGGCGCATACTTGTTCACCAAACATGCGCTGCATCTCAACGGCCGTTAAATTAATAGCATCCGCTTCATCGCCATAGTTTTCAAAACTAAAGCCATCGCTTTCCGGTCTAAAACCACTGTCAGCAGAGCCAGCGGCCGGCGCACCGCCATTGACGAGGGCAACTGTGTCTGTGGCCTCATCGTCGCTTACTTCTTCTTGAGGATAACACGCATCCAGGAGTTCATCGTTCTCATCCCAGCACTCATCAGGGATTAAACCTTCGTCGTCACATTCCCAGAAAGCATCATCGCTGACAAAGCAGTCTGCGGGGATGAGGGCGTCTGTTTGAGTGACGTCTTTTGCGCCGCTGACTGCTGGGGAAACGGCCGTTTCTTCAGATAGTTCGTCTACTTCTTGAACGGGATCTTCCGCATAGTCCGCTTCATCGTCATAGGCAGCCTCATCGCCGCAAGCAACCAACAAAGCAAACAGCATCAATACACTTAACGTCATTCCCAATAATTTTTTCATGCTACCTGATTCTTTCATGCACTACTCCTATCGTTTTTTGCCATTGGGCATCGTTGTTTTTCTAAATCGTGTGCCTATTAAAATTGCCATTTTCATGTTGGCGTCAGTTAGATTCGCTTCGGTGAAATTTGCCCGGCTCACGTTCGCCCAGCTTAAATCGGCTTTCGTTAAATTGGCCTGGCTCAAGTTAACGCCTTTAAGAAGGGCGCCGCTCAGATTAGTGGCGGTGAGATTGGCGCAGCTTAAATTGCTGCCGCTTAAATTTGCCATGCTCAAATTGGCGTTTTCCAGGTTTGCCTCGCTGAGGTCGATGCTCTCAAGTTGAGCCTCGTATAAATCGGCGCCATTTAAGTCGGCGCCCGGGAAGTTTCGTTCGCCAGCCTCGTAGCGTGTTAGCAATTCCTGGACATCCATGTTACTCGTCATCCCACACTTCTTCTAAATTGTCTTTGTAGAATTCGAAGACATCGGCGTAAGAGAGAATGTCTTCGTTTTGAGTGGTTTCCAGCAGGACTTCCATGAGGATGCGCATGGCCTCTTCTTTTTGCTCGTTGCTGTAGTAAGCGAGGGCCAGAAAGACGTGGCCGCTTTTGTTTTCAGGGAATTGGGCAACGGCCGTTTCCAACCAGTCTACTGATTCTTCAAATTCCCCAATCACCCGGTTGCAGCTGCCCAGGCAGATGAGGCATTCTTGTAACTCTTCCCCTTCTAGCCCGGCTTCGATGGCTTGTTCATAGTAGGGAATAGCCTCCCGTTCTTCACCCATCACATCATAAGAGCCGCCGACTTCATAGAGGACGGTGGCGTCGTCGGGATATTGTTCTAGCAGAGCCAATAAAATCTCTTGTGAGGCTTCCAGTTCGTCTTCATCACGCAGGTTGTGCGCTTCTTCTAGTTTGTTTGTCAGATCGTTCATGGCGTCTCCGGTGATTTTTATCGCAGAGGGCGCGGAGAATGCAGAGAAAATCCTGTAGAAAGTCAGGATAAATCTGCGGTAACTGCGGAATCTGCGGATTATTTTATGTAGGAATGATAGACAGAGGTAAGAAAATTAGCAACAATGCCCACGTTGAGTTACGCTTGTCTGGAAACCCATGATTTGGTATTGTCACCACTATCTGACTACCTGACTATCTGACTATCTGACTATCTGACTACCTGACTACCTGACTACCTGACTACCTGACTATCTGACTACCTGACTACCTGACTATCTGACTATCTGACTATCTGACTATCTGACTA
>CAZXVH010000001.1:32630-50928 GCA_964643965.1 uncultured Ardenticatenaceae bacterium
CTGACTATCTGACTATCTGACTATCTGACTATCTGACTACCTGACTATCTGACTAAACGATGAGACCTGCCACACAACATATTCACGGAAAACTAATAAGAGAAAACGGCCGTTCTGCCCTCATCCTCTTAGATGAGAAACCAGCAGCAAAAACAGAAGCCTCGCTCTACTTGCGCTACGCCGTGGTGGTGCGTGGTCCTGACGACCCTGTGCTGCCGGCCGTTTTGCTGGATGATTGGGGCAAAGAAGTACGCGGTTTGAAGATTTACGAGTTTTTGCGTAAACATGGCGATGAGTTCCCTCGGGCTGAAATTTTTGGCTTCGATATGGATGGCAGCGAAGCGCAGTTGTTTGTGCGTAGCTTAGAGTTATACAGCCGCCTGCCTGCCTATGCGTACACGGATGTGGATGCGCCGTTGGCAGATGGCGTCTTGCTGGATGCTATTTTGCTGCCGGATGCAGAGACCGACCGGGTGGTGAGGTTGGAAAAGGCGAAAGATGGGGGGGTGAAACGGCCGTTGCGTTCAGCCCAGGTTAGTTGGTGGTGCGTCCCCTCAGCGACAACTACATTTGACTTCTCGTTATTAGAGGCTGAAAAGTGAGAGTGGTGAACAGAGTGCGTCTTCTGTTGCTTTTGTTGCTTATTCCTTTGTTGGGGCAACTGCAATCTGTGGCCGCGTCTTCCCCGAAACGGAGCAGTTTGCAGGACGATGAACCCATCATTTCTGACATTTGGGGGCCGGCCGTGCAGCAATGGGCGTTCCATATCGGTGTGCTGTCTGAAGAGTATGGTCTCGACCCTGATTTTATTGCGGCCGTCATCAAAGAAGAATCCGATGGCGATCATCGCGCAACCAGTCAGAAAGGGGCGGTAGGGTTGATGGGCGTCATGCCCACCGGCCCTGGCATGGAGTTCCGCCCTTCTGCCGACGATTTAGCCAATCCGGCCATCAATCTGCGTTGGGGTGTAGCGATTTTGGCCGATGTGGTGCGGCAGGCGGGCGGTGATTTGTACGCCGCCTTAGCCGCCTACAGCGGCGGCTGGGAAAATGTGGATAATCGCGTCCCTCGCCGTTATGCCACCAGTGTTTTGAACAATTACGGCCGGGCCATTGCCCTGCGTAACGGCATTTCGCCTGACATCGCCACCCAGTGGACGATTGCTATTGAACTGCGGCATGGCAATATGCCCAATGAATCGCTGCTGGTGTTGGGTTTGCAGCCGGTGTCAGGCTTACGCACTTATGGCGAACATATCATTTTTAATTATGTAGATAGCGACGGTCATGCCTATTTTGTAAGAGGGTACGCCGTGCCGGTGGCCCTGCTGACGCCCGTGGAAACGGAGCCGCCGGTCTTTGGCGATAGCGATGAAGTGGACGCCCTGCTGCAAGCGCAGTTGGGGGATGGCGCTGGCGTAAAAATTGATAACAGCAATCCGCGCGTACTGTTGGCCTGCCTGCCCAGCCTGGAACGGCTGCGCGGCCATGCCAGTACGCGCTGGTTTGCCCCCTCCGGCTGCCCCACAGTGCGCGTGGCAGATGGGGACGGAGGGCAGTGAACGGTGGACAGTAAACAGTGGACAGTGGGCGGTGGGCAGTGGACAGTGGGCAGTGGACAGTATAGAATTCTGCCCCTATGCCCACACCGTTTATGCACTTACACATGGCTGAAGAGATGCGGCGACAGGCAGGAAACGGCCGTTTAGACACTCTCTTCAGCGCTTCCTGGCCCGCTTTTTACCTGGGCAGTGTGGCCCCTGATTGTCAGGAATTGGCGCACATTTCGCGTGAAGCCACCCATTTCTACAGCGTACCGCCGCAGCCGGACAATCAGGCGTTTCCGCGTATGCTCAGTCAGTATCCCCAGTTGGCAGACAGCGCCGCCCTCCCGCCTGAGCAAGCGATGTTTGTGGCGGCCTACAGCGTTCACTTGATGCTTGATCTCATCTGGTTCCGCGAAGTGTTGATGCCTTATTTTGTCAATACTACCAGGCAGTGGGTGGCGGCGCGTACGGAACGGCACATGGTTCACAATATTGTGCTGACCTATTTAGATAAACTGGCGTATGAAGCGCTGCCGGCAACGGCCGTTTCTACCCTATCCGCCGCCATCCCCCAGCAATGGTTGCCCTTTGTGCCAGACGAGACGTTGCGCCACTGGCAAGCCCTGCTCGTCGCGCAATTGGAACCGGCCGGCGAACTGGAAACAATCAATATTTACGCCGGCCGCCTGGGCATAACGCCAGCCGAGTTTGCCGCCAATCTGGACGATTCTGCCTGGATGGAGGCGCATGTTTTCCAGAACGTGCCGGTGGCTGCAATACAGCAGAGATTAGAAACGGCCGTTACCGACGGCCTGGCGCTTGTCCGCCAATACTTACACCTTGATTAGGAGCTTCACCATGAACCACATTCACCCCGCACCTGTGCGCACCACCGTCCAGGCCCGTTTTCCCAACGGCCGTGCTTATGACGGTCCCAAAGGCGCCACCATCGAAGAATTTTTGCAAGCCGCCATCCCCCAGGACCTCAAAAAGGAACACATCGTGGCCGCCTTTTGTGATGGTAACTTGCGCGAACTTTCCCAACCGCTGCTCAACGACGCGAAAATAATGCCCGTCAATATTGGCGATGCAGATGGCGCTCGTATTTACCGGCGTTCCCTCAGTTTTTTAATGGTCGCGGCCGCCGCCGAAGTTTTGCCCGGCCAAACCATCAGTATTCAGCACTCCATGCCCTTCGGCGGTTACTATTGTGAACGACCCAATGGCGGCCCCCGTTTAACCGATGAGGAGCTAGACCAGCTGCGCCAGCGGATGCAAGAATTAGTCGCCCAAGACCTGCCCCTCAACAAGGTCACAATTCCCTTGGAAGAAGCTCTGCAAACCTTCCGCGATAATGGCGACATTGAAAAAGCAGAACTATTTGCCCGCCGCCGCAAAGATTACCTCACTCTTTACGAACTGGCTGGCTTCCGTGATTATTTTCATGGCTTCATGGTTCCCAGCACCGGCTACCTGGATATATTTGAGCTGCGGCATTATAACGAAGGCTTTATCCTCCAGTTTCCACGCCGCCACGCCCCCGGATACCTCCAACCCTTTGAAGATGAACAGCGCCTGGCCCGCGTTTTTCAAGATTATAATGATTGGTTGAGCATCATTGGCGTTCCCAGTGTGGCAGCCTTGAACCGGGCGTTGAAAAACGGCCGTACCCAAGAAGTGATCCTGGTGGCCGAAGCCTTTCACCAGCGGCAGCTCTCTCAAATCGCCTCCGACATTGCTAATAGACGCCCCCATGTGCAATTGGTTATGATTTCTGGGCCGTCTTCCTCTGGCAAAACAACCTTCAGCAAACGGTTGGCTGTGCAATTATTGGCGCAGGGTATCTACCCCGTCACTATCGCTATGGATAACTACTTTGTCAACCGGGAAGACACCCCCCAAGACGAAAATGGCGATTTTGATTTTGAAGCGCTGGAAGCGGTGGATGTGCCCCTGCTGCTGCAACATTTGCACCAGTTGCTCGCCGGCGAAACCATCCTCCAGCCCAGCTTCAACTTCTTTACCGGCCAACGGGAAAGTGGCAGCGAGCTGCAAATTGGCCCGGATCACGTTATTGTTATCGAAGGCATTCATGGCCTCAACCCTAAACTGGTAGAAGGCATTCCCCCGGAAGCTATGTACCGCATCTTCATCTCCGCTCTGACACAGTTAAACCTGGATCGGCACAACCGTGTGCCCACCACTGATACCCGCCTCTTGCGCCGCATTGTGCGTGACGCAGCCCATCGCGGTTACACGGCCACCGACACCATTTCCCGCTGGCCCAGTGTGCGCCGGGGTGAACGACTCCATATTTTCCCCCATCAAAATAACGCCGACATCTTTTTTAACTCGGCGCTGGTTTATGAACAATCGGTGCTGAAAGCCCTGGCGCAGCCCCTCCTCTTGCAAGTGGAACCGGGCCACCCCGCACGGGTGGAAGCCAATCGGCTTTTGGCTTTTTTGCAATGGTTTGATCCCATTCCCAGCGAGGCCCTGGCTTATATTGCCAGCGATTCGATTTTGCGTGAATTTATTGGCGGCTCCATCCTGGATAAGTTTGAAATCTGGCGACCTTAGGGCAGGGAATAGCAGAGCTTACACAAGTGGTTTCGCGGCCGCCTGTTCAATTTCCGTCACGATCCTCTCCAATTCCGCCCGGAGCAGCGGCGGGGACGCCGGGTTTTGAGCAAAGGTATCGCTCAAAGCGCGATAATACCAAAGAACGCCTTCTTTGCCGCCGCTAAACCGCGCCCACAAAGCGTCGCCAATTTCGCGGTAGTCCAGAAGGATGGCGCGAGCATTATGCACTTTGTCTGCACAGGAAACCAGCAGCACAGAAGCATTGGCCGCCGCTAAATGGTTGACATAAGCTGTTTTTCGTTCTTTCCAGGGTGGTTTGGGCTGCACCTCGGCGTCAGTACAGCCTGTTACAATATCCAAAACATGAGCGCCGAAGCGATCTGAAATATAAGTGCGTAGGGCGTCTGCACCGCCTGTGAAGTGGTGGCCCTGATCTTCTAAGGCGTCATGGAGGAGGGCGGCGATGGCTTCATCTTCTGTAGCGCCGTTTTCCAGTACCAGGCTGGTGACGGCCAGGAGATGAGCCACATACGGTATATCTGTGCCTTTACGTTTCTGGTAAAGGTGCAGTTCGGCAGCCAGGCCAAGGGCGCTGGTAAAACGAGGTGAGAGCATCGATTTTTCCTTGCTGGATAAAAAAAGCCAATACCATAAAGCAGGCATTGGCTTTTGAAATAAATGGGTGGAAACGGCCGTTTAGATTTCGCCGGATGTCAAAGCGTGTTTCACCTCAGCAATGGCCTTAGTCACTTGAATGTCACGCGGGCAGGCATCAGTGCAGTTGAAAACGGTACGGCAGCGCCATACGCCAAAGGTATCGCCCATTACCTTTAACCGTGCTTCCGCCCCTTCATCCCGGCTGTCAAAGATGAAACGATGCGCTTGCACAATGGCGGCCGGCCCCACATATTTCTCATCGGCCCAAAAGCTGGGGCAGGCGGTCGTGCAGCAAGCGCACAAAATACATTTGGTCGTATCATCGAAGCGCATTCGGTCTTCTTGGGATTGCAACCGTTCCCGGCCGTTTTCCGGCGGCGCTGAATCATTGATGAAATAAGGCAGCGTTTCCCGGTAATGGGCCATAAATGGTTCCATATCCACGATCAAATCTTTGATCACCGGCAGCCCCGAAATCGGTTCTACCTGGATAGAGACGGAATCCCCCTGGCCCAGGCGCTTGACCAACGTTTTGCAGGCCAGAGCGTTGAAGCCATTGATGCGCATCGCATCAGAGCCACAAACCCCATGCGCACAAGAACGGCGCAGGGAGAGTGTGCCGTCTATTTCCCACTTAACGCGATTCAATACATCCAGCACCGTGTCAGTGGGATGGACATCATTCAGCGTGAAATCAGCCCAATATGCTTTGGCCTCTTTCTCGGGATTAAAACGACGGATACGTAATTGTACTTGCATAACTATCTCCTAGAATCAGTGAACAGTAAACAGTGCACAGTGGACAGTGAACAGTGACCACTGAATTTAGTAAACGCGAGGTTTGGGCACATAACGACCCAACGTTACCGGTTTGTAATCGAGGCGATATTCGCCTTCACCGATTTTATGACAAAGTGTATGGCTCAACCATTCTTCATCGTTTCGTTCTGGATAATCATCACGGGCATGGGCGCCCCGGCTTTCAGGACGCGCTAAAGCGGAAACGGCCGTTACCTCTGCCAATTCCAGCAAACAGCCCAGCTCCCACGTCTCCAACAAATCACTGTTGAAAACCTTGCCCTTATCCTGAATCTCAACCTGTTGGTATTCCTGGCGCAGCATTTGCAGCTCAGCAATCGTCGTTTGTATCGTCTCTTCCGTGCGGAATACGCCAACGCCTTCCGTCATCGCTTCCTGCATCTTGCTGCGCACATCCACCATCTTGACGCCGCCTGTATTGCTGCGAATCCGTTCAAATTCTGCCATCACCGCTTCCGCCGCATCCTCGGGCAGCGGCAGCATCTCAGCGTTCTGACAATACTGCGCCATATCTTGCCCCGCCAACCGGCCGAAGACCACCAGATCCGTCAGCGAGTTCGTTCCCAGCCGATTGGCGCCATGCACCGACACACAGGCTGCTTCTCCAGCTGCATACAAGCCGGGCAATACCGTCTTGCTGGCATCCAGCAGCACCCGGCCGTCATTATCCGTAGGGATACCGCCCATGGCGTAATGCGCCGTTGGCTGCACCGGCATCGGTTCCGTCACCGGGTCTACTCCCAAATAGGTGCGCGTAAAGTCCGCAATATCTGGCAGCTTCGCTTCAATATATTCCCGGTCAATGCGCCGCGTTTCCCCATCTCTTTCATAATAATAGTTAACCGTTTCGGGTCTGATGTCCAGATGTACATACTTCTTGCCGTTAATGCCGCGTCCGGCCTTCACTTCCAGGTAAATCGCCCGGCTGACCACATCCCGGCTGGCTAAATCCTTGATATGGGGCGCATACCTCTCCATGAAGCGTTCTCCCTCGCCATTGATAAGAACGCCGCCTTCGCCGCGCACTCCTTCCGTGATCAAAATGCCCAACCTAAAAATACCGGTGGGATGAAACTGGAAGAACTCCATATCTTGCAGCGGTATACCCCGGCGCAGACAAATCGCCGTACCATCTCCGGTTAAAGAATGGGCGTTGGAGGTCACTTGCCAGCAGCGGCCCCAGCCGCCGGTGGCAAACAGCACCGCCTTGCTGTGGAAAATATGAAACTCGCCCGTGGCAATCTCAATGGCCACCACCCCACGCACCGTGTCGTCCACCCGAATCAAATCCACTACATGGAATTCATCGAAGAAGTTAACCTGGTTCTTGATGCACTGTTGGTAAAGCGTCTGCAAAATCATATGCCCGGTGCGGTCGGCGGCATGGCAGGCCCGCATAACCGGCTTGCCCGTTTCTTTATTAGTATGGCCGCCAAAACGACGCTGTGAGATTTTGCCATTGGGGAAACGGTCAAAGGGCAGCCCCATATGTTCTAGTTCAACGACGGTGGGGATGGCCTCTTTACATAATACGTCAACGGCGTCCTGGTCGGCCAGGTAATCAGAGCCTTTCACCGTGTCGTAAGCGTGCCATTCCCAACTATCTTCTTCCATATTGGCTAAGGCCGCGCCCACGCCACCTTGCGCTGCCCCCGTGTGGGAGCGCGTGGGATACAGTTTGGATAAGACAGCTACCTTGGCCGATTTACTGGCATACAGGGCCGCCATCAGGCCAGCCCCCCCAGCCCCGACAATGACTGCATCAAATTCATGAACGTTTACAGTTGCCATAGTGTGATCCTTAATTTCCCATCCCTGCGCCGGCTAAAGCGCGGGTCGGGTCGAAACTGGCGATAGCATAACCGGCCCAGACAATGGTCAGGACGGCAAAGACAGCCAGGATAATGCTAATAATCTTCATGGTTTGACGGTGATGGACATAGTCCCCCAGGATAAGGCGCAAGCCGTTGATGCCATGCAAATAAGCAAAAGCCAACAGCAGCATATCATATACTTTCCAACCCCAAGAGTTCCACTGAGCCGCCACAAAAACGATGCTGAGGTTGCTGGAACTATTCAGAACATGCTGGATCATCATATGGCCGACGGCTAAAACCAGGAGAAAAACACCGGAAACACGCATAAACATGAAAGCGAGTCGTTCAAAACCGCTCTGCACTTGTACTTTGCGGCGCGTAACGCCGGTGACGTTAGGTGAAGTTGTTGTCATCGCATCCCTTCCTTTAAGAACCGCCTGGAGGCGGGTAGTCGCTCAGACGCGGGAAATGTAACCACGCATTGCCCAATTCTTGCCAATAATGGACCATTTCATAAGCCATGTAGAGGCCAATGGGGATGAAGATAATGAGGAAAAGGCCCCAGGAAATTTGGGCGCTTCTCTTTTGGTGTTTCCACAGCTCTGGCTTGAAATCTAAAATGGAGATACGAATACCGTTAAAGGCATGATACAAAACGGCCGCCATCAGGGGTATTTCACCCAGGGCAATGGGGGGCCATTTAAATACGTCAATGGACCATTGATACACATGCGGCGCAAAATGGGCGTTGGCAGTGTCCCAAACGTGAATAGTCAGGAAGAGCAGAATCGCTAAACCAGAGATGCGGTGGGCGATCCAACTCCAATGACCACTGCGACCACGATAGCGTAGACTTTCGCGGATCGTGAAGGCAAGGTTTGACATAGATATTCTCCTTGTTCATGTTCAGTGAGGTTGATAATGTAATAAGCAGGGCAGTGATTTGTTATCAAGCCAAAGAATACAAATAACTGCGCATAGCGGGTTCACTTTGCTTGTGCATTATAACACAGTAAAAAAAATGTGTTAGACAAATCAAAGCGCGAAAAAAGCATCAAAAGTAGGTTGTTTGTTTCCCTAAATGAGGGCGCCGCATCATTCGTCCTCATTTATCTTGCTGATATTTAGAATCCATCAATCCCCCACTCCCCACTTCCTTAACGTTTACGCCACAATCTTCGTATTTACCGGCAACGCCTTGATTAGAAGTCGTTGCCTTGTTACACTTTTGAGCATGGTACGTACATTTGCTTTGCGTGATGTGGCGTTAATACGCCGTTTAAGTGAAAATGCGGTTCCCCTGCACACTGAATCTGCCCTGACGCACAATCCCAACCCGGTCCGTGATGCGTTGATTAGCATGATTAGTGGCGACTACCCTACGTTCATTTGTAAATGTGGGGAGGGTGGCGCGGCTGGTTTTGTGCAATTGCAGGTATTTGAGCAGTCTCCTCATGCCCGTGTTTTTTTCTTAGGCAGCCATCCTGGCCGGGATATAAAAAAGAACGGGAATTTTGATGAGTCAACCGTCAAGGAAACGATTTGGTTGGCTTTGTTGGATCAAGCGGTGGCTGAAGTGGGCCGGAGAGGGATTTATAGCCTGGTGGCAGAGGTCAATGAAATCGGAGAAGAATTACCCATTTTGAGGCAGGCGGGTTTTGCCGTTTATACGCGCCAGGATATTTGGGTGCTGGATCGCAGGGACACGGAGGCGCATTCCACCCTGTCTTTACGTAAAAGGCAGCCTGAGGATGATTGGGATATTCAGCTTTTATACGCCAACATGGTACCGCGGTTGGTGCAACTGGTTGAGCCATCGCCGCCCTTGTTGGATGGTGACGGCTGGGTTTTGCGCGACGAGGGTGAGCTGGTGGCGTTTGTGCATATTCACACGGGCGCGATTGCTTCATGGATGCGTTTGTTTGTGCATCCCAATGCGGATTCTTGGGCGCAGGATATATTAACGGCCGTTTTCCGCCAAATCGTCCCTGCCATCACCCATCCTGTTTACTGTTGTGTGCGCCGCTATCAAAGCTGGCTGCAAGGGCCGTTGCAGCGCACCGGTTTTAGCCTGGCGCAAAGCCAGGCCGTGATGGTGAAACATACCGTGCAGCACCATCAAAAGGGATTGTCTGAGGCAACGGCCGTTCTTGAAACACAAGGTATGACCGCATCAACTTCTATCATGCAGCCATACCACTCATCTATACAAAACGGAAAAAATAAAGATTGATGACAGAACATTCTGAAAAAATTATTCCTGAAATTCAAGCGCGAGAAGATTTAAACGCGCTGTTAACCATTTTACCGATTCGGGTTCGCCATAAAATTGAAGAGATCGGCCGTAAAGACGAACTGCTGGAAATCGTCATGGATCTGGGACGTGTGCCCACAGCCCGGTACGTTGATGGCGAATATCTGCTCAATTCCCAAGAAATCACCCAGGCTGAGATTGATGAAGTGGTGGCTTGCATTGGCGATTTTGACGATGATAATCGCACCGGCATCGCCCGCACCCTGCACCGTATTTCCGGCATTCGCAACCGGCGCGGGCAGGTGGTGGGGCTGACCTGTCGCGTGGGACGAGCCGTCTACGGCACCATCGACATCATCGCCGACATCATTGAAGAAGGACATGGCGTCCTGCTTTTGGGTAGACCGGGCGTGGGCAAAACCACCATGCTGCGCGAAATGGCCCGCATTTTGGCCGAGAAAAAGCGCGTTGTCATTGTAGACACCTCCAATGAAATCGGCGGCGATGGGGATATCCCCCATCCGGCTGTGGGCCGCGCCCGTCGTATGCAGGTACCCCGACCTTCCCATCAAGATGAAACGATGATCGAGGCGGTAGAAAATCATAATCCAGAGGTGATTGTGATTGACGAAATCGGCCGGGAGCGAGAAGCCGCCGCCGCCCGCACCATCAACGAGCGCGGTGTGCAGCTCATTGGCACGGCGCATGGGCATACTCTGGAGAATCTGCTGCTCAATCCCACCTTGTCTGACCTGGTGGGCGGCATTGAAAGCGTCACATTGTCTGACGAAGAAGCGCGGCGGCGGGGGACGCAGAAGACGGTGCTGGAACGACGCGCCCCGCCCACATTTGATGTGCTGGTGGAGATTCAGAACCGAGATGACTTGTTGGTCCATCGGGATGTGACCACTTCTGTAGACGCCATGCTGCGCGGTGAACCGTTTGAGGTGGATTTCCGTTCTCGAGATGTAGACGGGGAAATTCATCATGAAACACAAACGATTATGGTGACGTCAACGGCCGTTACCGGACGCCGGGAAACGAGAGCCCTCAAAGATAATCAGGGGAGAGCGCCGCGAGAATCACGCAGTGTGCGTGGCAGCCGGCGCGGAAGCAGTAGTCTGGCCGAAAATCCGGTGAATGGCAATGGCGAAGGCGGCCGGGTGCGTTTAGATTTATCGGTTAGAGAGCAGAAACAGCCAATGAATGTGGAAGATCGCACCATTGATGTGTTTGTCTATGGTGTGGCGCGGAATCGCTTAATGCAGGCCGCCAAACAATTGAAAGTCCACATCAATATCGTAGATAAACTGGAAGACGCCGATGTTTTGCTGACGCTGAAAAGCTACTATCGCAAACAGCAGCGGCTCATCAAAGCGGCCGAACAGAACCGCATTCCGGTTTACGTGTTGCGAGCCAATACCCTGACGCAGATGGAAAATTTTTTGGCGCAAATGCTCAATTTGGAGATGGCCCCGGCCGACCCTTTTGAGGAAGCGGTGACAGAGGCCAGCCTGGCTATTACCCGCATTCAAGCCGGACAATCTTCCGTCGATTTGAGTCCGGTTGCTTCTTCTGTGCGCCGCTACCAACACCAGATGGCGCGGCAGGCCAACCTGGTCTCGCATAGTTACGGCCAGGAGCCAAACCGCTTCGTGCGCATCTTTAATCAACGGCGAAATTAAGCAAAAATGCGTGAGGCGTGGGGCGTGAAAACCTTCACGCCTCACGTTTTGTTTGGGGATAGTGAGCATGTTTATCACCTTTGAAGGGCCTGAAGGCAGCGGCAAGACGAGCCAGATGGAACCGTTGGCGGCGTTTTTACGAGAGCAAGGTTATGCAGTGGTGCAGACGCGGGAGCCAGGCGGTACGGCCATCGGCGACCAGATTCGGGATGTGTTGCATGATGTGGAAAATAGGGAGATAACGGCCGTTACCGAACTCCTCCTTTATGCTGCTTCCCGCGCCCAACTGGTGCGGCAGCTTATCCAACCGGCATTGGCGCAAGGCAAAATCGTCTTGTGTGACCGCTACGCCGACAGCACCATGGCTTACCAGGGGTACGGCCGGGGGCTAGACCTGGCCATGCTGCAAACTCTGACCCACATTGCCACTGGCGGTTTAAAACCGGCCGTCACCATCTTGCTCGATATTGATGTCAAACGGGGTTTGCGCCGGCGGCAGTCCGGCGGCGATGAAATGAACCGGCTAGACCTGGAAGGGATCGCCTTCCACCAGAGAGTGCGCCAGGGCTACCACACCTTAGCCGCCCAAGAACCAGCCCGCTGGATCACCGTGGACGGCGACCGTCCGGCCGCCGCCATCCAACAAGAGCTACGGGAAATTTTGATGAGGGTGGTGGGGAAGTAGAGGCAAGGTGGCAAAGTAAAAAGGTGATAAAGTGGTTCGTCACTCTGCCAGCTGTAACTTTGCAGCGCTGCAACCCCCAATCCGCAATCCGCAATCCCTAAAACGCCTCATCTCCCGCCCCTAAATCAGGCATCGACTGCTCAATCGCTTCAGGCGATTCACCCTTCTCCAGCCGCTCCACTACCTCATTAAACTCATCCCCCATATCCTCGCCCATTTCCCGGCTCATTTTACGCATAAACTGGCCCATTGCCCGGGGGTCATCCTCGCTCAAATTCGCCAGGGCGCTGTCATCCATCAGCGAATCCATGCGAGCGTCTTCAGACTTGGCAACGGCGATGCGGTTTATTTTCCGGGTGAGGTTTGTACTGGCGCAATGGGAGCAGACTGGCTCTACCTGGCCATATTCCGCGAACGAAAAAGTTAAACGCACTAATCGGCGACAATCCTGGCAGCGATATTCATAAACAGGCATAATATCCTCTTAATATAGAGACTTGACGGGTTCGCCGGGACGCTTTCCTGTGAAAGCATTTTCATAGCAAACCATCTTGACAGGCAATCTTGTTCATAAACCTGTCAAGTCCAGCTAAATATTTTCGATTATACAAACGACAATAGGTGATGCAAATATGAAAGACGAGGATCAATTATACCATCGGCCCAATTACCCCAAACTCATCGTCATATCCGGCCCTTCCGGCGTGGGCAAGGATACTATTGCCCGCGGCTTGATCGCCAAGAACCCAGACCATTTTTATTTTGTGGTGACGGCCACCACCAGACCGCCCCGGGAAGGGGAGATCCATGGCTATGATTACTTCTTCTTCAGCAGTGATGAATTTGCCCTCATGATAGAAGCGGATGAGTTGCTGGAATATGCCGTTGTCTACAATGATTTTAAGGGTATCCCCAAGCAGCAAATCCGGGACGCCTTAGACAGCGGCCGGGATGTGATTATGCGCGTCGATGTGCAAGGGGCGGCCACCATTCGCAAGCTCATCCCCAATGCTATCACCATCTTCCTGATGTCAGAAACCGAGAGGGAGTTAGAAAGACGTCTGCGCGAGCGCCATTCAGAAACAAACGAAGGGCTTAATTTACGCATAGCTACCGCTCGACAGGAAATGAAACGGCTTCAGGAATTTGATTACTTTGTCATCAATTCTGAAGGAGCGCAGGCGGAAGCCATCGAGCAAATTATGAGCATCATTCAAGCGGCCCACTGCCAGGTGGAGCAAAGCAAGGTGTATTTGTAACGGGGTGGCAACGGCCGTTTCACCCATCCTGGCAGACCACTTGCCAGGTAGTGGCAGACCACTTGCCAGGTAGTGGCAGACCACTGCCAGGTGGAGCAAAGCAAGGTGTATTTGTAACGGGGTGGCAACGGCTACGTCAGTTTGCGCACATCCAACAGTTGGTCAGCTTCCTCTGCCGTGAGATAACCCTTTTCAATGACCACTTCCCGCACCGGTCGATTGCTGGCCATCGCTTCCTTCGCTATTTCTGCCCCTTTTTCATACCCAATAACGGGATTGAGCGCCGTTACCAGGATGGCGTTGAGCGCCAGCCAGCCCTCTGCTTTGGCGCGATTGACCTGGATGCCCACGACACATTTTGTCTGGAAGGCGTTGATGGCGTTGATCATGATGTCCATGCTCTGGCACAAGTTATAGCCGATGATGGGCATCATCACATTTAGCTCTAACTGGCCTGCCTGCCCTGCCATTAGCACCGTTAAGTCGTTGCCAATTATTTGGAACATCGCCATGTTGAGCATCTCGGCCATCACCGGATTTACCTTGCCTGGCATAATGGAAGAACCTGGCTGCACGGCCGGCAGCCGTATCTCGTCCAGGCCAGTGCTGGGGCCAGAAGCCAGCAAACGGATGTCGTTGGCGATGCGGATGAGGTCTTGGGCCAGGGTGCGTAAGGCGCCGCTGAACTGCACCGGATCGGCCATGCTTTGCATACTCTCGAACAGGTCGTCGGAGGCGTGGAGTTCCAGGCCGGTGAGCCGCTGCAACACGATGATCATGCGCGGCTGGTAATCGGGGTGGGCGTTGAGGCCGGTGCCGGTAGCCGTGCCGCCAATGCCCAGACGACGCAGATCGTCAACGGCCGTTTCTATTTTTTGTTGGTGGCGTTGCAAGGCGCGAGCATAGGCCCCAAACTCCTGCCCCAGGCGCACCGGCACGGCGTCTTGTAAATGAGTGCGGCCGCTTTTAACCACATCGTCAAATTCGGCTGCTTTGAGGGCAAAGGCGGCGACCAGATCCGTAAGCGCCTGCTGCAATGCGGCCCAGCGCCAGAGGCAGCTCAGACGAATGGCAGTGGGGATGGTGTCGTTGGTGGATTGGGCCATGTTAACATGGTCGTTAGGGTGGACGGGTTTGTGAGGGGCGTCGAGCGGGTAGCCCAGGATTTCGTTGGCGCGGTTGGCGATGACTTCGTTGGTGTTCATGTTGTGGCTGGTGCCGGCCCCTGCCTGGATGGGATCGACGACAAACTGGTCTTGGAAACGGCCGTTTATCACCTCATCCGCCGCTTGCATCACGGCCTGGGCCAGGGCGTCGCCGCTCACTATTTCATCGCCCACCTGCTGGTCAGCGAACAAGCCTAACTCATGGTTCACTTCGGCGGCAGCGCGTTTGATAATCGCCATAGCCCAGATGAACGCTGGATATTGGGGCAGGCCGCTGATGGGAAAGTTGTAAATAGCCCGCTGCGTTTGCGCCGACCAGTAGGCGTCGGCCGGCACTTGAATTTCACCCAGAGAATCTTTTTCAAGCCGAAAAGCTGTCATTTATGCCACCTCACTTTATACTTGCCCGCCTCTTCTTGATTGCTAAATAGTCCGAATAGTTGTGACATTTTTTGCTCCTTTATGTTGTCGTCATTTTAAAAGATTGTAGCTGAGCCACGAACGTGTCTACCGTAAGTAAAAAGGAGGGAAAAGACAATGTATCCAGATATAAATTTCAGATATAGAAAAGAGCTATTCTGGCGAGTGTCCTGTCAAGAGTAACATTTTTAGGTGAGCAGCCAGGCGACCAGCCCAATGACGGTGATGACGCCCAGCCCGTAAAGCGTAGTCAGGCGCAAGGTTTTGCCATCATTGGCCCCAGGCACAGTGGAGCAACCTACGACTACTTTAGCCGGGGCAAAAGAGCTGCCGATGGCGGCCCCGGCCGTTTGCGCCGCCAATATGAGGGGCACAGAGAGGGTGAGGGCCACGGCCGTTGTCTCTTGTAAGCCGCCAAATACCACATTGCTGTTGGTATTGCTGCCCGTCATGAATGCCCCCAACGCCCCAATAAATGGGCTGATGAAGGGGAATAGGGGGCCGGAGAACTTGCTCAACGTCTCCGCCAGCAGTTGGGTCATACCGGCATGTGACATGGTGGTGGCCATGGCCACCAGGGTGTAGATGCCGATGGAGGGTTTAATGGAGCCTTTGATCGTTTTGCGCACGATAAGACGGCCGTTATACCCCTCATCTCCTGCTTTAAAATGCACCCGTCCGCGCCACTTAAACCAGGCAAACGCCAGGATGGTGGTATACAGCAGCAGCGCCCCTGCATGACCAAAAATGCTGATCGAGCGGCCTGCGCCGGCGGCCGTCGTCCAGCCAAAGCTGGTATTCACGGCCGGAAAGTTCAAGTTTAATTGTAGAAAACCGAGCCGTTCTTCCAAGAAAACTTGTCCCAAGACGATGACCACAATCAAAATGGCGTAAGGAAAGAAGGCTTGCAGGAAACGGCGCGTATTAAAACGAGGCCCTTCGTGGCGGTTCTTCTGGATTTTTGTGAAGTAGATGATGGAGACGATGAGGCCGGCCAGGCCAGCGCCAAAGGCAGCCAACGTCCATAAACCGGCGGCGGCGATCAACCATTGGGTGGTGGACATGATGACAGCCAGGACCAACAAAAACAACCCGCGCTGACGAACGGCCGTTCCCTGGCCAGATAACCACAACACCACCGCCCCGCACAGCACACAACAAAGACCCAACATCAACGCCACCGGGCTGGCCAGGACATCGCCAGACAGATGGGTGGCGGCAATTAAGGAGAGGAATGAAGAGCCGAGGGAGCCAAAAGTGACAGCCCAGGCATGGCCCAGCAGGGCCATCGTCACGGCCACATTGGCTTCAAAGCCCAATCCTACCAGCAGCGGGGCCACAATGGCGGCCGGGACGCCAAAACCGGTGGCCCCTTGCAAAAAAGAGCCAAATATCCAGGCCAGCAAAAGCGCCTGCGCCGGTTGGTCATGGGCCAGGCGGGGCATTTGTTGGCCGATGACAAAGATAGCGCCGGCGTCGTTGACGGTGTGGTAAAGCAGCAGGGCCATCCAAATGACGTATAAGACGTAGAGGGAGAGCAAAACAGCGCGCCCGGCCGAGACCAGTAGCAGGAGGATGTTTGCCCCAAAAAAGAGCAGGCTGATAAGAACGGCCGCAGCCCAACCAGCCATCCCTGCCTCACTGCCACTCCAATCACGGCCAATCATCAGGTAAAGCACCACGATAATGGGGGAGGCTGCTAACAGCACGTTGAGTAGAGTGGCATCAGGTAGGTTCATGCCGGGGAGTATAACAGAGCCAGTTTAGAGGGGGTACTAAAAACGGCCGTTTCTGACGCTGAGAAACGGCCGTTGGCTAAGGCCATAAACGCCGCAAATCATCCTGATTCTTACTCCCCTTCAATCACCTCGCCTTGAAAACAATCCCACGCCAGGCCACGTGGGTCATACACTTTCATGAAGGTACAGCTAAACCAGGGGCCGGGGAAAACGGCCGTGGCCTCATAAGAGATCGTATAACTGCCGCCCGGCTGCCCGGTGGTGGCGACAATGGCAAATTCCTCACCCGCTGCCGGAACCACCACAAAATTATGGAGAGAAGCGGTTTGTCCTGCCTCATCATAATTGACGCCTATCGTACCATCCATATTCTCCGCGCCCACATTCACGCCGCTGCTGGCCCCCACACCATCTACCCGGGCATATACATAAGAAACTTCCTGAACGGCCGAGTTTGTTTTAATCCACACCTGAAACGTATAGGCATTTGGTTCACACTCGCCGCCGCATCCCGGGGCGTGATCCCCATCATACGCCGGCACATCTTCCCATTCAAACACGATCCAGGCGTCTCCGCTGGAGAGCGAAAGCAGCGCCGCATATAAATTGCCGCCGGCCGCCGGGTCTAAATCTGTCCAAAATGGGGCCAGCACATTGTTGGGAAGGGCAGCGTCAGGAAAAATTTGCGGAAAGAGACTTAATTCTTCATCTGAGCCAACGCCGGCAATGAGATAACCATTGCTGGTCATGGCCACATCGGTATACCAGGCGTCATTATAAAAATAAGGAGGCGTGGTGAAGTTGATGAGCGTCTCATCACTGACATTGCCCAACGGTGGGATGCCTTCGGCCGCCAATGAGCGGTAGCCGTCCGGAGCCAGACTGGGACCGATGCCAAAACCGGGCGGAATCGCCGCCGCCAACTGCCCTCTATGCGTTATCAGTTTGTTGTGGATAATGTCGCCCCCCTCCACACTGTCGGGGATGAGGTCAAAATTGAGTGGCACAAAATCTAAAATTCGATAACTTAGCTCCGTGGCGCTTTCATTGATGAGGGTAATGGTACAGGCGATATCGCCGCCCACGATAACCGTTTGCGGGGCGCACGTTTTATCCAGCGCAACCCCGGCTATGGGCAGCGGCACTCCGATGATTCGCCCGGAAGCGGATTCGGACTGTAGAACCTCGGTAGGGAGAGGGGCTGTGGCTCCCGGCGCATCTTTCGGCAGGATGAAAGAGGAAGTAGGATCCAATGGCTGCCCAGTAAAATTAGAGTCCTGGCTGCGCACGGGCGCCGTGACGAACAAGATGATTGCCAGTAAAGAGATGCTAATAAGCAATTTGCTGTGTACGGGACGTAAATTCATGGGACTTCCTTTGTTGGCTCGTGTCAGCTTCAATTTAGCTTGATTGGTTCAATCTCAGTAGTTCTAAAAATCATTTTTTATCCGCAGATTAACGCAGATGACACAGATTTTTTCGGTCTAATCTGCGTAATCTGTGCAATCTGACCGTGCCACCTCTGGTATAAACTGTATCCTGTTGCCGAAAATCACTACATAGGACTTGGGTACTATATGATCTTGAGTTTACAGATGACCTTAAGAATTTTGTTACAATTTCAAGTAGCCCAGAGTTCGTTGCGAGAGCAAGAGCGAGAGCGAGAGC
>CAZXVH010000001.1:51028-126461 GCA_964643965.1 uncultured Ardenticatenaceae bacterium
GCGTATATGGAAAAACAGGGCAAGAGCGAGAGCAAGAGGCTATAATCCCCGCACATATGGAAAAATCCCAACCTTATCAGGCTCAACCAGTGACCAGAAAACGAAACTACCGTTTACCGTATCGGGTGCAGATGCGGTTTTTTTTGCTGCCTTATTTGTTGGGTACGCTTATTTTGGTGGTTATCCCGGCCGTTGCCACCGCCTTGATCTCCTTTACAGAATATAAGGCAGTGGGGACGCCAAAGTTTGTGGGCTTACAAAATTACATTGATTTGCTCAGTTATGACCTGGTGCGTATTGCCCTGCGCAATTCGGCCATATTTTTGATACTGGCTGTGCCGCTGCGCATTTTGGGGGCGCTGCTGCTGGCGCTGTTATTGCAGCGCAAGGGGCGTATGTTTGGCGCGTACCGGGCGGCCGTTTATGTGCCCACCATCATCCCGGAAGCAGCCTATGCTTTGCTGTGGCTGTGGATTTTTAACCCGCTCTACGGCCCACTTAATCTGTTTTTGGGCATGGTGGGCATTCAGGGGCCAGCCTGGTTAACGGAGCCGGGCACGGCGCGACTGGCTATTGTCATCCTCTCCTTGTTCCAGATTGGCGAAGGTTTTGTGGTGCTGCTGGCCGGGTTGCAAAGCATCCCCCGTTCCTTTTATGAATCAGCCAAAGTGGATGGGGCCACCGCCTGGCAAAGCTTTTGGCGAATTACGCTGCCGCTGCTTTCGCCCTGGCTGATGGTACTCACTTTTCGGGATTTGGTGATGAGTTTGCAAAACACCTTCACGCCCTCGTTTATTATCACATATGGCGGGCCGTATTACGCCACGATGTTTGCGCCTTTGCTGGTTTATGAGCTGGCCTTTGATTTTTTTGAATTGGGGCTGGCGGCCGCTTTGCTGCTGCTGACATATGTCTTGCTGGGCTTAATTGTTTTGGGCATCATCAACGCCATCGGCTTGGGAGGCAGCGCTCATGAAGCGTAAATGGGGTCGGCTGCTGCATCATGGGGCGGGGGTGGTGGTGCTGTTTGTGTTTTTGCTGCCGATATTCTGGATTTTCACAGCCTCGCTGCGCCAGCGCGGATTGCCACCGCCGCCGACGATTGAATGGTGGCCGGCCGAGGCCACGTTGGACAATTACCCGTATATTTTTGAGCTGCTGCCCATGACGCGCTATATTCGTAATTCGTTGATTGTGGTGGCAACGGCCGTTCCCATTACCGTATTCACCGCTTCCATCGCCGGCTTTGCCATGTCGCAGGAAGGGGAGGTGTGGCGGCGGCGCTTGCTCATTGCCAGCCTGGTCTTGCTCATGGTTCCGGGAGCCTCCGTCTGGTTGTTCCGTTTTCAAATTTTGCGCTGGCTGGGTTGGATTGATACCTTGTGGGCCTTGATTGCGCCGGCCTTTGCCGCCGGCAGCCCCTTGTATGTGCTGCTTTTCTTTTGGGCTTACCGGCGCATCCCCGCGGAGATGTTTGAGGCGGCGCGGCTGGATGGCGCTTCGGCCTGGACGATGTGGCGGCGTTTGGCCCGGCCGTTAGTGAGACCAACGGCCGTTACCGTGATCATCCTTTCTTTTGTCATGTATTGGAGCGATTTTGTCAGCCCGGTCTTGTATGTCTATCGCACCGAACTTTACACCCTGCCCATAGGCTTACAAATTCTGAAACAGTTAGACCCCACCAACTGGCCCTTGTTGATGGCGGCGGCGGCCGTCATCACCTTGCCGGTTTTGCTGCTCTTCATTTTTTTGCAGCGCTATTTTTTGAGCGATCTGTCCATTGCCAACTTGATGGACCAAAACTAAAATCGTAACCTTCTAAAAATGCGGAGTGCGCACACCCACATGCGCACCAGTGGCACGAGGGCTTTTTAGCGCTTTCCGCCTCTCCGGGTCATCCTCGCGAACCGCTGTTTTATCGAAATTCCATAAAACTATGAGGTAATTATGTACAAACGTCTTGTTTTATTAACTGTTTTGTGGGGGCTGATGCTGGCATTAGCCGCCTGCGGCGCTGAAGAAAAATCGACCATCACCTTCTCCGTTTTTGGGGATCCGGCCGAGTACGCCGCCTATGAAAGTTTGGTGGCGGCCTTCAGCGAAGCGCATCCGGAAATTAGCGTGGAACTGCAACATGTGCCGGGGCAAAGCGACTATCGGCAGCGCCTGGCCACCGCTTTTTCCAGCGGCGAGCCACCGGATGTGATGCTGCTCAATTATCGTCGTTTCGGTGCGTTTGTGGCTGAAGGGGGCTTGACGCCGCTGGGCGATTATCTGGCGGCGAGCGACGTGATTAGTGAAGCAGACTTTTACCCCGAAGTCGTCGAATCCTTTTATCTGGACGGTCAGCTCTGGTGCATTCCCCAAAATTTGTCCAGCCTGGTCGTTTATTACAACAAAGATATGTTCGACGCCGCTGGTCTGGATTACCCGGCGGATGATTGGACGCATGAGGAGTTTTTAGCGGCGGCGCGGGCATTGACCCAAGATGTGGATGGCGACGGCCGTTTTGATCAATATGGCGTGGGCATCGAACCCAATGTCTTTCGCCTGGCGCCGTTCATCTGGCAGTTTGGCGGCAAACTGGTAGACAACCTCGACCGACCCACCCGCCTCATGTTAGACAGCCCGGAGGCGCTGGCCGCCTTCCAATGGTTTGTAGATTTGCAGATCAAGGAACACGTCGTGCCGGATGTTGTGGCTGAGTCGGCTGAAGAGAGTGAGAGTCGCTTTTTGAACGGCCGTTTAGCCATGTACTTTAACAGCCGCCGCGGCGTACCCACCTACCGCACCATCACCAGCTTCGACTGGGATGTAGCCCCCCTGCCGCGAGGCGAAGAGGCCGCCGGTATTTTGCACAGCGATGGGTACTGCCTGGCTCAAAACACCGCCAACAAAGAGGCCGCCTGGACCTTCATTGAGTTCGCCAACTCCATCGCCGGCCAGACCATTGTGGCTCAATCGGGTCGCACTGTGCCTTCGCTCATCGCCGTAGCCGAATCCCCCGCTTTTCTCTCGCCTGATTTACCACCGGCCAACGGCCGTGTCTTCCTGGACACCATCCCCTTTATTCGTCGGGTTCCCATTACCACCACCTGGGTAGGCGTGGAGGAGACGGCCGGGCAGGAGATTGAGCGGGCTTTTTATGGGCAGGTAAGCGTACAGGAAGCAGCGGAAACGGCCGTTACTTTGGCCCAACCTTACTTCGATAAAGCCAACGCGCCCTAAAATTGACTTCCCTGAAATCATAATTACCCTTGCATCTCTTCTTAGATATGAGAGAATCATAAGCAATAGATTTGCTTACAATGAGTACCGATGAGCATGACTAGATTTGATGAGTTTAGAAAATATGGTATTTACACAGGTGGGTTTCCATGAAAAATGCTTTCATGTAAGACGCCATAATAAACTTATCAGGTCTCCCTCGATACATCCTGCTGGTTATCCAACGAAGTCGGTTTTAGAAACTAGGTAAAAATATAGAATTATAAAGGAGGTTCCCTATTTTTAGATTGATTGAAAAGCGTTCTTAGAATGTTCCCCATTAAATCAGCGGTTTTTTCAAAATATTGCCAGCTGTGATTAGCAAAAAATGGCTGATCTCGCCTCTCGTTCTTAATCAAAAACCGCACCAGTTAAATTACAGGAGAGATAATGAAAACCTTAGGAAAAGTTTTGACGGTGGTGGCCTTCTTGGCTATCTTTATTCTGTCAACTGTGTATCTTCCTATCCTCGCTTCTCCCGTGGAGCAAGCAGATCCGACAACGGCCGTTCCCCCTGATCAGGCCGTCGTTGAAATTGAACCCGCCTTAACCGAACGCTTCGTCAATGACGGAGAGTCCGGTTACCTTATTTACTTCCGTGCCGCCCCCGATTTATCCCCCGCCGACAACATGAGCTGGGAAGAGCGCGGCTGGTTTGTTATGGAAAAACTTCAGGCAGCGGCCGAAGCCTCCCAGGGTGACGTCCGCGCCTATCTCGATGGTCAGGGCGTTAAATACCAGAGCTTCTGGATTGACAACATCATTGCCGTCGAGAATTCTTCCCGCAGCACCTTGAACGGGCTGCTCGCATTCAACGAAATCGAGATCATCCGCGCCCCGCGCCTGATGCACGTCATTGAACCTGAAAAAAGCGTGGATAGCGTGAACGCCCCCAACGCCGTCGAACCCAATATCGCCCACGTCCTGGCCCCCAACGCCTGGGCCGATGGCTATCGGGGCGAAGGCATGGTGGTAGCCAACATCGATACCGGCGTCCGTTCCACCCACCAGGCATTGGTGCGTCAATACCGCGGCACAAGCAGCGGCAGCCACAACTACAACTGGTTAGGCGCCGCCGGCGGCAGCCTCACACCCGTCGATGACCATGGACACGGCACACACACCATGGGTACTATCGTTGGTGAAGATGCCACCTTGGCGAATCAGATAGGCGTGGCTCCTGGCGCCCAGTGGATTGCTTGTGATGGCTGCGAAGGCACAGGCTGCCCCGATGTGGCCCTGCTCACCTGCGCTCAATGGATTGCTGCCCCTTATCCCATCGGCAGTCCCGGTTCGCCCGACCCCAACATGCGTCCCAATGTGGTTAACAACTCTTGGGGCGACTGTGGTCAGAGCTATGACAATTGGTATGAAGGCTCGATTACCGCCTGGCACGCGGCCGGTGTTTATCCGGTGTTTTCTAATGGCAACGCCAGCAACTGCGGCTATCCGGCTCCTCCCGGCTTAAACACCGTCGGTAATCCGGCACGCTCCGGTAATGTCACCGGGGTTGGCTCTTCCGGTAGAGACAATGGCTTGTACGCCACCCATTCCAACTGGGGTCCTACCGACAATCCGGACACCGTCAATCCGCAGCCCGGCTGGGCGGATTTGAAGCCTCAAGTCTTAGCCCCCGGCGTGAATATTCGTTCCAGCACACCCGGCAGCGATACCGAATACCAGGGTGGTTGGAGCGGTACGTCTATGTCTGCGCCGCACGTCACCGGCTTGGTGGCCTTAATGATGCAGGCTGGCTCCTGTCTGGTTGACGACTACGCCGCGGTAGAAACCATCATCGAGAATACGGCCACCCCTATTTACTATAATGATGGCAGCGGCGTCCGCTGGCCCAATTACGCCACCGGTTGGGGTGAAATTAACGTAGAAGCGGCCGTGGAGGCAGCCTCCACCGCCTGTGGTCCAGACTTTAAAATAGGAGCTGCGCCGGCAGAGCTGGCTGTTTGTGTCCCGGATGACGCTGTTTACAATGTCACCGTAGATCACCTGAGCGGTTTTAACGGCACAGTTGCTTTCACGGCCGACGTACCGGCCGGCGCCTCTGCTTCTTTTGTGCCATCTTCGGTAGTTACGCCCACCACGCAGAGCGTCTTAACCATAGACACTGCGGCCGCAGCGCCCGGTTCCTACACGGTAGTTATCACCGGTACCTCTGTGCCCACGCCTACACATTCCACCAGCGTTGGCCTGGATTTGTATACCGTCAGCCCGGCAGCCACCACGCTCACCACCCCCGCGGACAATGCGGTGGATGTGCCCTTGATGCCTACGTTTAGCTGGACGGCCGTGGCTCAGGCCGGCAGCTACTACCTGGAAGTAGCCACCGATGCTGCCTTCACCAATGTCGTTTATACGGCCACCGTGGCCGGCGCCAGCCACACCATGACTGGCATGAATCTGGATGCGGATACGCTTTACTACTGGCGCGTTAGTGTGACCAACGCCTGTGGTTCGAGCGCCTACTCTCCCGTCTACAGCTTCACCAGCGTACTGCTGTTGTGCAGTACACCCAACGTGGCCATCCCAGACAACACCACCATTTACGATACGCTGACCAGCGGCCGTCCGGAACCGCTGGCGGATCTCAATGTGTCTGTAAAGATTAACCATACCTGGATTGGTGACCTGGATATCGTGCTGACCCATCAGGACACCAGCTCCCAGGCTGAACTGCTGCCCGTGAGCTTTTCTTGCAGTGGCGACAACATTGACGCCACTTTCGATGACGAAGCGGCCAATCCCATTACCTGCGTTTCTAGCGCTGTGCCCGCTCTCAGCGGTGATGTGCGGCCCAGTGGCAACCTGGGAGTTTTCGATTACGAAGCGCTGGCCGGCGCCTGGCAGCTCGCTGTGCATGATGGCGCGGGCGGCGATTCAGGGACATTGGTGGAGTGGTGCCTGGAACCCACATTTGCTGTGGGCGTAGGCGCTGTGGCTGGCACGGTGACGGATGCCAATACGACGGATCCGATAGCAGGCGTCTCTGTGACATTAGATGACGGCGTCAATACCTACAATGCCCTGACCAATGGCGCCGGTGAATATAGCCGGGCTACGGGCAGTGGTACCTATACGGTAACGGCCGCTCTCACCAACTATGTCACCGCTCAAGCCACCGGCGTCACTGTCACCGGCGGCGTGACCACCACCCAGGACTTTGCCCTGGACGCCGGCCAACTCACCAGCGACGCGGATGACTTTGCCGCCTCTATAGACCTGGCGACCTCTATCACTCTGCCCTGGAACCTCTCCAACACGGGTACAACCACCGCCACCTATGATATTCGCATCATAGACAATGGTTACAGCCCTAGCGCCGCACCCCAGGCAGGTGAAGATGTCCTCGTTGTAGCGGTGGATTCTGCTGCTGCTACTGCTATGGAAACAGCCCTCACTACCCTGGGCTACACCTATCTACGGGTGTCGTCTACCGTATTCCAGGGCATGACAGTACCGGATTTGTTGGCTTACCAGGCTGTGTTCCATACCGGAAGCGCCTCTGCGGCTGCCAGCCAAAATCTGATCATGGCCTACCTGGATGCTGGCGGCGCTTTCTACATCTCTGACAATGACTTCGGCTATTTTAATGGCACGACCACATTGTATCAGACTTACTTGCAGTCAACTTTCGTCAGTGATAATCCAGGCATTGATATTCTTGAAGGCGAAGACTTTATGACCGGTCTGACGATTGATATTTCTGCTGACCCTTGGCCAGACGACTTTACTGTCAACGCTGAAGGGACACGCATACTGCGTTATCAGGCTGGCAATGCGGCTGGTGTGGCTGTAGACCGCCTCGGCTATAAAGCGGTCTACACCTCCTTTGACTTCGACGATATGGCGACGGCGACTCAGGAATTAGATGTCATGACGGCCGTTACCAACTTCTTGATGAACAGTGGCCCGTTCTGGCTCTCGACCGACATTGAGGATGGCGTGTTAGCCATGGGCGCGGATCAGGATATCGTGGTGACGATGGACGCCAATCAGGTCGCCCTGGCTGGCAAATATTACGCTAACCTGGTAGTGCGCAACAACACTCCCTATGGCGACCTGGTGATTCCGGTGACGATGACAGTGGGCTGCCCCACCTGTGGTACGCTGGCGGGTGACATCACCGACGCCTTCACCAGCGATCCCTTGGTGGCTGCGATACAAATCACCAATACGAGCAGCTTTGATTACACCATCAATGGCAGCAGTTATTCCATTGATCTGCCTCCCGATATCTACTATCTCTCAGTCACGGCCCCTGGCTATTTGTCGGAAACGGCAACGGCCGTTGTCACCCAAGGCGTGACTACCACCACCGATTTTGACCTGACGCCTGCTTTTGCCGGACTGGTTTACAGCCCGCCGGAAATTGAGGAGTACATGGAAATCGGCGAGATGGTAACGAACACGGTAACTGTCACCAATACCGGCACCATCGACCTGGACTTCAATGTCAACATTGGCGGCTTTGGCGGCCCTGGTTTGTTGAGCGTGCAGAAAGTGGCAAGCAATCTGGCTGAGGCTCGCCTTCGGTCGGCTCCTGCCGCCATCACCTCTGCCGACGACTGCGCCGCGTATGAAAATTACGCCGGTCGGGAACCAGAGGGTTATGCTGAATTCTGCCTTACTGACAAATCCCTGCTCAACGAACTCCCCTCAGCCGATATTCTGGCGCCGACAGATACCGGCTATGCCCAAGATATTGGTTACATTTCCGATAACTTTGTCTCCTTTACTCTAAACAACTTCACCGGACAAACCGTTCTCGGAACCAGCACCAATGTCTATTACGGCATGGACTTCGATCCCAGCGCCACTACCTTGTACGCCCTGGAAAATGCGACTGCACAGCTGGGTACGATCAACACAGCCAATGGCGCCTTTACGCCGCTGGTGGCGGCGCCGGCTCCTGGAGGCAGTTGGACGGGTTTATCTATTGATCCCACCGATGGTACGTTCTATGCGTCCACGGCGACTGGTCTCTATACCTTGAATCCGACGACCGGCGCTTCCACCCTGGTGGGCAACTTTACTGGCCCCACCTTGATGATCGACATCGCGGTTGGCCCAGATGGAATGATGTACGGCCATGCCATCGACACAGATGCCATCTATACCATCAACAAAGCCACCGGCGCCAGCACCCTTGTTGGCCCGACCGGATACAATGCAAACTTTGCCCAAGGTATGGACTTTGACAATGGTGATGGCACACTCTACATCTTCCTCTATCAGGGCAGTGGCGCCAATGTATACGGCACTGTCAACCTGAGCACAGGTGCGGTAACGCCGCTGGCGACCAGCGCCCCGCAAGGCGAGTTTGAAGGAGCTATCGCCGTACCGGGCAGCGCCGGACCAACCAACTGGGCGTATACGGATAACTTCACCGGCGCCACTGTTTTGCCTGGTGAAACCGTTACGTTTGATGTGGTCTTCGACGCCACGTCGCTGTTCCAACTCGGCGATTACACGGCCGATTTGAGCTTCAGCGGCAACTTCAACAACATGGTTCCCACCATGCCGTTGACGATGCACCTCAGTTGCTCCACTTGCGGTATTCTGGAAGGTGACATCACGGACGCTGACACCAGCGACCCGTTGGTGGCCGACATTAATATCACCGGGCCTGGCGGTTTCGATGTGACCATAACCGATTCCAGCTATCAATTGGCTGTGACTGATGGCGGTTACACCATCACCGTTTCGGCCGCTGGTTACTTGAGCCAAACGGCGACGGTAACGGCCGTTACCAATACCACCGTCACCACCGACTTCGCCCTGCGGCCGGCCGAAGCCAACATCTCCGTAGACCCGCAAGCCTTTGATGTGACACTGGCTCTAGGCAATACGGCGACTTATCCGCTGGACATCATCAATGATGGCGCGGTAGCTACAGACTTTGAACTGCGCGAGCAGCCGGTAACCGTTCGCGGCCCTCTGGCCGACCTAATCATCGATGGCAGCTTTGAAGCAGGGACACCCAATCCCAACTGGACTGAAGCCTCAACTAACTTTGGCACACCGCTGTGTGATGCAGTCAGCTGCGGTACTGGTGGCGGCACTGCCGGCCCCCATACCGGCAATTGGTGGGTCTGGATGGGTGGTATCGGCGCTCTGGAAGAGGGTTCCGTGGCTCAGGATGTGGTTATTCCGGTAGGTACGGCAGATCTTTCCTTCTACTTCTGGATTGGCACCACTAGCGGCTCAGCTTCTGATTACTTCAATGTGCAGATCGATGGCACGGAAGTATTCCGCGCTGGCGCCGACGAGCAGGCCAGTTACAGCAGCTATACCCTGGTTAATGTAGATGTGAGCGCTTACGCTGATGGCAACAGCCATGAGATTAAGTTCTACGGATACACGAACAGCGCATCTGCTGTCAACTTCAATCTGGACGACGTGGTTTTGGAGTCGACTGAGGGTAGTTTGGATGTGATCTGGCTCTCGACAAACCCCATCACCGGCACGGTAGCCGCCGATTCTGTCTTCACCGCGGATGTGATCTTTGATTCCACGGTGTTGACCCAGACGGGCGTCTATAATGCCATCTTGAAAGTATTGACCGATGATCCGGTGAATGGCACGATCAACGTACCGATCACACTCACGGTTACGGCCGTTCCTAACTATGGCGTAATACTGGCGCCGGCCACAGACGCCATGTCCGGTGCGCCCGGCGAGGTTGTCACCTACACGCTCACGTTGACCAACAGTGGCGACGTGGCTGATACCTTCAGCCTGGCAGCTAGTACCAGCACCTTTGCTACCACGCTTTCCACAAGCTCGGTGGCGTTGGCCGCTGGCGCCAGTACGACGGTGGAAGTGTACGTAACGATTCCCGCTGGTGCAGCCGATGGCGATGATGATATGGTGACGATAACAGCCACATCGCAAGGCGATCCTGGCGAGTCGGCCGCTTCAACGTTGACGACGACGGTGGAATGGCTGAAGCTCTATATGCCGGTTATCATGAAACAATAATGGCAAAGCAGTAACGGCCGTTGTCAATCATGATGACTGAATAAAAAAAGCCCCGCCATGTTTCTATGGCGGGGCTTTTTGTTTTTAGAAGTTCACCTTCTCCGAGAAATTGAACTTTTAAAATGGACGATCTACTTTTGCAGTTTAGACCAGGTATCGCGCAACCCCACCGTCTGGTTAAAGACCAGGCGGTCAGGCGTTGAATCCTGATCCACCACATAATAGCCCTGGCGCATAAACTGGTAGCTGTCGTCGATTTTGGCTGCCGTCAGATTGGGTTCCACCATACAGTCGGTGAGTATTTCCAGGGAATGGGGATTGAGGTTGACGGTAAAATCTTCGCCAGCCGGGGTCTCGTTGGGGTTGGCTGTGGTGAACAGATGATCATAGACGCGCACTTCGGCGGGAATGGCGTGTGGGGCGGAAACCCAATGCAGCGTACCTTTCACTTTACGGCCGTCCGGTGGGTTGCCGCCGCGAGAATCAGGATCGTAAGTGCAGTGCAGCGCCGTAATATTACCAGCCTCATCCTTGATCACTTCGTCACAGGTGACGAGATAGGCGCCCAGCAGTCGCACCTCGCGTCCCGGCGCCAGGCGGAAGAATTTACCCGGCGGCTCTTCCATGAAATCTTCTTGCTCGATGTAAATTTCACGGGAAAAGGGTACCACCCGCGTTTCGTTGTTATCTTTATCTTGAGGATGGGTGGGCACTTCAAATTCCTCAACCATATTTTCCGGATAGTTGGTGACCACGATTTTCAAGGGACGCAGCACGGCCATGGCGCGCGGCGCGTTTTGGTTGAGATCGTCACGCAGCACATGTTCCAGCATTTCAATATCTACGACGCTGTTGGCTTTGGAGACGCCAATGAGATCGGTGAATTTGCGCATGGTTTGCGGCGTGTAACCGCGGCGTCTCATGCCGCGAATGGTGGGCATACGGGGATCGTCCCATCCGTTGACGTGGCCTTCTTCTACCAGGCGGCGCAGTTTGCGCTTGCTCATGACGGTGTAGGTGATGTTGAGCCGGGCAAACTCGATCTGCTGCGGGGCGTAGATGCCCAGATTTTCGATGAACCAGTCATAAAGCGGGCGGTGGTCTTCAAACTCCAGGGTGCAGATAGAGTGGGTGATGCGTTCGATGGAGTCTGATTGGCCATGCGCCCAATCATACATGGGATAGATGCACCATTCGCTGCCGGTGCGCGGATGTTCGGCGTGGAGGATGCGATAAAGAACGGGATCGCGGAAGTTGATATTGGGCGAGGCCATGTCAATTTTGGCCCGCAGCACACGAGAACCATCCGGGAATTCTCCCTTCTTCATGCGTTGGAACAGGTCAAGATTTTCGGCGATGGGGCGATCCCGGTAAGGGCTGTTTTTACCCGGTTCGGTAAGCGTGCCCCGGTATTCGCGGATTTCGTCGGCGGTCAAGTCATCGACGTAGGCTTTGCCCTCTTGGATGAGCTGGATGGCCCACTTATAAAGCTGCGGGAAGTAGTCGGAAGCGAAAAACAGCCGATCTTCCCAATCGGCGCCGAGCCATTTGATGTCGTCCATGATGGCGTCGATGAATTCCTGCTCTTCTTTGAGGGGATTGGTGTCATCAAAGCGCAGGTTGAATTTGCCGTTGTAGTCTTGGGCAATGCCATAATTGAGCAAGATGGATTTGACGTGACCGATATGCAGATAACCATTTGGTTCTGGGGGGAAGCGAGTATGAACCCGGCCTTGAAAACGGCCGTTTTCGTTATGCTCATCAATAATATTGCGGATGAAGTTGGAGGGGGTTGTACCTTCGTCACTCATAGCTGGTTAGCTCCTGCTTCCTGAAAAAATTTGACAAGGGGATAAGTTTAGCGAGTTCACGGGAGGATGCAATGATTCGTATTTTGTTGTCCCTGTCCCGTTTCGATTGACGGTTTACGGTTTACGATTACGGCTTACGATTTTCACCAAAACACCTTCTTTGCCTTTGTAAATCTCGACTTCATTGGCATCGCCAAAGGCGGAGGCTGGGATTTTTAAGCCCTCGTGGGTTACTTCTGATTTCATCACAAAATCATCAAAAGCAGCTTTGTGGGTATGCTTATTGGCGCGTTGTAATAGCACGACGATAATGACTGCTGGGATGGCAATGAGCAATCCCAGCACAATGAGTAAAATGATTATTTCACCAAAACCCATAGTCATGATTTCCCTCCAGAATAGTGGTGGCAAGGTAGATTAAAAGTAAGGCGAACCTATGCCAAGTGCGGAATTATAGCTGAGGCAGGGGAGGTGGGCTAATTGGAGAGGGGTGGGGGGAAACGGCCGTTTACATCTTTCTCTACTTTAACGCAAAAATCATCTTTAATGCCTGGCTGATCTGTTCCATTTCAATACGCGATAGTTGCCCCCGTATGCCGACCAATCTGCGCCGATGATCAATAGGTCTCGTTTGTAAACAATCAGCGTCGGTAATAGCGGCTTCTGTGAGTTCAAATAATTCAGCATCTTCCTCGTATACTTCAGCATACAAATCTGCCGATTGTTTGAGGCTTTCCAATTCAAGTTCTTCTTGCAATTGGAGCAAGGCAACGCGAACCATGGCGCTCTTATCCTTGAAACCGTATCGTTTATAGCTACTTAGGAAATCAATGACGGGTGACGTCAGACTAAATTTAGCTTGTTGCATGACAGAACCTCTCTAAGACCCAGTTTCTAGTCCCAATATTAGTCCTTATTATAGGGTTCCGTTTTTGAATGTCAATGTGGTGGCATGACTGAATAGATTATTGGTAAAATGAGGCTAGAAAAGCTTAATACAAAGAAACCAGGGAACAAAGAGACAAAGATTTTTCTTCATTATTCATCCTTTCCCCCTTTGTATTAAAGCCAACCGACCCGGAGATAAGATGACCCAAAAAGATATTTTTCAAGACAAAAATTACTTACGAAATCAGCAGTATCAAGACAGTCACAACCTGGACGCTCGCGCCAATTTACACCGCCTGTACAGCAGCAGCCCCCTGAACTGGCAAGAGTGGGTGTTTGACCAGATGGCGCTTCAGCCGGGCATGACCGTGTTGGAATGTGGCTGTGGTCCCGGTTGGCTGTGGCGGGAAAACCTGGCTCGTATCCCGGCCGGCTGCCAGATCACCCTCACTGATTTTTCCGAGGGCATGGTGGCTGAAGCGGAAGCGGCGCTGGCCGGCAGCAGCCCTGATTTTCGCTTCCAAACGATGAACATCGAAGAAATCCCCTTTGTCGATGACAGCTTCGATGTGGTGGTGGCCAACCATATGCTCTACCATGTGCCCAACCTGACGGCGGCTCTGGCGGAGGTACGTCGGGTATTGAAGCCAAACGGCTCCTCTGACAAACTTAGAGCAGGCCGTTTCCTGGCAGCCACCAACGGCGCAGACCATATGCGTGAAATCAAGGAGTTGGCGGTAAAATTTGCTCCGGAAACCGCCCGGTTAGAATGGCCGTACCTCACGTTTCTCCTGGAAAACGGCCGTTCGCTCCTTTCGCCTTTCTTTGAACAGATAGACCTTTTGCGCTACGAAGACAGCCTGGAAGTAACTGCGGTACAACCACTTCTGGCTTACATACAGTCGATGAGTTTAGTGCAGGCATTAGGAGAGGATGGGGAAACGGCCGTTGCCCAAAGCGAGGAGTTGGCAGCCTACATCGCCCAAGAAATCGAAACAAACGGCGCTTTCCACATCACCAAAGCCAGCGGTCTCTTCACCGCCTATTAGAAACGTGATAAGCCTGGCAAGTGTGCCCCATACTCAGAAGAATGAACCACGCTTAGGACATGACTATGGACAAATACTTCATCACCATCGCCGGTAATATCGGCGTAGGCAAATCGACATTGGTAGACCTACTCACCCGGCGTTTGGGTTGGGAACCGGTCTTTGAAGCGGTAGAGGAAAACCCATATCTGGCCGATTTTTATCAAGATATGAAGCGTTGGAGCTTCCAGTCTCAAGTCTTTTTCCTTTCACGCCGCTTAAGGCAGCATAACGGCCTGTTGACCCTCAAAAAATCAGTCATCCAAGACCGCAGCGTTTACGAAGACGCCGAGATATTCGCCCGCAATTTACATGAACAGGGCAACATGACTGCACGAGACTGGGCCTGTTATTTCGACCTGTACCGCACCCTGGCGGCGTTTTTGCCGGCGCCGGATCTGGTCATCTACCTCCAGGCGTCCGTGCCCACCTTACGTCGGCGCATCAGCAAACGAGGCCGCGAATATGAGCAAGAAATCGACGACGCTTATTTGCAGCGGCTCAACAACTTGTATGATCGCTGGGCGGAAGGGTTTCGCCTCTGCCCGGTGCTGACCGTTGACACCAACAACCTCAACTACGTGCAGTACGACGAGCATTTAGACCAGATATGGCAGAAAATCGAAGAGCGCCTCATCGGCAAAGATTATCTGACGTTGAAATAATTTGACATCCCCTTCAGGCAGAGGTAGACTGCTGCCTCCTGATCGGATAACTGGCTTAAACGCCACGCCGGGCCTGGCTCCGCTGCGATTGTTTTGTCTTCATACACAAACAGCCACAGATGCATTTATCAACGAGATAATAAAAGGCGAGAATCTCAATAAGATTGGGGTTCAACATGCTGCTGGGCACAAGTTCAGGCTAAACAAGATTTAAATCACGAGGAGGTGATTACTTTTGCCTAAGGTAGAATTACGCTCTAACGAGTCACAAGAGCAACTACTGCGTCGTTTTCGCAAAGAGGTCATGAAAAGCAAGGTTTTGGCTGACGTGCGTCGCAAACGATGGTTCGTCTCTAAAAGCGAACTAAAGCGCATTAAAGACAAAAAGGCTGCCCGCCGTCAACGTCGGACGCAAAAGCGTAAGCCAACTTGATCTTCCTCGTTTAAAACGTTTTAACTGATCCCCGGTCAATTCATTGGCCGGGGATTTTTTATAGGGCGGAGCCGTTTTCATTCATTCGGCTCCCCAGCCAAAGAGATGTCAGGCGATTAACGTTTTGGCTTCGTCGATCCAATCTACCGGATCCGCCTGCCAGTCTGCTAACTTGGCGGCTTCTTTCACCTGGGCCGGTTCAGCGGTGGCCAGCTTTTGGAAACTGTCGATGCCGGCCGCTTGCAGCCGGGTGGCAAAGGTGGGACCAATGCCGTTGATCAGCGTCAGGTCATCGGGCTGGCTGGCGATTTTTTCCACCATCACCCCGTTGTGACTGCCGCTGAGCCGTTCAAAAACCAGGTTCACCATACCGGCCAGCACGGATACGAAATTTTTGGGTAGAATCAAATCTAACATGGAAGGCTCCTTTCTAATAGGTAAATTATCTAATCTATGACGCACTGCATCATTATAACATAAACGGCCGTGCTTATGAAAGCCACTTACATTGTGTCGATACGATCTACAAGATCGTTTTACAAAAACGCCCCTATTTCAAATAGCCGCGCACCCTGGTCCCAATGAGTGGATAGGAAAAGTCATTCCCTTGAAAGGAACGGACGCCACCCCAAATGCCAACGATGATAAACACGAACTGAAACAGGAAAAGACAGCCCATCATCAGGAAAGGGAAAAAGAAAAAGAACGGAGGTTCAGCGCCGGTAGGATCTACCATAAACATGCCGCCCATCATCAAGAAAAAGCTGCCCATATACAAAATAATGCCGCCAAACATCACGGCGATTTGCGCCCCTTGCCAGGCGATGGCCTGCATACCCTGCTGCCGCACAAATTCAGATTTTTCCCGTTGCAGCAGCCAGATCAACACCGCCACGATCAGCCCCCACATCGGCAAAATAACAGCGCCATTGGCTAATCCGGCCATTATTTTTTCATCTGAACTTGGATATTTTTCTTCATTCATAGTTGTTGCTCCTTATGGTGGTTGCAGAGTTGCAAGGTTGTGGGTTGCAGGATTGCCACTCGCCACTCGCCACCAAATTATAGCAAACTTCGCCGATTCCGTTATCATAATCCGTTATGACCACTTTGCTTTTTCCGGGACGACACCTGCTCAACACCAGCTACCAGGCGCACTATTTGCGCCGGATCGTGCAGATACCTCTAGATCAGCTTGTCTTCTGGCAGGGTCAGAACCCGGCCATCACCGAGCCAATCGACCAGATTGTTTTCGCCGTCACCTCTGCCAACCAGGAAAACGCCCGCTACAATCCCATCCCCTTTCACGTGCGGGCTATTGGCGTAGACCGCTTTGCCCAGGCGTTGGCGAACGCCTTTAACTGTCGTTACCGCATTATCGGGGTCCCCCATTATCCGCCCACACCCCGCTTTGCCCAGTTCACACTCAAGGAGATTGAAGCGCAAACCGAGGGCCGTCTGCGCTTGACGCCCCAGAATACGGTGGTCCTTTGCTCCACAACGGCCGTTATCCCTCTCTATCAGCAGGTGGGTTTCAGCATCTTACCGGCCGAGTTGAACGAGCCAGGGCGGCCGCCCACGCCGCTGATGGTGCTGCAAAAGCTCGTCGCCGCCGGCGAAGCCTGGCAGACCGACTCCAGTCTGCGTCCATTGTTAGCGTCAGCTACTTACGATTTATGGCAAGATTTCCCTGATGTGGTGCGCCGCATCTTGCGCCTGTGGCGTGACCCGCTGCTCAACGACGGAGGCGGCCTCACCGAGGAGCGCAATTACGCCGCCTACGCCTATGCCCTGAGCAACGCCGCCATCATCAACCTGAAATATCAAGACATCCGCCCGGCCATCCTGCCCGGCAAAATCGTGGATGAAGGCTGCGCCGATGGGGCTTTGTTGGCCCTCATCGCCCGCGATTTCCCCGATTCTGATTTGATAGGCATCGACATTGCCGCCGAATTTATCGCCCGCTGCCGGGAGCGCCAACGAGCCGGCGATTTTGGCGGCAGTTTTGTCTTCTTCCACCAGCGCAACATCACCCAGCCTGTTTTCGAGGAGAACAGCATCCACACCACCGTCTGTAACGCCACCTTGCACGAACTGTGGTCATACGGTGAACAGGCGCACACGGTGCACACGTACCTGGCTTTGAAATATGAGCAAACCGCGCCAAACGGCCGTTTGCTCATACGCGATGTGGTGGGACCAGAAGAGGGGGAGCGTCCGGTTTACCTGTGGCTCAACCGCACGGATGGCGGCAATGACGATATTTTTCGTGACTGTGATGATCCGGCTGAGTTGGCTGCTCACCTGGAAAGTTTGTCTACAAACGGCCGTTTCCACCGCTTTGCCCGTGATTTTCTGGCCGAAGCCAGGGCCAGCGGGCAGCGCGGCCCGGAAACGCAAATCGACTACCACCTGACCGAGATCGATGGCGAGCAGTACGCCGTCCTCTCCTTACGCGCCGCCTGCGAATTCATGAGCAAAAAAGATTACACCGCCAACTGGGACAGCGAAATGTTTGAGGAGTTTGCCTTTTGGAGCTTCAGCCAATGGAAAACGGCGCTGTCTGACGCGGGTTTCCGCATTATTGAAAACCCCAATGAGCCGCAAACCGGCTCCCGCGTTTACACCAATGCCTGGATTGTAGAGAATCGTTGGGCGGGCAAAGTGGCGTTGTATGAGAGGGATGAGGAGAACGGCCGTTTACGTCCCCTGCCGTATCCCCCCACCACCATCATCCTGGTTGGCGAAAAGCAATAGCGAGTGGCGGGTGGCAAGTGACAGGTAAAGGACACGCCACTCGCTACTCGCCACTCGCTACTCGCTACTCGCCACTCGTTAAACACGGCTCGCCGCGTAAATACTGCTCACATTCTGGCGGGCTGAGCGGCCGGGTGATGCGCTCCAGCGCCCGCTGGAACAGGTCATCTACCGGGCTGAGGTCGTTGATTTGGGCCGTGCCGTCAGCGCTGGCGGTGGCTAAACGGGCGCCATCCGGGCTGAAGGCCACGCTGTTTACGGGGGCGGTGTGGCCCAAAAGGGTGCGCAGCACTTGTCCCGTTTCCGTATTCCACACTTTCACGGTGCGGTCTACGCTGGCGGTGGCCAGCCGGTCGCCGGCCGGGCTGATGGCCACGCTGGTGACCGGCCCGGTGTGGCCGGAGAAACTGCGCAGCACGTCGCCACTGTCTATGTCCCACAATTTGGCGCTGCCATCACCGCCGGCCGTGGCCAGTCGGCTGCCATCGGCGCTGAAAGCGATGTGGTTGACCGGCCCCTCATGTCCCTGTAGCCGGATTATTTCTTCACCGGTGACTGCATTCCAAATAACGGCGTTGCCGTTGTCGTCGGCGATTGCCAGTTGGCTTTGGTCGGGGGAGAAGATGGCGATGTTAACGGCCGTTTCATGGGCAAATGTCTGCAATAACGCTCCGGTCGATACGCGCCACAAGCGCACCAGGCCGTCGCTGCTAGCCGTCACCAATTGGTCGCCTTTTTCGTTAAAGGCCACCCAGTTGACCGCCCCTTCATGCGTCAGCAACGGTAGTTGCAAGGTCCCCGTCTCCAAATTCCATAGGCGGGCGTTAAAATCGGCGCTGCCGGTGGCTAGAAGCTGACCGTCCGGGCTGAAGGTGGCGCTCAATACTGGCTGGTTGTGCTGGCTCAAATTAGCCAGCACGTCACCCGTTTGCGTATGCCACACTTTGGCGGTGCGGTCATCGCTGGCGGTAACGACCAGTTGGCCGTCGCTGCTGAAGGCGACGGTGTTCACCGGGCGACGGTGGCGCGACAAAATCAGCACATCCAAACCCGGCTCGGAATTCCATACTTTGGCGGTGCTGTCCTGGCTGGCGGTAGCGATGCGGGCGTTGTCTGGGCTGAAGGTAACGGCCGTTACCGCCCCATTGTGTCCTGATAAGGTGTATAAAGCCTGCCCGCTTTCAGCGTCCCACACTTTCGCTGTGCCATCGCCGCTGCTGGTCGCCATCAGTTTGCCATCCGGGCTGTAGGCCACGTCAAAAACGGCGCTGGCATGGCCGATGAGGTTGAACAGCAGCCCCTCATTTTTAAAATCCCAGACGCGGCTGACGCCATCGTCATAGCCGGTGATGATGCGGCTGCCATCGGGGCTGAAGGCCACGCCGGTGGCGCTGAAATTGTCATCCGGCTCCTCGGCCGGGTTGACCGAATAAACAGGGCCGCCATTTTCCATGTCCCAGATGATAGAACGGCCGTCTTCCGCAGCGCTGACGAGATAACTGCCATCCTGGTTGAAATCCACATCTTGCACACTGTCGGCATGTCCAAACAGGTGGTAGCGGGAGCGACGGGCTTCGGTATCCCACACGCGCACCGTGCCATCGTCGTTGGCCGTGGCCAGGTGAATGCTGTCCGGATGGAAGGCGGCGGCGCGGACGGCGCCATCGTTGCCGTTCATGACGGCCAGCCGCTCATAATTTCCCAGGTCGTAGACAATGACAAAGCCATCGTTGCCCACTGATGCCAGGCGGCGGGTGTCCGGGCTGAAGGCCAGGCCGTTGACGACGCGGCTGTGGTCGGCGAAGGTGTGCAGCTCCTGCCCGGTGGCGGCGTCCCACAGTTTAACGGTGTTGTCATAGCCGGTGGTGGCCAGATAACGGCCGTCTTCACTCATGGCGACATCGTTCAACCAGTCGGTATGGCCGGAGAGGGTCATTTGCAGCTGCGAGGTTTGCAGCGCCCGGTAGAGCGCCTCTTCCGATTCGGCGGCGACCATGTGGTCTACGGGCAGGGTGCGGTTAACGGATTCAATGGCCAGGAGCAAGCCCAACTGCGGATCGCTTTTGAGGCGGTCTACGGCGGCGGCGGCCAGTTCACGGGCGGTGGCCAGGCGGGCGTTGGCTTCGGCTTCAGCAGCATTGGCTTTGGCTTCGCCGGCGCTGGCCACGGCTGTGGCTCTGGCTCGTTCCGCTTCGGCGGCGTTGGCTTCGGCGGCGTCTTGCTGCGCCAGGGCTTCGGCTTCGGCGGTAGCTCGTAGATCGGCGTCGGCCATGGCGGCTTGTTGGGCAGAAACGGCCGTGGCCGCGCTTTGTTCCGCTTTCAGACGCAGCCCTTCCGCGATTTGGGCGTTATTTTGGGAAGCCATTTCGTTTTGCCGGGCAACGGCCCCGTTCCGCGCCGCCCAAAAGGCGGCCACCATCGCCAGTAAAAAGACCACCATCAAGGCCAGCGCTAATCGGGCCAGGCGGCTGGCAGACCGGTCGCTTTCTTGCGCCCGTTGTCTTTCTGCTTCGGCTAAGGCGCGGGCTTGTTCCAGTTCCCGCTGGCGGATCGCTTCTTTCTCCATCTCTTCCTGACGGGAGGCGGCGGCGCTGGCGTCAATAAAGGCTTGTTCCAGCCCATTCAGATCATGGTATTGCCGCGCCTCTTCCAGGAGCAGACCGCGCAGCAGCAGGGAGTCGGTGCGCCCCAGCGCCTGCCACTGTTCGGCGGTCGTGGCCAGGCGTAGCCGTTGGCGCTGAGCCACGCGGGATTCTTCAATCCAGCCAATAAAACGGGGCCAGATACGCGCCAGCGATTCATGCGCCAGCCCCACCTGATCATTCTCCGGGGTAGTGCCGGGGATGAAGCGCATGAGCTGCGCTGCCTGTAATTGGTTCAAGACCCGCTCGAACTGTTCATCGGGCACGACAATGCTTTGGCGCAGGCTGGTTTTGAGCCGCCGGTCGGCGGAAATACGCCGTTCTACGGTGGGGCGCACAATGCCTAATAAGATTTTCTTGGCGGTTTCCTGGTCGGCGTCGGATAGATGGTCATAGAAGGCGTCGGCGCTGTTCGCCAGAGCGCCTTGTCCGCCGCCGATGCGCCGGTACGCTTCCCAGGTGAGGCGGTTGTGGTCACGATTTTCCCACAGCTTGAGCAGGGTGAATTGCAGCAGGGGCAGGGCGGCCGGTTTACCCAGCACCTCGCTAATGAGTTCTTCCACCAGGTTGTCTTCCAATTTCAAGCCCACCAGTTCCGCCGGTTTTTCGATAACTTCGCGGAGTTCGTTGGCTTTCATGGCCGTGACGCGCACCTGCGCTTTTTCATACTCCGTTTGCAGCGCCGGAATTTGTACCAATTGGCTTTCCAGGTCTGTACGCATGGTGATGATGACGGTGTGGCGGGTATGGGGCATCTGGATGAGGTTGAGCAGGGTGAGGATAAAGGAGCGCCGTTTCTGCTCATCTTCGCAGATGGTAAACAGTTCTTCAAACTGGTCGATGACCAACACGGCCGGTTCTGCGCCCTCCTGGTCGATTAAATTAACCAGGTAGGTGGAATCCAGTTCGCATTGTGTTTGCACTTCTGTCAGCCAGGTTTGGCTGTCGGCGCCGGCCGGTTTGAGGGTGTAGGCCAGGCTCATCTGGGGGTTGACGCCGGGAATGATGGGCGGGTAAAAGCGCCAGGTTTTGCTGCCATGCAAAGCCCCTTCTTGCAAATGGGGGATGAGGCCGGCCTGGGTGACGGATGATTTGCCACTGCCAGACGGCCCCACAATGGCCAGGAAGCGACTGTATTTGAGTTTTTCCACCATGTCGGCGATCAGGCTGGTGCGGCCGAAGAAAAGGTCGTGTTGAGAGTAACTGAATGTTTGTAAACCGAGGTAAGGGCAGAGGGAGTCGTCTAGTTCAGGGGCCAGGCTGTAATCAAATTCAGCCAGGGTGGTGTCTGGGGCTTTGCGCCGGGCGTGGTAAAGTTCATTGGCCCAGTAGTCGATGAGGTTTTGGGCTTGCCATCTGTCGCTGCGGGCGTCGAGCAGCACGCCGGTGGCGGCGCCTTGCTGCACGAATATTTCTACGGCGTCCAGAAATTCGGTGGTGTTGCCGTCTTTGCCGCGGCGTTCTAATAATTTTCGGTGGTGAGTGCGCAATGTTAACAGGGATGAAAAGGATTCGGTTTGGACCATATACTGCTATTCTCCTGACCTTTTGCTCAATTTGAGGCTGCTTGACTGTTTCAGGCAGAAGCGGCGCTCGGAGCGCACAAGCTGCGAATAATACGGCAATCGGGTTCAATCTTCAACCTGTAATTTTTTTTAATCACAAAGAACTCAGCAATATGAGAATCAGTAACGTGAGAAGTTCAACTTTTGGTAAAAGTTAAACTTCTTGGCTCAGGGAGCGGTGGCGAAGAGGCATTTGAGGTAAGCGCCTTCGGGGAAGGTGATGGGGTGGTCAAGGGCGTGGGTGGTGCGGCTGATTTCTTGCAACGGCCGTTTCTCTCCCCGCGCCGTCTCATGCACCAGTCTAAAAAATTGGTCGGCGCTGAGTCGGCTGGAGCAGGACGCCATCACCAGAGCGCCGCCGGGTCGCAGCAGGGCCAGCCCCAACTGCACCAGGCGGGCATATGCGCCCAGCGCCCGTTCTACTTCTGCCTGCTTTTTGGCAAAGGAAGGGGGGTCGATGATGATGAGGTCGAAGGAACGGCCGTTGCGGTGCAACTCCGCCATGTGGACAAAGGCGTCGCCTTGAATCAACTCGTGGCGGGCGGCGGCGACGGCGGGGTGGGCCATGTTGAGCGTGAAATTGTAAACGGCCGCTTCCAGGGCCGGTTTGCTCAAGTCCAGGCTGGCCACCGAGGTTGCCCCGCCACGAGCGGCGTACAGCGAGAAGCCGCCGCTGTAGGCAAAGACGTTTAAAACGCTTTTACCGGCGGCCATCGTTTCCACCCGCGCCCGGTTGTCCCGTTGATCCAGGAAGAAGCCAGTTTTTTGGCCGGCGATCACGTCAGCAGCAAACCAGAGGCCGTTTTCCTGGAACAGGACGGGGGCAGTGAGTGGCGGCCCTTGAAGCAGGAGTCCGTCTTGCAGGCCGTACAGTTCATCTGGCAGGCTGGCAGTGGAGCGGTTGAGGCGGAGGATGAGGCGGTTTGGGTGGGAGACGGCCGTTAATGCTGCCCCCACCTCCTGCAAATGGGGGATCCAGGCGGTGGTATACAGTTTGATGACATAGGTGTCGGCATAGCGGTCGATGATCAGGCCGGGGAAGCCATCGTTCTCCCCATGCACCAGGCGATAGCCGTTTGTTTGCTCAGTCAGAAGCGGTTGGCGGCGCTGCGCCGCTTTTGCCAACTGCGCCAGCCACCAGGCAGCGTCGATAGTGGCGGGACTGCCCTGGTGCAGTACGCGCACCCGGATGGGGCCATGTGGATCGTACAGGCCGACGGCCAAAAAGCGGTTTTTACGGTCGTAGAGGATGGCGAGGTCTCCAGAACGGCCGTTTCCTTTTTGTTTGCGGATGCCGTTTTCGTACACCCAGGGATGGCCCTGGCGCACAGCGCGTTCGGCGGCGGGGGTGAGGTGCAAGGCCAGCCGGTCTGGTTTAGGAATCTGTGCAACTGTGATAAGATCGTTTTCTGTCACTATGATAATCTCTCGCAATTTAGCCAATCGGCTGCGGGCGGCCGTTGGCGTAAAATTGGCGGTTGAGTGAAGATTGCTTACGTTAGAAGTTCAACTTCTTGGTAGATCAGGCAATAGTATGCCAAATCCAATGGAAACCCAAAACTATGCAAGTAACCGTGACTATTCCGGCCACATCCGCCAATCTTGGTCCAGGCTTTGACTGCCTGGGCCTGGCGCTCAACTTATTCCATACCGTTACTTTTACCAGTACGCCATCGCCCGGCCTGACCATTGCGGCCTATGGCGAAGACGCCCACAAAGTACCTGCAGATGAGAGTAATCTGGTGTGGCAGAGCGCCCGGCTGTTGTTTGAGCGCCAGCAGCAGCCACCCCCGCCCGGTTTGCATATCCGGCAAGAAAATGAGATTCCGGTGGGTAGTGGATTGGGCAGCAGTTCAACGGCCGTTCTCGCCGGTCTGTTTGGGGCCAATGCCCTCATGGGTGAGCCGCTCTCCCGGGTCGAGGTGCTGCAAATCGCCACCGACCTGGAAGGCCACCCTGACAATGTGGCCCCGGCCGTATATGGTGGCCTGATTTTGGGTGTGCAAACGGAGAACGGGCTGCTGGTGGAACCGATTGAGACGCCGCCGCTGGAAGTGGTGGTGGTGCTGCCGGATGTGCGGCTGCTGACCAGTGAAGCCAGGGCAGCGCTGCCGGCGCACTTTTCTTTGGCGGACGTTATTTTTAACAGCAGCCATTTGGCGCTGCTCATCCGCGCTTTACAAAGCGCCGACTATGCTTTGTTGGCGGCTGCCATGCAAGATCGGCTGCACCAACCGCATCGCATCCCGTTGATTCCGGGCATGGCGGCGGCTTTTGCCGCCGCGAAGGAGGCGGGTGCAGCGGCGGTGGCCCTCAGCGGCGCAGGGCCTGGTTTGATCGCCTTTGCCCCGGGTGGACATGAGGCGATTGGGGCGGCGGCAGCGGCGGCGTTTGCCGGGCATGGTTTATCCAGCCGTCGTTGGTTGTTGGCGGTAGACAGGGGGGGAACGGCCGTTACTGTGCTGCCAGATGAGTGGGTGAATGTGGTGGAAATGTGAACGGCCGTTAAGGGCATAGTTGTTATCATCTTTTTCTTTTTAAATAACTCTTCCCTGAGGTATAATTGATATTATACTGCTTTAAGTTTCAGTCCATTTTAGGACAAAACATCGAATGACGTACTAAAGTTTCGCAAAGGGAAATTAATAAATGGGACAAGGTTTATTCACTCAGACCAAAACAATATCCTCGGAATTTAGAAATGATGCTGATATTGTTCTCTACAACGGAGATGTAAATGACTTTATTAATACAATCCCTACTGCTTCCGTTAAATTAATAATTACTTCCCCTCCTTACAATTTGGGCAAAGAATACGAAGATAAAGTATCTATTGACAAATATTTGGAGATGCAGCAAGAAACAATTGAAAACTTATACCGTGTTTTGCGTCCCGATGGCAGTCTTTGCTGGCAAGTTGGGAATTATGTAAATAAAGGCGAGGTTTTCCCATTAGATATTTTTTATTATCCAATCTTTAAAAACCAAGGATACCAATTACGAAACCGCTTAATCTGGCATTTTGGTCATGGATTACACACAAAAAAACGTTTTTCGGGTAGATACGAAACTTTACTATGGTTCACAAAATCTGCTGACTATACTTTTAATCTAGACCCAGTTAGAGTCCCATCAAAATACCCGGGTAAGCGGCATTACAAAGGTCCAAATAGAGGAAAGCCATCTGGTAATCCCAAAGGGAAGAACCCCTCTGACGTTTGGCAAAAAATATGTGAAGAATGGGAAGAAGGGTTTTGGGAAATTCCAAATGTAAAATCAAACCATCCAGAAAAAACAACACATCCTTGTCAGTTTCCTATTGAGTTAGTGGAAAGATGTGTTCTTGCCTTAACCGATGAAGGAGATATGGTTTATGATCCTTATGCGGGTGTTGGTTCTGCCTTAATCGCAGCGATAAAACATGAGAGAAAAGCACTGGGTAGTGAGCAAGAACCAAGTTATGTCGAAATTGCACAACAAAGAATTGAATCACTTTTAAATGGAACATTACGTATCAGACCGCTTGGAAAAGCAGTTCACAAACCAACTGGAACAGAAAAAGTATCTCAACGACCACCTGAATGGGATTTAGCTGTTCAACAAAAATTATTGGAACCACGAGAGGAATACAAATGATCATTGGTGGAATTTATTCGTTCAACAGGGGTCAAGAAATAATTAAAGCGAATTATAGTGACGAGTTGGCAGAAGTGATTAGAGTCATTGAATCAGTCGATTCTACCATACACAAAACCAAGACCAGTGCAGAAAAAACGATGCCTGGTAGACTTCTTTTCAAACCAAGCTCCTTAAATAAATCATTCAAGAAAAAATTCGTGTCCTATGGGTGGGATGCAAACACACGCATCCTCTGCGACTATCCTACTGAATTCTATGCATCAGAGTATTCTCCGTCCTCTACAACTCGAAATGCCTACCGCGAAATCGATTTCGTTAAAAACAGGCTAGGTGTGGAAGTGCAGTTCGGGAAATATGCTTTTATGGTTTACAATGTTTGTGCCAAAATGACGATATTTCATAATGAAGGTTTTATTGACGCTGGTATTGAAATTGTGCCTTTAAAAGAACTGGCTGTACAAATGTCTACCGGCGTCTCGTATTTTGAGCAGTTTGTCTGGGATTTAGAGCATAGAGGCGTTTCAGATATTGATATTCCTGTTATGATCATTGGCCTTTCAGAGTAGTGGGTTTCAAATAATTTACCATGCAGCGCCAGGCACGAGACTAACCAATCAGGTCCGTTTCGCCCCGTGCCCGGCGCTACGCAGCATCTAAAGAAATTCCGCACCCTTTTTACCAACACCATACCAAACAACTTGCGCGGCATAACAACCAGGTGAACGCCACACAATCCTGTTCAGCCATGTTTGTCCGCGTCTTATTCACAAGGAGATATAGATGGAAAAAGCAATATTATTAGAATGGTACCGGCAAATGGTCCTCGTTCGTCTATTTGAACAACGCTGCGCCGAGCTTTACAGCCTGGGCAAGATTGGCGGGTTTCTTCACTTATATATTGGTCAGGAAGCGGTGGCCGTGGGCAGCATTGGCGCCCGGCAGGATGGCGACCATGTGATCACGGCGTATCGGGATCATGCTCATGCCCTGGCGGTGGGATCTGAAACCGGCCCGGTGTTGGCGGAACTGTTGGGCAAAGCCACCGGCGTCAGTAAAGGCAAGGGTGGTTCCATGCACCTGGCCGATGTGCCCCGTGGTTTTTGGGGTGGTTATGCGGTGGTGGGCGGCCATTTACCGTTGGCGACAGGCATTGCCCTGGCGGAGCAATATAGAGGCACGGATAACGCCGTACTCTGTTATTTTGGCGATGGCTCTACAAATATTGGCTATTTCCATGAATCGTTGAACTTGGCCGGGGTGTGGGATTTACCGGTGTTATTTATTGTGGAGAATAATCAATATGGCATGGGAACGGCCGTTGACCGCGCCTCTGCTGTCCCCCACATGATCGACAAAGCCCCAGCCTATGGCATGGAAGGCAAACAAGTTGATGGCATGGATGTGGTGGCTGTGTATGAAGCCACTGCCGTCGCCTTAAAAGAGATCCGCGCTGGCAAAGGGCCGCAGTTCTTGGAGATGCTCACCTACCGTTTTGAAGGCCATTCCATGGGTGACCCGCTGCGCTACCGCACTAAAGCTGAAGTAGAAAAATGGCGAGAAGACGATCCTATTGGTATTTTGGAACGCCGTATCTTGAAAGAGGAACTTGCCACTCAGGAAGAGTTGGACGGCATCGACAAAGCTGTGGCTCAAGAGATGGAAGAGGCGGTTCGCTTTGCTGAAGAATCACCTTTCCCGGCCTATGAAGAGCTGTTTACCGATATTTACGTAGAAGATTAAGCGGAGAATAACAATGGCTTTAATAACAATGCGACAAGCGATCAGCGATGCTTTGCGTGAAGAAATGCATCGTGACGAAAATGTGTTTATCATGGGTGAAGAAGTGGGGGTGTGGGGCGGCACATACGCTGTGACACGCGGCTTTTATGATGAATTTGGCGCCAAACGTGTCAGAGACACCCCTATTTCAGAGATGGTTATCGGCGGGGCGGCAACCGGGGCGGCCATGAACGGCCTGCGCCCCGTCGCCGAATTTATGACGATCAACTTTGCTTTCCTGGCGTTAGATGCCATCGTCAACCATGCTGCCAAAATTCATTATATGTTTGGCGGGCAGATGCGGGCGCCGGTGGTCTTCCGGGCGCCGGGCGGCGGCGGCCGCCAGTTAGGGGCCACTCACAGCCATACGCCAGATGTGATCTTCGCCCATTTCCCCGGGCTGAAGGTCGTCTCGCCAGCCACGCCGTATGACGCCAAAGGGATGCTCAAAGAAGCGATCCGCATTGACGATCCGGTTTTATTTATCGAACATGCGACCTTATATCAAATTCGTGGCGAAGTGCCCGAAGGTGAGTACACCGTGCCTATTGGCGTCTCTGATGTGAAGCGGAAAGGCACAGATGTGACGATTGTGGGGTATGCGCAGGGGCTGCAAGTGGCTTTAGAAGCGGCCGAACAACTGGCGCGGGAAGGCATTAGCGCGGAGGTGGTTGATCTGCGTTCTTTACGGCCGTTAGACATGGGTCCCGTCGTTAAATCCTTCCAGAAAACATTCAAAGCTGTTATCGTAGAAGAAGGATATCGTTCTTACGGCATCGGCGCGGAAGTGGCCGCCCGTTTACAGGAAGAAGCGTTTGATTATATGGACGCCCCCATTAAACGAGTGGCGCAGTTTGAAGTGCCGCTGCCTTATTCCGCAGATTTGGAGCAGCAGGCGTTGATCAACAAAGACCGCGTGATTGCGGCGGTGAAGGAGGTTTTGTAATGGCTGAATATATTGTCATGCCCAAGTTGGGTTTTGATATGCGGGAAGCGGTGCTGGTGGCCTGGCTCAAGCAGGAAGGCGATCAGATTACCAAAGGTGACATTGTGGCAGAAATTGAGTCTGATAAGGCCACGTTGGAACTGGAAGCGTTTGAGAGCGGCGTTTTGCTTAAGCAGCTGCAACATGAAGGGGCTGTCGTGGCGGTGGGCGCTGATATCGCTATTATTGGTGAAGCCGGCGAGGATATTTCTGGGATGTTGTCGGCCGGCGACGGCGATCAGGCAGAGGCGGCTGATGCCGCGGAAGTTTCTGACCCAAAAGCTGACCCGGCGGCCCAGAAAGCCTCTACATCACCGGCCACCGCGCCGGTCGTCTCCAGCGAGTTTCCTGGGGGCGTGAAGGCGACTCCGGTCGCCCGCCGGATTGCTCAGGAAAACGATGTGGATTTGAGCCGCGTCACTGGCTCAGGGGCTGATGGGCGGGTGCGTAAAAGTGATGTGGAAGCATACCTGGCTGCGCCGCCAGCGGCTATGCCGGCTGTTTCGACCACGCCTGTGCCCACTGGCCCAGAGACGGAAGAGATTCCGACTCCTCGTTTGCGCCAGGCGATTGGCCGCCGTATGCTGGAGTCTAAAACCACTGTGCCGCATTTCTATGTGACGACAGAGGTGGATATGGGGCCGCTGGTGGCTTTACGCAAACAGATAAATGAATCCCTGGAAGCGAAAGGCATCAAGGTTTCTATCAATGATATGATTGTGAAGGCGGCGGCGTTGGCGCTGCGCCAGTTCTCCAATCTGAATACCAGCTTTGCCGGTGACAAACTGGTGCGCCATAACCGGATTCATGTGGGAACGGCCGTTGCTGTGGAAGGTGGCTTATTAACCGTCGTCCAGAAAAACACAGACCTGACTCCCCTGGCACAAGTGGCGGTCGATAACCGTGAGATGATCGTTCGTTCACGGGAAGGCAAGATCAGGCCGGATGACGTGATAGGCAGCACCTTTACCGTGAGCAACCTGGGCGCGTTTGATGTGGATCACTTCATCGCCATCATCAATCCGCCGGAGGCCGCCATTTTGGCGGTTGGCTCGGCCAAACAGGTTCCGGTTGTCGTCGATGGCGAGTTGGCGGTGGGTTGGCGCATGAAAGCGACCCTCTCTGCCGACCACCGCGTGACGGACGGCGCCGAAGCGGCGCAGTTTATGCAGGCGTTGAAAGAGATATTGGAACGGCCGTTGCAGCTGTTGCTTTAACCTTACATTTCGGGCGGCGCATTCATGAACAATGCGCCGCCCTTTTTTACATATTTCAACACCACGTTATTAGACAATCCGCGCCGATCAGGACTATTTTCCCTACTCATCCCTCCCATCCTCACCCCCGTATCGTACAGTTCCGCCCAAAAATCTGCTATACTAACCGGCGTGTTCACATAAAGAATATATTGACCGGCTGAAGCGCAGAGGTACACTATTTCCCACCCGTGTTCATCCACCCTCAACCGTGTCCCCTTATAAAACAGGCAAAAAAGCTGTGCAACTAAACGTGGAGGTAGTTTCATGACCACAATATTGGTAATTGACGACGATGAGTTGGTCTCCAGGACATTGCAGCGGGCGTTAAAGCTGTATGGCTACCAGGTAATGGTAGCCAACAGCGGCGCTGAAGGGCTGCAAATTGCCCGCCGCCATCGGCCGGATTTGTTCATATTAGATATTATGATGCCCGGCGCGGATGGCTATCAAGTGTGTCGGCAAATTCGCGGCGATCCTTTGTTGGATGATTTGCCTGTCTTGTTTTTAACGGCAAAGGCCAAAGATGAAGACAAGATAGAAGGGTTCCGCGCCGGCGGTGATGATTATCTGAGCAAGCCGTTTAATATGGAAGAACTGCAACTGCGCGTGAAGGCGATTTTGCGCCGCATGAATCCCGTCGTCGTCGATAAAACACCGCCATCAGAAGTGGTAGTGGGGGATGTGGTGTTGGACTGCCGCACCTTCCAGGTGACGACGCCGGAGAAGGTCGCTTTGTTGACCAATGTGCAGTTTGATCTGCTCTATCATTTGATGAGCCACGCCCAACAGGTTTTTAACAGCCAGCAGCTTTTGCAAGATGTCTGGGATTATCCGCGGGATACGGGCAGCCCGGAACTGGTGCGCGCCCACATCAAGAACCTGCGTGAAAAGATCGAACCGATTCCCAGTAAGCCCCGATATATCCGTACCATTCAAGGACATGGCTACACTTTTGCCGATGATGAAACCACTACACCCTGAGTTGACGCCGGCCCGCATTTTGTTGGTGGATGATGAACCGGAGATTGCGGAATCTTTGTCTGATTTCCTGGTGCGGAAGGCAGGATATTCTGTCACGCTGGCGGCGACAGGTGAAGAGGCCGTTGTCATCATGGAGAAGCTGCTGGCAGAGCAGATTGAATTAGATCTGGTGCTGCTTGATATGCGTATGCCCGGCATCTCCGGGCTGGATGTGTTGAATTGGATTCGGGAGCATCCAGTGCTGCAATATACCAGGGTGGTGCTGGTCACGGCCGCTTCTGGCAGTGATGAAAAAGTGGAAGCGCTGTCGGCTGGAGCGGATGATTATATTACCAAACCTTTCTACCCCAAGGAGTTGTTGGCGCGGGTTAAGACGATTTTACGCACCCAACAGTTGGAGAAACAGTTGCAGCGGCAAAGCCAACAACTGGCTTTTCTCAACCACATCGGGCAGGAGTTGGCGACGTTGTTGGAAACGCAAGATGTGCTGGAAACGGCCGTTTCTGGCGCCCAACAACTGTTTGAACTGATCGCGGCCACAGCTTATATGTTGGAAGGGGGGCAGTTACGCGCCCGGGCTGCTGCCGGGGTGCAGTTGGCGCCAATGGCCGCCATCATGCCCGGACAAGGGTTTCTCGGCGCTCTTTTTAGCCAACAAGAGGCGGCGCTGCTCAACGAAGTCGAGTCGGATGGGCGTTATGCGGCTCACCTGGACGCCCCGCCAGAGCTGGAGGTGAGCACATTAGTGGCCGCTCCCATTCTGGTGAGGGGACGCTCAGTGGGTATGTTGGCCGGCTACAATCAGATAAACGGCCGTTTCACCCCCATGGACCTTGAACTCTTCTCTTCCTTAACCCACTCCGTCAGCCAAGCCATCGAAAACGCCTGGCTGTTCCAGCGCATTCGTCTGCGCCAGAAAGAGTTACTCGACAGTCGCAATACTTTGCAAGCGCTTATTGATGGCATCCCCCATCCCATTTACACCATCAACAGCGATTGGCAGTTGGTAGCCGTCAACAAAAGCCAGCTAGAGCGGCAGGCGTCGCCCGCTTTAAACTTAAATGGCCAGACCTGCTTTGTAGCCTTCTACCAACGCATATCTCCCTGCACCCACTGCCAGGTTGCCGCCTGCCTCAGCCAAAAACAGCCGCAAGGTTGGAGCGTCCACTGGCAGGGAGAAGACCATCTGCCGCGAGAGTGGGAAGTGAACGCCTATCCCATCCCCAGCAGCCAGGCAGACGCCGCCAGCGCCGTGGTGCTGTGGCAAGATCGTACCGAAGAGCGGCAGATGGAAAGCAGCCTCTTGCAAGCCGGAAAACTGGCAGCCATTGGTCAACTGGCGGCCGGCGTGGCTCATGAAATCAATAACCCCCTCACGGCTATCAACGCCAACGCCGAAATGCTCAAAATGTTTATTTCACCGGAAGACGAGAACTATGAGGCCGTAGACCTCATTGCCAGGGCCGGCGAACGAGCCACCAAAGTGGTGCGTGGCCTGCTCGATTTTGCCCGTCAGGAGCAGTACAAATTCATTCCAGGCAGCGTAAACCAATCCATCCGCCAGGCGTTGGATTTAGTGAGCTATCAATTGCAGAGCGCCCATATTGAAATTAAAGAACAATACGCTCAGGATGAGCCAGTTATGATTGCCAGTTGGGAGCATCTCAAAAGTGTATGGCTCAATATATTCGTGAATGCTCGAGACGCCTTCCAATCCCAGGCTGCAAACCGGCAAATAGAAATAACCACTTCCCTTACTGATGACAAAACCATGATTCAAGTCCTCATTCAAGATAATGGCAAAGGTATGTCGGCGGCTGAGGCAGCCCATATTTTTGAGCCGTTTTATACTACAAAAGATCCGGGACAAGGCACAGGTTTGGGTTTAGCTACCAGTCATCGTATCATAGAACAGCATGGCGGTGATATAAATGTGGTCAGTTCCCCTCTTGAGGGCACAACATTTGTCGTGAGGCTGCCGCTTAGGGCTGACAATTAAATAATACAAGGAACTATCTTGTCATCAGCCTCAAAGAACGAGAATTATATTTTGTAAATTTTTTAATTCTCGTTCCTTATTCGAGAAGACAGCGAGAAACTTTCAGATTATGATGAGACAACCCACGCCCACTGAGCTTAACATAAGTGATGTCTTACGTTTGGCATTGCCTTTAAGTACCACCGTCATAACGGGCGCCCAACAGGCAAAACGAAATGTACAATGGGCCGTTATTGTGACAAGCTGGGAAAACTTACCACAGCAGGTAGCGGCTGGGGACCTGGTGGTTGTCCCGTTGAACTTCCAAAAACAGGCTTCTACAACAACCCTCCTCACTTATTTTGAAGAGATGGTGGCATTGGATATCTCAGGCATTTTGCTGTTTGCTGAGGTTCCAGATGTCGTTGTGGAAAAAGCAGCAGACATCAATCTCACCTTGTTGATTGCGCCTAAAGGCGTCACAGTTCGTGAGGTATATCAAGCCATTATTTATCTGTTAGCCGACCAACAAGCTGCTACCATGGAAAGAGGGATGCAGCTTTACCGCAAACTCTCTGAGATGTCTCGTGAAGAGAAGGGTTTGCAAGCGATGATTGATGTCATCGGCAAACTGACCGGCAAAATTGTGGTGATTCAGGATAAACGCCTGGAAGTACAAGCGGTCACTATTCCAGACAATATAGAAATAGATGTAGCAGATTTAGAAGAGATACTCGTGCGACGTGAAGAATTACCGGCCGTCCTGCGAAACCGGAAAGCGGCCGCCAGAGCGCATCAAAGTTATTGGCAGCAGCTTCTCCCGGTCAAGAATTTAGGACGGCTCGTCAGTCCCATTGTTTCTGGAGACCGGGCACGCGGTTATCTATCTATCATCGGGTTGGCGGATGAATTAGATTTGCTAGACACCTTGACAGTGGAACATGGCGCGGCCGCCTGTGCCTTAGAAATGGCAAAAGCAAAAGCGGTGAGTGAAGCGAAAAAGGCGCTGCGCGGTAATTTTTTGGAAGGATTATTGGCGGGAACTTTGCCCTCGAAGGAAATTCAACGACTCTCTGGCCGTTTAGATCATGATACTGGTGATCCCCATGCCATCATGACTTTCACCTGGGCGGAAACAGATTCACCCTCCATCCGGCGGTTGGAAACGACATTGAATTGGCTGCTGCAAAATCATACCCGGCCGGCGCTGGTTCATATTTATGGCGATCAACATGCTTGTGTCTTCCAATCTTTACGTTCCGACGAGGATATGGAAACGGCGCATCAGTTAGCCCGTAGATTGTTTGAGCAAATTGACGCCGAGTACCCCAAAAACCACCTCATCGCCGGCATAAGCGGCCCGGCTAAAACATTGGATGAATGGTCTAAAGTGTATCAGGAAGCGTTGCAAGCGATGCAGTTGGGCGGACGGCTTAAACTTTATCAAATGGTAGATTTTGAAAGTTTGGGCATTTACCGCTTATTGGGCAAATTAGAGGATATGGAGGCGGTTCAAGAATTTACCGATCAGGTTATTGGCCCTTTAGTGGCGTATGACCAGCAGCACCGCAGCGCCTTAGTTCAAACCATTGACGAATACTTCAACCATCATGGCAATATTAGCCAAACGGCCGAGGCCCTGTTTATCCATCGTAATACGTTACTTTATCGATTGGATCGCATTCAGGAGTTGACCGGCCATAATCTGAATCAAGCCAATATGCGCCTGGCGCTGCATCTTTCGCTGAAATTGTGGCAGCTGCGGCCGGAGACGTAAAAGCAAGTGAACAGTGGATAGTGAACGGCGTCATGACCGATCACCGACTGCCGCTTGCCGAAAACTGTACATTTTTAACAAACAACGCCTGATTTGATTCTATCAAGTTGACTATAGATTTTGAACCCATGAAATCCTATACTGATAGGGACTTGTGCTGAAATGCGCGGTTCAGTGGGAAATAGTGGGAAACAAAAAGGGCGTTCAGCGCCCTTTTTGTATTATTGGTGACGGTTCGATTCTTGTGTAATGCACACAAGTATAAATGCCGGTTTGTTGGTTGAATTGCACTATAGACGGTAAGGGAAACGGCCGTTACCCTTATGCACACCAATAACAGAGCAGAGAATTTTTAACACATGAAACAACGTCTGAACGGTCTTCTTCTTAGCCTTATTAGCCTGGTCCTTATTATTGTCGTAAAGGATCCATATTCGGTTGGGTAATTGAGAGAACGTTGACAGAAGAAAGTTAAACTCAAAACCGCCCAACTGGGCGGTTTTTTTTTGCAGTTTACCATTTTGGCGCAAACCATGAGCATATTTACACGAACCATCACAAAAACCACAGATAAACAAGACGCCAACCCCGCTTCCGCTTGGGCAGCCATAGCCGCTCCCCTGTCTGTGATGTCCACCGCCCAAACAGCACAGAATCAACAGCACTCATCTCAGCGCCCGGTTCAGGTTACGGCCGCCCCCTTAAACTCGTTTACCCAAGCAGAAAACACGTCCATTTTCTGCTTTTTTATTCCTTCAAGGAAACCGCAGAGTGTAGCATTCCGGTTATCCGAAAACTTTCTGCAGTTTACCCAGGCCCCATATCATCCACAAAGCGTAACTATACAGGTGGTTCTTGAGCTTGCCGAAAGGCTCAGCCCTCGTCTGGCTGGATAGTTACCACAAATCGACCTCAAGAGAACTTGAATTATGCTCACAAAGGAGGAGCAAGAATATGAGTGAACTAAAAACTGGTGGTCAAATTGTTTGGGAAAGCCTTATGAAAGAAGGCGTCGAAGTTGTATTCGGTTTGCCCGGTGGCGCAATTTTGCCGGCCTATGATGACCTGATGAAATATGAGTACCCCGTTCATCACGTCCTCGTCACCCATGAACAAGGCGCGTCTCACATGGCCGATGGCTATGCCCGCGCCACCGGCCGCGTCGGCGTTTGCATCGCCACCTCTGGCCCAGGCGCTACCAACCTGATAACCGGTTTGGGCACTGCCTACATGGACTCTGTGCCATTGGTGGCTATCACCGGACAGGTGCCAAACTCCCTGTTGGGACGCGACGGCTTCCAGGAAGCAGACGTCCAAGGCGTCAGCCTGCCCGTCACCAAGCACAACTATCTCATCACCGACATCAAAGATTTGGCGGCGGCCATCAAAGAGGCGTTCTACATTGCCAGAACCGGCCGTCCCGGCCCCGTTCTCGTGGATGTTTGTAAAGATGTGCTGCAAGCTACCACTGAGTTTGAATACCCTGAGGATGTTTATCTGCCCGGGTACAAACCCAATTTAAATGCGCCGGATCCGGCCGCTGTCACCCGCGCCGCGAAACTGCTCAACGAAGCCAAAAAGCCGCTCATCGTCTCTGGACAAGGCGTCTCCATTGCCAAAGCCGAAAACGAGCTGCGCGAACTGGCCGAGAAGGCCAACATCCCCGTGGCTACCAGCTTGCTCGGTATTGGCACCTTCCCGGCCACCCATCCGCTGGCCATCGCCTGGGGTGGGATGCACGGGGAAGCGTATACCAATTACGCCATGCAAGATTGCGATGTCATGCTCGCCGTTGGCGCTCGTTTGGATGACCGGCTGACCGGCGCCTTTGACTTGTTTGCCCCTAATGCCAAAATCATCCATGTCGATATTGACCCGTCTGAAATGGGAAAAAACATTACCATCGATACCCCCGTCATCGGCGATGCCCTGCTTACTTTAAGAGAGATGCTGCCCCAAGTCGAAGCTACTGAACATCCCGCCTGGCTGGCGCAAATTCAGGAATGGAAGGCTGAAACAAGTGACCGCGACATTTTGGCGCAGGAAACAGATGAACTCATCGCTCCTTACGTCATGCAGCAGATGTGGCACGCCACTGAGCAAGGAGACGCCGTCATCGTTTCTGATGTGGGTCAGCATCAGATGTGGGAAGCGCAATACTTCTACCACACCAAACCACGTAGTCTGCTAACCTCTGGAGGCGCGGGCACCATGGGCTATGCCCTACCCGCCGCCATCGGCGCCCAAATGGGCAGACCTGATGAGGAGGTATGGGTGGTGGTGGGGGATGGCGGTTTCCAAATGACGATGTCGGAACTGTCCACCGTCATGCAAGAACGGCTGCCCATCAAAATTGCCATTATCAACAATGGTTTCCTGGGCATGGTGCGCCAATGGCAGGATGTGTTTTACAACAAGCGACACTCCGGCACACCCCTGTTCAACCCGGACTTTGTGAAATTGGCGGAAGCGTATGGCATTCCAGCCATCGCCGTCACCCAAAAAGAAGAGGCGTATGCCGCCATCAAGAAAGCGCAAGAGCATGATGGCCCATTCTTGATCGACTTCCAGGTGGAAGAATTTACAAACGTATACCCCATGGTTACCCCCGGCAAGAGTAACGTCGATATGATTCGCCGTCCCATGCCGGCCGGAATGGAGGAGGAAGCATAATGAGTGACCAACAAATGAAACGCCACACCATGATTGCCTGGATGGAAGACAAACCCGGTGTCCTGAACCGCGTCGCCAGTTTGTTCCGCCGTCGTAATTATAATATTGAAAGTTTGGCCGTAGGCCATAGCGAAACGGAGGGCATCAGCCGCATGACCTTTGTGGCGCGAGGCAGCGACCGCGAGATGAGCCAGATCAAAACGCAACTCGACAAGCTCATCAATGTCATTGACATCCAAGACGTGACCTATGAACCGGTTGTCATGCGGGAATTGGCGCTGATTAAGGTAAAAGCCAGCAATGGTAATCGCGCCCAGGTGATGCAGTTAGTTGACATTTATCGCGCCCGCGTCATTGACGTGGATCTCGATTCGCTTATCGTGCAAATCGTGGGACCGGAAGAGCGCGTGGCCTCGTTCATCAAGCTGCTCAGCAATTTCGGCATTGAAGAGATGACGCGCACCGGCCGTATTGCCATGGTTCGCGGCCCAAAAAGCGAGAAGCAAGTGGAAATGGAAGAAGCTGTTTTCGCAAGTAACGGACACGGACTGTAATCAGTGGACAGTGGACAGTGGACAGTGGACAGTGGACAGTGGACAGTCGCTTATACGGTAAATTGTTCACTGTAAACTTATTTTTATAGAGGAGTTCCCCATCAGCGGGGCGCACCACGATGAATGAAAATGGAGCGCAGGCGTCTCGCCTGCACTAATGAAAATGGAGCGCAGGCGTCTCGCCTGCACTAATGAAAATGGAGCGCAGGCGTCTCGCCTGCACTGGGCGGACAAGCTGTCCGCGCTCCCATTTACGAGGAGAGTTAAATTGGCTAACATTTTTTATGATCAAGATGCAGACCTGCGTTTATTGGAGGGCAAGACGGTTGCCATTATCGGTTATGGCAGCCAGGGACACGCCCATGCGCTGAATCTGCGAGATTCTGGCGTGAAGGTCGTTGTGGGTTTGTATGAAGGCAGTCCTTCCTGGGCTGTGGCGGAAGGGGAAGGGTTGACGGTGAAAACGGCCGCCGAAGCTGCTGCCGAAGCTGACATTATTATGATTTTGGCCCCGGATACCAGCCAGGCCAAAATTTACCGTGAAGACATCAAGCCGCATTTAACGGCCGGAAAAACATTGATGTTTGGGCATGGTTTTAATATTCGCTACGGCCAAATTGTGCCGCCGGCCGATGTAGATGTGAGTATGGTGGCGCCCAAAGCGCCCGGCCATCGAGTGCGTGAGGTGTTTGTGGATGGCGTGGGTACGCCTGGTTTGGTGGCGGTGCATCAAGACGCCAGCGGCAATGCTTTTGCTCTGGCGTTGGCTTATGCCAAAGGCATTGGCTGCACTAAAGCCGGCGCGTTGCAAACCACCTTCACCGAGGAAACGGAAACGGATCTGTTTGGTGAACAAGCGGTTTTGTGCGGCGGCGTTAGCGCCCTCGTGGAAGCGGGTTTCAATACCCTCGTGGAAGCGGGCTATCAGCCAGAAATCGCTTATTTTGAATGTCTGCATGAGTTGAAGCTGATTGTGGACCTGATGTATCAGGGTGGCTTGAGCTATATGCGCTACAGCATCAGTGACACGGCCGAACATGGCGACTACACGGCCGGACCGAAGATCGTCACGGAGCAGACCAGGGAAGCGATGCGCCAAATTTTGGCCGACATCCAATCAGGCGCTTATGCTGAAGGGTGGATTGATGAAAATGCAAACGGCCGTCCTACCTTCAACCAGGATCGTAAAGAAGCCCGCAGTAGTCAATTGGAAGATGTGGGCAAGCAGCTGCGCTCGATGATGCCGTGGTTGAATGCCAGGGTGATTGAATAAATATAACTGGAACCTGGGAGCGCCGACAGCTTGTGCGCAGTGGTGCGGACAAGCTGTCCGCGCTCCCAGGGTAAGAAGGAGCAAGTTGAAAATGGATCAAAGCAGCGTACCCTCAAAAGATGATGACGTCGTTGTTATTTTTGATACGACTTTGCGTGATGGCGAACAATCCCCTGGCGCGACCTTAAATGTGGAGGAAAAGCTGGAGATCGCCCGGCAGCTTTCCCGCCTTGGCGTGGATATCTGCGAAGCCGGTTTTCCCATCGCCTCCCAGGGCGATTTCGACGCGGTGCGTCGTATCGCTGAGGAAGTAGGGCCGCTTACCGACGGACGAAAATCAGGCCAGCCGATGGTCATCGCCGGTCTGGCTCGCGCCAATAACGCCGATATTCTTCGCGCTTATGAGGCTGTTAAAGCCGCGCCCCGTCATCGCATCCACACCTTTTTGGCAACCAGTGACATTCATTTGCAATTCAAGCTCAAGATGGATCGGGAAGAGTGCGTAGATCAGGTGATAACGGCCGTTACCTATGCCAAAAGCCTGTGCGATGATGTAGAATTCTCACCCGAAGACGCCGGGCGATCTGACCCGGACTTTCTGGTGCAAGTGCTGGGCGAGGCGATTAAAGCTGGCGCCACCACCTTGAACATTCCTGATACGGTCGGTTACACCACACCAGAAGAATTTGGCTGGCTGATTAAATATTTGATCGAAAAGACGCCCCAGGCCGACAAGGCCGTGTGGTCGGTACATTGTCACAATGACCTGGGGCTGGCCACCGCCAACACCCTGGCTGGCGTACAAAATGGGGCGCGACAGGTAGAGGTAACACTCAACGGCATCGGCGAACGCGCGGGCAACACCTCGTTGGAAGAAGTGGTGATGGCCATAGAAACCCGTCCCCAAACTTACAAGGTGCAAACCCATATTGACACCACCCAAATCACACGCACCAGCCGTATGGTCAGCGCCTATACCGGCATGGTGGTGCAGCCCAACAAAGCGATTGTAGGCGCCAATGCCTTTGCCCATGAAGCCGGTATTCATCAAGATGGCATGTTGAAAAACCAGCAGACATATGAAATCATGCGTCCAGAAACGGTGGGATTGACGGCTTCTAAATTAGTGATGGGCAAACATTCAGGTCGCCATGCCTTCCGGGTGCGCTTAAAAGAGATGGGCTACGATGACCTGGGAGAAAGTGAATTGAACGCGGCCTTTAAGCGCTTCAAACATACGGCCGACAAGAAAAAAGTGGTCACAGACGCCGACATCGAAGCCATTATCGCCGATGAAATTTATCAGCCACCGGAAATCTGGAAGTTGAACCACATCCAGGTCTCGTGTGGCGACCATAGTATGCCCACCGCTTCGGTGAGTTTGACCGGTCCAGATGGGCGAGTTTATCAAGATGCAGCCTTAGGCACTGGCCCGGTGGACGCCGTCTATGAAGCGGTCAACCGCATCGTGGGCGTCAACAACCGGCTGACGGAGTTTATGATCAACGCCGTCACGGAAGGGCTGGACGCCATCGCCGAAACGACGATTCGTATTCAACCGATCACCGACGAAACTTATGGCTTTAATCCGCAAACGAATATGCCTTTCTCGCGCACCTACAGCGGTCACGGCGCCAGCACCGACATCGTAGTGGCCAGCGCCCGCGCCTATATCAGCGCCTTGAACAAGATGTTGGCGGCGCAGGATGAGCAGTCGAACGAAGTGTCGGCGGCGCACAAATTAACGAAAATAAAGTTTACAGATGGCAAATGATGACAAAGTTTGGCAAGGTGAAGTTCTTACGAAAACGTACCTGGAAGGAGTACGCAGCGCCATCCCCCTGGCCAATGAGCAAATCGACATCATGCTCCGTCTCATTCGCGCCTCTCAGTCCGAGGTCAACTGGGTGCTGGATTTGGGCTGTGGCGATGGCATATTGGGAACGGCCGTTCTCGACCAATATCCCCGCGCCCAAGCCATCTTCATCGACTTCTCCCAACCGATGCTCACCGCCGCCAAAAAACGCCTGGGCCACAATCCAAACGCCTACACCCTTCTCCAAGATTACGGTGAACGCGACTGGCTAGACAAGGTACAAAAACTTCACAACTCCCAATTCACAATTCATAATTCACAATTTGATGTGATTGTTTCCGGCTACTCCATCCACCACCAACCCGATGTACGCAAAAAAGAGCTGTACACCGAGCTTTTCAATCTGCTAAAGCCCGGTGGCATTTTCATCCACATCGAACACGTCTCGTCAGCCGATCCGTGGCTAGAAAAGCGCTTCCAGGAACTATTTGTAGACAAGCTCTACGCCCAGCAGCAGCAAAACGGCGCCGACAAAACCTGGGAACAAGTAGACCGCGAGTTTTACAGCCGCCCTGACAAAGTCGCCAATATCCTGGCCTCTGTCGAAGATCAATGCCGTTGGCTGCGCGAAATCGGCTACCAAAAAGTAGACATCTACCTGAAAATATTTGAACTGGCCGTCTTTGGCGGCGTGAAACCTAAAAGCTAGAGCGAGAGCAAGAGGTTTTCCTCTCGCTCTCGCTCTTGCTCTCGCTTCAAAGTAGGAGAAACGATGCAGAACCAACCCCAAACCATCATCGACAAAATCTGGGAAAACCACATTGTCGTCGATGAGCCGGGCAGCCCGGCCGTCTTGTACATTGACCTGCACCTCATCCATGAGGTGACCTCCCCACAAGCCTTCACTGGCCTGCGCGAACGAGGTTTGACCGTCAGACGGCCGTCGCAAATCCTGGCCACCATGGATCACAGTATTCCCACCACCCCACTCAACGTGCCAATCTCAGACATGATTGCTGCCAGGCAAATCGCCACGCTGGAGAAAAACTGCGCCGACTTCGGCATCAAACTGTTCGGTATGCACAGCCAGAATCGGGGCATCGTCCACGTCATCGGGCCAGAACACGGCTTCACCCAGCCCGGCATGACCATCGTCTGCGGCGACAGCCACACCGCCACCCACGGCGCTTTTGGGGCGCTGGCCTTTGGCATTGGCACCAGCGAAGTCGAACATGTGCTGGCCACCCAATGTTTGTTACAAACCAAGCCCAAAACCTACGCCGTCAACGTGGAAGGCGAATTGAAACCAGGTGTTTCCGCCAAGGACATCATCCTGGCGCTCATCGCCAAAATCGGCGTCGGCGGCGGCACCGGCCACGTTTTTGAATTCCGGGGTTCCGCCATCCGCGCTTTGGAGATGGAACAGCGCATGACCATTTGCAACATGAGCATCGAAGGGGGGGCGCGTGCCGGCCTCATCGCGCCTGACGAAAAAACCTTCGCCTACCTCAAAGGGCGTGACCAGGCGCCCAAAGGCCAGGCCTGGGATGAGGCCGTCGCTTTCTGGAAGACGCTGCCCAGCGATGAAGGGGCCGTCTATGACAAAGAAATCACCATCGACGCCAACGCCCTGGAGCCAATGATCACCTACGGCACAAACCCTGGCCTGGGCGTCTGCATCACCGACCCCATTCCCGACCCCCAGAGCATCCCCGATGTCAGCGAACGGCAGACGGTGGAGAAAGCGTTGGCCTACATGGGCTTGCAGCCAGGCGCTTCCCTGCTCGGCCAGAAACTGGATGTGGTTTTCATCGGCAGTTGCACCAATTCCCGCATCTCCGATTTGCGCCTGGCCGCCGAGGTGATGAAAGGCAAGAAGGTGAGCCACAGCACTCGCGTCATGGTGGTGCCGGGTTCACAGCAAGTGAAAAAGCAGGCTGAAGCGGAAGGGCTGGACGTTATCTTCAAGGAAGCGGGGGCCGAATGGCGCGAAGCGGGCTGCTCTATGTGTATCGCCATGAACGGCGACCAATTGCAACCCGGACAGTACGCCGTCAGCACCAGCAACCGTAACTTTGAAGGGCGCCAGGGCAAAGGCGGCCGCACCTTTTTAGCCAGTCCTCTCACCGCCGCCGCCTCCGCCATCACCGGCGTGGTGACGGATGCGCGGACTTTAGAATAAAAACAAGTGAACAGTGGTCAGTGAACAGTGGTCAGTCTGGTTTTACTGCCCACTAACCACTGGCTACTGACCACTAACGCTGAGGTAAACATGGAAAAATTCACAACTCTAACCGGCCACATGGTGGCCATACCCACAGAAAATATTGATACCGACCAGATCATTCCGGCGCAGTTTTTGAAGACCATCACCAAGAAAGGCTTGGGCGACAATTTGTTCTTCCACTGGCGCTACCACGAAGATGGCACGCTCAATGCCGACTTTCCGCTGAACCAGCCGGAAGCGCAAGGGGCTGAAATTTTGCTGGCCGGCGATAACTTTGGCTGCGGTTCCAGCCGGGAACATGCGCCCTGGTCGCTGACAGATTTTGGCTTCCGCGCCATCATCAGCACCAGCTTCGCCGACATCTTCCGCAACAACTCGCTGAAGAACAGCTTGCTGCCGGTCATCGTCGATGAACACACCTACAAGCAGTTGGCTAGTTTGGTGGCGGAAGAACCGGAGAGCAGCGTCACGATCAATTTAGAAGACCAGACACTCACCTTGCCCGACGGCCGTTCTGTCACCTTCCCTATCGACGATTTCAGCAAAACCTGTATGCTCGAAGGACTCGACCAACTTGGCTACTTGCAAAAGCAAGAGGCCCACATCGCGGCCTACGAAGCGTCGCACCCAGCGCGGGTTGATGCGCTTAGTTAACCGGGAGCGCGGACAAGCTGTCCGCGCTCCCAGGTATGAAGGAGAAGCTTATGAGCAAGGTATTCCTATACGACACCACCCTGCGCGACGGCACCCAGCGGGAAGGCATCTCCCTTTCGCTGGATGACAAGCTAAAAATTGCCAGGAAACTGGATGAGTTTGGCATCGACTATATCGAAGGCGGCTGGCCCGGTTCTAATCCCAAAGATGTGGATTTCTTCCGTAAAGTGTCCACATTGAACCTGAAACACGCCAAAATAACCGCCTTTGGCAGCACCCGGCGCAAAAACTCCGAGGTAAGCACCGACCCCAACATCATGGCGCTGTTGGACGCCAATACGCCGGTCATTACCCTGGTGGGTAAAAGCTGGGATTTGCACGTTGAAGATGTGTTAGAAACGACAATGGCCGAAAACCTGAATATGATCGGCGAGAGCGTGGCCTACTGTCGCGCTCAAGGCAAAGAGGTCGTCTATGATGCTGAACATTTCTTCGACGGCTACAAAGCCAATCCTGAATATGCGGTGGCCACGGTGAAAACGGCCGCTATCAATGGCGCGAATAGTGTGGTGCTGTGCGATACCAACGGCGGCTCTCTGCCCTGGGAGATCGAAGAGATTGTGCGGGATGTGAAGGCGCAATTGGGGGAAACGGCCGTTGGTATTCATACGCATGATGATGGCGGCATGGGCGATGCAAATTCGCTGGCGGCCGTGCGTGCTGGCGCCAATCAAGTGCAAGGCACGATCAACGGTTATGGTGAACGGGTGGCTAACGCCAACCTCTGCACCGTCATCGCCGATTTGCAGCTCAAAATGGGCAAGGAATGCGTCTCCGCTGAGAACCTGACCAAGTTGACCGAACTGTCGCGCTACGTGGCCGAAGTGGCTAATTTGACCCACGATACGCAGTTCCCCTTTGTCGGCGCCAATGCCTTTGCCCACAAGGGCGGCATCCACGTGGCCGCCATGCGTAAAAATCCATTGAGCTACCAACACATCGACCCGCCGCTGGTGGGCAATCAGCAGCGTAGCGTCGTCTCCGAGCTGTCTGGGCGTGGCAATTTGTTCGATAAAGCTGAGCAGTTTGGCCTGGATATTGACAGTCTCGATTTGAAAGCGGCGCTGGAGCAGATCAAAGAAATGGAGCATAAGGGCTTCACCTATGAAGGGGCGGAAGCGTCTGTGGAACTGCTCATGCGCCGTACCCATCCCGCCTACGTGCCGCCTTTTGAACTGATCGACTTCATGGTGGTGGTGCAGCAGCGCAAGAAGCGGGGCATGTTGGCCGAAGCGACCGTCAAAGTGCGCGTGGGGCCGAAATTGGTGCATACGGCCGCTGAAGGCAACGGCCCTGTCAATGCTCTGGATGGGGCGCTGCGCCGGGCGTTGGTGGATGTGTATCCGCGCCTGGCAGAGGTGCGCTTGGCGGATTATAAAGTGCGTATCATCGACAGTGACCGGGCCACGGCCGCTACCACTCGTGTGCTTATCGACACGGTTTATGGCAGTAATCGCTGGTCTACCATCGGCGCCAGTTCCAATATCATTGAAGCCAGTTGGCTGGCGCTGGCGGATAGCATGGAGTATGCGCTGCTGCAATAAGAATTGACCATCCACCGAGGAGGAAGGACGAATGTTGGTCAATCCTCTTTCGTCTTTGGTCATTTTTGTGGCACAATGACTAACAAACTCTTTTCAGAGTTGTGTACAATAAGATTCAATTCGAGTGTGTGGAGATAATGATGATTGAATACACAACAGCTTATAAAGATCGACTCTTGAAGGAAATTAATGCAACACCGGAAGAATATTTACCGGCATTACTCAATATTGTGCGCTCCTATCGTCAGAGTGTCAGCCTAAACCCAGCAGATGAGAGTTTCCGCCAAGGCTGGCAAGAGGCGATGAAAGGTGAAACATTGCCACTAGCAGGTCTTTGGGAAGGCATTGATGCCGAGTGACGCAGAAAATTTGAGTTCAAACGTAATCTACGTGCTTTAGCAAAGAAATACCGACATATCCGTTCAGATATTGAGCCTATTCTCGAACAATTACAAAAAGGTGAATTTATAGGGGATCAAGTGCCACGTACAGGCTATACAATTTACAAAGTCCGTGTCAAAAATCAAGATTTAAAGAAGGGAAAACGCTCAGGTTATCGGTTGCTTTATTATCTAAAAACCAAAACCCATGTCATCCTAATCACAATTTATTCTAAAACAGAACAATCGGATGTTTCCGCCAATCAGGTTCACCAAATTATTAGCGCGTATGAAAAGACAGAGCAATCGTAAATTCTACAGAATTTGAATGATAAAGAACAAAACATTAACTGAAACGACAAGTAATTGGCGCGAACAGGTTGAGGAACTGCAAAAGCTGTTAACTGTGGTTCAAGTTGAGCTGATTGATGCAGAAGCTGGCCTGGCGGAGCGGCTGGCGGCGATCAGTGCTTTTGAGTTTCGGCTGCGGGCGCTGACCATTCGCCTGGTGGAACGATTGGACAAGTTGGAAGCTGAAATCCGCGCCTTTCGCAAACAGTTACGCCATCTGGACAACAGCTTTTTTGATGACGAAGAAGGTTCCTGGTCGGTGGATGAGGTGGAAGATGTGGCCACGGGAAAGGGCGCTCAAGCGGAAGGGGCGTATCGGTATCGGGATGCGGCGCCAGGGGAAGCGCCGCCAGAATTGGATGCAGATGAAGGGGCAGAACTGAAGAAGTTGTACCGGCTGTTGGCCCGTCGGTTTCACCCTGATTTGGCGTTGGATGAGGCAGATCGAGCCTATCGCACCCAGTTGATGATGTCGATTAACACGGCGTATGCAGCACATGATTTGGACGCCTTACGCCAACTGGCGCTGGAACCGGATTCGGGTCATAACCTGGCATTGGCTGATTCTGACCAACTGCTGGCCGAAGCGCTGCTGCGTGAACTGGATCGCTGTCGGCGTCGCCTCCAGGAAATTAAGGAGGAGATGGCGCGGTTGAAGAAGCATAATAGCGCCAGGTTGATGAAACAGGCGGAACAGGTAAGGGCAAACGGCCGTTCCTGGGAAGATGAGGTGTTAGATCAGCTGCAAGAACAAATTGCCCGCAAGATGGTAGAACGAGACGTACTCAAACAGGAGGTCGACTTTCATTCTGGGACTGAGTCCCAGGTGGATAGCGACGCCTTCGCCGATGCGGTGTGGGACATCACCCTGGATTCCGCTTATGACGAGGATCCCGATGTGGAAGCGGCCGAATATTACAATCGGCGGCGCGAGCGGTTTACCTATAAAGAAGATATTCTGGATGATAATGGGTGATGACTTGTCAATGCCGTTTCGTTAACAATTGACAATTATTTTGGAGTTTATGTTTTGTGGCTTTGGTATAATGCCGATAGAGGCAAAATATGAATTTAGATGATTTGATGAACCAAGAAAATCTGCAAGCATTTTGCCAACAGCATCACATTCGCAAGCTGGCTGTTTTTGGTTCCGCCTTGACGGACGATTTTCAAGCAGACAGCGACATTGATTTGTTGGTTGAATTTGAACCTGGACATACACCTGGGCTGGCTTTTTTCACTATTCAAGAGGAACTATCGGAGCTTTTAGGACGGCAAGTCGATTTACATACACCAAACTCGTTAAGTCCCTATTTTCGAGAAACAGTCATCAGAGAAGCCCGAGTTCACTATGCAGCGTGATGAAGTCCGTTTGCGCCACATGCTGGATGCTGCTGAAGAAGCGGTTTCTTTTATGGTTGATCATACACGATCTGATTTAGATACAGATAAGCTATTGGCTTTGGCAATGGTTCGCTTACTGGAAATCATTGGAGAAGCAGCCCATGCAGTGACAGAAGAAACGCAACAGAAAAACCCACAAATCCCTTGGCGACAAATTAAAGGTACACGTAATCGCCTCATCCATGGCTATTATCATGTTGACATGGATATTGTGTGGCAAATTGTTAGACAAGACTTGCCACCATTGATTGCTAATTTGGAAAAGATGATCAATAGTTGATAATGGCCGTTTATCGTTAAAGGTTTAGTGTAGAAGAAAGCAGATTATGAGCCATCCACTTTATGACGTGACCGCTTTTGAGATCATTGTGCCGCAAAAATATTATTTCTAGAGGTATATTATGCACCCATCAGCACAAAAAGTAGCAGACGCGGCCCAGGATTTGGGCTTGGATATCGAGATTGTAGAGTTTGAGCAGACGACCCGGTCGGCGCAGGAAGCGGCCGATGCCATTGACTGTGAAGTGGCGCAGATTGTGAAGAGCTTGTGTTTTGTGGTAAACGGCCGTTCCACCATCTGTCTCGTCTCGGGCGCAAATCAACTGGATGAGCGCAAGCTGGCCGCCTTGGCCGGTGTGGGGCGCAAACAAGTTAAACGCGCCGACGCCGATACCGTGAAAGCGACGACAGGCTTTAGCATTGGCGGCGTACCACCCTTCGGTCACACTACAGAAATGCCTATTTACATCGATGAAGATTTGATGCAGTTCGACGTGGTTTGGGCAGCGGCCGGCACGCCATTTGCGGTATTTCCCATCAAACCTGGGGATTTGATAACCAATGATAATTGTAAAATTGCTGAATTGAGAAAGGCTTAACGGCCGTTTTCCACCCACTATCCCCCCACAAACAAACTTACTAACCACCCAAGAAGAAGGAGAACTGATGCAAGCCAAAATAACCCTGCTGCCCGGTGATGGCATCGGGCCGGAAGTCGTGGCCGAGGCGTGTAAAGTATTGGATGTCGTCGCCGGCAAATTCGACCATACATTCGTCTACAATACGCAGCTCGCGGGCGGCATCGCCATCGACGAGACAGGTAATCCGCTGCCAGAAGAGACGCTGGGCGCTTGCCTGGAAAGCGACGCCGTCCTGTTGGGCGCCGTCGGTGGCCCCAAGTGGAGCGATCCCACCGCCAAAGTACGCCCGGAACAAGGGCTGCTCAAACTGCGTAAAGCGCTCAACGCCTTTGCCAACCTGCGCCCCGTCAAAGTGTTTGACGCCCTGGCCGACGCCAGCCCGTTGAAAGCAGAACGGGTGGCCGGCGTGGACATCATGTTCGTGCGCGAACTGACGGGCGGCATCTACTTCGGGCAGCCCTCGGGGCGGGAAATGGTTCCCGAAGGGCGCAGCGGCCACGACACCATGCGTTATAACGAAATGGAGATCAAGCGCGTCTTGCGTGTGGGTTTTGAATTGGCGCGGAGCCGTCGCCATAAACTGGTATCGGTGGACAAGGCCAACGTGCTGTCTTCGATGCGCGTCTGGCGGGAAGTGGCGCATGAAGTGGCTGCTGAATATCCTGACGTAGCATACGAAGACCTGCTGGTCGATGCTATGGCCATGTATCTCATCAATCGTCCGGCTGATTTTGATGTGGTGGTCACAGGCAATATGTTCGGCGACATTCTCTCGGATGAAGCGTCGATGATCACGGGGTCGTTGGGGATGCTGCCCTCGGCTTCGTTGGGCGAAAAAGGTTCCATCGGCCTGTATGAACCAATCCACGGCTCGGCGCCCGACATTGCCGGCAAAGGCATTGCCAATCCGTTGGCGACCATCTTATCAACCGCGATGATGCTGCGCTGGACGTTTGAGTTGCAAAAAGAGGCGGAGGCGGTGGAAACGGCCGTTTCCACCGTATTAGCCGCCGGTCATCGCACCGGCGACATCGCCCATCACGGCGAAACATCAATTGGCACAGAAGCCATGGGGGATTTGGTCGCCAAAAAGCTAGAGTAAAGAGCGAGAGCGAGAGCGAGAGGAAAACCAACACCCTCTCGCTCTTGCTCAAACCTCTCGCTAATAGAGGAACATCGGCTTGCCCAGGACGTGGCGCACTTTGGGCCGGTACTGCGTTCTGTCATACAGTTCATCCACATCCACGCGCTTGACGCTGCTGGTGACCATGCTCACGGGGATGTGGGTGTACGTGCCGTCACGCAGCGCCACCATGCGCCCACTGACGCCATCTTCAATGAGATCCATCGCCAGATGCGCGTAGTTAGCCGCCACCATCAAGTCGAGGGCGTCAGGCGCGCCGGAGCGCATCAGATAGCCGATGCGCTGATTAATGATGTTTTGGCCGGTGATTTTCTTGATGGCTTCAGCTGTAATTTCGCCGATGCCGCCCAGTTTACGATGCCCATATGCATCCGCTTCGCCGTATTCCACCACTGCGCCGCCAGCCATATGCGCGCCTTCGCTGATAGAGATGATGGCGTAGTTGCTGGGATTACTCCTTTTGTCTTCCAACACGAACGCCGCCAATTTTTCGGGGTCAAAGGGCACCTCAGAAATGAGCGCCCGATCTACGCCCGCCAGATAGGAGCTGATGAGACTGGTTTCGCCGCTATTGCGCCCAAATAGCTCCACGACGGCGATGCGTTCATGGGAACCGGTGCTGGTGCGGAGTTGGTTGAGGAACTGGACGCTGCGGGTAACGGCCGTTGAGAAACCAATGCAGTAATCCGTGCCATAGACATCGTTGTCCATTGTTTTGGGAATGGCAATGACGGGGAAGCCTTCACTGTGCAAGCGCTCGCCGTAGCTCAAGGTGTCATCGCCGCCAATGGGGATGAGCCGTTCAATGCCCAGGTATTCCAAATTCGATAACACATGGGGCGTAAAATCCCGCAGCCGGTTATCCTCCGCTTCCGCGTCTAAATGGTCTGGGTCTTTTAGGAAATCTGGCACACGGTGCCGGCTCACTTTGCCCGGGTGGGTGCGGCTGGTGTGTAAGAACGTGCCGCCAGTGCGATCAATCTTACGCACGACTTGATTGTCCAGGGGGATGAAGTTTTTCTCAAAACTGTCGGGATCATCCTGGTTAAAATCTAACAAACCACCCCAGCCGCGACGTACGCCCACAATCTCGTGCCCTTGTGCAATGGCCCGGTTTACCACCGCTTTGATGCATGGATTCAGCCCCGGCACATCGCCGCCGCCTGTTAAAATACCTAATTTCATGTAATCTTATCTCCTTGGATTTAGTCGGATAGTCGGATAGTCGGGTAGTCGGGTAGTCGAGTAGTCGGGTAGTCGAGTAGTCGAGTAGTCGGGTGGTTGGTGCATTGGTTGTAAACTGTTTACCGATTATCGATTACCGATTACTGTTCACTGTCCGCCGTTCGCTGTCCACTGTTCACTGCCCACTGTCCACTGCCGACTGCCCACTGCCCACTGTCCACTGTCCACTGTCCACTGTCCACTGCCCACTGTTCACTGTCCACTGCCCACTGTCGTGCTACCCTTCACTCGTCATAATCAACAATGGTTTCATCTCAAAGCTTTTGTAGTGGGGGCGCAGGCGTTCGGTATTGTAGAACTGTTTGACATCCACGAACTTTTTGCTGCTGGTGACGACGGTGATGGGCACATTGTCATAACGGCCGTTCTTCAACACCACTAAACGGCCGTAAATATTGTTCAAAATCAAATCCAGCGCCAGATTGCCATAGGCCATGGGCACAATCGAATCCACTGCATCCGGATCGCCAGAGCGTACCAGATAACCCAGCTTCTGGATAATCGGATCAATCCGTCTACCTTTATTAAACTTAGGCGAAATCTCCTTCAACTTCTGGCCCACCACTTCGCCAATGCCGCCCAGCTTGGCGTGACCATACATATCCAATTCAGAATCTTTGAAGATCATATCGCCGCCTTCAAACATGGCTCCTTCTGAAATCAGCACCACCGAATAACGGCTCGGATTCTTAAATCGATCCTCCGCCAGTAGTTCCGTTAACCGCTCGATATTGAACTTATACTCTGGGATCACGCAACGATTGGCCGCTCCCGCCATTGTGGGCAGCATCGCCGTAAAACCAGCATAGCGGCCAAACACCTCCAACACCAAAAAGCGCTCGTGCGAACCGGCCGAGGTGCGCAGGCGGTTTGTCATCTCAATGGTGCGGGTGACACAGGTGCTAAAGCCAATGCAATAATCGGTGCCTGGCACATCGTTATCCATCGTTTTGGGAATGGCCACGACCTTGACCCCATGCTGGTACAACGTCACGCCATAACTCAGGGTATCGTCGCCGCCAATGGGGATGAGGTAATCAATGCCCAGATATTCCAGGTTTTTGATGATTTCTGGCGTCAAATCATTGATCTCTTCGTTGTACATCTCTTTTAGATGTTCAGGCACATCTTTTTTAGGCATATGGCTGGGGCGCGTACGTGAACTGTGCAAAAAAGTGCCGCCGGTGCGGCCGGCCTTGTTCACGATCTCCTCAGTCAGATCCACGTAATTATCGCTGTTGTCTGCCTTTTTATCGCGGATCAACTCTGTGATACCGGCCCAGCCGCGGCGTAAGCCAATCACCTTATACCCTTCGCGCACCGCCCGAATGGTTACCGCGCGTATGGCCGGATTAAGACCTGGCACATCGCCGCCACCTGTTAAGATCCCGATAACCCCTTTGATTTTATTGACTTGTGTCATGATTGCTATCTCCTAATTACAGTTCAGATTGGTTCAATCTCGTCTAATGAAAAGCGAACGTTTACTCCGCGTGGATACGGGGTCCCGGCTGCGCCAACAAGCGCACAATCGGGCGTAAATCCATCCACCACTGTTCTTTGGGACGGCCGTATTTACTATCTACCATGCGCGGCAAATCTTCCATGGGGGTCAGCTTGAATTCGCCGCCCGCCAAACCAATAAACGAACTATCCCGCTGATTTTGCCCGATGTGTTCTTCCAGAAAATCGATGCAATCAGAGGCTAACCGTGTGGCCAGAATGCGGTCATAAGGAGTGGGATTGCCCCCTTGCTGCAAGTGACCCAGAATCGCCTGGCGTACATCAAACAGGTCGCCCCCTTCCTCTTCAAAAAGCGCCCGCATGAAGTCAGTGGTGTAAACCTCATTCGCGTGTTCGTTACGAATCATCAAACCCACGCGCTTGCCCTGTTCAAAACCCGCTACCAGCGTGTTGACATCTTGCACCATGTCCCGCAGCGTTACCCCTTCTTCGTGCAAGTAGACGCGCTCCGCGCCCGTGGCCAGCGCCGACGTGAGCGCCAGATAACCGCAGTAGTGGCCCATCACTTCTACCACAAAGGTACGTCGTGAAGCCACCGCCGACTGCTTGATTTTGTCTACGGCATCAACGATATTGTTGAGCGCTGTATCCGCGCCGACGCTTAATTGAGAACCGGGCAGGTTGTTGTTGATGCTGGCCGGCAGGCACATCATGGGGATGTTGAAAGCCGGGAAATTTTCACGAAGGCAGTGCATTTCATACACTGCCTGATACCCGGTGAGGCCGCCGATGACCAAAATGCCTTCTATCTGATGCTCTTCCAGGTTGCGGGCAATGGCGTACCATTCGCCTCCTTCCGGCACGGTGCGGTTGGTGCCAAATTCGGAGCCGCCCATGGGGGCCAGGCCAGCCACGTCCATCCAGGAAAGCTCTTTGATTTCACCGCGAATCATGCCGCGAAAGCCGCGGCTGACGCCCAACATGATATGCCCTTTATCCATACCCAGGCGGACGGCGGCGCGAACGGCCGTGTTCATGCCTGGCGCCGGACCGCCGGCGTTTAAGACGGCGATGCGCATACGTCTTTGCCCCGGTTTGGGTTCATGGGGCAGGGCGCGTACCAGGGTGCGCAGGGTGCGGAATGATTTGCGAAAGCTGCGTCCACGTAAATCCATCGCTTTTTCAAAGTCACCGGTTTTCACGGCCGTGCTTACCGCCTCGGTTGCTTCCAGGCAGAGGGACAGGGGGGTGCGCGTGATTTTATTGCCTTGAATGCCCATCACAAAAGGCTCGGCGCCGGGTGTGTCGTTGAGCAGTTCTTCCACGGCGCGGACGCCAAGCTGGGTCGCCAGATTGCGGTCAAAGGCGCTGGGTGAGCCGCCGCGCTGCACATGGCCCAAGACGGTGATGCGCGTATCCTCCCCCAGGCGTTCTTCCAGCGTCTGGCGCACATGTTCACTGGTGATGGGCTTGCCATGCCGGTCTTGTGCCCCTTCAGCTACGATGACGATACTGTCGCGCCGGCCGATTTCCCGGCCATGTGACAATACTTCACACATTTTGTCTTCCCAATTGTCGAGGTTGGGGGGGGATTCAGGGATCAGCACCCAGTCCGCGCCGGTGGCCAGGCTGGACATGAGGGCCAAATAGCCGCAGCGCCGTCCCATCACTTCGATGACGAAACTACGTTGATGGCTGGCGGCCGTGCTGGTGATGGCGTCTACCGCTTCCACGATGCGGTGCAAGGCGGTGTCGGCGCCGGTGGTCATATCCGTGCCGTACATGTCGTTGTCGATGGAGCCGATGATGCCGGCGATGGCGATGTGGGCATGTTGGTTGGCGGCTTTTTTGGTGATGACGCCTGTTTCAACCAGTTCTGCCAACAGTCCCGGCCATTCTTGATAGAGCACATAAGCGCCAGTCTGGCTGCCATCGCCGCCAATGCAGACCAGGCTGTCGATGTCAGCTTTAATGAGATTAGCCACGGCTTTGAGACGGCCGGCCCGTTCCTTAAATTCCTGGCTGCGGGCGGAGCCAATGATAGTGCCGCCTTGTTGCAATATGCCACCTACGTCGTTCCAGCCCAAGGGCCGGATGAAAGCGGCGCCATCGACCATACCCTGGAAGCCTTCGTAGATGCCCATCACTTCTGTGCCATAATCTAGTGCGGTACGCACCACGGCCCGCACTGCGGCGTTCATACCCTGGGCGTCGCCACCGCTTGTGAATACGCCTATTCGTTTCATATCTGTTTCCTTTATTTTTAAGCGCAGACCGGTTTTGGGAACTGGTTGGTTTCCGGCTCACTCGAATTTTCAACGTTAAAATTCCTGAAATCAGGTTTTCGCCAGTGGGAGAAATTTTTGAGTGGGGAGTTACTGAGACCATACTCAGCGGCTCACCCCCAATAGTACAATTTTCGGGCTGTTTCGCAACTTTTCGAGGGGTGAGCGCGAGCGGGGAGATTTATTCGCTTCCCGCTCGCGCTCGCGCTATCCTCTCGTTTTTGGGGGAGACCAGATGTCGAACAAAGCTGTGGTGGAGCCGGAGATGAGGCGGGTGGCGGGGCCGGCGACGGTTTGCCAGCGGAAGTCCCAGTTGTCCGCAGAGCCGAGGGCGATGATGAAGGTTTTGTCGTTGAGCCATTGGGCGGCAACGGCCGTTTTGCCTTCTGCCATATCGATAAGCAACGGCTCTTCACCGGCCTGGCCTATTGCATAAGTTCCTGGCCCAGTATAAACGAATTGTTTTCCCGCCGGATTCCAGCCAAAAAAGAGGTCGGCGGCATCGCCATAAGGCGTCATGTTTTGTCCATCTCCGGCGCCGATGACAAGCGCCGATTCTCGCCCTGTCAGTTGGCGTATATAGCCTGCCTGTTCTCCTGAATCTGACCAGATAACGGGCGAAAAGATGATGTTGCCGGGTAAAGTGATTAACGATTCTGCTTTGCCGGTGGCGGGAATCCGCCATAAATTGGCTTCTGGCTTTGTATATGGCTCTGGTGAAGAGAGCGCCGCCTGGGCAAAAGCGCCGCCATCCAGCCATTGCAACCAGGGATAGAAGGCGAATTCGCTGGCGGTGTTGACGGCCGGGAAGCGGATGACGGTTTCGGCTTGGCTGCCGTCTAAATTGGCGCGGAGTACGGCCGTTTTCTGCCCCAGCAGCGCTACATTATCCGCTGAAATGGCAAATGAACCGCCGCCTTCACCGGCGGGGAACCGTTCTGTCAAGACGCCGTCCAGCGTTACCGTCCATAAATCTTCCTGACTGCTGAGTCCTGGCCCACCGGCCCGGTCAATGATAGTGGTGTTAAAGGCCAGCGTTTTGCTGTCAGCCAACCATTGCAGCTGCCCAATCAGCGCCGCCAGATCGTCCGCGGGCGACATTTCCGCCAGGTCAGCGGCGTCAACCAACGTCTCGTTCTGGCCACTCTGCATATCGACGATGTGGAGCGCAGCGCTGACGTCTTGTTGGGTGATGTAGGCCACATAACGGCCGTTTGGCGAAATCAACACATTTCCTACCTCTTCAGCGTCAACCAGCCAGGTTGGTTCAGCGGTGCTGGTTTCCGCCAGCGGCAGCAGCCATAAAGCGCCTTTGTCGGCGTAAACCATTTTGGCGTTGGCGAGAGGGAGGCTGTTGGTAAGCGCTTCTTCACTGGCAGATGTATCTGTGGCGGCGGCCTCGCTGCTGGTGGCAGAGGTATTGGCGTCAGAAACGGCCGTTGCCTTACTCGTTGGCTCAGGGGTGGGAGCAGCGGTAGGGGTGGGCGGCGCATCCAGAGAACTGACGTTTTCCATGTTGCTGACGCTGGTATACTCTGGCCCGCCGGACACCCAGCAGGTATTGCCTTCCACTCGTTCCGGACAGACGATTTTCCACCAGCCGCTCTGTGCATGACGCCCCAGGACAACGGCCGTTTCCCCTTTGAGTAAGAAGCTGTCCCGCGTGTATTGCACTCCCGGTCCCAGGCGAATATTGACATCTACCAATGCCCGCAGCGTGGCGCTGCCAGCAACTGGTTCGATAACGGCCGTTGGCGGCGTGGTGGGCATATTCCCGGGCAGGGTGACAGTGGGGGCGATATGTTGGATAACGGCCGTGGGCAAACCGCTTAAATCGCCATCGCCCCCGGTTTCCTCGCCCGGCAAACCGGGCCGCGGCAGCGTTGGCGCCAATGGCTGCCCGGCAAAAGCATTACAAGCCAACGAAACCAAAACCAATAACCCCACAAAAAGCCACAAATAACGGTGTCGTTTCATAATTTCAATCCAGCGATAAGACCTCCGAGGGTTTTAAAATCTCGGCAGCCTGACAAGTAAAATGCAAAATCTTTAAGAACAGTTTAAAATAGGGTACGCAATTATACAATCATTCACAAGCTCGTTGCTCATTGTCTGCCCTGCGTTCAGGCAACGAGCGACCCAAAAGTTCAACTTTTCTAAAAAAGCTGAACTTCTGCACACACAACACACAACACACAACACACAACACACAATACGGACAAAACGCCATGCAATTTCGTGAATTCCTTGAACAAATCGCTGAGAGCGGCGATCTCATCACCATCAGCAAACCGGTTGACGCCACCTTTGAAGTGGCCAACGTGGCCCACGCCCTGGAAGGCCGCCTCGTCCTCTTCGACAATATCAAAGCGCATCCCGGTTGGCGCATCTGCGCCGGCCCCTGCTCTGACCGTCGTTACTTCGCCATGAGTCTTGGCGTTTCTATTGATGGATTGGTCCATCGCCTGGCTGACGCCCTGGAAAATCCGCAAACGCCCCCCGTCGTGGAAACCGCGCCTTGCCAGGAAGTGATCACCGAGGATGTGAATCTCTATGATCTGCCTATTTTGCTCCATCTGCCCGCAGACGCCGGTCACTACATTGCCAGCAACGTGGTCATCATCCAGGACCCTGATTTGGGGCGCAATATGTGTTATCATCGCCTGCTGCGACTCGACGAGAAGCGCTTTGCCGCCCGCATTGTGGAAAATCGGGGAACCCATATGGCCCTCAAAAAAACGGACGGCGATCTACCGGTGGCTATTTGCATCGGCGTCTCCCTGGCGACCCATTTGGCGGCTTCGATGTCGCCGCCGCCAGAGGTGGATGAACTGGCGGTGGCCCATGCCCTGGCCCCTACGCCGCTGGTCAAATGCTTCACCAACGATTTGCATGTCCCGGCCGACGCTGAAATTGTGTTGGAAGGGCGCATCACTCAGCAGAAACACGCCGAAGGCCCCTTCATGGATCTGACGGAAACGATGGATATTGTGCGCGACCAGCACATCATCGAGATTGATTTGATCACGCACCGCCGAAATCCTATTTTCCACGCCTTGCTGCCCGGCGGTCTGGAGCATAAGCTGCTCATGGGCATGCCCCGTGAACCCACTATTTTCAAAGAAGTCAACAAGGTGGTGCGCTGCACCGGTGCGGCCATTACGCCGGGCGGCGCTTCCTGGCTCCATGCGGTGGTGCAAATTGATAAGCAGGGGGCGGAAGACGGCCGTTTAGCTATCGAAGCGGCTTTCAAAGGGCATGGTTCCCTCAAACATGTGTGGGTGGTCGATACCGACATCGACATCTACGACCCGGCGCAGGTGGAATGGGCGCTGGCCACCCGCTTCCAGGCTGACAAGGATTTGATGGTATTTGAGAAGATGCCCGGCAGTTCGCTAGACCCTTCTGGCAGCCACGTTCCCGGTCAGAAAAGCCTCACCGCCAAGATGGGCCTGGATTGTACTATTCCCTGGGGCGGGGCAGAGGCTCAATTTAAACGGGGTCAATACGGCGCTGTGGATTTGAGTGAATACCTGTAGTGGCGCGTAACAAAAACTTGCTACCCGCCAGCCACCACTTGCCACCTGTAATTTAAACATACCATCGTGGTAACGGCCGTTCCCCGTTAACGAGTGTGAGAAATTATGAATCTACTCCCCCTGCTCCAGAACAGCGAACTTATCCAGCAAGAGTTGGCCTTTGTCCTCCTGTTAACCATTGCCGCTGGCGTGGCCCTCGTCATTCGTCGTATCCGTTTTCCATACACGGTGGCGCTGGTGCTGGTGGGCGCGGCCCTCTCCCTGGTGCCCAACTTCCTCCCCTTCGATGTGAGCAGCGATGTCATCCTGGCGATTTTAGTGCCGCCGCTGCTCTTTGAAGCTACGCTCCATATCAAATGGAAACATATGCGTAAAGACCTGGGCCTTATCGTGGCGCTGGCGGTGGGCGGCACCCTGGTGGGCACGATTATCGTGGGCGAAATTGTCACCTGGGTTTTAGATGTGCCTTTGTTGGCGGCGCTGGCCTTTGGCGCTCTTATCTCCGCCACCGATCCGGTGGCCGTCATCGCCTTCTTCCGCAGTTTGGGCGTCAGCAAGCGGCTGTCTCTGCTGGTGGAGGGGGAAAGTTTGTTCAACGATGGCGCGGCCATCGTCATCTTTAATTTGATGGTGGCGTTGGCCATTGCCGGGCCGGACACGTTTAGTTTAAGCGGGGCCATCATCGAATTTCTGCGCGTTTCGTTGGGTGGCCTGACGATTGGGCTGGGGCTGGGCTACATCGTCTCCTACATTGTCCTCAAAAACCTGGACGACCATCTGATTGAAACGACCACGACAGTGGCCCTGGCGTTTGGCGCGTATGTGATCGCGGAAGAGTTTCATGTCAGCGGGATTTTAGCAGTGGTAGCGGCCGGCTTGATGGTGGGGAATATCGGCTTACAAAATACTTCGCCCACCACCCGCCTGACGCTGGAGAATTTCTGGGAATTTTCCGCCTACGTGGTGAACTCCATGATCTTCCTGCTCATCGGCTTTGAACTGGAGATCGATCATCTGACGCCCTATTTGTTCCCCATTATTGTGGCGGTGGGCGCCATTTTGTTGAGCCGGGCCATTATCGTCTATGCCATGACCGGCATTCACAATGCCCTGACGCCGCATCCGCGAGATGTGCCGCAAGGTTACAAGCATGTTATGTTTTGGGGCGGGCTGCGCGGCGCTATTTCCCTGGCGTTGGCCCTGACCCTCACCGGTAAGGTATTTGGCGCGGCCATTGCCAACGAACTGCGCATCATGACCTTTGGCGTGGTTTTGTTTACCCTGGTGGTGCAGGGTACGACGATTGAAAAACTCATCAACCATTTGAAGCTGGCGGTCAAACCACAGCCGCGTGTGACCCAACAGCGCTTACAAGCCACTATTTATGCCAAACGCGCCGGTAAGCAGGAGTTGGATCGCCTGCACACGGACGATATTCTCTTCCCAGAAATTTGGCAGGCGATGAGCGATATTTATGAGGATGAAATTACTGAGGTTAAAAAAGCCTTGAATATGCATTTGCACACATATCCTGAACTGGAGCAGGAGGTTTTTTTGCAGGCACGGGAAGAAGTGCTAAAAGCGGAACGGGCGGCGTTTAGTAATGCGGCTCGGGAAGGTTTTTTATCAGACGAACTGCATCATGAACTGGTTAAAGTAGCGGATAATCATCTGGCGGCCCTGGAGATCATCAAGGAAAACCGGGGCCTGGATGAGGATGAGGATTAAGATGGATTGTATTGTATGCGCCACACGGGGCGGAGAAGGCAGCCGGGCCGCACAAATGGCGGCGATTGAGCTGGCGCAGCAGTTTGGCCTGCCCCTGGTATTTTTGTATGTGACGGATCCGGGGAGTCTGGGTGAGGTGGATGAGCTGTTGCTAACGGCCGTTCGCCAGGAATTGAACTGGATGGGTAAAACATTGCTGCAAGTGGCTAAAGGGCGAGCGGAAGCGGCCAACTTGAAGGCTTCCGTGGAGATTCGGGTAGGCAATGTGCAGGAGGAGATCGAGCAGTTTTTGCGTGAAGTCCACGCTTCCGTTTTAATATTGGGCGCGCCGCGCGGGGTGACGGCCAATGTGTTTGGCGATGATGCGGTGGAACGTTTTGCCCAAACGATTCAGGCTGATACCGGTGTTGAAGTGATCGTGGTGCGTCCTGATTGAGCCGCTTGAGGGATTGATTGGTGGGGCTGGAATCGATTGACCTGTGAAAGCGATTGGGAAAAGGCAAAAGGGATTTTGACAGAAGTAGAGAAGCGGGGCATGGTTCAAATATCCATGAAATCAGCCTGACATATTTTTGTGAAATGATCTCTTTTTTGTGATGACAATGAATTTTAGAAGGGAGCGAATTCGTTATTTTCTAAAATTCGTTGTCATCCTTGTAAAAAGTGTAAAGCTAACTTGAACCATGCCATAAAGAGGAAAAATGTCAACAATTATGCAACTGAACGAAGATCAACAAGCGATGCTGAACGGCGAACGAGGCGCGGCCAAACAGATGGGTATGCGCCTGGTTTTAGACCTGGCCGCTGCTGCCGGGGCCACTGAGCTTATTCCCATCCAAAGCGCCCATATTTCCGGCGTGTCGCCGCTGACGGGCGGGCTGGGGCTGCGCCAATTTCTGGCGAAACTCTCCGGTGATGAACAAGCAAAAGTGGCTGTGCCGACTACACTTAATGCGGCCGGCTGTGACGAAGACCAGTTTGATGAGATGAAAATCGTCGTGCCTGACTTCCGGGAACACAATCATGAAATTGTGGCCTATTATACGCAGTTGGGCGTCCAGCCGACCCAATCTTGCACCCCGTATGAATGGGATGGCGTCGTCACCGAAGGGGTGGCGGCGTGGGCGGAATCGAACGCCATCTGCTTTGGCAATTCTTACTGCGGCCTGCTGACCAACCGCGAATCGGGGCTATCAGCGCTGGCTAGTGCGCTGACGGGTTACACGCCCAAATATGGCTTGCTGGCCGACGGCGCTCGTCAGCCCAATTTGCTGGTTGAGGTGACGGCAACAATGAGCGACCCCGCAGACTTTTCGATTTTGGGTGACTGGATTGGCATGCAGCGCAAACCATCCTGGAAGACGCCGCTTGGCCCCATTCCTCTGATTAAAGGGCTGCCGGCCGATTTAGACCATGAACAGCGCAAAGCGTTAGCGGCGGCCGCTGCCAATTACGGCTGTCCCCTGCTCTACATCGACGGCGAAGGGGATATTCCGGCCGGTGATATGCAAGATGAACTGGTATTTAGCCAGGTTGAATTGCAAAAACGATATGATGAGCTGCGTCCGCGGGTTCCCGTTTCTCTCGTCACTATTGGTTGTCCCCAGGCGTCGGTGGGAGAATTACGGGCAGCGGCCGTTCTGCTCAAAGGTAAAACGCTGCCCGCCGACGCCCCGCCCTTGTGGGTCTTCACTTCCTCTCACAACAAAGCCATCGCCGAAAAAACGGGCCTCGCCGACATCATCCGCGACAGCGGGGCGCTGCTGCTGGAAAACACCTGTCCCGAAGTGGTGCCTTACGACCAAAGCTGGGTACACCACATCCTCACCGACTCCATGAAAGCGGAGCATTACATCAAGTCTGGCTTAAACGGCATTCATACGTCGGTGATGACGGTGGCGGATTGCATAAGCGTGGCAAGTGGCGAGTTGCAGGTGGCGGAAGAGAAATTTACGAGTAACGATTTACGAACTCGTCCTGAGCTTGTCGAAGGATTGACGATTGAGGGCGAACAGCTAACAGATGAGGGTGTGGCGCACAGGGGGGAAACGGCCGTTTTGCAAACTGGCTCTTTTGAATCTGCGGGTCATGGATTGCCCTCGCAGGCGGATTTTAGGGTGAAGGGGCAGGCGTTTGTGACGGATACGCCGATTACGCTGTTGGGTTTTGTCAATCGGGAAACGGGGGTGATTGAAGAGCCGGGTCATCCGATGAATGGGCAGAGCATGGCGGACAAGATCGCCATCTTCCCCAAGGGCAGCGGCTCGACGGTGGCGCCGTATGTGCTGCTGGAGTTATTCTATCGGGGCAAGGCGCCGCTGGCGATTGTGAACACGGATATCGACCAGCAAAGTGCGCCAGCCTGTTCGTTGGAAGGGATTCCGTATGCGTACAGTTTTGATGGGGATGTGATCGGGGGAATCAACAATGGAGACACTATCGAGTTGAGGCGGGTGGGCGAGCAGGTGGTGGTGCGGGTGTTGGAGCGGGTGACGGGGGTGGTTGGTAATGGTTAATTGCAACGGGAGGAGTCATTATCCGTTTCTTGTTCTTAGTTGATTGTCAAAACGGCCGTTTCCTGGCAGGCAACTGACTAATCTTGAGTCCTCCGAAGAAAGCCCTTTTTTACCGCGGAGGACGCAGAGATCGCAGAGAGGTACTCTGGTTTTTTTAATTCTCCGCGCCCTCCGCGCTCTCTGCGGTTAGTTTTTTCGGTGCAGTCAATCTTTGATCTTCAATCTTCGGGGGCTATAAGCCATCAAACCCATACTGATTGTATGTTATAATGTTCTCAAATTATGCGCTGATGATAGGAGTATCATTTAATGATGTCACCAATTTATGAAGAAATAATAGATTTTATCGCGGCTGGCACCACACCTCGCAGTTTGGTTGATTTTCAACCATCCGACACAACAAAAAGCCGGGTGGCTGATTTAATTCAGCGTGAAAAAACAGAAGGTTTGTCTGCTGAAGAAACGGAAGAATTGGATCATTATCTACAGCTAGAACATTTGATGCGTCTGGCAAAAGCCCGTGCCCGTCAACATCTCCATTCATGAGCAAAACCTATATCTCGCCTGAACTGCGCCAACAAGTTGCAGAGCGAGCTAACCATCGGTGTGAATATTGTCTGATTCACGAAGATGATACGTATTTGGTCTGTCAGGTAGACCATATCATCAGTGAAAAACACGGCGGCCCCCACTCAATTAGACAATCTGGCCTATGCTTGTGTCTATTGTAATCGGTTCAAGGGGAGCGATATTGGTTCCGTATACTGGCCGTCAGAGGAAATCGTGCGTTTTTATAACCCGCGCACAGACCAATGGGCTGATCATTTTCAGGTACAGGATGTTACGATTGTTCCCCTAACGACTATCGGTGAAGTCACAATTCGTGTCTTTAAATTCAATCATATTGACCGGTTGTTAGAGCGCCAGGAACTTGTTGCCAGAGGTAGATATCCGTAGGATTTATCAGGTATCCGGGCCAGGCCTTTCTCGGATACTCTGCTGGGGCCTGGTTTTCCATTTGGGGCTGCGGGCGTGTCTCCGACCGAGCCGCACAGCATTCAAGAGGGCAACCCTTCGCTGTTAGAATCTGCTCTGCACCTTTGTTGTCATTCCCACTGATGCAAAATTGGTTGGTATGGCCTGGGTTTCATGCCACGTAGAGCGTGGAACGAGATAAAGATCATCGCGGAAAGTAAACGGCCGTTTCCCACCCATCAAGCAAATGACTAATCTTTGATCTTTAATTTTCGGGGGAGTAACGGCCGTTCCCCTTATGCTATAATAGCGGGCACAGACTAATTCTGTAGGAGTACGAGATGACAACAAATCTTTTAGAAAACCTCATTGTAATCGATCCAAAACGACACAAAGGACGTCCCGTTATTGCTGGAACTGGGGTGACGGTACGCACCGTTGTAGGACATTACAAACTTGGGCTATCCGCAGAAGAAATCGCTGATGATATGAATATCTCGCTGGCTGGGGTTTATGCCGCATTGGCATATTATCATGCTAACACACCAGAAATCGAAGCAGACATCACAGCTAACACGGAAGCCCCAGTCATGACTGAGTTTGCCCATGGCTGATCTTATTCGCCTTTACCTGGATGAAGACACAATTAGTCGCGCCCTCATCCGCTCCTTACGTGCCAGACAAGTTGATCTACTCACCGCTCAAGAAACCAATCATTAGGCATGTCTGATGAGGCACAACTTCACTTTGCCGCACAAGAAAAACGCACTTTATTCACATTCAATACCCGTGATTTTGTGCAATTGCATCAAAGTTATTTGCGAGAAAACAAGCACCATGCCGGCATTATCGTTTCTGACCAACTTCAAGTTGGACTGTTGACCAAACGTCTCCTCAAATTACTCGATGCAAAAACTGCACCTGATATGCAAGATTGGTTGGAATTCTTGAGCAACTGGCGGTAGCAACGTTATCCGTTTTCTGTTCTCAGAAGGCTGGCAAGCAAGTGCCTAATCTTTGATTTTCAATCTTTGGGCAATAACGGCCGTTTTTCAATGGAAGGAAACTAAAGTTTTTTCTCCGCTAACTGAATAAACGCTTCCGCCCCTTCCTTTCTGCTCCCCGTTTCTGCTTTCTGCCTTTGTCGGACTGTTGAGGTAAAATGGAAGGCTTGGAAGAGGCTGAAAATGATGCAAAACATTGGTCAAATCACGCTGGAAGATCAGCCGGAATGGCTGAAAATTGTGATGCCCATTCGGCGCAACTGGCTGCTGCTGCTGCTGTTTTCTGCGGCGCTGCTGGTGTGGCTGCTGTTTCTGGGGGGCATGGTGCTGTTCTTGATCCGAGATGTGATGATGGCCGGGGAGCGCTTTACCTTTGCTTTTTCTATCATCCTGCTCATCTGGGTGGCAATCTGGTTGTGGTTGGGTAAGCTGGTTTGGCAGCGCTGGCAGTATTATGCTGCTGGCCGGGAGATCATGTTCATCAACAAGGATCGCCTCATTTTGCGCCGGCCCGTCACCATTTGGGGCTTAACAGACGCCTTTGATATGGCCTATGTGCAGCCGTTTTACCGGAGTGACAAGCATCATTGCCCCACCTTTGATTATGGCAGCCAAAAGATTTACTTTGGCGTCGATTTAACTGAGAGCGAGGGCGCCCAGTTGGTTAAAACGTTGAACACCCTCTACTTTCGCGGTTATGACCCCGAGGATGACGAATAGCCACCTCTTTTAGTTACCCCATGAACAGAATTGAGATCGCCCGCCGCTTTGCCGCTTATATTCCCGTGACCCTGGCCCGCCAGATCATGGAAGTGGGGCTGCCGGAACCGGGTATACCGCACCCCTTTGCCGCCGCCACCCTGTTCTCCGACATTTCTGGTTTTACACACATGTCGGAGGAGTTGGCGTCTGACGGGCCGCGTGGCGCGGAAGAACTCAACCGGGTACTGTTGACCACCTTTACGGCCATGATCGATCTGATTCATGAGATGGGCGGCGCGGTCAGTCATTTTTATGGGGATGCCATGTCGGTCTATTTTCCCGAGACGGAAGAGCAGGATGCGGCGCAGCGGGCGTTGGCCTGCGCCCAGACGATGCAATTGTTGATGGCCGCCAGTTTTAGCCGGGCGGTGACGAACCGGCCGCCAGGCAAAGAGCCTATTTTCCCGCTGACGATCAAAATTGGCGTGGGTTACGGCCGTTGTCAGGAAATTGTGGTGGGGGATGCAGCCAAGAATTTGGAGTTTGTGCTGACGGGAACGGCCGTTGATGAAGCCGCCGCCGCCGAGAGAAAAGCACAGGCAGGGGAAGTAGTCGCCAGCGCCCAGGTTTTGCGCCGGGCGGAGCTGCCAGCCGCCCCGGAATCAGGGCAGTTCCGGGTTGTCAGGGAACCTGTTCCCGCGCCCGTTTCCCGGTCTATTTTGGATTGGTCTCTGTATGATGAGACAGCGCTGATGTACCTGGAGTCGGCGGCGGCCGTTTTTATCCCGGAAGCCATCGGGCAGCGTTTAACCGAGGGCGGCAGCGGCGAGATTGCTGAACACCGGCCGGTGACGAGCCTCTTTGTCGATTTTGCCTTTGTGAGGGATGGGGATGAGCAGTCTGATGTGGCAACGGCCGTTCAAGGAATTCTGCTGCATGATTATTTTCTCTGGGCCGGTAAAATCGTGGCCCGTTTTAGCGCAGAAAACGCCCGCATCAACCGCCTCCTCACCGGTGACAAGGGCAACCAACTGCACATCATCTTTGGCGCGCCGGTGGCCCCGGACGCGCCAGAGCAGGCCATCCGCTGCGCCCTGGCTTTGCTGCGCGAAAAACCGGCCTATATCGCCTCCCAGCGCATCGGCCTGGCGGCGGGCAAGGTGTTTGCCGGGCCGGTTGGCTCTAGCGCCCGGCGCGAGTACACGGTGGTGGGGGATATGGTCAACTTGTCAGCGCGGCTGGCCCAGGCTTGCCCGGACGACTGCATTCTCACCAACCATATCACCGCCGGCCGCGTGGCAAACTGGATTGAATTTGAAGTGCTGCCGCCCATTGCCTTAAAGGGCAAACAAGAGGCGGTGACGCCCTATCGACCCATCGGCGAACGCACCAGGCTGACCCAATTGCAAGTTTATTTTAACCAGGGAAAACGGCCGTTAGTAGGCCGAGAGTCAGAATTAGATTTACTTCTGGGTGGCATGGATGCGGCGCTGCACCATGTCGGTGGCATCGCCGCCATCTTGGGCGCGGTAGGCGTCGGTAAAACCCGCTTGTTGGCGGAAGGCATCCACTATTGGTTAGAGGCAGGCGGCGCCGGCCTGGTCGGCATAGCCCAGCAGCATACCGCCGATGTGCCTTACGCCCCCTGGTTGAGTATTTTCCGCGACTTTTTTAATCTGCGTGTTGATATCAGTTTGGCGGTGCAGGCGGAACAGGTGGCGGCTCAAACCAAAGCTTTGCTGCCAGATGTGGGTGACGATGTGGCTTTATGGGGCGAAGTCTTGGGGCTGCCTGTTCCCGGTCAAGAACAACTGGCGCATATGTCGGCCGAGGTGCGGCACGCTCGCTTTATGGCATTGGCGCGACGCTGTTTCATCGCCTTTAGTGAGCGCACCCCCTTACTCATCATTTTGGAAGACACACACTGGGCGGATCAATCCAGCCTGGCCCTTTTAGATGAAGTCACCAAAGGCATTGAAGATCACCGCCTCTTTTTTGCCGTCACCTTTCGGCTCGTCGATGATCTGACGGTAGAGATGTTGGACCGTCCTGCTTGTGTGCCTATTTTGCTCTCCGATCTGCCGCCGAACCATGCCCGAGACTTGTTGTTACACCTGGTCGGCGCCGAGCGCTTACCCCTGGCGGTGGAGCAGCATCTGGGGCTGCGAGACCGGGAAGGGGGAGACAGCCCGGTCAGCCCGCTGTTTCTGGAAGAGTCAGTGAATGTGCTGTTCAGCGCCGGCATTTTAGAGCGAAATGGTTCCCTGCGGGTGCATGAGGAGCGACTCCAGGAATTGCAAATCCCGGATACGATTCATGGGCTGCTGCTGGCGCGATTAGATCGGCTGCCGCCGGCCGGCCGGGACTTACTGCAAGTGGCTTCGGTGATTGGGCGGCAGTTTGCCTTAGAGCCGCTGTTTAACATTGCCCAGAGCGCCTCCACACAGCAAGTTTCCCAGTTGATGGAAGCGATGTCGGCTGAAGACATCACTCGCCTGGTAACCACGGATCCGGAGTGGATTTATCTGTTCCAACACGCGCTCACGCATGAAGTGGCCTATGAAAGTTTGCCCTATGCCCGGCGTCAGGCGCTGCACCACGCCCTGGCCGATTGGCTGGTGGTTCAACACAGGGACAATTTACGGTCATACTACCCCATCCTGGCTTACCATTACAGCCAGGCGGATAACCATGAGGCGGGTTTAAAGTATGCCCTGGGCGCGGGTCTGGATGCCCGAGATTTGTTCTCGAATCAAGAGGCGTTGGGCTTTTTTAACCTGGCGGAGAAACATTTGTTGGCCTTGGGCGAGGAAGAGAATTGGGAAACGGCCGTTGAGCTTTATCTGGCTCGTGGAGAAGTTTTGATTTTAACAGGAGATTTCAATAAAGCTGTAGTCGATGCGGAAATAAGTTTAGCGCTTGCAGAAAAAAATCTTGTTCCGCAACAACAAGCACAAGCTTTGAATTTGCTTGCAGAGATAAAATATCGACAATCGAATCACGAAGAAGCCAGGGCTTTTGCTCAAATGGTAGTTGAGCATTTATCGGAACAAATATCTATAGACCAAATGGCTCGATCCTATCGTTGGTTAGGTAAGTCAGCTGCAATCCTTCTCGATTATGAACTTGCTCTTAACTATTTCCGTAAAGCAGAGAAGATTTGTTTGGAGACAAATGATCGAAAGCAACTAGCCAGTGTTTTAGAGAGTTTGGCTTTTATTTATTATGAACAACGTGATCTAGAAGCTGCCTTAGATGCGATGGAACGTAGTTTAGTCATTTTTGAACATATAAGTTTAGTGCCTTACATCGTTTCATGTCTGAACAATATTGCTTTGATTCAATTCAAACTAGGCATGGCAGAAGATTCTTTAAAAACTTACGATAAAGCAGTAGATTTATTGCAAGGGGCGAGCCGTAATATTTTGGCTCACGTTTGGGCGAATAGAGGTGCGTTACTTGCATATCTGGGCTATTTCTCTGAATCCCAAAATGATTTTGAAGCCGCTTTTTCTCATTTTGATGATGTCGGAGATTCGTATGGTCTTGTGGAAACCTTGTTAGCTTGGGGATATGAGTATTATGCGCCGCTCAAAAAATGGACATTAGCACAAGATTGTTATGAGCAAGCGGAGCAATATATTGAGGAAAACCCGGAATTTTTTTATGAAGCAAAAGTACGTTTATTATTTGCATATGGACAACTATCTTTAGAAAGGAACGATTTTTATAAATCAATATCTGTGCTTGAGGAAGCGGAGAAATTGGCTAAAGATAAATCTTTGAAATGGTGGTTATCAGCAATCGAATTTTATGTTGGATGTTTTTTGACAACCCAAGGGGAAATGGCACAGGCTAAAATTAGGCTGATGAATGTTTTAGCATTGATTGAAACAGGTGCAAATCCTGATTATTTGCCTTTAGCGCTTAGGGAATTGTCTAAAATTGAGATGGATAATCGCAAAAAGATAGATTATGTTTTGAGGTGTGGCGAAGCGGTGATGAGAAGAGGGCGTTATGGGGATAGAGTCGAATGTTTGGAATATGTAAGCAGTGTATTAAATGATATGAATCATGAAAAAGCCGATGAATATCTGAACATTATAAATACTTTACATCAGGATCAAAAAAGGATAACAGAACGTTATCCTTTTAGTTAACTGCTTGTCTAAAATAAATTTTTAGCCACCCGTATGTATCCAGCCTTTTGTTGTTCTATCTCCCAGGCCACCAGCGAATTCATCAAAGGTTTCTTCGGTGAGTCCTTCTAGAATTTTACGCTCTTCATCGCTGAGTTTGTAACCTTTTAAGGCTTTATCGGGATCTGTTAACAGTAGGTTGCGGAATTTTTCATCGCTTACGGCGCGGTCGGTAATTTCTTTTAAGGCTGTGTCTGACATGTTTCACTCCTGTGTTTTAAAATAAAGACAATCATTCTTTTCAGTATGAAAGCTTTGCTTGCATTTGTCAAGATTTTTAGAATACCCGCAAAACCTTGACGGCCGGAATCATATCACAAGTTTGCTTTTCTGAAAGGCTTACGTTAAGCTTTTTGCATGTTTTTTGAAATTGGGTTCACGCAACAGATGATTCGCTCGGATTTTTTGGGCTGTGTTGAGGCATGTCTCTTAAACGCGCCTCCATTCTGATTTTTATGTAAAGTAAAATCGTGGATAATTTGAAGCCGAGGCGCACCTGCCCCGGCTTTTTGGTTTTAAAGTGGCGGGTGGCAAGTGGTGGGTGACAAGTGGAGAGAATGAGATGGCAGAAATTGTGGTAAACCTGGATAAAGTGACGGTGAGTCTGGCGGGCAAGGTGATCTTTGCGGAGCTGGATTGGGAACTGCAAAGGGGGCAGCGGGTGGGGTTGGTCGGTCCGAATGGGGCGGGTAAATCGACGCTGTTTAAGTTGATCACGGGTGAACTGCCGCTGGACGATGGCAATGTGTTCCGGCAAACGGGTTTGCACATGGCGCGTTTGCCGCAGGAGCCAACACTTCCCCCTGGGAAAACGGTGCTGGCTGAGGCCATAACGGCCGTTCCCACCATCGCCGCCCTGGAACAACAACTGGCCGACCTGGAAGCCCGCATGGGTGAACCGGCCGTCTACGAAGACGCCGATAAACTGACAAAAGTAATGATGCAGCATGAAAAAGTAACGGTGGCCTTTGAGCAAATCGACGGACCGCGTTACGCCAGCCGCGTGAAAGATACGTTGGCCCGGCTCGGGTTTTCGGAAGAAAAATGGCAAATGCTGACCGACCACTTGAGCGGCGGCCAGAAAAAGCTGGTGATGCTGGCCAAGTTGGTGGTGCAGAAACCGGATCTGCTGCTGTTGGATGAGCCGGACAATCATTTAGACCTGGCATCGAAACGCCGCCTGGAGAAACTGATCGTCAGCTATGATGGCTGTGTGGCCCTGGTCTCCCACGACCGCTATTTGCTGGACGAGGTGGCGACCCATATTGCGGAATTGGAAAACGGCCGTTTGACCCTCTATCTCGGTAATTACACCGCTTACGCCAATGAGCGGGCAATCCGGCGGCTGCGCCAGCAGCAGTTGTACAGCGCCCAGCAGAAAGAGATCGCCAAAATCGAAGCGGCCATCAAACGCTTTGAACTATGGGCGTCGCTGGTAGTCAATGAACGCCATATCCGCCAGGCGCGGCACCGGCAAAAGATGTTAGACAATATGGACAAAGTGGAAAAGGTGAGCGAAACGCGGCGTATGTCGCTGAATCTGGAGGGCTGGCAGGGCAGCAAAAAGACGGTGGAACTGGTGGACGTGGGCAAGGTGTTTGACAATGGCTACGCCTTGTACAGCGGTTTGAATATGACGATGTGGCATGGCGAACGGGTGGGGCTGGTGGGGCCAAACGGGGCGGGCAAATCGATGCTGTTTAAGCTGCTGCTGGCCCCAGAGTTGGCCACATCCGGGCAGATCAAGATTGGCCCAGGCTGCAAGATTGGTTATTATGCCCAGGAGCAGGAGACGCTAGATTATGCTCAGACGCCCATTGAGGCCATTCGTTATGCCGCGCCGGTCAGCCGGGAAACGGCCGTTGCCTTTCTGCACCGTTTTCTCTTTTCCTACGACCAGGTGCAGGCTCCCATTGCCAATCTGAGTGGCGGCGAACGCAGCCGCTTGCAGTTGGCCAGGCTGGTTTTGGAAAAGCCCAATCTGCTCATCCTCGACGAACCGACCAATAATCTGGATATTACTTCCATCGAAGTATTAGAGGAGACATTGGCGGAATTTGTTGGAGCAGTCCTGGTGATCTCCCATGACCGCTACTTTTTGGACAGGGTGGTGGATCGCATTGTGGAATTGCGGGATGGCGTCTTGACGGAATTCAGCGGCGGCTATACGGACTATTTGGTGGAAACGGCAGCGGGCTGAGGCGTTCCTATCACGCTGCCACTTGGCCATAGCAGCTACGCCGATACCAAAAATTAATACAAAAAGAGACAAAGAAACAAAGAAAAAGGGGATCGTGATGACCCCCTTTTTGTAATGACGGTGAGCTTGGGGAAATCTTCAAGATTGCCCCAAGCTGGAATCGGTTTATTTCGTGATAAAGGGCAGGAAGACGGAAGTTTTGACAACTTCCAGGCCATCTACCAGCGTGGCGCTTTGGGTATCGGGATTGGTGACTTCAACCGTGTACAGTCCCAGATCGACAGTGGCAGGCACAACGGCCGTTAACACCGAGCCAGACAGATACGTCGTAACCAGAGTGTAGTCGCTGTCGCCCAGCAGTTTCACCACCGCGCCATCCAGGAAGTTTGCGCCATTGAGCGTGATCACACTCTCCTTTCCGGCAAACAGTTCCGGGGGCGTCACCGAAATGATTTCCGGGGCATAGGCGCTTTCCAGGGTGATGGTGTAGAGGAAGGAGGAGGTGGGGAAACTGTCCCCTTGCAGGGTAACAAAGCTATGCAACCCGGCGTTTAGCTCCACTATCATATCCAAATCAGATTGTGGAGCGTGGTTAAGGGCGGGAGGATCAATCAGCAGCGAGGCAAAACCTGTGGCATAATCGCCCTGGATCTTATAGAAACCACCTACTTGCAAATCCACTTGAATGGTGGAGTTTAAGGTACGCGCCAGAGATGTGCCTGCCCAACTAAAGGTCGGGGAGGGGATGTCGATGATCTCAACCGCATACGCGATGGGCGACCCATTGCCGTCGGCCGTGAGATGGATTCGGCCGTCAGCCGGCAGGGTGAAGGTGGCCCAGACGGATTCAGTCCCATAGACGGGAGCCACCGTTTCCAGCAGGCTGGCGCCGTCCCACACTTCCAGGGTGACGGCATCGGCGTCCGCGCCAGCGATGGTGAGGACAGCGTTGACCAGGGTGTCCGTGCCCACATGGACGGGCAGCCATTCTTCGCTGAAGTCATTGCCGCTGCCGCCAATCTCGCCGCCCTGTTTCTGGTAGGGCAGCGTATCGTGGGCGGCGAGGGGGCCAGAAAGCATCAAGTCCCAATCTGCGCCGCTGCTGCTGTCCTGGTCGATGGTGAGATCGTGAGTACCCTGGGGCACATAGTAGACGACTGCACCATCGGCTTCGGCCGTTTTCTGCACAAATTCTTCATTGACGAAGAACTGGTAACGGCCGTTATCCACCCCATACGTGAAGGAATATAAGCCGCTTTGGTTGAAAGCCACCCGAATCTGGCTGTTATCGCCCACATCCAGGCTGCTGCCGTCCCAATGGTAGTTGGCCGCCGCCGGAATCGCTGTCACCAACACTTCATACGTGACGGGATTGGCGTTGCTGTCTGCGACTAATTCCAGGCGGTTGGTTCCGGCGGGCAGATCCAACGTCATCCAGGTGGTTTCTTGGCCATAGATGGTCATGGCCTCGATAATAGCGTCGCTGGCGTCGCGCACGTTGAGTACCACATTGTCGGCTGAGGCGCCGTTGAGGGTGGTGGCGATGTTAACGGCCGTTGCTGCGCTCAAGTTGATAGGCAGCCATTCCTTATCAAAATCGTTGGCAGCGCCGCCAATTTCCCCGCCTGATTTGGTATAGGGCAAGGCATCATGGGCGGCGCCCACATCGTCAATGGTGATCTCCCAATCCGTGTTGACCGCGCTATCTTGCGCCACCACCAGGTTGTGCAGGCCGGCGGGCACAAAATAGGTGACGCTGCTGCTGGTTTCCACCGTTTTCTGGATGAAATCAGACGCCAGCACGAACTGATAACGGCCGTTGTGCGCCGTTAGATCAAAGGCATACAGGCCATCTGCCGGGAAGTTGACGCGAATTTCACTGTTCAGGCCAGTGGCAGCGGCATATCCGGCCCAACTGGTTCCGGCGTCGGGGATGTGGTACAGCGTCAGGGTCACGTCCACGCTGCTGCCGCTGGCGTTGGTGAGCTGCAATTCGTTTGTGCCGGAAAGCGTACCTGTGCCCCACACCGTTTCCCCATCCAGAGCGTCGCCGTTCCAAACGGGGCTGCCACTGCCATCGGTGATAGCCAGGGCTACATCATTGCCGTCTGCCGCCAGGGAGAGGTTGAACTCCATGTTGCCGGGGTAGAGGGGGGTGACGCTTTCGCCGCTGTCCAGCGTACCGGTAAAAGTGAAAAACTGAGCGCCAGCCGTGGTCGGAGCTACCGAAGCTGTCCATTCCGTATTGGCGTAAGCATTGTCTTGAACTACATACACTTCATGCACACCGGCCGTCACTTCAATGTCGTAGCCGTTCATCAGATCAGGAGGTGACGCCTTGATGCTGGCGGCCTGATTGACCATATTATCATCCAGAATCAGATTGGCGAAGCCCACGGCCGATTCGATCTCAAAATGATAGAGACCGGTGCTGGGGAAATTGATTTGTGTGGTAGCGTTCAGGCCGGCGTCCAGGCTGTTGCCGTGCCAAGAGAGGCTGCCGGTGGTGGGGATTTGGGTGATGGTCAGGTCGTAATACAAGGGATCGACATTGCCGCTATCGGCGACGATCTTGAGGCGATTGCGCCCGGTGGACAGATCGAAGCTGGTCCATTGGGCTTCGCTGCCCAATACCTGGGTCAGTGTATAGTCGGGGCTGCTGCTGCCATTTTTGTACACTTCCACGGCGAAGCTATCCTCGGGATCGCCGGTGGCGGTGATGGCCATGTTCACAGTGGCATTGGCGCCCAGGGAGATGGGCAGCCATTCGGCGCTGAAGATGTTGCCCACGCCACCGATTTCGCCGCCTACTTTGGCATAGGGCAGCAGGTCGTTGGTGGCGGCGTTGAAGTGGATGTCTACAGCCCAATCAATGTTGGCGGCGGCGGCGCTGTCTTGTTCGATGATCAGGTCATGGGCGCCGGCGGGCACGTAGTAGGTGACGCTGCCACTGTCTTCGATGGTTTTTTGGATGTAGCTGCTGCCGGCGGTATGGAGTTGGAATTGATAACGGCCGTTGTCGCCAAAGTCAAAGTCATATAGACCGGCCGTATCAAAGTTCAGACGGATTTTGCTGTTTTGTCCGGCAGCATCGGCGCTGCCGGCAAAAGCATAATCCACCGCTGACAAGGTCATCATCTCCAGAGCGTAACTCATCACATCGCCATTTGTTTCCAGATGGATGGCGCTGGTTCCGGCCGGTAAGTCAAACGTGGTCCAGGTTGTTTCTCCGGCAATCACCGAGATGATCGCTTCTTGGGGGGCGTTCAGCTGCGGCTCGGCGTTGTTGATCGTCACCGTCAGTTGATCGGCGGTGGCGCCGGTGGTGGTGATGACCATATTAACCTGAGCAGGCGTGGCCAAATGGATGGGCAGCCATTCTTCGGCAATGGCGTTATTGCTTTTGCTGTAGGGCAGGGCATCGGCGCTGTCGCCGCTGTAGGCCATGTCCACCTGCCAGGCCACCAGGCTGCTGCCAGCCGGGTCTTGGATGATGGTCATCATATGTACGCCCGCTTCCACAAAGAGGGAGACGGCGTCGTTGGCGGTGATGGTGCGTTGGATCTTGTCCGTACCCAGCAAGAACTCATAACGGCCGCCAGCGTTGACGCTAAAGTCGAAGGTATAGAGGCCGCTGGTGGGGAAATTGAGTTTGATTTTGCTGTTGAGGCCAGCCGGGGCAGCTTTACCCATCCAGGAATAGGTGGGCGTTGGCGCTTGCAGCGCCGGTACGCGGAACAGCTTTAAGGTGAGTGAGACGCTTTCGGCGCCCGTATTGACAATGCTAAAGCGGTTGTTGCCGTTGGTTAAGGTACTGCTGCCCCACAAGGTTTCGCCGCCGCCGGCGCTGCCGCTCCAAATGTTGCTGTTGGCGGCATTAAATACCGTCAATGAGGCTGAAGCAGAGGTGGCGCCGATGATGGTAAAGGAAAAATTGATGTCGGTGTTGCCGGAGTTGAAAAAATTGGGGTCGGCTGTCTGGCCGGGGGCGAGGGTGAAATTAAACGTGGATAAGGGGGGTTGGCTGACGCCTTGTGGTTCAATGTTGCTGGCGCTTACCAGGGAT
>CAZXVH010000001.1:126561-137239 GCA_964643965.1 uncultured Ardenticatenaceae bacterium
GATTGGCGAGAGAGTGGTTTCGCAAACATGAGGTCCTCCTTCATTGCGACTCATATAGAATAACTTCGTTAAGGAATTGTCCCCTTTTTTGTGGTGACGTAAGCGAGCTTGGCAGGGATTTATGGATGACCAATGCCTGCATTATACAGGCAGGGATAGACCAATGAAGTAGTTCGTTATTCCTATGCTTTTTTGTTCTTGACAAATCAACGGCCGTTCTGTTAAAATTCCTCCATATTCATCATGTCATATGATGACATGATGAATATGGAGGAATTATGCAATCAAGCAAACATATTCAAAGAACATATTACACCGCTCTATTTTTGTTTTGGTTTGGCACTGCATTGCCAAGCTCTTTGTTGGTTCTTTTTTTGCAGGCACGGGGCATGAGCCTATTCCAGGTGGGTGTGGCCATGGGGATCTATTCGTTTACCATTGTGCTGCTGGAAGTGCCGACGGGCGGCCTGGCTGATGCGGTAGGGCGCAAGCGTGTCGCCCTCGTCGCTTACAGCCTCATGGCCGCGATGATGGTGGCGCTGTTATTCGCCTTTTCGTTTCCGCTGCTGCTGCTGGGGTTTGTGTTTTATGGAGCGGGACGAGCCTTGTCGTCGGGGGCGCTGGATGCCTGGTTTGTAGATGCGCTGCAAGCCGTGGAGCCGGAGATTGAACTGCAACCGAAGTTGGCGCAGGCGGGCACGGTGACGCTGACGGCGCTCGGCATTGGGGCGTTATTGGGTAGCGCCTTGCCCCGTCTCTTTACCAACCTGCCGGCGGAGGGAACGGCCGTTATCACCCCCTTAGCTGTCCCTGTCTTACTTTCTCTAGTCGTTAAAGTACTCTTGATTATTTTTGTGGCGCTGGCTGTGAAAGAAGATCGCCCCACTGAAGCGGCGGTTGGCTGGCGACAAGGCTTCCAAGAAGTGCCGACGCTCGTCAAGGCTGCGTTCCAAATGAGCCGTCAAAACCCGACTATTTTGTTGCTTCTGGGGGCCACATTGGCTGGTGGCCTGGCGGTGCTGGGCATCGAGACGTTTTGGCAGCCCCAATTTGCCATCTTGCAAGGCGGCAGTGTAGAGAATACGCTGTTGTTTGGGGTGGCCATGGCGGGCAGCTTTTTTGTAGGGGTGGTGGGCAATCTTATCTCGACGCCGTTGAGCCGCAAGCTGGGCAAGCGGTATGGTCTGGTGGCGGCAATTGCGCGTGGTTTACAAGGCTTGTTTTTGATCCTGTTGGCCCTGCAAACGGCCGTTCCCCTGTTCATGCTTCTGTTTTGGCTGGTGTATTTGAACATGGGCGTCTTGGATTCACCCCACAATACCTTGATAAACGAAGAAATTTCATCAGCACATCGTTCAGCCATGTTGTCGGTGCAATCCTTAGCCGGTTATTTGGGGGGGATGATGGGCGCCGTTGGCCTGGGTTATGTGGCCGAACAAGCTTCGGTGAGCGTCGCCTGGATTGTAGCCGGTTCCATCTTGATGGTATCATTGCTCCTCTATGTGCAAGTCGATGTCCGTCAAAGAAAAGAGAAGAGGGATTATGAGTCAAAAGAAGCCATTTTCGCAGCCAGTGAAGAAACAAACCTTAGCTGAACAAGTTGCTGAGTCCCTTAAAGAATCCATCCTAAACGGGGATTTTGTACCGGGAGAAGCGCTGCCGACGGAGCCAGAATTGGCCGAAGCGTTTGGCGTCAGCCGCGCCGTCATCCGGGATGCGACGCGCATGTTGGCGGCGCGTGGTTTGGTGCAGGCGGAACATGGCCGGGGCGTTTTTGTGACAGAATCGCAGGTGGCGGCGTTTGGCGAGGCCCTCTTGTTGGCGCTGCGTCGAGCGGAGGCGACGGTGTGGGATGTGGAAGCATTTGAACAGGTCGTTTATCCAGAGGTAGCGGCGTTGGCGGCGGCCGAAGTGACCGACGATGAACTGGCTGAGATGCAGGCGTTGGCAGATGCGTACCTTGCCATCCATCGGGCTGTGTGGCAGCCAGCAGAAGAGGGTGGAACGATGCCATCGATGGCGGAACAAGAGTCAGCGCGGCAAGCATTTTTGCGCTTTATGGCTTCGATTTTCACGGCGACGCACAATGCCGTTCTGCAACTGCTGGCAATGCCACTGCTGGAACTGCACAGTACCCGTGATTGGGATGCGGGTGGCGCAGAATCTATGACATATGATGAAATATTAGCCATTGAACAGGCGTTTATGGAAAAGGTAATTGAAATGATAGCGTCCCGTGACCCTGATTATGCCAGAACGGCCATGCGCCAACTGATGAAACTACCGGCTGAAGCGGAAACGGCTATGCGGAAAACGGCCGTTGGGGAGACCCCTATTATCCCGTTATCCTTGAGTCGCTGGGTGAGTGAAAAGCAGCGGGATTAGTTCCAGGCAAGTTGGCTGCGGGTGTGCCAATATGCTTCTGGAGATTCGCGGAGGGTTTGCAAGCGAACGGCCGTTTCCCCGTCATAGTCCACAGCCACGGCCGCCACATTACTCTGCAAATGCTCGACCGTCGCCGCTCCACTCAACGCCACATCTACCCAGGGTTGCGCCAGAACGGCCGCCAGGGCCAGCGCATCAGAGGTGGTGTTCTTGGCGGCGGCGAGTTGGTGCAGAAGAGCCATGTTGGGATCGGTGTTGCGGGGGGTTAAACGGCCGTTTGCCAATGCCTCCTTCACAATCACACCCAAGCCAGCCTCGTGAGCCTGGCGCAAAGTCTCCCCCGCTGCTTGTTCCAGCAGATTCCAGGTGGCTTGCACACTGTCGAAGAGGAGCGCGCCATCTTCTGTTTGTACATCCAGGGCGCGTTTGAGCGTTTCCCCTTGTTGGCTGCCACTGAGCGACAGCCCGATTTTGAGACCGCCTTGCTTGAGCTGCGCCAATTTTGCCAGCACTGCTTCGTTGGTCAGGACGCCACTGTCGAGGGTGGCGGAGTGGATTTGGTACAGGTCGAGGGCGTCGCCGAGCAGGGCGCGACTTTCCTGGATTTGGCGCTGTAACACGGGCAGAGAATGCTCTTTGATTTCGTGGGCGTCGGCTTGAATCTGCCAATCGGCGGTGTAGGTGTAGCCCCATTTGGAGCCGACAGTCACTTGATCAGCGGGAATCTGCCGCGCCGTCAGCCAGGCGCCGAGAAACGCTTCGGCGCGGCCGTAGGAACGGGCGGCGTCGAAGTAGCGGACGCCGCTTTCCCACGCCGCATCCAATACGCGGTGGGTACGCGCCTCCATGGCGGCGATGTCGTAATTCTCGTCCAAATCTTGGGCGTGGCCCAGGTTGATGTAGCCTGGGCGACCGAGCGCTGCCAGACCCAGTCCAATGGGGGTAACTTGTAAATCTGTGGCGCCAAATGAGCGTGTTTTCATGGGATCCTTCCTTTATCTGGGTGATTTATTTAATTTTAGCAGAGGATAAGGGGGAAACAAAAACGGCCGTTTCCGGGCAGCTGCGGAACGGCCGTTTAACAAATGAATCGGGAGAAGGAGAAGTTCAACTTTTTTGAAAAGTTGAACTTCTTGGTTACTCGTCCCCTTCTTCAACCTGTGACCAATCGGGATCGGGGTAGATGTAGATGAGGGGGATGCTCACCAACGTCACCGCGAATTTGACGATGAGGTTGAAGATGAAGATTTGCCACACCACCAGCCACGGCACCGTACCGCCGAAGGCCACCAGGGCAAAGATGGCGGTGTCGATGGGGATAGAGGCGGAGTTGCTGACTAAAACCCGCGCCCACTGCTTCTCCTTAGTCACTTTGGTGACAAACCAATGATACGCTTCTGTATCGACCAGTTCACTAATCACTTCCGCCAGAATCGAGGCCAAGACGATGCGCCACAACGGGCCAAAAACCATCGAGAAAGCGGTCGCAAATGTGCCATCCGGATCAGCCAGATTGTCGCCAGGCATGGCTGCTGCCCAGGCAAAATAGACCACCATAAACAGGTTGATGGCCGCAGCGCTGACGATGAGTACCTGCGCGTTGCGCTTCCCCACAATTTTGTGGACGAGGTCGCGTAAGGTAAAGGTGATGGGATAGATAAAAGTGCCCATATCGACAGCCAGACCGCCGATGACGGCGATTTTCATGCTGGCGATGTCGGCGATCATTTGGGCGCCGACGTATGAGGCGATAACGACAATGGCAACGGCCGGAATGGCGCGGGCTATCGGGCCGGCCGTTGAGGTTGCCGGAACTCCTTGTTTTTCAGTGAATGCAGTCAAAATAATCTCCTTTGTTTTGTTGAGGCGGGTGCTGCGACCGCCGCAGTATTTGATTGCCCAGAGTATAAAAGTTGCAGGGTTGCAAAGTTGCAGAGTGACTGATTTTTGTCACTCGCTACCTGCCACTCGCCACTTGCTGCCTTTCGATCTGGACGGGCTGCCGGGTTCTCTGCCACCGGCAAAAGCAGGGGATTATAACAAGGAGTGCTTGCTTTGGGCATTGGTAATTGCTTAGAGATTGAGCTAAACTGCCGACGATAAGAATCCTTTGTATCTTCGTATTGATTTTTAGAGGTTTGTATGTCGTTAACGAGTAGAGAGCTAAACGAGTTTCTCGTCCAAAACCAAATTGAAGCAGAGATCATCTTTTTAGAGGAAGAGACGCGCACCGTGGCGGAAGCGGCGGCCGTTTTGGGCGCAGAACCAGACCAGATCATCAAGTCCATCTTGTTTTTGGCGGATGGGGCGCCGGTATTGGTCATCAACAATGGCCTGGCGCGGGTGGCGTGGAAGCAGCTGGCTGATTATCTGGGTGTGTCTCGCAGACGGTTGAAAACGGCCGTTCCTGAAACTGTGCTGGCCATAACGGGCTACGAGGTGGGGGCGGTTCCCCCGTTTGGGCATAAAACGACATTGCGCACGGTGGTGGCAACGGCCGTTTACCATCAAACCATCATCTATGGCGGCGGCGGTGAGGTTCAGGCGCTCATGAAGCTGACGACGGCTGAATTAAAGCGGGTGGTGGGGACGGAAACGGCGACTATAAAGGATGAAGGATGAAGCATGAAATAGACGACGCGGAATCAATCGAATATCCGCAATCCGCAATCTACAGTCGCAAATGGTACGTGATGGTGGCGGTGGCCATGAGCACCTTTTTATCGACCATTGATGGCAGCATCGTCAACGTGGCCCTGCCCACCCTGGTGACTGAATTAGATACGGTGTTTGCCGTGGCGCAGTGGGTGATTTTGGCCTACTTGTTAGCGCAGGCCACGCTCTTGCCCAGCGCCGGGCGTCTGGGCGATATGCTGGGCAAAAAGCGTATTTACACCGGTGGCATTGTGGTGTTTACGGCCGCTTCCGTATTATGCGCCTTGTCGCCGAATGTGTATTGGCTGATTGGTTTTCGTCTGCTGCAAGCGATTGGCTCAGTGATGATGTTGGGCTTGGGCATGGCGATTGTGACGGAAGCGTTTCCGCCGCAGGAGCGGGGCAAGGCCATTGGTTTGAATGGTACGTTCGTCTCCATCGGTATTGTGCTGGGACCGACGCTGGGCGGTATGCTTTTGAGCGTGACCTCGTGGCATTGGCTTTTCCTGGTCAACCTGCCCGTTGGCATCCTGGGGGCGTTTTTGGCGTGGCGATTTGTGCCGGATACACGGCCGTTGGGCAAACAAGAATTCGATTTCGGCGGCGCGGTTCTCCTGTTCATCAGCTTGTTGGCGTTATTACTGGCGCTGACCCTGGGACAGGAGCGCGGTTTCAGTGAGGCGCTTATTTTGACCTTGTTTGGCGTGGCGTCGCTCTTTTTGCTGATTTTTATTGGCGTGGAAAAGCGCCAGCCACAGCCGATGCTCGACCTGAGTTTGTTTCGCAACCGGGTCTTTAGTTTAAGTTTACTCATTGGCTCCGTCGCTTTTACGGCCATTGCAGGTACGACGCTACTGCTGCCTTTTTATCTGCAAAATATGCGCGGCTTTGAGGTGCAGCAGGTGGGCTTGATGATGGCCTTGATCCCCGTATTTTTGGGAGTGGCGGCGCCGCTGGCGGGCAGCGCTTCGGACAAGTATGGTACGCGGCGCATTGCTAGCATCGGCCTGCTCATTGTCATCGCCGGGTACTGGGTGATGAGTGGCTTTGATGTGACGACGACGCTGCTGATTTTTGCACTGGGCGTCGTTCCCATCGGCCTGGGTATGGGTATCTTCCAGTCTCCCAACAACAGCGCGGTGATGGGCGCCGCGCCGCCGGAACACTTGGGCGTGGCTTCGGGGCTGCTCGGGTTGAGTCGTACTTTGGGGCAGACAACGGGGATTGCTCTCTTTGGCGCGTTATGGGCCGGTCGGGTGGCCATCGCTATGGGCAAAACGCCAGTGGGTGGGGCTACAACCGCCCCGATTTCGGCACAAATCGCCGGTTTACAGGAGGTGTTCTTGGCGATGATGGCCTTGATGGTGGTGGCGTTGGTGTTGAGTGTGTGGGGGATTAAACAAGAAAAATTAATACGAAGAAATAAAGGGTGAAAGAAACAAAGAAAAGCCATTGTCTCTTTGTTTCTTTGCCCCTTTGCCCCTTTGTATTGAATGTTTAGGAATAAATCATGCGATTATTTGAGATTTTGATGCTGTTAGCGATTTTGCCAGTGTTGGCCTGGCCTTTGCTGCCCTGGCGACGGCCGAGATGGGTCGATTTTTTGCCGGTAACGGCCGTTATCCTCCTGCTCTTCCAACTGATTATTGAAGGGTATCGTTGGCAGATGTTGCCAACCTATGCGCTGGTTATCGGGCTGTTTTTGGGGACGTTACCCCGTTTGTGGAGACCTCGAGCCTCGGCCAAAAAACGGTCGGGCTGGATGATGACGGGGAGCGTGGTGGGGTTGTTGGTCTGGTTGGCGGCGCTGGCGCTACCTTACGCCTTGCCTGTGCCAAAATTGCCAGATGTAACCGGCCCTTATGCCATCGGCACACAAACCTTCCATCTCGTCGATGACAGCCGTGATGAAATCTACACCGACGATCCGGCCGATAAACGGGAAATCATGATACAGATTTGGTATCCAACAACTCCAGACGCCAAGGGGGAAACGGCGATCTACCTGGAAGACCTGGCCGTGATGGGGCCTGTGTTGGCTGAACGGCTCAATCTGCCCTCGTTTTTGCTCGACCACATCAACCTGACCAAACTGCACGCGCTCAAAGATGCACCTGTTTTATCTGCTGAATCCCCATTCCCGGTGCTGGTTTTCTCTCATGGCTTACAGGGGATGCGCCAGCAGAACACGGCGATGGTCGAGGAACTGGTCAGCCACGGTTTTGTGGTGGCTACGATTGACCATACTTATGGCAATGTCATGACGGTTTTCCCCGATGGCCGGGTGGCGCTTTATAAGCCTGAGGTGCTTTCTGGCGAGGGTGAGCCGCCGCGCACCAGCACTCAGTTGGTGCAAGTTTGGGCGGACGATATGGGCTTTGTGTTGGATCAGTTGGTGGTTTGGAATGAGGAAGATGGCGGGGAGTTTAACGGCCGTTTAGACCTCTCCAAAGTTGGCGTATTCGGCCATTCTACAGGAGGCGGGGCCACGGTTGAGTTTTGCGGCCGGGATGCCCGTTGCCAGGCAGGCGTGGGGCTGGATGCCTGGGTCGTGCCGGTTTCAGACAATGTCGTGGCCGCTGGCCTAAACCAGCCTTTCCTCTTTTTACGCGCCGACAAGTGGAACTTTAACGATGCCAGCGACAATCATGTCATCGCTGAAAAACTATTTGCGAGTTTAGCGGAGACAGGCTATTTGGCGACGGTGACAGGCGCGGCGCATTTTGATTTTACCGATATTCCCTTGCTTTCGCCGCTGACGTCGCAGTTGGCTCTTTCTGGCGACATGGACAGCGACTACACCGTCGAGATGATGAACAGCATGGTCTCCGCCTTCTTCCGCCAGGAATTGCAAGACGCTGGGGAAGATTTGGTGACGGGGGCGATGGTGTATCCTGAGATGGAATTGGTGGGGAACGGCCGTTAGCAAACAGACGAGGGCTGAGCCTGTCGAAGCCCGGCGACTTCGACAAGCTCAGTCACCGACCTTCGACAAGCTCAGTCACCGGCCTTCGACAGATACCAGCCTTCGACAAGCTCAGGCTTCGTTGCGTACATTTATGAGACCCCTTGAAATTTCGATTTTACTGGCTAATTTGATAACGGCCGTTTTCATTTTCTGGTATCCAGCAGAGAGTGAGGTGGTGATACCAGTGGTGGCGTTAATCTCGCCGCTGCTCATTTTGGGGCATATGGCCGTTGAGAAACCACGTTGGCAGATGACGCCTGCGTATGGGCAAGCGATTGTCGTGTTGGCGCTCAGTGGGGTGGGGGCAGCGGGGGCGGCGTTTCACAACGGCTGGTTCCTGTTTTTGTGGACGCTGCTGTTTGTAACGGCCGTTCTCCTAACCACCATCATGGCTGTGCCAAAATTGCCCACGCCGACTGGCCCTTATGCGGTGGGTACACGCACCTTCCATCTGGTGGATACCAGTCGCACCGAGTTATTTAGCCAGAGCAAAACGGCGCCGCGTGAGCTGATGGTGCAGCTGTGGTATCCGGCGCAGAAGCCCGCTAAAGATAAACCAGCTCCCTTTGTCGCCGATTTTGAGATTGGCGGCCCGGCGATTGCCCGACGGCTGGGCTTCCCGCCGTTTACCGTGCGGCATATTGATTTGGTGCGTACCCATAGTCATGAAGAAGCGCTGCTTTTGCCCGGAGCCAAACGGTTCCCGACGGTGATATTTTCACATGGCTACATGGGCATTCGTTCCCAAAATACGTGGCAGATGGAAGCGTTGGCAAGCCAGGGGTATGTGGTGGTGGCGCCCAACCACACCTATGGCGCCATCATCACCGTTTTCCCCGATGACCGTGTTGTTTTTGGGATGATGGAGCCGCCCGACGACATGCCCGTCACCACGGCCGGCCGTTTAGGGATGCGGCAGTGGGCGGCGGATATTCAGTTTATTCTCGACCAATTGGCTGTTTGGAATGAAGAAGCAGGGCATTTTTTGAACGGCCGTTTAGATCTGAACCGTATCGGCTTGTTTGGACATTCGATGGGGGGCGGCGCGGCGCTGCAAACGGTGCTGAATGGGGCGCACTGCCGGGCGCTGCTTTTGCTCGACCCGTGGCTGAAGCCATATGATGCTGAGGAAATGGACCAATCGTTGTCCTTGCCCCTGCTGGCGATGATGAGTATGGGTGATTTTGGGCAGGAGAATGGGGAGATGGCGCAGCGCTTGGCAATGGGCAATGCCGCCGCGTCCATCGTCTTTACCATCGCTGGCAGCGGCCATTATGATTACAGCGATTTGCCCCTGCTTTCCCCCCTGCTGACTCGTCTGGTGGGGGCAAAGGGGCCGATAAACGGCCGTTTGGTGGCCCGTATCATCAATGAGTACACCCTGGCTTTTTTTGATGCGTATTTGCGAGAACGGCCGTTGGGGTTGTTGAATGGGGAGCCGGCTTATAAAGAGGTGGTGTTTCTTATTCGTTCGTGAGTACAACGAATTTGAGAAAGGAACGAATTTGTTTGAAACGGCCGTTCTTCTTCAGTTCTCAAACCATCAGCAAACGCACTCTGATAATCTCGTTATTTTACTGGGGATAACGGCCGTTCTGCGAATATTTTGTAAACACCCTTGCAAACCAGACCAGACTAGACCATAATGATATTCATATCGTGAGAGGTGATAAAGCTATGCAAATCACAAATATTTCTGAGGCGAAAGCAAGCCTGTCAAAACTGGTCGAACGCGCCATGCGTGGTGAAGAGGTTATTATCGGGAAAGCTGGCAAACCTGTGGCAAAATTAGTACCTTATACCCTGGATACAACTCCCCGTCAATTAGGCGTGGGTAAGTGGCAGGGACATATCTGGATGGCAGATGATTTTGATGAATTGCCGGAAGATATGCTAAATCTGTTTATAGGGGATGATGAAGACAGTGAACCTACTCCTTGATACCCATACCTTTCTCTGGGCCATCGACAACAGTCCCAGACTTTCCCCAAAGGCACGAGATGCTATTATAGACGGCAACAATATTGTCTTTGTCAGTGCGGCAACAGCCTGGGAGATTGCCATCAAAAAGTCGATTGGCAAATTGGAGATACCCAATAGCGATTATTTGGAAGAGCTACGCCTGCATCGTTTTACCCCGCTGGATATAACAACAGAACATGCGTTAACGGTTGAAACCTTGCCCCCCATTCATAAAGATCCATTTGACAGGATGTTAATTGCACAAGCCCAAGTGGAGAAACTAACCTTGATCACGGCCGACCCCAAAATAAAAACGTACTCAGTTTCAATTATTGAAACATAATCAACCATCCCCATCATAAAACATTATGCTATAAACAGAGTCAATTGACCTCTTGGATTAAGGTAAGGAGTTCATATGTTACCACGCATCACACATGTTAAATATATCAAAGATTTTTGGTTAGTCTTAACTTTTTCAGATGGCACAGAAGCTGAAGTGGATTTCAGGGATCGGATCATGGGTCGCGGTGGCGTTTTTACTGAGTTGGAAAATTTACAGTTCTTCAGCCAAGTGTCGGTCGATCCAGAGGCAAAAACGTTAGTATGGCCCAATGGCGTCGATTTTTGTCCAGATGTTTTATACGCAGAAGTAACTGGAGAACAATTACCGCTGCCACAGCCTATATAGATAACTTTACTTTCATC
>CAZXVH010000001.1:137339-145037 GCA_964643965.1 uncultured Ardenticatenaceae bacterium
CTTTGTTGAACACGCGCTGAATATTCTCCCTTATTTCTCAAAACATCAGCAAACGAAATCTGTTTACAGGGGATGATGAAGACAGTGAATCTACAACCCTTATGACGATTTGTTGAACACACGTCGCATATTCTCGCGGACATGCTCTAGGAGGGGGTGGTCGTCGGGGGTGGCGTGTAGTTGTCCAGGTAATCGGTAACGGCCGTTTCCCCCGCCGCCACCAACTTCTGATACGATTCATCCAAAAGGGTCGGCTGAATGTGGAAATCGGTGGCGGATACGCAGCAGTTGCTCACTTCAATCGTGCGCCTTTTGTCCAATAATTGCTGGTTGTAGCCCACCGCCTGTGCATCCAGCCAGGTCTCAAAGAGATTGGTGATATAGCTGGCGATATTATTGATTTCTCTCTGCCCGGCATCAGGGCAGTCGGCAGGCGTGTAGTGCCGCACACCCAGCGTTTCCCAGTTGACGCCATAGGATAATGATTGCTGCGTCGGGATGTATTGCGGTTGATCAAACAGATGTAGGGGGAAATTGCTCAAAATGGCGCCATCCCCGTAATAATCCCCTTCTTCATCATTGATCTGTTTACCATCAAAGCGGGGGGCGGCAAAAAAGAGGGGGATAGATTGGGAGAGCAGCAGAGCGTCGGCTACGGGAACGTCTGGCGTGTTTTCGGCGGAAAACACCTCAAGCTGATGGCGCGAAATATTGGTGGCGGTGATGTACAGGTCGCGGAAACCGTGGTTGCGGAAATCGGCGAAGGTGGCCGTGCCATAACCCGTTTGGGCGGCGATGGTGGTGAGCAGCCATTTGTAGGCGTAGCTGGTATCGTACCAGCCGTATTCGCGCAGCAGCCGATTCAGCCCATCCACGTTGCCCGCCATCTCTTTACTGCGCACCGCCCCAATCAAGCGAGAAGGCATACGCACAGTGGTCTTGAGGCCCGGGATTTTGGCGTAGTCGAGCGTATTGTAGAGGGCGATGCTCTCTTCCACCCCCAACCGAAAACTGAGAATGGCCGCCAGCATCGCCCCGGCTGAAGTGCCCCCTACTCGTTCAATCTGGCCTAAAAGGTCCCGCGCTGCCAACCCGCGAATGACGCCATGATAGGCAAAGGTGCGCACACCGCCACCCTGAAAGATGAGGTTCTTGAAGGGGTACCGCATGGTTTTTGTGATCGGTGACTTGGGCAAGATGGAGTAACTCCGGGTTAGCTGTAGCTATGACATTTATCGGGGGCACAGGACAGATTAAGGAGGATGAAAGAAGGGAGACGGCCGTTTCCTCCCTCCCCTCCCTGCTGAAACTGCGCCAGCCTTAAAGGTCAGGGACCTTGGGCGGTGGGTGAAGCAATGGTGCTTTGCCAGTCTGCCCCTTTTTCCCGATGTAGACCCGGTATGTCGGGTCAATACTATACTGTCTGCTTCGCCACAATCCTACCCATGGATAAATCAATTGTAAAAAACCGACATATATTTTTTGCCAACTTTGCCATTTGAAAAGGCCCGACAAAATTTGGCGGAAACCCATTTGTATAATCCAGTCGCTTAGTAAGCGTAAGCTGGCCCAATCGCCTGTGCGCACATATTTGTTAACAGCAGCGCCAGCGCCATACGCATAATTGCGGAAGGTGTTTCTAACGTCCGGCCAATTACGCCAATGCGCATGGTACACCAAAACGTTAGGCGAATATAAGATTTTTCCGCCGGCCGCCATGATGCGATAGCCAATATCCCGTTCCGGCCAGGAGCATAACGGGGCGCCGGCCCCTAGAAATTCGTCGAACAAGCCATAGGTGGTAAAGGCGCTACGCCGAAAGGACATATTGGCCCCATGCCCAAACCCGAGATTAAAGCGATTATCGCCAAACATATGATGATGGGGGCAATCTTTAGCCGCCATAGGTAGAATTTCTTGCATTCGTTGAATTTCTTGGAACTGTTCGGGGGGAACGGCCGTTTCTGAGATACTTACCGGTTTAATCCGCCCAAACAGAGAAACACATTCAGGATACGCTTCGTATTCACTGAGCAGCATTTCTAACCAGTTTTTCTCAACCGCGCAATCATCATCGGTCAGCGCCACAATGGGGGCGACGCCGGCCGCAATACCAATATTGCGCGCCGCATTAACCCCCTTGACGGCTGAATGGATGTAGACGAAGCGGGGGTCTTGTGCGGCGAAGCGTTGCACCACATCGGCCGTGGCTGAATCGTCACTTTGATCCACAATCCAGGCTTGAAAATCTTGAACAGTATTGGCTTGCAAACTGCGCAGCGTATTTGTAATCAAATCCTGCCTGTTGCAAGTGGGGATAACGACATCTATACGCATCTATACCTATAACCTTTTTTGTGGATAAGATAAATACGACTCAATTATTATAAGCTAAAAAGTCGTTGCCAACCCAACCTTCTTCCCCTTGTGGTGTGCGGATTTTGCGCCAACTAATGCCGCCTTGATCCTGAGTGGCGTCCGGCAGCAGGCTGACAACCGTTCCTTCCGGTAAGATAGTGATTTCCACTCCACCAGGAGTATTCCGCAACGTAAGCCCGATGCCTTGTGTGCCAAACACAATAGCTTGAGGCCAGATGGGAGTGGGGGCTGGCGTGGGAGTATTGTCGAGTTGAGGTGGTTGGGCCAGGATTGCCAGTGGATAACTATCAGGTTGATTGAAGTGATTATATGTCAGGCGGGAGACAGCTTCAAATAATGGGGCGCTCTCTTCCCATTCTAACCAGCCGGGGGCATAGAGAGCCATACCAATCAAATAGGGGCGTTCAGGCCCAAAGACAATGCCGATGTTGCCATGTGTATCATCGATCCAGCCGACTTTGTGGGAGAATGTGACGTTCTCTGGCAAGCCATTTTGCAGCAGGCGGGCCAACTCGTTGAGTTCCAACAGGCGCAGTATCTCCTGACATTCGTTCTGCATGATCTGTTCGGGATAAACTTCGCGTAGTAAGCCAGAATTGGATTGAGCGCAGCTGTAAATCTCGGTCAGGAGGCGGGCTAAATCGCCGAGGGTTGTTTGGCGATACGGATCGGGCCGGGTGCTAAGATCGGTGCGTTGGTTGGCCGGCGTCAGGTAGGTTTGCTGCCGGCCGGGTGGCGGCTCCAGGTTATAAGGCACAGCGATGAAGGTGTTGTAAAGGCCAAGGTTCCGCATGGATTGGGTCAATGCGTCGGCGCCACTGAAAATGTCGCCGCCGCCAACGACATCACGCAGGAGCAGGTTAGCGGCGAAGTTGCTGGAGACGGAGGTGGTTTGGGTGAGCAGTTTAGTCTGCTCAATGTCGGGTGGGCGGTCAAGCGCCCGAAACGTTTCTACGAGCAGCGGGATTTTGATGAGGCTCGTACCGGCCAGGGCGACATCCGGGTTCAGGCTGACCTGCTCGCCGGTTTGCAGATCGATGATGATGAAGCTGGCGACGCCGGAGAAATCTGCCAGGGTGTGCTCGATAGCAGCCTGAAGGTAGTGGATGTCGGGAGGGACGAAGGGCGTGGCAGTAGGCGAGACGGTTGCTTTGGCTGTGGCGATTGGTTGTGTCTGGACGGTGGGTTGGGTTGTGGCTGTGTTTGTGGGTATGGAGATGGTGGGAGCAGTTGGTGTGGGGGAAACGGCCGTTTCTCCCCTCTCTATTTCTGTTTGGCAGGCAGTAGCCAGCAGCAATATCAGGCCCAAAACGGCCGGGCAACGTGTGAAAAATCTTTTCATCGACTTGTTTTTTTCTCGTTCCCAAAACGGCCGGTAAGTGGTACATGTTCGTTGCCTATGGCTACTGCATCAAACCGGATTCTAAAAGACGATCATGTATTTCATTAAAAGCGTCGGCGTCGGCCTGGCTTATTTTACCCGCTTCCAGCAGGGCGGTCAGCATGACTATCTGATTTTGGCCCATGCTGCCGCTCATGGGTGCTTCGCCAGCCATCAGATCCTCCATCAAGCCATGAACGGTGTCAAAAGTGTCTGCTTCAGCTTGGGTGAGGACGCCATCAGCAACGGCCGTTTTCAACATCTCCGCCCGTTGTTGTCCTTCGGCAGCCGGATCGAAGCGCGACCCCATGCCCCCTGGCATTACCTGGCCGCTGCTCAAGGCGCGTATGTAGTTGATCACATCCCAGCGGTCCGTTTCATCGAAAGCGGTTCCCCAGGCGGGCATGGCGGAGTTAAACGGATCATGCGAACCGCCTTCACTGACGCGCCAGTAAAGATAGTCATCGCCCAACATGCGGCTGGTGTGGGCGATGGGCGCTGGCGCCGGATCCAAATTGGCGGCGTTAGCGCCATCTCCCATGCCACCTTCACCGTGGCAGACGACGCAATAGGTGGTATAGATTTCTTCGCCCCGTGCCAACGATTCTTCATCCGCAGGGATGGGATTGGTAAGCCCTGCATATTCCTCGGGAACAGTGGCACGGTGACGCGCCATCATGCCGTTTCCCATGCCCATGCCCATACCCATACCCATGCCTCGGCCGGCTCTCTCACCTGAACCTGGTGCTTGTGTGCGGTCGGAAACGGCCGTTTCTATACCAGCCATGCCTCCGCAAGCCGTTAATACCAGCGCAAACAGTAAAATTATCAGTGAAAATCTCATTTTTTATTCTCTAATTAGGAAACTCATGCTGCTTCTGTTTTGAAAAGCAGTAGACATCACCATACGAGCAAAAAATACAGCAATCCTCTGCTTTGTGTTTCATGACTACGCCACAACTGGCGCAGGTATGTTGCAATTGTCACAACCCATCTGCAATGGTTAATAAATCGGAAAAGCCACAGTTTGGGCAGGTAACGGTTGATTCTTTGATGAATGTCATGGGCTTTCGTTTTATAGTTTTACGCGCTTCAATCTCAGCGAATTTGTGACCACGCTGACGCTGGAGAAGGCCATCGCCCCCGCCGCCAAAATGGGGCTGAGTTGCCGTAAAAGGTTTGGCGCCCACTCGAATGGAGCCAATACACCGGCCGCAATCGGAATCAGGATGATGTTGTAGCCAAACGCCCATACCAGGTTTTCATGAATATTGCGCATCGTCGCTTTAGACAGCTTGATCGCTTGCGGCACACTGCGTAAATCGCCGCGCATCAGGGTGACATCGGCCGTTTCCATGGCTACATCTGTGCCTGTGCCAATCGCCAGCCCGACATTGGCTTGCGCCAGGGCAGGGGCGTCGTTGATACCGTCGCCCACCATGCCCACGATGAAACCTTCCTCTTGCAATTGCTTGACATAACTGGCTTTTTCACCCGGCAGCACTTCGCCAAAGATGCGGTCAATACCCACTTCAGCGGCGATGGCTTGGGCGGTGGCTTCGTTGTCGCCCGTCATCATGATGACTGTTAAGCCCAGGTCTTTCATGGCCTGCACCGCTTCTTTGGAGCCTTCTTTAATGGTGTCAGCCACGCCGATAATGGCGCTGGCTTGCCCATCGATGGCCAGCCACATGGCGGTTTTCGCTTCGTTTTGCAGCCTCTCCGCTTTGGCTTCTAAGCCGTTTAAGGGGATGGCTTCCTGTGCCATCAAGCGCTGATTGCCCAGCAAAACATCGTGTCCATCCACCCGCGCCCGAATGCCATGGCCGGCAATGCTTTCAAAATCGGTGGGGTCGCTCAAGATCAACCCTTTCTCATTGGCCGCCCGGACAATGGCTTCACCCAGCGGATGCTCGGAACCGCGTTCGGCGGAGGCGGCGAGCGTGAGTAAGTAATCGGTGGTTGATAAACGGTTATCGGTATTCGGTGATCGGTGGTCGGTAGGCTGACCACTGATCACTGACCACTGATCACTGACCACTATATCCGTCACCGACGGTTCCCCGCGTGTAATCGTGCCTGTCTTATCCAGGACGATGGCGTTGAGTTTATGCACCTCTTCCAGGGCAGCGCTGTTTTTGAAGAGGATGCCGTATTCGGCGCCTTTGCCCACGCCGACCATGATGGAGGTGGGGGTGGCCAGGCCCATGGCGCAGGGACAGGCGATGACGAGAACGGCCGTTAACCTGACCAACGCTTCCACAAAATCACCTGTCACCAGATACCAAATGCCAAACGTAACAAAGGCCACAATGATCACAAACGGCACAAAATAAGCTGATACCTGGTCTACCACGCGCTGGATGGGCGCTTTGCTGCCTTGCGCCTGCTCCACCATTTTGATGATTTGGGCTAACGCGGTCTCTTTGCCTACTTTGGTCGCTTCAAATTTGAGCAGCCCTTGCTTGTTGAGCGTGGCGCCGATGACGGCATCGCCCACGGTTTTCTCCACGGGTAGACTTTCGCCGGAGATCATGCTCTCGTCTACAGCAGAACGGCCGTTTACCACCACTCCATCTACCGGAATCTTCTCACCCGGGCGCACTACCACAATATCGCCATGTTCCACTTCGGCGATGGGGATGTCTACTTCTATGCCGTTGCGCACCACGCGGGCGGTTTTGGCTTGCAGGCCGATGAGCTTCTTGATGGCTTCGCTCGTCTGGCTTTTGGCGCGAACTTCCAGCAATTTACCCGTCACAATAAGCGTGATGATCATGGCGCTGGTCTCAAAATAGACGTGGTGACCCAGCGCCATGGAGCCAAGCGTCAGACCAATGAGAACGGCGACGCTGTAAATATAGGCCACCGAAGAACCCATGGCTACCAGCACATCCATGTTGGCGCTGCCGTTACGCAAGCTCTTGTAAGCGCCCACGTAATAATCCCAGCCCACGTAAAACTGGACGGGGGTAGCCAGGGCAAAGAAGAGCCAGTTAACCCAATTGGCGTTGGCCCAATCGCCCAGCAAGCCAAAATCGCGGGACATGCTCAATATAAAGAGAGGCGTGGTGAAAATAAGGCCGACGAGGAGCCGCTTTTTTTGATGATCGACCTCTGCCTGGCGGGCGGCCGCTTCGGCGTCTTCTGGTTCGTCGGCGCTGGCGCTTTCCACCACGTCATAACCTGCTTTGCGTACCGCAGCGACGAGATCGGCGCGGGTGACGGCGCCGGCCGTATAGCGTACGGTCGCTTTTTCGTTGGCGTAGTTGACGGTGGCGCTGAGGACGCCATCCACCTTGTTGAGGCGGCGTTCGATGGTATTGGCGCAGTTGGCGCAAGTCATGCCCAGCAGGGAGAGTTCAGTTTCGGCGGTGGGCACTTCGTAGCCAGCCTGTTCGATGCGGGCGATGACGTCGGCGGTGACGGCTTGGGGCTTGACCAGCGCGGGATCGTAGGTGAAGGTGACTTTTTCGCTGGCGAAATTGACGTTGGCGGCCGCCACGCCGTCTACTTTTTTCGCATTGCGCTCAACAGTAGCGACGCAGTTAGCGCAGGTCATGCCCATGACGGGCAGGGTGATTTGTTTTTCTTCTGACATAGGGGTAGCTTCTTAAGACCTGTCAGGTCTATCGGGTTTGTCTGTTAACTGATTTGAATGAGACCTTCGGGTGGGTAGTTGATCTCTTGCAGCAGGGCCTGAATTTCTGTCCAGGTGGCTGGTTTGTCCCACATGACGGTGACTTGTTTGCTCTCTTGATCGGCTTTGACGCTGGTAACACCCGCGATGTCGGCGACTTCCATTTCAATGGTGTGGGTGCAGTGACCGCAGCTGATATTGGGGACGGTGAAGGTTTTTGTTTCCATAGTAAATCTCCTTTTTGATTGACGATTGACGATTGACGATTGACGATTGACGATTGACGATTGACGATTGA
>CAZXVH010000002.1:0-115930 GCA_964643965.1 uncultured Ardenticatenaceae bacterium
TTTTAATCTCCAAATAGCTCAAATTCCACTTGCGCCAACCCCTTCCGTTTCGTCGGCCTGGATAAATTTTTCCATGTTTTGCGCAAGGCATCGAACAGTGGGCCGATAATATTCAACGGAATCTGTTCCACAATTTTTCGCGCCAGCGATGTGCCACACACCATAAAAATGGTAGAGATGACCCCTTCCACCAGTTTGCGCGAAAAAGGTAATTTAACAGGCCGGTAACCGAACTGCGGCGTCCGCTTGCCCGCTTTTTGCCGCCAGGCCAACCGAATAAACGTACCCCGTTTCTTAAAATCTATCATGTGGCCGTGCATCCTGAGCGCCTCTTCCAGCCCGGTCTCTTCAAGAACCACCATGCCGTTGGCAGCCATCTCTTGCAGCAGCGCCTCCCCCTTCTCCGTGCGCGCCGCCACCACCGAAAAGCCCGCCCCCTGCGCTTCATAACGTGGATGCCAGGCGTCGCCTACGGAGATGTCACTCAGTTCGTTGGTGAAATCCACGGAGAGCAGGCTGCTTTGGCTGATGTAGAAGGGGATGAGGTAGTTGTAATAAAACTTTGCCGCTTTAAAAACGCGGCCATCTTTGAGCCGAATCATCAAATAACCAGGCCACTCGCCGTCACGGTATTTCAATGCGGCAATCTCGTCCAAAGAGTTGACGCCATTGGCGCGTAAATAGCTGGCGATGGCTTCCAGATACATGTTTGTGCCCACATACGGCCCCAGCACATATTCAACTTTCATGGCTCCGGGATGACCTTGTCGTTGCAATTCCCGTAATGAAGCCACCTGATCTGGCAGCCCGACGTAGGCTAAACGGCCGTTAAACCCCACCATCTCGCCCAAAATATCATTCACCGGCACGGGTTGGTAAACGCTCTGCGCCCCGGCCAAAATCTGCGCCGGCGTCGTGGCAATCACCGGTTCCGCCAGATAAGGCAAAGGGCGTCCCGCCTGCACCACCACCGCCCCGTCAATCTGGCCCGTTTCCAACAGATAAAGCAGCGTTTGCGTAATCACCCCGCCTGACGCGCCCGCCCGGCGCACCGCTTCCGGGGCAGCGTAGCCCACGTAAATACGCCGGATGCAGCCACTCAACCAGTTCTGCGGCAGCTTGCCAAACACGCGCCGATTGAGGCCCGGATAATCGACCCCTTTCCCCGGACAGGCTGCCCAGACGCTCTCATCCAAATCAACGGCTTTACCCACGGATACCGGCAGCGGCCCCCGCCCGGTCTGCTGCATCACCACCTGCCCCGCCGACAATCCGGCGCAAGCCCCGCAGTGAGTACACAAACCGGCAGCTATCACCTCGTTTTGCAGCCGCTGCCACACTGCATTGCCTGGAGAGTTCACTGGTTTAGGCATAAACATTGTATCTTCTCAATAAACTGGGAGATTACAAAAGTTTTGGCATCAGAGTGTTCATGCAAAGCTAATTCTGAAACTTTTGTAATCTTTGTCCCCAAATATTGAGATGTTACTAAGCATTCAATATAAAGGCACAAAGAAAACCTTTGTATCTTTGTTTCTGTGTCATAAAAAATCTATTCTCGATAATAATTTGGCAGGCGCTTATTAATCAATTCTGCCAACAAACCGATGGCGAATACCTGAAACGCCGTCATGATGATCACCAATGTGGAAATATCGGCGATTTGGCCAAAGACGAACAAGGTTCCTGCGCCCCAGGCGATGCCCAAGACCAGCAGCCAAAAGCTGATGGGCAGAAAGATTTTGAGTGGCGCAAAATAGAGGCCAATGCGTACCACCAGGCGCAAAAAGTTGAGGGTATCATGAATGGGCCGGATCTTTGATTTACCCACCCGCGCATAATAGTTAATGGGCACATAGACGACCTGGTATTGGTTGGTGAGCATGGCCATGGTAATGGTGCTGGTAAAAGAAAACTGATTGGGCAAGATGTTAAAAAAGAGCAAGCAAACATCCCGTTTGAAGACGCGCAAGCCGGAGTTTAAATCAGGAATGGGTTCGGCCGCCACATAGTTTGCCACCCGTCCCAGCGCCCATTTTGCCGGTTTACGTATGGTTGGAATGTTCACATCGTCGCCGACGCGAGCGCCAACAACCATATCTAAATGATGCTCGACGAGAATGTTGACGAGTTCGGGAATGCGTTCGTTGGGATAGGTGCCGTCGGCGTCGGTGATGCAAATGAGGTCGTATTTGGCCTGGCGGATGCCAGTTTTGAGGGCCGCACCGTAGCCTTTGTTGACGCGGTGCTGCAACACGGTGACGGCGTATTGTTGGGCGACAACGGCCGTTCCATCCCCTGAGCCATCATCCACCACAATCACCTCATACAGATCGCCAGCAGCGTCCATTTTGTGCAGCAATTCCGCCAGCACCGGTCCCAACCCGTGTTCTTCATTGTAAGCTGGGATGATAATGGAAACAGGCGCTTGCAGCGCGGGTATCTCAGGGCGGCGGGTGGCAGGTGACGTGTCCATGACGGTTTACCTTTAAATGGTTATTGCCGGGTAAGCGCTGTCAGGTTTGACAGGTCTGGTTGGCGTTATTATGCCGGCAAGGATAACACAGGGCGACTACTCGTCAATAGGCTCTGCGTCCCGGCTATACTTACGGCGGCCAGGGCACAAAGGCAAACATTGTTTCTGGAAATTTGTCTGTGACCAGCAAAAAACCACGCCCATCTAAACGAACGATACCTTCCCAATTGCGGGCATTCTCATCGGGCAGTTGCAGGTAGAGGGGCGGCGTGTCGGTCAGGGATAGGGCGTCTCCGTCGAGTTGCAGCTCTACCAGCCGCTCAACCTGCTCGTAAAGTAGATGGGTAGCGCCTGCCGCTTCTGGCAGCGCCATCCCATCGCCATCCGTTTGTAGCTTTTTATCGCCGGGATAATAGTAATTGATGACCCAGAAACGGCCGTTTTCATCCACCTCCGTCGCATCTGTCACCCGGAATGGCAGGGCGGGAAATAGGATTGATTCTACCTCCTGTAAATCCAGTGTGAAACGATGGGCCATTGGCGACTGGTTGACCGTCTGCCCATTTGCCTCATAGAAGGTAAGCAGGTTGTCGCCCACCACCAGCAGCGCTTCATCTGTCATATTATCGATGTTGGTTTGGGGCAGAATTTCGGGGAGAACGGCCGTTTCCAGCAAAACCCCCTGCCCATCCTGCCCCATCTCACCAGACACCAGATAGCCGCGCATTCCGGCCGGCGTCTGCGCTTCCACCGTGAGAAACACCGTCTCCCCGGCGAAAGCAATCGCTTCATACCCCTCAAAACCCTGAATCTGGCGCGACAGGCCGGCGGCGTCAAATGGGATGGTTTGCGGCGTCAGTGGCCCCGTGGCGCCGCCATCCAGATAAGCCAAAATGTCGGACTTGGGCAAAGCGTAAAGAAAGCTGCCTTCTCCACTAAAAAACGGATATTGAGGCAGGAAGATCAAGGTATCGCCATACCAGGCCATGCCAGACAACTCCGCTTTGGCTTCAGCCAGTGCGCCGGCAAGAGCTATTTCTGTTATCGGCGTCTCAGCCGACGGCAACGCTGCTGTGGGGTTTACCGGCTCCCTCTGCCCACAAGAGAGCAGCAGGCTACCGAAAAAGAGCAGCAAACTTAATAATAATCGTGGTCTCATTTCGGCTTCCTTTATCATCAGCTAAACCGGGGTTCACATTTCAAGATAATAATCAGGCAATTATACCGTGTCCAGGAAACAGGCATCAAGCCAGATAACCTTGCACGCTTGGGCGCGACGGTAAGGATTACCAGAACGAACAGCAGGCAGACGCCATCTCTACTCCGATTACGACATTGCCATCATTAAAAGAATCTATTCGCGCCACCCAGTTCAACCGCAATTTCCTCGTTTTCTTGGGCGCGAACTTAACACAGGCAGCTAGAAGTTAATGAAATTGGATCATTCCCATAGCGTGTTATGATCACGCCCCATGAGCGACGCCAGCCACTTCACCCACCTGCACGTCCACTCCCACTTCTCCTTGCTGGGCGGCGTGGCCTCACCCCAAAGCCTGGCGCAGCAAGCGGCCGCCGCTGGCCTCAATGCCTTGGCGCTCACCGACAGCTTTGGCCTCTACGGCGCCGTCGCCTTCGACAAGGCGTGCCGGGCGGCGGGCATCAAGCCGATCATAGGTCTTGTCGTGCCGGTGGCCGCGCCGCCAGATCCGCCGCCCGTCGATACCAGTACCCCCGGCCAGCTTGTTTTGCTGGCGACAGGGCCAGCCGGCTACCGTTCGCTCAACCGGCTCTCCACCCTGCTGTTGGGCAGCCCCGACCCGGAACGGCTGCATCACGGCCTCGCCTGGAACGACCTCAAAGCACACAGCGACGGTCTCATTTGCCTGGATGGGGGACGGCGCGGCTGGCTGGATCGCTTTGTCCGCGCCGGGCATGATAAAGCAGCCACCCATGTCGCCTCGCAGTTGGGCGGCATCTATGAAGACCGCGCCTATATCGGCGTGGAGTGGCATCAGGCGGCAGACACGGCCGTTATCACTGAACTGATCCGTATTGGCGCCCGCTTTGGCCTGCCCCCCGCCGCTGCCCAACCGGTTTACTGCCTGCATGAAGAGGAACGGCCGTTGCTCCGCCTCCTCTCTGCCATCAAGCAAAACAGCCAACTCGAGCTCGTTCCCCACCACGCCATCCCCGGCTTCGACGATCCGCAAATTGAGGTGCATTGGCTGCCGCCTGAAGCAGTGCTTGAACGCTTCGCCCCCTTTCCCGACGCCATCAGCCACGTCAGCGCCATCGTCGCGCAATGTGAACCCTGCCTGCCAAACGGCCGTCCCCTCTGGCCCACCCTGGAGTTGCCAGCAGATCAAACCGTTGAGAAAACGTTGGAAATTCAAGCGCAAAACGGCCTGAAAAAGAAACAACCACTTGAGAACAGCGAACTGATAACCGATAACCAACCGTCTACCGATAACCGGTCCCTGACCACTGACCACCGATCACTGATCACTGATTACCGCTCCCGCCTCACCCGCGAACTCGCCGCCATCAACCACCACGGCTTTGCTCCGCTCTTCCTGGTGGTGGCCGATGTGGTGAGGTTTGCCCGGCAGACGGGGGTGCCAGTGAGTACACGGGGCAGTGTGGCGAACTCATTGACCGCCTACGCCCTGGGCATCACCACGGTGGATCCGGTCGCCAATGGGCTGCTGTTTGAGCGCTTCCTCAACCCGGCGCGCACTACTCTGCCCGATATTGACCTGGACTTTTGCAGCCGCCGCCGCGACGAAGTGCTGCATTATATCGTCGAGAAATATGGGGCGGACAGGGTGGCGTTGGTGGCCACAGTCAGCACCATGCAGCCCAAGTCGGCGGTGCGCGAAACGGCGAAGGCGTATGGCCTGAGTAACGAGCAGATTAGCCGATTGTCGAAGCTCATTCCGCGTGGCTGGCATCCTGACCCCGGCCAGCGCGAAGCCGTGAACTTGCCCGACCTGCTGGCGCAAATTGAAGACGAGCAGGAGCGCGAGGTATTTGCCACGGCGTATCGCCTGGTCGGCCAGCCCCACCATCTCAGCGTGCATCCGGGTGGCGTGGTCATCACCCCCGGCCCGCTGACCGACACGGTTGCGGCGCAGTGGGCCACGAAGGGCTTTCTCACCACCCAGTTTGATCATCGCGACCTGGAGACGATTGGCCTGCCCAAGCTGGATTTACTGGGGATTCGGGCGCTGACGGTGTTGGCAGAAACGGCCGTTGCCATCCGCACCACCCTCGATCCCACCTTCCAGCTAGAAACCATCCCCCTGGACGACGAAGCCACCGCCAATGCCATTTCACGCGGCGATACCATCGGCGTCTTCCAATGTGAATCCAGCGGCGCCCAGCGCACCTTGCGCCAACTGAAGGCGCGCACGGTGCGCGATCTGGCCGTCGCCAATGCCTTTTTTAAGCCGGGGCCGGCCACCGGCGGCATGGCCCAAGCCTTCGTGCGCCGCTATCGGGGCGAAGAAGTAGTCACGTTTTTACATCCGGCGCTGGAGCCGATTTTAGGGCCAACGCAGGGGGTGTTGCTTTTTCAGGAACAGGTTTTGCGCGTGGTCACAGAGATTGCCGGGCTGAGTTGGGCGCAGGCAGAACGGGTGCGCAAAGGCATCAGCAAGTTCCAGGCAAAGGAGATGGCGGCGCTGCGCCTGGCGTTTGTCCTCGGCTGCCAGCGCCCGCCGCCAGATGGCCCCGCCTTCACCCCAGCCCAGGCCGAGACGCTGTGGGAACAGGTGAGCGCCTTCGCCGGTTACGGCTTCAATCAAGGCCACGCCACCGCCTATGCTGATGTCAGTTACCGCTCGGCTTACCTCAAAACCCATTATCCGGCCGAATTCCTCTGCGCCCGCCTGGCCGACCACGGCGGTTTCCACCACCCCGCCATCTACATGGCTGAGGCGCGGCGATTGGGCATTGGCACGAGGGCGCCGCATGTAAATTTTAGCGGACGGAAGTTTGTATTAACAAGATTAGAGATTAGAAATTGGAGATTAGAGGTTGACGCCCAATCCGCAATCGTCAATCCACAATCTGCAATCCTCTGGATGGGTCTCGGCCAAATCCGTGATTTGCGCCGTAAATCGGTGAAGGAGATTGTGGAGAAACGGCCGTTCCGTTCCCTGCCTGATCTATTGGACAAAGTAAACCTGCAAGCCAAAGAGATCACCCATCTCATTCAATGCGGGGCGTTAGACGGGCTGGGCGAGAGTCGCGCGGCGATGTTGGCCGCTGCGGCAGAGATTTTACGGGCAGGCAATGCCCGACAGATGAGTTTTGGCTTTGGACAGGAAACGGCCGTTCCCCCTGAATCCCCCGCCCAACGGTTTGAATGGGAAACCCACCTGCTCGGTCTGCCCATGAGCCTGCATCCGCTAGATTTAGTCAAGCAGCGACCCAAGACGCTGCCTATCCGCCAGCTGCCAGATTATGTGGGCAAACGAGTGACGCTGGCGGGGGCGCGTTTGCCCGGTTGGACGGGCGGCAAAGGTTTCTTCCTCGATGATGGCGACAGTTATATCATCGTGCGCGGGCTGGATAAGGAGAAGCCGGCGGTGTGGCGGGCGGTGGTGGTAAACGGCCGTTTGCGCCAGGACGAATGGGGGACAACCTGGTTCCAGGCGGAGTCGGCAACTCTGGTATAATCAGTTAATTGTTGCTTTGTTGAACAATTACTTGTTCACAAAGCAGGCTGGCAGACGCATTCACCATTCAACAATTCACAAATCCACCAATTAATTATTGAAATGAACGACTCCTTTTTCATGCAGCATATCGACATCGTTTACTTTATCTACGGCCTGGCCTTTTTCAGCATGGGGCTGGCCGTGCTGCTGGAATCCCGCCGCGCCTCTGAATTTCGGTTGGCGGGAGCAATGTTGTACCTGGCGGGATTTGGCCTCATCCACGGCATCCATGAATGGATGGATATGTTCACCTATCTGGGCAAGTTTGACGCCCTCTCGCCGGCCCAAGCTTTCCTCTTCAACGGCCTGCGCATTGGCGACCTGGTGCTTTCGTTTGCCCTGCTCATCGTCTTTGGCATCACCCTCATCACCGCCAACCGCATGACTGGCGGCCATGAAAAAAGCTACGCCTGGATAGCGGCCGGCCTGTTGGTCGCTTTTTGGCTTGTCAGCGTACTCTTGACCCGCCTGGTTTATAATCCGCCGCTGGCTGAGTTTGTGATCGCCGCCGACGTGTTGGCCCGCTACATCGTTGGCATTCCCGGCGCCTTGTTGGCGGCGTGGGCCATTGTTTTGGAACAGCGCTCGTTTAAGGAGCGGGGTATGCCAGACTTTGGCAAAGCGCTGCTGGGGGCGGCGATTGGGCTGGCGTTGTATGGCGCTATCGGGCAATTATTTGTCACCCCCAGCTTTCTGTTCCCCGCCACTTTCATCAACGGGACGCTGTTTCTTGAACTATTTGGTTTTCCTGTGCAGATGTTTCGGGCGGGAACGGCCGTTCTCATTGCCATCTCTATCATCCAGGCCCTACGCGCTTTTGAAGTGGAGACGCGGCAGCAAATTACAAACGCCAATGAAGCCCTGCTAACCGCGCAGCGTGAGGCGCTGTCCATCCAGGAACAAGCGCAACGGAAAACCGAAGCCATCAACCAGGATCTAGAACAAGCGGTGCAAGAGCTTTCTATCCTCTACGAACTGTCCCGCAATCTCGCCGCTACCATCGACCGCGACACCCTCTTGCAACAAACCGTAGCCCAGGTCTTTGAGACCTTACCCCGTATTGGTGGGGGCATGGTGCTGCTGCGGGAGAAGGGAGAACGGCCGTTAAAAATTGTGGCTCGCTCCGGCTATGCCGATCACCGCCTCGACAATCCCATCTTTGAATGCCCCTATGACCGCGCCTACCTGTTGGGGCAATACGTATCAGAAACGGGCCATCTGGCCTGGTGCGACGGCGAAAACATCGTCGATTTAGGCGAAGCCAGCGCCATTTTAACCCGTCATTTGGATACGCCGCTTGAAATTGATATTGGCGGCCATACCATTGGCGTGCCGCTGCTGGCTCAACAACGCATCATGGGCGGCGTCGTCTTCAGCGTCAAGCCCCATACCGCCCCCTTTACGCAGCGCGACCTGTCGCTCATCATTGCCATCGCCGGGCAGTTGAGCATCGCCATCGAAAACGCCAGCCTCTACCAGCAAGTGCAAGAACGAGAGATGATGCGCGGTGAACTGCTGCAACAAATTGTGGCCGCCCAGGAAAAAGAGCGGCAGCGCATCGCCCGCGAACTGCACGACAGCACCGGCCAATCGCTCACCGCCCTCGGCCTGGGGTTGGCGGCCGTCAGCGATAATTTGCACCGAGATACCGAGATGGCCGCCAGCCAGTTGCAAGAACTACGCAGCCTCAACTCCCAAACGTTAGAAGAAGTGCATAATCTGGTGACCGATCTACGCCCCTCTTTATTGGATAATTTAGGGCTGGCGGCAGCGCTGCGCAGTCAGGTACAGGCGTTCCACAAGCGCACCGGCGTAGACGCCAGCTTCCATCTCACCGGCGAAAAACGACGCGAAGACCCCACGATTGAACTGATGCTTTACCGCATCGCCCAGGAAGCTTTAACCAATGTCGCCAAACATGCCCGCGCCAACCAGGTCAAAGTCAGGCTCATTTTCAGGCCAGACCGCCTCTGTCTCAGAATCCGGGACGATGGGCGCGGTTTTGATACGGCAAAGGCGCTGGATTCCAGCCAAAAACACCGCCAGGCATGGGGGCTGCTGGGCATGCAGGAACGAGTTTCGTTGATTGGCGGTCACTTTTTCATCCGTTCCCAACTTAATACAGGAACCATTATCCAAATTTGTATTCCCCTGCTTCAAAAGGAGACCAGCCATGTCGAAGAAAATTAAGATCATGTTAGCCGATGATCATGCGGTGGTGCGTTCGGGGCTGCGTATGCTGCTGGACGCCCAACCGGATATGGAAATTATCGCCGAGGCAGAATCGGGGGCAGAGGCCGTGGCGAAGGTGAAAGAACACCAACCCGACATCGTATTGATGGATGTGGAGATGCCGGGCATGAATGGCATTGAAGCGACGCGGCTGATTAAAGAGGATGGGGGGGAAACGGCCGTTCTCGCCCTCACCATGTATGAAGATGAGCAATATTTCTTTGAAATGCTCAAAGCGGGCGCTTCCGGCTACGTGCCCAAACGCGCCGCCCCCGATGAACTGGTCAACGCCATCCGCACCGTCAGCCGGGGAGACATCTTCCTCTACCCCACCCTGGCCGCCCGCCTGGTAAACGATTATCTCAACCGGGATGAAGCCGGACCGGCAGATAACGAAGAAACGCCCCTCACTCCCCGTGAAAACGAAGTCCTCACCCACATCGCCGAAGGCTTAACCAACCCTGAAATCGCCGAAGTGCTCACCATCAGCGTCAAAACCGTAGATCGCCACCGCGAAAACATCATGCGCAAACTCAATATGCACAGCCGCATTGATCTGGTGAAGTATGCGATTCGGAAGGGATTTATTGATTTAGAGGATTAAAAGATTGGGGATGCCGCGTGGCAAAGTTTTAAATCTCCCTACAGGTAATTTTTACCTTGCCACCGTGCCACTTTTAAACTTCCTTACGTATGCGCCGCCTGGTAAACTGGGCAGTCCGGGCAATCAAGGGGCAAAACGCCTTCTGCGGCCAGACGTGCTACCCAACAAGGTTTCCCTCTTTGTTGGTTGGCGGCGCACTCGGCGCGGGTAGCCGGATCACATTGTTTGGTCATCCAGCACGGCAGTTGAATCGCGGGTCTCTTATCAAGAGATGATTTTGCCACAAAAGCGGGTTGAGCAATGCCCGGTTTCTCGGAGAAAATCTGCCCGGATTGTGGCTCTGGGACGGCTTCCTCTGCCAGCGCATCCCGCTCCCATTTGTCCACCATGCGGTTCATGAAGTAACCGATTCCCATGAGTAATACAAACGGCGCCACACAGCGCAGTGCAAACAGTAAAACCATCATCCCAGTTGCTTCATATCCGTTCATTTTCCACTCGTCTTCAGCAGGCAGTAAACAGTTCACCATGTACAGGTTGCGTGGTGGTAACCACTGTAAACTGTACACTGCCTGCTGTTCATTGAAATTTAATCGCCCGACAGCGCCGGTACTACCACCGGCGCCAATACCGGTTCTGCATCTGCTTCTTCGTCATGGTCGATAATGCGGAAATAACGCACCCCTATGGTGAACGCCAGCAGCCCATAGGCGATCACGCCCAGGCCAGCCCCAATCTCCACCAGCGAAGGCACATAGCTGATAAACAACGCCGCCGGATCGTAAGGCAGATAACTGTAAACCACCATTTGCCCCAGCATATTGGTGTCCCAACGATAGAGAATGAGGCCCACCACCACCATGGCCGTGGCCAGGGTTTGTAATTTGGCATGGGTACGCCACTGGGGCACGAGCAAAATAATCATGGGGATGAGGATGCCAACAAGCATTTCACCTACCCAGAAGTTGGTTGCCAGCGGCCCTTGCGTCAGGTATTGCCAGGTTTCCCCGCCAATTTCGCCGACGCTGTAGCTCAAGAAAAGCAAATCCCACACCCGCAAGAAGAGATAACCTACCAATACCCAGCCAATATATTTGGCGACGGTGTTAAGCAGTTCTGGCTTGATTTTGGCTTTAGACGTGAGGCGTGAAACCACTTGTGAGGCAAATACAACCAGGGCCGGGCCGGCGACCACCGCCGAAACGATAAACAGCAGCGCCACGGTAGGTCGATGCCAGGCATACCGGCCGCGCAGTACGCCATAGGTAATCCCCAGAGATGTTTGATGCAGCATAGAAAGGCAAAGTCCCACAACGGCCAGGATGGGCGCTAATTTATGAATCGATACCATCCGGCTGCCCACGCCGGGCCAACGGCTCTGAACCATGTCGCTGCTTCCCACGATGGGCATGACTTCCAGCGCCAGCACGGACAGATAAAGGGTGACGCACATGGTCACTTCCCACAGCGGGGAGTGGATATTCCAGTAAGCCATGGCGTGCCAAAAGCGATCCGGACGGCCGATGTCGAGCAGCAAGGTTAAGACAGCCATGGTATAGCCCAATAAACCGAGGTAAACGGCCGTTTTCGCCACCGGCGTCAATTTTTTTATCTTCAACAAGTAAACCAGCGCCGAAATGGTAAAAGCGCCAGCCGCCAGAGCAATCGAAGAGAGATCAATGCCAATCCACAAGCCCCAGGGCGCCAAATCCGTGAGATTCGTCAGGTGCAACCCTTGCGTAAAAACCAGCGCAGCGCAAATCAAGCCGCTAACCAGCAATGAAACCAGAAAGCCAACCCACCAGGTAAACGGGTCGCGGAGAAGGCTTAAGCGTTTTCTGAACATGGTAAATTCTCCTCAGATGTGGCTGGCAAATAATAAACACGCGGTTCCGTGCCAAGCTCTGCCCGCAGTTGATAGGCGCAATCCTGCGCCACCAATTTGCTCACCTCAGAATTGGGATCGTTCAAATCGCCAAAGATACGAGCGCCGGGCGGGCAAGCCACCACACAAGCGGGCGTGGCGGCCGCATCCACGCCTGGCGTTAAGCCTTGCGCCAGGCCGCGATCAATGCGGTGGTAACAGAAGGAACATTTCTCCACCACGCCACGCGGCCGACGGGCTACTACCGGTTCGCCCCAATCTGGGACGGCCGGATTTTCGCCGGTAAACGCTTTCCAGTTAAAGGAACGGGCATCGTAAGGGCAAGCCAGTTGGCAATAACGGCAGCCAATGCACTTGTCATAGTCCATCATGACAATGCCATCTGGCCGATAGGCGCTGGCGCCTACCGGGCAAATATCAACGCAAGGGGCATCGGCGCATTGCATACAGGGCATGGGCAAAAAAACAGCCTGTCCGTCAACTGGCTCCTGGGCGATGACCCGCGTCCAGGATTTATCTGGATCCACATCATTTTCGGCGCGGCAAGCATTTATGCAGTAACCGCAGCCATTACATTTAGATTGGTCAATAACCATCACCCATTTGTGGGGGCTTTCGCCCGCTGGACCAGAAGCCTTATGGCGCAGGGTGGTCGCCGCCACCGTGGTCGTAACCAGACCGGCAACGGTGAATTTGAGAAAATCGCGTCGTTTCATTGTTGTAGCAGCCATGTGCGTCACCTATTTCCGGATTTTGCGGTAAGCGCGTTCCGCAACGGGCGTGCCAATAACACCCAATATCAGGCCAAATCCGGCCGCAATCAAGAAGCTCAGAGGGGCTGGTTGGGTAGGCGCTTGCGGCGTGGGTGTTTTGGGGTGCATTTCAATGGGGAAGATAATGTCACTGCGGGTCTCTTTAATGGCGTCCAGGGAGTCACAAGGGGTAACGGCCGTTTCCCCAGCGCTACTATCAACGCCCATGACTCCTGTCACTGAACCTTGGAAGAGAACATTCTGACTCATGGCATGCATCTCTTGTTCATGACAGCTATTACACGTTGACAGATCAACTGCAAAAGTATGGGCGCGTTTGGCATGGCCGTTTCCCATCTCTGTTTCCGCCACTTGCATATGACAATCAGTGCAGATCATGCCTTTGGCGGCATGGCCGGTGTAGGCATAAAAATACGCTTCTTCGTTATGGCAGTCGATGCAGATGGACTGCACATCTTCCTTTTTGAGGGTGGCCGTATGCGGATTGTGGCAGCGTACACAAGACAAATCTTCTGCGGCATGTTGGCTAATCGCCCAATCCTCATGGGTATCCACATGGCATGTGCCACACGCCTCAGGGGAACGGTCTACTGGCGCCACCTGCTCAGGATGATGGGCGCTGTTTTCGCCCATCTCATGGCAGGTAGCGCAGCCCACGCCCTCTTCTTCCCAGGTGTGGCTCACGGCGTCATAGCCGGTGGTATGGCAAGCCAGGCATTCTGGCGGACTGCCTTGTTCTCGCCAAGATTCCTGGAAGACAGGATCCGCATAAGCCAGCCCATGGGGGCTGGCTGCGGAACGAACGACTATTTCTTGATGGCATTCACCACAATCATCAGGCAGCGGGTCGGCTACCTGTTCTGCGGATTTAGCTTGCGTCACCATGATGGTGAACAGCGCCAGCGACAAGCCGCAGGTTAAACCGATGAGTAATCTGATAGACCAATGTTTAATCATGGTTTTTCTCTCCAATGAGGGTCAGCCGCCAATCAGAAAATATCTTCCTGACGACGCTGTTGCATCATGCCAACGCCCATGGTGATGACGATGGGTAGGCCAAACCGGAAAACAAAAAATCCGATCAAAATGAGTATCGCTACGAAAATGTTCATGTTTTTTACCTCCGAAAACTAAAGATTGACGATTATTGATTCACCGTTTCGCTTTGCTCGTCAAATCAGCGGGTTTTCTATAGCTTTAGTTTAAGGCTTTCTCGAGGTAGAAGATATTGGGAAACGAACGTATCTTTGGTATGGGGCGTTCACCCCAGAAACCATCGAAATACACCCATATGAATGAGAGGGTTTGCTCATCTGTTTGATATAATCTCCACTATGAGACCCTCCTTAATGAAATACGCATGGTTGTCGGTGGTAACGGCCGTTTTCACAATCGGCATCAAATATACAGCTTATCTGCTAACTGGCTCCGTTGGTTTATTTTCAGATGCCTTAGAAGGCATCGTCAATTTAGTAGCCGCCCTGGTGGTTTTAACCACCCTCAAAATCGTAGAACAACCGCCAGATGAAATACACCAATATGGGCACGATAAAGCAGAATATCTTTCTAGCGGAATCGAGGGCACCCTCATTGTCATCGCCTCCTTGAGCATTCTATTTACCAGTGCGCAGCGCCTATTAAATCCCGAACCATTGGCACAAGTTGGCCTCGGTTTAATATTGGCGCTCGTTGCCTCAGCCATTAACTTCTTCGTGGGGCAATTGCTCATACGCACCGGCAAAACGCATGATTCCATCTCCATTGAGGCAGATGGAAAACATCTCATGTCAGATGTATGGACATCAGTTGGTGTGGTGATAGGGGTGACTATCGCTAGCTTGACTGGATGGGAATGGCTCGATCCCCTTGTCGCCATCATCGTTGGCTTAATAATCGGCTGGGAAGGGATCCTGATCTTTCACAGATCGTCTCAAGGGCTTATGGACACGGCCATTGATCCTGAAGAAAGAATAATGATTGAAACCATCTTGAACACGCATTGCCAAAATGGCATTGAGTGGCATGCGCTGCGCACAAGACAATCTGGGTCACGTCGTTTTGTTAGTGTTCATATTTTGGTGCCTGGTGATTGGACAGTCCAGCAAGGTCATGATTTGCTAGAAAACATTGAGACCGATATTCGCAGCCAGATAAACCATTGCAGCGTTTTTACGCATGTAGAACCCATTGAAGATCCTCGTGCTTTTGTAGACCAACATTTAATTCGTACCGATACGCCGGAAAAATAAACCAGCCTCGCTCTAACAAAAAAGGCCGGGCATCCACAGATGTCCGGCCTTTTTATTGACTGGTAAATCGTTAAGTTTGTTTATTCATCAGCAGCCACGACCACGGCTGGCCGCGTCATACCGGCCGTGTCGCCACCAATGCTATTGATGGAATCGAACAGGAATTGCATGACGTAGGCGCCGTTGTGGGCAAAAGCGCCCGGGTCTTTCTGCACATATTGGTAATTGTAGGCGGCGCGTAACAAAGCGGGCGTCCAGGTAGAATACCCCTCATTCGGCTCGCCATCGCCATCTGTATCATTGAAGAAATAGGGATAAGCGTGGGCGTCGTAAACGATTTGATCCAGGCCATTATCGACCGTATAAGCCTGCATGGCTGCATACAAAACGTCTGCCATGGTTTGGATTTCACCATCAATGCCTTCGACAATATCCCCATCGCCGTCGTAATCAACTTCAGAGACCCGAATGGCTGTCAGATCTTCGGCGGTGACTACGTTTTCATGGCAATTGGAGCAATCCTCAAATTCTACTTCCAGGGCGTGGGTATTGTGACATTCCACACAGGTATCGAATTTGTTTACATGGGCATTCCGGCCGCTGTATTCCTGGCCAGCGAACTGGTAAGCGCCCTGCACGTCGCTGCCGAACAAAGTAGCGCCGGCCGCAAAGTAATGGATATTTTGGAAGCGGAAACCTTCACCCAATTCATCGTCGCCTGTCTCACCAGTGACTCTATCTACACTGGCTGTGGAAGAGCGTCCTTGATGACAGTTGATGCAGGTATTGCTCTGCAAACCAGAAACATCGGCCTCATCGAAAGCCATGGTGACGGTGGCGCCGCTGGGGAAGGTCACGCTTTCAAAGGTGTACAGTTCATTGGTTTCCAGATTGCTGTGGCAGGTGGCACAGTTCAGGCCGTTGGAGGCATGTTGTGAAGTCATCACGCCTTCTGTGGCGAAGAGGGGCAGCCCGGCCGCCGAGTGGCATTTGGAACAAGTGGCTGGCACGATGCCGCCATCTGCTTCACCATCCCAGTGACGGAACGCTTCTTCTGAACCAGCAAAGTGACCATGGTCAATGCGGCTCATGGCGCTCATGTCGATGGGTTCAGCCAGCGCCATATTGAGGTCTGCCAATGAATCATACATCAGTTGGATGGTATATTTGCCGCCATGGGCAAAGTTGCCGGGGTCTTTCAAGGAGACTTGATAGTTGTAGGCCGCTTTCGCTAAACGGGGCGTCCAGGCATTGAAGGCGTTGGGGAAGATCGCTTCTTCTTCAGAAGCTTCGCCATCCCCATCACTATCAATGAAGAAATAGGGATAGGCATGGGAATTGTAGGCGATAGGTGTGCCTGCTACTTCCGTGGCATAGGCTTGCATACCGGCATATAGCGAATCACGCAGCCCCGCAATTTCCGCAGCAATGCCTTCTTCCATGTCGCCATTGCCATTGTAATCTACCAAAGAACCTTCCATACGAATATTGGGCAGGTCTTCGGCAGTGGTGACGCCTTCATGGCAGGCAGAACATTCCTCAACTTTGACGGCCAAGGTATGGCTGTTATGGCAGTCGATGCAAGAATCAAATCCTGCTACATGGTCGAATTTGGCATCATAAGCTTTGCCATCGTATTCATACCCGCCCATCGCTTCATGCCCATATTGGGTGGCGGCGGCGGCATAGTAGTGAATATTGGTGAACCCCACGTCTTCGCTGACGGTATCGGCGTCGGCCACGGGGTCCAGGCCCGCTTCTGCGATACCGGCGTTGACGCTGACGGTGGAGGCGCGGCCTTGATGGCATTCCATGCAGCGAGCCGAGGCATCCAGGCCACTAATCTCTGCCCCAGAAGGGAAGACAACGGTGTCTTTGTGGATGATGATGTCGTTATGGCACGCCTGACATTCGACGACGCCGCCGATGGGAGGGGCTGAATTAACCACACCCATTTCTGAGCCGTCCGCACCGGTGAAGTCCATGTAGCCGGCGGTGCTGTGGCACTTGGCACAGGCAATTTCCACTTCACCTTCTTCGTTCCAATGATTGAAGGCTTCCGCAGAGGCATCAGCATGGGGGGATGAAGCCCACTCTGCCTCAAAAGGAATGACAGAAACGGCCGTTTCCGGCTCTACTTCTACTTCAACAGGTACTTCCACTTCGACTGGCGCTTCTACTTCAACCAGGCGCGTCACCTCAACCTCTGCTCCAGGAACCTCGACCACACGGGTCACTTCTACCGGTTCCTGGCTACAAGCAGCCAGGGCAACGACGATGATGAGCAAAAGGCCGATTACAACAACAAAACGCTTATTCGGGTAAACCATAGAAAATCCTCCTTTTCCTTGTATTTTCGCGCACATAAGTACGCATTAAAAATTAACTTTAGGAAGCAGATATCGAGTTTTACACATGTCGCTCCCTAAAGTCGATACATTAAGGTATTGCTGTCGCCAGCGGCACAAAGATTTCTCGTGTTACCATGGGCAAGGTGGTAATGGCTGTTTCTTCAAAAGTGAAGAGCCAGTAGACGGCAATCAGCGCCAGGAGGCCAACGGCCGTTGCCACAAAAAAGTAAATCCGCTTGCGTGTCTTCTGCGCCGGTAGCGCCACGCCAGGGAACGGATCGCCGCCGCTTTCCAGGCGCTCATATTCCAGCATATGCTCTTCCTTCATCTGGTTTTCAGGCAGATCGCCAGTGAAGATGCTCCAGTTGCGATGTTTGACGAGGACGTTGTAAAAATGCCAGACTACAATGGAAAGCACAGCCAGCAGCGCTTCGGCGCTGTGGGCCGTTTTGGCGGCGGGGATGAATTGGCCGGGCAGGAATTGGGTGATGGCAATGGGGTTCCACAACATGAAACCGGTCAAAATCATAACGGCCGTTCCCCAAATCACCGCCCAATATTCAATCTTTTCGCCAAAATTGAACTTCGGCATCTTCGGTGGCTCTTCTTGCAAGCCCAGATTGTGTTTCACCGTCTCATAAATATCAACGGCGTCTTTGGGGTGCAGCATAATGCGCATCCGTTCACCTTTTACATACCAGCGGTAAACCCCCAATAACAAGTGATAGACAGCGCCTAAGATCAGCACGATGGCCGCATAGCGATGCACCAGACGCACTGTGGTAATGCCGCCCATGGCTGTGATTAAATTTACGGCAAAGGGGGCTTCAAAGTAGCGCTGTGGCAGCCCCGTCAACCCTAAGACAGAAAAGCTAGTCAGCAAAATGATATGTTCAATGCGCGCCCACATGCGAAAGCGGGGATACATTTTTTGCGTTTCTTTACTCATGAGCAGCCCCTTTCTTGCCAGCGCGTTCGCGAATCCGTCGATAAACGTCTGTGACAATCATGAAGGTGAAAAAGAAAATAGTGAGGGGGATGACAATCATGTAAAACAAGTTCACCAAATAGATGATGGGGAACTTTTCCAGGGACGGCCGATAATGCCCCAACCAGGAATCGGCAAAATTAGGCGCTGCGCCTGGGTGACACTGCTGACAATTTTCGACCAGATTCTCTTGCAAGTTGGCATGAGGATCATCCGGCGCTTTGATGCTGTGAACGCCATGACAGTCGTAACAAACGGCCGTGTTCGGTGGCACACCCTCCAGATCATAATCAAACAAAGCGACCGTTGTGCCATGGAAATCAGCGACATAGGTATCAAACACATCCGTGGAGATGTCGTACTTCGTCATCAACTCGACATCGGCATGGCATTCAGCGCATAATTCAGGGGAACGGGCGCGTGCGGCAGCCGTTGTCGGGTCGTGGATGTCGTGGACGCCATGGCAGTCGATGCAGTTGGGCACATCTTGATTGTCTTCATTGATCAGCGCGGCGCCATGTACACTGTCCGCATATTCATTGAAAATCGTGCTGTGACATTGTTCACAGGTGCGTGAAATGGCGGCGCGGGGTTGATCGCCTAAAATGGGCGTATCGTGGGCGCCGTGACAATCGGTACAGGTGGCTGCATCCAGGTTCCCATCCAGCAAAGCCGCGCCATGCACACTGTCCAATGACTTTTCAAAGTATGGCTCATGGCATTCTTCACACGCCTGGTTCATGACGAGGGTGAATTCGCGGGCAGATTCAATTGTGATTTCTTCGTGGGGGAATTTGTAATTGGTGTGGCAATCGGTACATTGCAACTCGTCCCAGGCGTTATTGGCACCATGGGCGGAGGCGTGGAAAGCCTGGGGGTCAACCGTGACCGATTTGACATCACCATTGGGGAAAGTCATGGTGAGTCCCAGCTGACTGTGACAGGCCAAACAATAGGCGCTGTCTGTCTCGTCCGCAAATAAACCATTCCGAATAAGCGTTCTCGTTTGCTCGGTATCGGTTAATTCAACGCCTGCTTGTTGGTGGCAATCGGTACATATTTTCACCGCTTCATCCGAATCCCATGCCTCTTTGGTTTGCACTTCATGGGAGCCATGACAGGCGGTACAGGTGACGGGCATGGCCGCGTCCTGACCGGGATGATTGGTGATGTGGGGCCGGTTATGACACCGTTCACATGTCGCCGCTTTTTGCACTTGATAGTCATGGAGATCAACGGCCGTTACCTCCGTATGCGGGTATTGGTAATCGTTGATGGTGATATGACAATCAAAACATGCCAGGGGATTTTCCGCGCTCTGGCCATGCGCCGACATCGCCAAAGCCGCTAAATCAACCTGAACCGGCATCGTTTCGCCCGATTCAAATACAACTTCGGCTTCGGTGCTGCTGTGGCACATCATGCAAGCCATATCGCCCGTCTGCGGGTGTCCAGCCGGCTCTTGGGCCGGGGCCGGGACTTGATAAGCGATGAACCGCATGACATCGACGTTCTCTGGCAAAGTTGCGGCATTGGGTAGGGTGGCGGGATGAACCGTTTCCGCCGCCACCACCAAACGAGCAGGGGACAAGACAAACAAGCCCAGCAAAAGTGTGAGCAGGCTCAAGGTAATCATTACCCCAAAACCAAGTCGGACTTGTTGATCTCTATTCAAAACGCTCTCCTTATTTCGGTGCTCAGTTTACGGTTTACAGTTTACAGTTTACAGTCCACTGTCCACTGCTCACAGTCCACTAATTCGTCTCAGCAGGCTCTTCAACCGGCGCTTCTTCCACTGCCGGCAGCGGCGTATGGTAGCCGCTGGCGACGGCCAGTAGTTCCTCGTCTGTTTTCACAGAAGCGAAGCCATCTGGAGAGTGGCAGCCACGGCAGGCAAAATCGAGCGAAATCTGGGGCAAAACGGCCGTTCCATCTTCCGTAAATTGGCTGATCTGTGTGGGGTTAATAGAGACAGCATGGGTACGCACATCGCCGGTAAACGCCTCAGCATTGCCCACTGCATTTTTGATCAGACGAGGCATGTGGCAATCCACGCATTTCACATTGATGCGCTCATGAATGCGATTGTTTTGCACGTATGCTTGTGCAAAATGGCAATCTTCACAACTGGTTCGTACCGTTTGTTGGCGGGCGTCACGCAGCTGCACGACACCCGCATGAGGATCATGGCATTGCACACAATCGAGAACCGCATGTTTGCCCGGGAATAAATCTTGATATTGATCGTGATGACTAATAAAGCCATCGCTGATCTCAACCGTGTCTACACCACCTCGGGCATGGCAAGCGGCGCAAGATTCCGCATCGCGGTCAATATCCATGCCAAATGACATGGGATGGTTGACATGCTGGCTGCCTGGACCATGACACGCTTCACATTGCACCCCATCTTCTGCCCACGTGCCCACCATACCAGCCATCTCGTTTTGCTGGCCGCTGGCGCTGTAACCGGTGTTGTGGCAAGCGCCACAATCAAACGGTTTTTCTTCACCGGCGTGATACGCCACCCACTCATCGCCCAACTCTAAATTTTCATTTTCCAGATTGTATTGCGTGGTGGCCTCAGCCTCACCGGTAATAATGAAGCCGTCATGACCGACAAAACGAGCCTTCCAGTTATAGCCGCCAACGACATAGGCGATATCATCCCAGGCATAACCATCTGGCGGCGCTTCTACTTCAGAGAAGGGATATTCTGGCGGCTGTCCGTCTACGACCGGGGTTAACGGGAAAGCGTGGCCGCTCTGGGAAAATACGGCCGCCAATTCCTGGTGGCATTCCGCACAAGCCGCCGAGCCGACATACACGGGTGGTTGAAAGCTCAAGCCATCGGCGCCGGCCGGGCCGGGAGCGCCAGCTATGCCATCTCGCCCGGGAGGGCCGGGTGGACCTTGTGCGCCGGGTTCCCCTTGGGGGCCGGCTGGCCCTGCTGCACCAGCACAACCCACGATCAGTAACGCAGAGAGTGTGAATAGAATAATCGCCAACAGCCGGGAGTTCTTCTGCATAATCTTCCTCTTGATAACCTCTCATGAATCCAGCCACACATCGACCAGGAAATTAATGGGATCAGTTTCAGGGAACGGGGCGAATGACCTATTTTAAAATGAGATCATTCATTAAAATCAGATAATGCGGCCAATTATACGAAAAAATCGAGGTTTGCATAGTGACATTTGTCATATTGTATGGGTGATTATACCCATTGACTGGGGTGAATACCCCATTTTTATATGTGGTGATTCATGGTGAGATGAGGCACAATAAGCGCATGATAAAACCAACGATGGTTCACCTGAAACAACATCTCAGCGTCAACCCGTTTTTTGCGGGGCTAGATGAAGAAACGTTAGCGATTTTGGTGCAAGGCGCCATATGGCGCGAGTATGCGGCAGGGGAAGTGGTGGTATTAGAAGGAGAAGCGGCGGCGGGATTCTATTATATTCAATCGGGCTGGCTGAAGGTGATCAAGGTATCGCTAAACGGCCGGGAACAAGTATTAAGTTTCATCGAACCGGGCAACACCTTTTATGAAGTGGGCGCGTTTTCGGAGCAGCCTAATCCAGCAACGGCCGTTGCCCTGGAGCCAGCCGGCGTCTGGTTGATCAAACGGGAAAGGGTGCGGCAGTTGATGCGAGAACGGCCGTCTTTCGCCGAATTCATCCTATCCAAAATGGCCGACCGCCTGATTTATTTGGTCTCCCTCGTCACAGACCTCTCGCTGCGCCCCGTCACCGGGCGCCTGGCGCGGCTGCTGCTGGAAAGCGCCGATGGCGACACACTCTATCGACCACGCTGGTACACGCAAGCAGAACTGGCGGCTCGTTTAGGCACCGTTCCCGATGTGATCCAGCGGGCGCTGCGTGAACTGGAAAATGAAGATCTCATTGAGGTCACACGCCAAACCATTCGCATCCTCGACCGGCCTGGTTTGATTGCCAAAGTTGAATAAGAGCGAAAGCGCAGCAAATGGCGACCATCCATCGCCGAAAAGAAGCAGGAACATGATTCCCTGTCTGTTAATGGCCTTCCTCTACAGCATGGCGGCCGTCCTGGCCGCCTTAGAATCTTCGTTTTCTAGCTTGAGTCTGCTGCCCTGGTTTATTTGTTTACTGCTCTCCCGGCTTCGAGGTATCAAACTGCTTCACCACCTGATGCACATCCAAACGCTCCGTCTCCGGGGTCTGGTAATAAACGATGGCAGTGGCCTCATACAAGTCGGTTGGCTCTTTGTCACGCAGGTGCATGGTCAGCGAAAAATTCGTGTTCAACGTTTCAATGACGTTGAGCCAGCCCGCCTTCTCGCCCCGAGCATTGACGACGCGCACTTCCAGACACGGCCGTTCTCTAAATGGCGTTAGATCAAAACCTACTGCCACGCGACGGCCGTCTTCATGCACATACAAACCGAGATTATTCAGCCGCACCTCTTCCCGCGACTTCGGTGGTTCCAAAGGGTTGTCGAAAAATTTTATGTCCATAGAAAATCCTTAAAAGGTGACGGGTGGCAAGTGGTAAGTCCCGCGCCACCCGCTACCCGTCACTTACCTACCATTGCCAAGTCTCTAATCGCTCCAACACTTGCACCAGGGCGATTTGCCAATCATGGGTACTCATGTCACGGGGCAGCCAGACGGCCGTTTTACTCACCCGCACCTCATTGCCCAAATATCGCTGTAACCGGTAGCGCTGCACATTGTCTACTTCCGGGATGCGGATGCGGATTTGGCCAACTTCGGTGGTAACGGCCGTTAACCGCGCCTCCTGCGCCACCGCCTTCACCCGTAATTGATAAAGCAAATTATGCACCGGGTCCGGTATCGGGCCAAAGCGGTCCGCCAATTCCGCCGCCATGTCGTCAATCTCCGGCAGCGAATCCAGCAGCGCCATACGCCGATAAAGCCGCAGCCGCAGCGCCCCATCCGGCACATAATCAGGCGGCACATATGCCGCCAACGGCAGATCGATCAACACCGCTTCCGGCAGATCAATCGCCAGCGCCTCTCCCTTCTCTGCCGCCTTTAAACGCTTCACGGCATTGCTGAGCAGGCGCGTATACAAATCAAACCCGACCGCCGAGATATGACCGCTCTGCTGACCGCCCAGCAAATCGCCCGCGCCGCGAATCTCCATATCGTGCATGGCAATCTGGTAGCCCGCGCCCAACTGCGTATGTTCCGCCAGCGTCTCCAAGCGGGACTGGGCTTCGGCCGTTAACGTGCGCCAGGGAGCATGGAAGAAATAGGCGTAAGCGCGGCGCGTGGCCCGCCCCACCCGGCCGCGCAGTTGATACAATTGCGACAGCCCAAAACGCTCCGCCCGGTCTACAATCAAAGTATTGGCGTTGGGGAAATCAATGCCACTTTCAATGATGGTGGTGGAGAGCAAAATATCAATCTGCCCCTCGGAAAAATCCGTCATGATCTGCTCAAGCTGCCGTTCGCCCATCTGCCCATGCCCCACCGCGATCCGAGCCTGGGGAACCAGCTCTTGCAAGCGACGGTACATGATATCGATGGTCTGCACCCGGTTGTGGACGAAGAAAATTTGCCCACCTCGATCCAGTTCCCGCAAAATGGCCCCTTTCAGCCGCGTCTCATCCACTTCACCCACGTAGGTCTGCACCGGCAGGCGCTCCGCGGGGGCGGTATCAATGACGCTGATGTCGCGCACCCCGGTCAAGCTCATATAGAGGGTACGCGGGATGGGCGTAGCAGTCATGGTTAGCACATCCACTTCGGTACGCCAGCTTTTCAGCTTTTCCTTGTGGGCTACGCCAAAGCGCTGCTCTTCGTCGATGATGACCAGCCCCAAATCCTTAAACGACACATCGTCGGAGAGCAGACGGTGGGTGCCGATGATGATGTCTACGTTGCCCGAGCGTACATTGCGCACGATTTTCTCTTGCTGGCTGGAAGTGCGGAAGCGGGAGAGCATTTCCACTTTCACTGGAAACGGCCGCAGCCGGTCGCGGAAGGTATGGAAATGTTGCTGCGCTAAAATGGTGGTGGGCACTAAAATCGCCACCTGCTTGCCATCCACCACCGCTTTGAAAGCGGCGCGTAGAGCCACCTCCGTTTTGCCATAACCCACATCGCCGCACACCAGCCGATCCATGGGCCGAGCTTTTTCCATGTCTGCCTTTACTTCGTCGATGACGCGCAGTTGGTCTTCTGTCTCCCGGTAGGGGAAACTGGCTTCCAATTCCGCCTGCCACTCGTCATCCGGGGCAAAGGCGTGGCCAGAAACGGTTTCCCGCGAGGCGTACAGTTCCAGCAGCTCTTCCGCCATCTCATGAGCGGCTCGCTGCGCCTGGGTTTTTGCCTTCGTCCATGACTTTTCGCCCAGGCGGTTGATCGCCGGCGGCCGTTCGTCGGAGCCGATCCATTTGCTCAAGCGGTCCGCCTGGTGGACAGGCACATAGAGGACATCGCTGTTGGCGTAGCGAATGAGCAGATATTCTCGCTCCATGCCGCCAATGGTGCGGCTGACCAGCCCCTCGAAACGACCAATGCCATATTCCAAATGCACTACAAAATCCCCGGCTTCAATGTCAGAGAAGTAGGTCTCTGGGGCGGCGGCGCGGGGCTGCCGCCAACGGCGAGGCGCCGGCCGACTCCAGCCAAAGATTTCGGCGTCGGTGAGCAGGTCGAGCAAGATTTTGTTATCTTCATGGCGCACCAGGTTGAAGCCCTCAGCCACGGCGCCCTGGACAAAGGTGAGGCTGCCGGCCGGCGGCAGGTCGGGCAAGGTTTCTACGGGGCGGGCGTTGCCCGACGGCGTGGGCAAGATGACGGAGTCGGCGCTGGCCGACTGCGCTTCGCGCCACAGTTCCGCCAGGCGCGCCGCCTGCAAGCTGACCACCACTGTGCGCTGGTTTTGCACACGAGCCTGGCGCAGTTGGCTCAGAAACGGGCGCATTTGCCCGCCGTAACGCGGCCCTGGTTCAAAGGCGTGGGCCAGCGCCGCAAAAGGCGCGACGCTTTCATCTGCCCCCTCGCCCAGGATGAGCGGCTGCCACCAGGCCAGGTTCGATTCGATTTCCGACCAGGTGTAGAGCGGATTGGGATAATCGGGGGGCAAACTAGGTTGTTCTTCAGCGATTTGGTCAGCGTGGTGGCGCAGTTCGGCAACGGCCGTTTCCAGTTCATGCCAATCATCCACCACCAGCAGAGCCTTGTCCGGCAGGTAATCGAGCAGGGTGGCAGGCTGAGCGTAGATCAGGGGCAGATAAAACTCAAGATGGGCGAAGGAACGGCCGTCTGCCAACGCCTCCATATCATCCCGCCAGGAAGGTAAACTGTCCGGTTCCGGTTTTAACGCCGGGGACAGCGCCGCGCCATAACGGGCAGCCACCGCCGGCAGCGCCTCGCGGGCCGGCGGGATGACAATGCCCCGCTGCCCCATCTCCGGCGGCAGATCCATAGAGCGCTGCGTCGTTGGATCAAAGAGGCGCAGCGTGTCGATTTCATCGCCAAACAGTTCGATGCGCAGCGGAAAGGGGACGCCGGGCGGGAAAATATCGACGATGCCGCCCCGTCGGCTGAATTGACCCGCGTCTTCCACCACACTGACCGCTTCGTAACCAATTTCCTGCCAGGTGGTCACTGTCTTTTCCAGGTCAAGGCGGCTGCCCACTTTGACCACGCGCGTGGCCGCCAAAAAGCGGCGCTTGGGGATCGTCTTCTGCAAAAAAGCGCGGGCCGAGGCCACAATGAGCGGCGGCGTTTCGGCCGCAGGAAGCTGGGGGTGCTGCCCGGCCATCAGCCGCGACAAGACCTGTAAGCGGCTCATGCGAGTCGTCTCACTCCAGGGGCCGCGATCATAAGGCAGCGGCGTAGGCTCGGAGAAACGATAGACGTTGCCATCTTCAGGCAGCCACGCTTCCAAAGCCTGCATCCAACGTGAGGCGGCGTCCACCCGTCCCGTCAACAGCAAAATGGGCGTCCGCCGGGCGCAGAACAGCTTCGCCAACACAGGGGGGCGGGCATAGGCAGGTAAAAGCAGGGGGGTAACGGCCGTTTCCCCCGCCAGCGCTGCCAACAATTCCTGATAAGGAGGCAGTTCGTCAAAAACGTTAAGTATGCCAGAAAGATCCATAAGAAAAGGATAAAAGATGAAGGATGAATTTCACCATTCACCGCTCACTATTCACCGCTCACTATTCACTGTCCACTGTCCACTGTCCACTGTTTACTGTCCACCGTTCACCGTCCTATTATGGCGCGTCATCGCCAGATCGATACCGTGGGAGATGAAGGTTTCCGCAGCGCGGACCGCCTCGTTCAGGAGTTCGTCCACCAGGGGCAAATCCTCTTTACTAAAATCTTGCAGAACGTAGGCGGCGGGCGGCATATTGCCAGGCGGGCGACCAATGCCCAGGCGCATTCGGGGGAACTCCTGGCCCAAATGGTTGCTGATGGATTTCATGCCATTGTGACCGCCTGTGCCCCCTTTTTCGCGCAGGCGAATCGTGCCCAGGGGCAAATCCAGTTCATCGTAAATGACCAGGACATTGGCGGGCGGTATCTGGTAGTAAGCGGCCAACGGCCCCACGGCGTCGCCGCTGCGGTTCATATAAGTTTGCGGCTTAACCAGGATAACGGATTGATGGGCGTAACGGCCGTTTCCCGTCAACGCCTTGTTCTGCACTTTTCCCATACGAATCTGCCACGCCTCAGCCAACCGATCCAGCGCCATAAAGCCGACATTGTGCCGGTTGCCCTTATGCTCACGTCCCGGATTACCCAGGCCGACAATGAGAAATTTTTCCGCGTCACTCTGTTCTGCTGGCTGCTTATGAAAAAGTCGATCCCAAATATCTTGCATGATTCTTGTCCACTGTCCACTGTCCACTGCCCACTGTCCACTGTCCACTACTCACTGCCTCCCCACCCAAAAGCGCTGCCACAAACGGCGGCCAATGGCTCTGAGCAGCAAATACAAGGCGAACAGGCCAAAAATAAAGCCAACCATGCCAATGCCCAGGATAAAGGCGCGGCCAAACCGGCCGGTATCGATGGCTGCCAGTTGCCCAAACAAACCACCGCCTGAATCAGTTGTTTCCTTGCTGATAACGGCCGTTTCTGGCGTCACCAATGGCCCGGGTAAAGGCGTAGCGGTGGGAAAAGGCGTCAGCGAAGGCAGCGGTCCCACCGGTTGGGAAACGGCCGTGGCTGCTAAGGTGGCTGCGGTGGGGGGGCGCGTTTCACTGCCCGTCACGGTCGGCGTGGGCGTGGGCGCCTCATTGGCGATGACCAGATCGCTGACAAAATACTCGTCGTAGTTGTAATCTGTTTTCACCACACGCAGGCGCAGTTGATAACGGCCGTCTGGAAATACCGCCGCGCCCACATCCCGCCCTATCGTCGTGTCCCAAATCGCCAACGCGCCATTGTTGACCGGCTGGCTGCCCTCGGCAAACACAATCCAATCCACCGCCGGGTTAGACAGATTGCGAAACGACAGTTCATAACGCAGATAGTCGGGATGCTGGGCTGTCCCCGTCACCACCACCACGCCGGCCACCACATCGCCCGCCGCCGGGGATGTGATACCATTGTTCGCCTGGGCTTGCGCCAGGGAAACGGCCGTTAGCAGCAGCCAAAGGCCAAAGGTTAACAAAGACAAAGCGACGGAGTGAAGGGCTGGCAGCCATTCTCGCTTTCGTTTAAGATATGGATTATTGACCATGTGATTTTTTCAAGGTAAAACAAACGAGTTAGTCTAACACAAACACCATCTCCTGACCAAAATGGGGGCGGATTTTAATATACTCTAAACGGAAGTGATCTATGACAAATAATCGAACGACCCTTTGGCTTGGGCAGTGGCTGGCGCTCATAACAGCCGGTGTATTTATCACCGCGTGCAGCGCCACTGCCCCACCAGAAACCAGCGGCATGGAGGCTGCGCCAGCCGCCCCCACCAGCAACAGCCGTGACAGCCTATTTGGGGAAACGGCCGTTTCTGCCAGCAGTGAAACCACCCCAGACACCCTCCCCATCCTGCCGCCAGACGGCGCCGTGGATGACAGCGGCGTGCCCGTTGGCTTCACCGAAAATGGCAATCCCTACCGCGGCCATCTCAACGCCCCGGTGGTATTGGAGGAATTCTCCGACTTTCAATGACCGTTTTGCGGCCGGTTTGCGGAGCAAACCCTCACTGAATTAGACCAAAACCAGATTATCGCTGGTGATGTTTTATACATTTATTACGACTATCCCTTAAACAGCCATCCCCAGGCAGAAGCGGCGGCCAATGCCGCCCGCTGCGCCGGGGCCCAAAGCGCGGCTCACTATTGGCAGATGCACGATCTCCTTTTTGCCCGCCCCCGCGACTGGAGCCACAACAAGGCCAACGAAACCTTCGTCAGCTTTGCCCAGGAAATAGGGCTGGCGGACATCGACGACTTCACCGCCTGCGTGGATGAGCTGCGTTACCTGGAGCAAGTTCGGGCAGACGCCGACTATGGCGTCAGCAAAGGCGTCACCAGCACGCCCTCCTTCTTCATCAACGAGCAGCCCTTGATCGGAGCGCAGCCCATCGACGTCTTTAATGAAGCCATTGCCACCGTACTGGGCGGAGGTGAACTGGCAAATACACAGCCTGAAGCGCCACCGCAGCCCACACCCATCGCCGTTTCTGAAGAAGGCATGGCCGCCATGTTAGGCAGCGATGAAGCGCCCTACACCATTGTAGAATTCACCAATTACGGCTGTGACTCCTGCGCCAAACATGCCGCCGATACCCTGCCCAAAATGCAGGAATTGCTGATCGATCCCGGCCAGATTCGTTATTTGCTCAAGGATGTGGCCGGCGACTCCGGCAGCCCGGAAGTGAAAACGGCCGCCATCGCCGCCCGCTGCGCCGGTGAACAAGACGCTTATTGGCCCATGCACGAATCTCTGTTCGCCAACCAGACGACCTGGCTTGGCTCAGACAATGCCGAAGCTGTTTTCACCTCTTTAGCAGAGGAGTTGGCCTTAGACGCCGACGCTTTTGCCGACTGTGTGGAGAGCGGTAAATTCGACGCCATCTTACAAACCAACGCCGGAGAAGCCCAGGAACTAGGCGTCACCGGCTTCCCCCATTTTATTGTGGAAGGGCAGCCCCTCAGCGGCGTAGACCCCAATGCCCTGGCCATCGCCCTGGGATTGCCCATGGCTGTGCCCCTGGAGACCGCCGCCTTCGCCTTTGGCGACCCGGCAGCGCCCATCACCATTGTGGAATACACCGATTATCAATGCCCCTTCTGCACCCGTCACTTCGCCGAGACGCTGCCCCAGCTCCGGGAAAACTTTATCGACAAGGGGCTGGTGTATTACGTGATTAAGGATTTCCCATTGACCAGTATCCATCCACAAGCGGTGCTGGCCGCAACAGCGGCGCGTTGTGCCGGGGAACAAGACGCTTATCTGGAAATGCACGACAACTTGTTTACGCAGCAGGCGGAGTGGAGCGGCAATGAAGACGCCGCCGCTGTTTTTGCCGGCTATGCCGACGAACTTGGCCTGGACGCAGCTCAGTTTGAAACCTGTTTAAACAGCGAGGAAATGCAAACGGCCGTTCTGGCTAACATGAATGAGGGGATGAGCTTTGGCGTCAGCGGCACACCCGCCTTTTTCATCAACGGCATCCTCGTTTCCGGCGCTTTGCCCTACGACAACTTTGCCCAAGGGCTGGAAGGCATGTTGGCTAACCTGGAATAGATACGTGATGCGTTTTAGAGTGAACCACTCTTAAAGAATGGTTCACTCTTTTCAACCTTTCATTCTCCCCTTATGGCCCCAGAGAAAAAAGCCCGAGCGCCGCGCAACCGCACGGTAACATTGTCGGCAGCGGAACAGGCCGAGTTGAGCCAGCATCTTTTGCAATTGGACAGCCCGGTCTCGCTGGCGGCGGTGGTGAACCGCACCATCCAGCAAGATTTGTTCACCGTGCTGCCCTGGCTGCCCGCCGCCTCGGTAGACCTGCTGATAGCCGATCCGCCGTATAACCTGAGCAAAAGCTTTAACGGCCGTTCCTTCTCCGCCACCTCTTTAGCCGACTATGAAAGCTGGCTGGCGAGCTGGCTCGTCCCTCTCAAGCGGCTGCTCAAACCGACCGCCTCGCTCTACGTCTGTGGCGATTGGCGCTCCGCGGCGGCCATTCAGCGGGTGTTGGTTGACCATTTTATGGTGCGCAACCGCATCACCTGGGAGCGGGAGAAGGGACGTGGGGCCAAAAGCAATTGGAAAAATGCTTCAGAAGACATCTGGTTTGCCACCATGTCAGACGACTACACCTTTAACGTGGACGCAGTGAAGCTGAAGCGGACGGTGATGGCCCCTTATACCGATCCGGCTGGCGATCCCAAAGATTGGCAGGATGAGGAAAACGGCCGTTTCCGCCTGACCCACCCTTCCAACCTGTGGACCGACCTCACCGTGCCCTTCTGGTCGATGCCGGAAAACAGCGACCACCCCACGCAGAAACCGGAAAAGCTGGCCGCCAAACTCATCCTGGCCAGCAGCCAGGCAGGGGATGTGGTCTTTGATCCGTTCCTCGGTTCCGGTACAACGGCCGTTGTCGCCAAAAAGCTAAATCGGCGCTACCTGGGCGTGGAAATCGACGCCGAATACGCCTGCCTGGCTGAAAAAAGATTAGCCCTGGCCGAAAGCAATCCGGCCATCCAGGGTTATGTGGACGGCGTCTTTTGGGAACGGAACAGCGCCGCCCGGCAGCGCAAACAAAAATAACGATGCGCATCCCATTCAACGACATCCTGGTGCAGTTTTCCAGTCCAGACGCGGCCATAGAAGCACAGTGGGCGCGGCTGTTCGCCGGGTGGCCGTCAGCCGAAGAGGATGCTTTTATTGACATAACGCTCCATCTGGAACTGGCCGACGCCCTGCCCGCCCTGCCCGCCAGCCCCCCCTTTTTCAGCGACGCCCAACGCTATCCCGGAGAGGCCGCCATTCTGGAGGTGTACCAGGCGGAAGGGGAATGCGTCATTTTGTATTTTCTGGATGGGGCCTGGGTGAAACTGCCCTTGGCCTGGCCCGCGAATAAACCGTTAACCGCTAACGGGGTGATCACAGCGAATGTGTTGACAAACGGCCGTTTCCTGGATGTGGTATATACCAGTTTAGCGCCCCTATTTCGCCGCTTTGGCTATTACATGGTGCATGCCTTTGCTGCGGTGAAAAACGGCCGGGGCGTTCTCATCGTGGGGCCGTCGGGCAGCGGCAAAACGACGACGGGGCTGAGTTTGGTGCTGGCCGGCTGGCAGTTGTTGAGCAACGATGTCCTGCTCATCCAGGATTGCCCGGCCGGCATCATCGCCCACCCCACCCCGGACAACATTACCATCCGACCCTACACACTGACGCTGCTGCCGGAACTGGCCGCTTTAGCGCTACCCAATCAGCCGCTCAACCGGGGCGTAGTTTTAACGGGCAATGATCTGACAAACGGCTGTTGGGCCGCGCCGTCGCCTATCGAGCGCATTTATATTCCGCAGGTTGAGGGGGAGAGGGAGCAGAGTGAGAAACGGCCGTTAAGCCGGGCGGTTTGTCTGGCGCAGATCATGGCCGAAAGCATCGACCGCTGGGACGAGCCTACTCTGGAAGCACACAGCCACGCCCTGCAAAAACTGTGCCAGCAAGCCCAGGTTTACACCCTTCATTTAGGCCCAAACATGGTCACACTCCCCGACCTGATGCGTGAAGCGTAAGGCATGATGAACCGCGTACCAATTGCTGTCCACTGTTCACTGTCCACTGTTCACTGTCCACTCTGCTCACTGTCCACTCTGCTCACTGTCCTTAATTGCGCCGAAACCAGAACCAGGCTGAAGCCCAGGGTGGTTTGTCCTCCACCTGTGTCATACCGTGACGCACATTTTCCAGGGTGAACTGGCGGCTGAATAGCTCATGGATGCTCTCTTCATACACGCCGCGCCCCGGCACATCAGCCGCCTCATCCCGCAAATGGGCAAACAACACGTAAAGTCCTCCCGGCCGCAGCAAACGGAGCAGGCCATCGCGGTAACGAATTAAGTCTTTGTCATTCAGAGCGTGCATACAACCCACATCCAGCGCCAGATCAAAAGGCGGCTGCAAAAAGTGCAGATCGGTGACGCGCCCCAGATGAAAGTTCACGTTGTCTGAGACGCCGGCCCGCTCGGCGCGAGAAATGGCGTCGGCCACTGCCAGGGAAATAAAATCGACCCCTACCACCTGCCAGCCATGTCGCGCCAAATAAATTGAGGAACGGCCGTAACCACAGCCCAAATCCAATGCCCGACCCGGGGACAGTTTGTCGGTGAGGGCCATAATTTCCGGGGGCGGTAATTCATCATCCCAGGGCACACGGCCGTTTTCATACCGTTCTAACAATCTATCATAAGTTTCCTGCTCACTCATGTTTGCCACCCTGTCCTTTGTTGCTAAAAGCTATTTTTCGGCGAAAGTATAACATAAAACGGCCGTTCCTCTACCTGCCCCTGCCCATCTCTGCTAAAATCTCGCTATGACAAATACGCCAGAAAGAACGCCCCTCATCGTCGGCTTTGTGTCCGACCTCATGTTCACCCCGCGCATCGCCAATGTGGCCCGCCACCTCAACTATACCGTTAAATGGATCGAATCCCCCGCTGACTTAAACGTACCGAAGGCAGATAGCCAGCCTGAAACACGCGGGGAACCGCTGCACGGCACAGAAGGTCAGCTTTTTGAAACGCTCACCCACTGGCAGCCAGCCCTGCTGCTCTTTGATCTCAATAACCAGGCCATTCCCTGGCAGCGCTGGATAGCGCTACTCAAATCCTCAGCCGCCACTCGTCGCACCCCTATCCTCTGCTTTGGCGCCCACCAGGATGTAGCAGCCATGACGGCCGCCAAAGAGGCCGGCGCCGACGCCGTGCTGGCCCGTTCCCGCTTTACTGCGGCGATGCCCCAACTGCTGCAACAGTACGCCAAACTGCCCGATCAACAAGCCCTGGAGTTTACTTGTGAAGCGCCGCTGCCCGCTTTAGCCAGGCAAGGCATCGACAAGTTTAACGCCGGCGCCTATTACGCCTGCCATGATGATCTGGAAGAGGCGTGGAGGCAAGACCAAACGCCAGGACGCGATTTGTATCGCGGCATTTTGCAAGTAGGCATCGCTTTGTACCAAATCAAACATGATAACTATCGGGGGGCGGTGAAAATGCTGCTGCGGGTGCGCCAATGGCTGACGCCGCTGCCAGACGCTTGTCGCGGCGTTAATGTGGACAAGCTGCGCCGCAATGCCCAGGCGATCCACGACGAATTGGCTCGTTTAGGGCCGGAAAATATGGGCGCTTTTGACTGGGAGCTTGTGGAGAAGATTGAGTACGAGAGAGATAGAGTTTAGAGATAGAGATAGAGATAGAGGTAGAGGTTAGAGATTGGAGATTAGACGAATCGCCAATCTCCAATCTCCTGCCTGGTTTTAACGCCGCGCCCAGATACGCCGAATCCATTTTTCAATTTCAACGGCGATGAAAACAGAGGTGCTTAAAACCAACGCCACCCCCAAATCACGCGGCGCTAAAGCAACGGTGCTGAATATCTTCTGCAAAAATGGCACATAAATGAGCATCATCTGCAAGATAAAGGTCGCGGCCACAGCCAACAGCATCATGCGGTTGGAAAAGAAGCCGATTTTGAAAATCGAATCGACATTGGAGCGGATAGCCAGGGCATTGCCCATCTGCGCCAGGGTCAAGGTGGTAAATACCATCGTCTGCCAGATGTCGCCTGATGGTTTAGAACTGGCTGGATCGTAGTAAAAATAGCCCACAAACAGGGAAACCAACCCCATTAAAAACCCAATCCAGATGATGCGCCAGCCCAGGCCCCGGCTGAATAAACTTTCTTTCGGATGGAAGGGCGGCCGTTCCATGATACCCCGTTCTCCCTTTTCCACCGCCAAAGCCAGGCCGGGCAGCCCATCTGTCACCAGGTTGATCCATAAAATTTGCAAGGGCAACAGCGGCAGCGGCATACCCAGGAAAGGCGCCAGGAGCATCACAATCAGCTCACCGGTGTTGCTGGAGAGGGTATATTTGATGAATTTGCGGATATTGTCAAAGATAACCCGCCCTTCTTCTACGGCCGCCACAATCGTGGCAAAATTGTCATCCAGCAGCACCATTTCAGCGGCTTGTTTGGCAACATCTGTGCCGGTGATACTCATGGCCACGCCGATCTCCGCTTTTTTCAGAGCGGGCGCATCATTAACGCCATCGCCGGTCATGGCGACCACCTGCCCTTTATTCTGCAAGGCGGTGACGATATTGAGTTTATGCTCCGGCGAGACACGGGCAAAAACGGATATTTCATCCACCACGCCTTCCAATTCTGCCAGAGACATAGTAGCCAAATCCCGGCCGGTTAATACCTTGTCGTTGTCTGTGATGTGCAGGTTTTTGGCAATATGCAGGGCAGTGAGCGGATGATCGCCGGTGATCATGACGGGGCGGATGCCCGCTTTGCGGGCGGTGAGGACGGCCTCTTTGACCTCGGGGCGCGGGGGGTCGATCATCGCCACCAGTCCGACCATGGTGATGCCGGATTCAACGGCCGTTTCGTCTTCAATGTCTGGGCTGTCCAGCGGCTTAAAGGCAATGCCCAATACGCGCTGACCTTGCTGGGCATACTTGCTGTTTGCCGCCAAAATGCGCTCACGCATGGTTTCATCCAGCGGCTCAACCTGATCAGTTTCCCCTTCCCATACCGTATCGGCGATATCGAGCAGGCTGTCTACCGCCCCTTTGAGAAAAGCCACGTAAGGCGTGGGCGGTTCAATTTCGGTACCGGCTAATCTTTCCACGCGATGGATCGTTGTCATGCGTTTACGTTCAGAGGTGAAGGGAATCTCGTTGACGCGGGGCCATTCTGATTCCAGTTCCTCTTTGGTGTAGCCGACCTGGGCGGCGGCCACCACTAACGCCCCTTCGGTGGGGTCGCCAATAGTGCGCTGCTGGCCATCTTCTTCCTGGATAATGGCGTCGTTGCACAAAGCGCCCGCTTTGATGAGCAGGCTCAAGGTGCGATTTTGGGGCGGCACACTCTCTTTGAGTTCGGCGTCGATAATCGCCCCTCGTTTATCGACCAGGGTATTCATCTCAATGGTATCACCTGATACATCCAAAACGGTGACGGTCATGGTGTTTTGGGTGAGGGTCCCCGTTTTGTCTGAGCAGATAACGGTGACAGAGCCGAGGGTTTCCACGGCCGGCAGGCGACGGATGAGGGCATTCCGTTTGAGCATACGCTGTGCTCCCAGGGCCAGGGTGACGGAAACGACGGCAGGCAAGCCTTCTGGCACGGCCGCTACGGCCATGCTAATACCCACCAGCACCAGGTTGAGCCAGGATTCGCCCCGGAACAAACCCAACAGAATGACGATGGCGATGATGCCCATGGCCCCCCAACCGAGGGTGACGCCCAGTTTGCCCAGCCGTTTTTGCAAGGGGGTTTGCTCATCCTCCACGTTTTGGATGAGATCGGCGATGTTGCCTAATTCGGTATCCATGCCGGTGGCGGTGATAACGGCCGTTCCCCGCCCATAAGAGATCGTGGTGCCCATGAAAATCATATTGCGCCGGTCGCCCACCGTCAGGTTATCGTCAGACAACGGCTTGACGATCTTTTCCACGGCTTCAGATTCGCCGGTGAGGGCCGCTTCTTCCACTTTGAGGTTTACGCTTTCCAGCAAACGGCCGTCGGCGGGGGTCAGGTTGCCCGCTTCCAGCAGCACCACATCACCAGGCACAATTTCACGGGCAGACACTTCTTCATAACGGCCGTCGCGCCGCACCTTCACTTGGGGCACAGACAGCTTTTTCAAGGCGGCCACAGCTTGCTCGGCGCGGTATTCCTGGGTGAAGCCGATGACCGCATTCAATACCACAATCGCCATGATGATGATGACATCTGCCTCTTCACCTAACGCCAGGGAAACCAGAGCGGCGATAAATAAAATGACCACCATGGCGTCTTTAAACTGATCCAGGAGGATCAACCAGGGATTTTTAGCCCCTTTTTCTATCAGTTCATTGGGACCTATCTGCTCCAACCGCTTTTGGGCTTCTGGTTTACTTAAGCCATCGGCCGCCGAAGTTTCTAGTTTATCTACAACTTCACTGGATTCCAGATTGTACCATTCGCTCATTAACCGCCTCAGTTTTTGTGAACTCGCTAATTTTTATCAAGGGTGTAAGTATAACAAGATGTGGGCAAACGATCATACGCAAATGAACGGCCGTTGAGTATAATGGCCGCAAATTTATGATTGGAGGCAATCTAATAAACTATGACGAACACCTATATCCCCCAAAGAGCCATGTTCATTTATGCCCATCCTGATGACATTGAGTTTGGCGTAGCCGGCACGGCCGCCGTATGGGCCAAACATGGCTGTGAAGTCACCTACGTGGTCATCACCGATGGTAATGTAGGCAGCCATGAAGCGGGCGTCAGCGCCGCCCAGTTAGCTGAAATCCGCCGCGCCGAGCAAACGGCCGCCGCTGAGGTGGTGGGCGCATCCTGTATTTTCTTGGGCTATGATGACGGTCTACTGGAACCGACGCTGGCCTTGCGTAAGCAGTTGGTGCGGCTGCTGCGCCAATACCGGCCCAATGCCGTCGTTTGCGGCGATCCCACGCTTTACTTTCCCGGCGACAATTACATCAATCACCCGGATCATCGCGCCGCAGCCCAGGTGGCCCTGGACGCCGTTTTCCCGGCAGCGGAAATGCACCTGCTCTACCCAGACCTGGCAGAGGAAGGGCTGGAACCACATAAAATAAACTATGTTTACATTTCCCGGCCGGTAAGCGGACCAAACTATTATGTGGATATTTCTGAGACGATGGCTTTAAAGATCGAGGCGCTGCGCCGGCATGTCAGCCAGTTGGGAGAATGGGATCCGGCAGAACGGTTGCAGGAATGGAGCGCCGGCACGGGCAAGCAAGTGGGCTTTCAATACGCAGAAGCTTTCCGCCGGATTACGCTCAAAGAAATTGAGGTGGACAAACCGGCCGAGATAGTTTAAACGATAAACGGGACATCTTGCGATGTCCCGTTGTCATCATATAACCTGTGTTGGCTAAGCCCGTCCAAACCCTACGCCATTTGTGGCGCTCTCAATGATAAACACTCCGAAACGACGCGGGTCAATTCCCAGGTACTTATCGGCTGGGACATGAACTGATTGGCGCCTTTTTCTCTGGCTTCATCTGATGCCTGCGCTTCGCCGGTGGCGGACAACATGATGATGGGCAGATTTTTGAATTTCTCTTTGGCGCGTATTTTTTCTAACAAAGTGTAGCCGTTCATCTCCGGCATGTTTAAATCCGTGATGATGAGGTCAACGGCCGTTTTCTCCAGTTCTTCGAGTGCTTTTAAGCCGCTGTCCGCTGTGATAGTGGTATGGTTAATCCGCTGTAACATCAGGGTTAACAGTCTGTGGATATGAGGGGTGTCATCTACAATTAAAATTCTAGCCATTTTGTGTTCCTACCTTCCATAGATTACCGGTTGTAATCTGTAACCGTAACTGGCAAGCGCTACCGCCAGTATCGACGCACTTTAAGGTAACAGTTTTCTCTGTCGATATTGCTTACGGCGAAATGATGTATCTCTATAGAAGTGCAGCCTGTCGCAGGCGAAACCGGGCTGCCACAGGTTCCGCCTCAGTCTGGCTGCATAGTTACGAAATGTTTTAAAAGGCAAAGTTGGGAGTTATGAATCGTTTTGGCTCAAGGCTAATAACGTTTGGCTAAACGCCAATGGTTGTTTCCGGGCGTGGGTGAATAGGATACCTCATCCATGAGATGATGGACGAGAAACAGACCATAGCCACTGGTACGAGGTTGGCTCAAATCCGGTTCGGTAACGGTGGAAATGTCAAAGGAACGGCCGTTATCATGTAAATCTACCACAATCTGCCGCGGCTCTTCCGCCAGCGTAAAAACCACTTCAATGCGGCCGGCAATGCCGGCGTAAGCATGTTCCACAATATTGGCGCACACCTCATGTACCGCCAACTCCACGTTATAAATTAGAGCATCTTGATCTGGCAGTTGATTCTCATTCACCAACAAAGCGCGAATACAGTTACCCACCACATTCAAATACTTGTGCTGTGCCGGTAAACTCAAACGAACATTATTTACGTGTGGTAACAGGTTCTTTTGGGCTGAACTCACGACGGAACTCCTTTGAGAACAACAAGCGTCTGATCATCAGATTGCGGCTCACCATCGCTAAATGTAAGCACAGCTACACGCATTTGTTCAGCAATCCGCTGCCCCGGCAAGTCTACAAGCGATTGAACCAGATCCACCAATTCGTCATAACCATATTCTTCACCGCGGGCATTACGAGCCTCACTAAATCCGTCTGTGGCGACGACAAGCAAATCTCCAGGTGAAAATGTCAGGCATTGATCTTCAGCCAGGCTTATGGGTAAAACACCGACAGGCGTACTATCTGCTCTCAACAAACGCGCTTCCCCGCCAGCCGGACAAAAAATAACAGGTGAATGGCCGGCATTGGCATATTTCAATTGTCGGCTTTGCGGGTTGTACTGTCCCACAAACACCGTGGCAAACATGCTTAACTGGGTGAAATCATCATATAATTCTTCATTTGTCAGGCTTAAAATCATTTGCGGCGTCGGCAGGGGGTTTACATTGGTTTTGGTGCGGATGATGGTGCGGGTCATCGCCATAAGCAGCGCCGCCGGGATGCCTTTGCCTGATATATCACCAACGCTAAAGGTAAAGGGTTGATCTTCTCGAATAATGAAGTCATAAAAATCACCACCCACGCGGGAGGCCGATTCTGATGTGGCCCATAAATCAAGACCATCTATGACCGGCCGTTTTTGGGGCAGCAAATGGTCTTGAATACGCTTGGCCAGGTCCATTTCTGTGGTCAGCCGGGCCTGCTCCATATTCAATTGATACATGATTACATTTTCAATTTGAGCGCCGGTAAATTCAGCCACAGCCTGCGCTAATTTTATGTCCGGTGAAGTAAATTCACCATCGAATTTGTTGATCACGCCCATCACGGCCAGCTCTGCATTGCGCACATAGATGGGTACTAAAAGAACATCACGCGCCTTGGCGCCATCAACATTTTCAGATTCTAAAACATGGCGGCATAAGAAATTGTACTCCGAGGCAATAAGCGCCTCAATATACTTTTGCCTTAACTCATCACTCAAAAGGGGTTCAGGATAATATTGTATGATGGGCGGCCGTTCCTTCATTTGCACCAGGAAAAACACAGCTTCAACTTTTAATAAACGGGCCGATTCCAAGGCCAGACGGGCCAGCGTTTGATCAATTTCTAAAAAGTTCCGCGTTGCTTGAGTCAAATCGTATAAGGCTAATAATTGATCCTGGCTGTTGATGAGATCGGCCGCCATGCTGTTAAGATCACGTTCCAGCCGCACAATTTGGGAAATAAAGTGGGCCTGGGTACGCAGCCGTTCTCGAGCGGCTTTATCATCCAACCCAACCAATCGCAGTTCTCCAATTTCAATGTTATCCATTTCAATTGCCTGGACGATAGTCGGCTGAGATGAATCTGGGCAAACGGAGGGGTGCGTTGACCCATTTTGGGGAGACCAGGATTGGATCTGGGAATCTCCAGCCCAAATAGATAATGAAGAGGCGCCATCATTAAACCACTCTTCAGCGAGGGCGTCCATCTGTTCTTGTTGGTTTGATAAGATCGTAGTTAGCATCGTCATGAATTTGATTCGTAAGTGTAACTATACGGCCAGGTTCCCTGAACCTGTCGAAGGGAACCGGGCCGCGACAACTGGTTCTGGAGCTTGTCGAAAGGCTCACCCCCTCGTCTGGCTGTATCGTTTATGCGCAGGTTATCTAATGTGTAAACGCCTTGACTGCTTCATTCTCTTGAGGATATACCTCGAAAAATTTATCCAGGCGGGTCAGCTCAAATACCATGCGTACCGGCTGTTGTACGCCGCACAAACGCAAGTCTCCATTTAGTTGACGGCAATTTTTAACGCCTTGAACTAAGGTGGCTAATCCGGTCGAATCGACAAAATCGACGCCCGCCAGGTTGACGACAATGTTTGCCGGTTCTTCTTCGCTTTCTTGTGCCAGCCATTGACGAACTTGTTCAGCGGTGTAGGTGTCGAATCGTCCGGAAAGTTCTAATATTTTTACATCTTCGACAGATCGTGATTTGAGTTCCATGCTATTTTTACTCCTTTAAGGTTTGCTGAGTTCAACGTCTCTTTCATCGCTGCCTGCTCTACGCCACCAGGCAGCAGGCGTTTGAGCCAATATTTTTATATCATTACGCCAGGAGCGCGTGGCGACGTAATAAGCATCGGCGATGAGAGTATCATCCAGGCTGCTGTCCGACCTGGTTTGCAGATACCATAAGCCGGTGAAGCCTGGTTGGTATTCATTTCGCTTTTGCTGCCAGGCTTCGCTGATTTTTGCAGCGTCTGCGGGCAAGAGCGCCTTAACGCCTACCATGTGGATGTCGCCTTTGAGTACGTTGATCAGTTCTGGCAAACGATGTCCTTCCCATTTTTCTATCCAATGGCCGAGGTGGGTGAAACGGCCGTTATCCCGGCGCGTATAAAATCGAAGCAGAGAAAAACGGGTCAACGTCTCCGCCTGGTTTTGAGAAGGCGCCATAACCGTACCACCCAACCGGGGCGACCGCGTAAACAAACGACCACTGGTGACGAACACCAATAAAGCCAGCGGCACAGCTAACACCAAAGCCAAAACGCCCACAACAAGCGCCAGAAAAACATCCCATATCCTGAGCAGGCGATTGTCCAAAATAGTGGCATACGCTTCATCCAGCAAAAAAGGATCAACCACTACCATACTTTCAGCAGTCATCAAATCTACCACCGTTTTCTTATCCACAAAGCGTCTATCTATGTTTACCAACTGTCCCACATAGGTATGCTCAAACACCGTGCTGTGGCAGAGCGTAGCGCCATCATCAATAACGACATTGGAGCCAATCACCAGGTCTGGCCCCAACTCCACATCCGCGCCGATCTGGCAATTACGCCCCATATAAACCGGGGGCTGCAAACGTACTGAGGGATCAATGATGTGATTACGCCCCACCCAAATGCCAGCTGATATTTGACGGCCGTCAATAATAGGATGGCTTAAAGCGGGCTGCCCATTTAAAGCCTCAGGATTATGCCAGGCGCTTTGCAAGATGTGCTTTTGCGCTTCATGGTACGTTTGAAAAGTCGCCAATGTGTTCCAGTAGCCCTGGGTTTCAAAGCCGCCAATCTTCAGGCCAGCCTGCCTCAACGCCGGAATTAGCTGTGTCTGAATATCAAAATAAGTGCGCTCCGGGATATAGGCAAATATTTCCGGCTCAAAGATATAAACGCCGGTATCATACCAATCATTTGGGGCGGAGGCGTCCACTGGAAGCACGTTGGCCGCATCCAGGGAAATTGTGGATGCGCCGGCTACCCCTGAACGATGCAAGATGACTGTCAGGGCATGGTTGTTTTCTTGATGCAACTGCACGGCCGCTGCCAAATCCACGTCTATCAAGACGTCAGCTGGCATCACCACAAAAGTTTGGTGAATAGTGGGCTGCGCCCACTTCACCGAGCCAGCGCTGCCCCAGGCGTCTCGCTGCAAAAGATAATCAAGCGCCACGCCCCAACGCTGACCGTTGCCAAAAAAGGCTTCAATGTGGCCGCTCAGATGGTAAAGAGTGACTAATATCTTCTTAAAGCCTTGCCGGGCTGCCTGCTCCACCGCATAAAGCATCACCGGTTGATCCACCAGTGGCAGCATCGGCGCCGGTTTCGCCAGAGTGAGGGGATGTAGTTTTGTTTTCTCACCAGTGGCGAGCAATAAAACCTGTACAGTTTCCATGGCGTCTTTAATTACGGTTAACTTCCATAAGCCGATTCCACATCCGGGAAAAGCGAGAGAACTTTGTCGAAGCGTACCATGTGGATGACGCGCATGACATCCGCCGAGCAGTTAGCCACACGCAGTTCGCCTTGCCGTTGAACGGCCGTGCGGCTGATTTGCGCTAAAACGGCCAACCCGGCGCTTGCCAGCAAAATGGTATCAGCCAAATCCAGGATCAAATGGGGCTTCTCATTTAATAGTTCTGTGCATGTTTCTGCCAATTCAGGAGCAGTGACGGCGTCCAGCCGACGTGGCGCCCGATAGACAAGCCAGTCCGGGTCGGAGGCCGGGGGCACGGCCGCAGCAGCGGGCGTGGCGGCCATCGGGTTGCCGGCATACTGAAGCATGGGCGTTACGGCCGAAGCCATATCCTTTTGTTGGTAGCGAGCCGCAATGCCGCTTTCTGTATCCGCCACCACGATGAAAAAGCGGTCCAGGCGCAGCAAGGAAAGTGATTGTAAGATAGGCGCTGATGGCGCGACCAGAATGAGATCACCGCCAGCGTCACGCGCTTGTTTTGCTAAACCAACCAGGGAGCCAATGGCGGAACTGTCCAAAAAATCGGCGTTTGCCAGGTTGATGACGATGTGGGAGGTGGCGGCCAATGCTTCTTGTGTTTTCTGGTTGAAGTCGCTGTAGTTGCTGACGGTGAGCGACCCTTTGACATGGAGAACGGCCGTTTCATCCACCAGCAGCAAATCCGTATCAGGCAGGACAGCGGCCGGCACATTGCCCTGCCGCATCGCCCACCATTGACGCCCAAAGAAAGCGCCATACTGCACCAGATCCACGGCATACCGCTTCCACAAACGCCCTGGCTCCCGTATCAAACGATACGACCACTCCAAACCCATGCGCTGCATCCAGGCTGGCGCTCGTTTGGTATTACCGGTAATAAAATCCAGGGTACCGCCAATGCCAATCATCACCGGAACGCCTAATTCCCGGCCATACATGCCAATCCACTTCTCCTGCTTGGGATTGCCAAAAGCCACCAGCAAAATATCCGGCCGTGCGGCTTTAATCTCTTCAATAATGCCGGGATCCATGTCGATCACCGAGGTATAAGGCGGCGATTTAACGCCGGCCACCGTCAAACCAGGATAGCGTTCCTGCAAAATTTCAGCGGCGCTGGCGGCAATGCCGGGCGCTGCTCCCAAGAAATAGATGGAATATCCATTCTGAGCGGCGCGTTCGGCCAGCGCCGGCACCATATCGGCGCCGGCCACCCGATCTTCTAATTCAACACCCAGGAGACGAGCGCCCCACACCAGAGGCATGCCATCGGCCGTGGCCATGTCCGACTCTTGTAATAGATAGCGCAGTTCCGGATCGTGCATGGCCTTCACCACAAAATCGGCATTGACGGTGGCGATTTGGTGAGTTTTGCCCGTTTGCCGGCCGGTGGTAATAAATTTTTCTATCCGATCAAGCGCCTGATCCATATTCAGATCGTCAATCGGAATACCCAAAATAACAATGAGCCTTCGCATGAAACTTTCTCCAACCAGGAACTAATAAGCGCCCTTCCCTGTTAACACCGCCGGGACTGTTTTTAATAATATTTGCACATCTTTGAGCAAACTTTGTTCAGATATATATTCCAGATCAAGTTCCACCCACCGCTTAAAGCTGAGATCACTTCGTCCTGAAACTTGCTGTAAGCCGGTGATGCCAGGAACTGCATCCAGGCGGCGCATCTGCTCAAATTGATACTGCGCTACCTCGATGGGGACGGCCGGCCGTGGCCCCACCAGGCTCATCTCTCCCTTCAAGACATTGAGTAACTGCGGGATTTCGTCGATGCTGGCCTTGCGAATGATGCGACCAACTCGAGTAATGCGCGGATCATCCTTCATTTTGAAGATCACTTCATCGGCGTCATTTTCCTCCATTAACTCTGCTTTACGGGCGTCCGCATCTTCATACATGGAGCGAAATTTATAACAGTCAAATGGCTCGCCCCATTTGCCCACGCGCTTCTGTTTAAAAAAAACCGGGCCGGGCGAATCTAGCTTAATGGCTACCCCCACCAAGGCCATGACGGGTACAGCAAAGGGCAGCGCCAGGCAAACCAGTAGAAAATCAAAGACTCGTTTGCCGTTGCTTTTGAGTTTGTTGCGAATGACCCAGCTAATCAAATGGAAGCGCATCCGTTGTATGGTACGCCCCCGTTTAAAACTTTGGGTGGCATAAATCTCAACCATGCGGGCGGCTTTCTCAGTCTGTTTATCCTGTGAGGATTGGACTTGAGCAGAAAAAGTGTCGCGACGCTCTTTAACAAGCAGGGGCTTGTATTCGTTTAATTGCACGTTAGACCTCATTATTACGAGCGGTTCGTACCCATTCATCAGAATCCAAACCAAATAAGACACGCAGGTAATGGCTGACTTTCCAGAAGATGAACAGGGGGCTTTTTAGCAGCGCTCGATAGACGGCTTTGGGCGCATGTACCAAACGCAGTCCGCTGAGTAAATAGACGAACTGCCCGGCCACGATGCCTATGGACAAGAACAAGGTAACGGAAAATAGATTGGTAACGGCCGTTGTGAAAGCAGGCGCTTGTAACCGAACAGCAGCAAATAAACCACCAACCAGCAACAAACCATTCAGCAGCAGACACAGGCTGCTCAAGGCCATCATCACTGAAAAAGGGGGAATCACGTGTTCCATCGTGGCGTCAACATATAAGTACGCACGGGAGAAACGGCCGTTCCGGGCGCTTTGCCCGGCTGCTTTTAACAGTTCAGGTACATAAGTACGCATCATTTGCAGCCGGCCTCGCTCCCAACGCACATTTTGGGTGGCAGCCCCGGCCAGGGTAGCCGGCATTTCGGCCCAAATGGTAGCTTCTGGGGCAAACGTCACCCGTTCCCCCCCTAAAATGAGCGCCATATGGAACTCAATATCCTCTGTAATAGATTCAGACCATTCGTACTGCCGCAGAATATCAGTGGTAAAAACCATGCCGTTTCCCTTTAAACCGGCCGAGCCACCCAGAGCAGTGCGGCCTAAGGGGCGCAGGTAATGTAAAACAGCTAAGGCCGCATAGCGCAAGGCAATTGCCCATGCTCTTCCGGGATTGCGTACCGCGTAATACGATTGAATGACGCGCTCCCCCTGCTGCACACGGGCAGACATGGCTTGTAAAAAGTTGGGCGAAATAATGGTATCGGCGTCCAGCATAATGACGGCGTCGTGCGCTTCTATCTCCTGCCAGTTTGTTTGCAGAAACCATTGCAGGGCATAACCTTTGCCAGGACGGTCCTTATCAAATCGTTCATGGGCATAGGCGCCAAACTGCCGGGTGATAACGGCCGTTTCATCCGTACAGTTATCCGCCACCACATGCACAGCCAGTAAATCGGAAGGATAATCCACCTCAGAGAGATTGTGGAGCAGCTCGGGCAGCAGCTTCTCTTCGTTGTGGGCTGGAACCAATATTAAGAAGCGGCTCACAGGTGGGGCGCTGACCGGTTGAACCTTTCTCGCCTGCCGCCAGGCAACAAGCGTGAGCAAGAGCAAATAGCTCACAAAAATTGCCAAAATCAGTTCAATAAGCAGTAAACCCACCAATAACACACCCATTAAAAACCACTCTACTCCGTCATGTTGTCTCACTTACCTCAATCTGCATTTTTCTGCCTTTTCTATTTCAAGCAGCCAGAAAACACCCTATGTTCCTGTTCATTGTGATAAAACGGGAGCATATTCTCTGACATCATTTGCCCCCAGGGTTTTTTGTTGCAATAGAGGGATGTATATCGGAAATTGAGGTAAGACGATTTGTTTTTTTGAGACAAGTCTTTGTCTAGTGAGACCTGTCCGGTTTGAGCTTATGTATACTCGCTGTGGCCGGTTTTTGACCGCGCCACCTCTGGTAAAAATGTCAGTTTATGCCCGTTGTGAGTAGAACAAACTACCTATCAAATAAACCTGATCAGTCTAAACATAAAGCCTTCATTCATACTGAATCTTAGAGCCATTGCCTTACATCAAGTCTTACACGTCGTAGTTCGGCCGTCACTCATTCTCTTGGGCAGATTGGACGGTAGCAGGCGAGACATAAGCATTCAGGCGCTCAACGTAATGCTTGAGATTCATCTCTTGCTCAATAAGAGAACGGCCGTTTTCCCCCATGCGTTTTGCTTCATCCGGGTTGGCCAATAGAAACTGAATGGCTTCCCGCAGCGCCGCCGCCTCTTCCGATGGTACATAAAGGCCGTTCACCTGGTCAACAATAATGTCAGTCTGGCCGGGCGTTCGGGAGCAAACAATGGCTTTTTTCATCGCCATGCCTTCCAGAATGGCGGTGACGCCCGCCTGGAAGGCCACATTGTAAAGCGGCATCACCACAAACTCACTCAAGGCATACACATCCCGCAGTTCAAACTGCGTGAAGCGGCGCACCACCACATTCTCAGGGATTTTCTGGTCTTCGGTGCTGTCGGCGCGTTTAGACCAGGGACTGCCGGCCGCCACCACCACCTGCACATCCAACCCTTCCACCGCTTTGAGCAGCGTGGGATAATCTCGAAATTCCAGACCTACCGAACAAATAATGGGCGACTCTGATAAGGAAAGATCAGCGCGGGTAATGGTTCCGGCCGCGTTCTCCGCCTGGAAAAAGTCGTCGTCAACCATGAAGGGCGTCAAGATCACCCGCGCCGGCGCAACCTGCCAGCGCTCTTGGATAAACTCCTTTTGGTGGGTGGCGTAGACAAAAAAGAGGTCGATGGCGCTCTGAATGCCAAACCAATCAAAAAAGCGCATCTTTTTACCCACAGACAGGATATGGACGATCATGAAATGTTGAGGGCGCTGCCGGCCGCCAAAGAATTTCAGCAGCAACGCCAGGGGAATGCCCACCTGCTCCCCATCGGTAAAAATGAGGCGATAATTTTTCCGCGCTCGGAAACAGGTCCAGGCCAGCAAGGCATTATTGCCCGCAATTTTATGGATCAGGCGTCCCATAAAACCGGCCGTTTCTATGGCCCGGTTATAATCCATCAAATCCGCCCCAAACGCTTCCGACATGGCGATATAGTCGGCCAGCGGTCGCAGCCCCTTTTCGATTTGTTCCGCAATGTCGGCGTCTATCTTGCCGGAAACGGTTAATAGGACATCGTTCATAAATAATTCCGCCTTATTAAAATCAAGCCCATTCTTGTTGAATGGCGTCCATCAGTTCCATGATCAGTAATGTTTCGTCCAGCGGCATCACCTGGCTTTCTAACTGGTTTTGGCGCAGGCAGCGGGCCACTTCCTGCGCCTCATAGCCCAGCCCGTTGCCCTGAAAACCGACGCGAATCTTGTCAGGTTGGCGCAGGCGGGAATAGATGCGACGTACTCCTTTGGTGGCTTTATAGAGATAGGGATTACTTTTGATAAAGGAGACGCCGGCGCTCTCCCCCTGTGAACCGTCGCCGGGGACGAGGTGCAGCGTCAGTGTGTAGGTAGTGGCGCTGAGGATGGGCGCTTGAATGTGCAGTGTGCCTAGTGAGCCGATGATAAGGGCATCATTGCGATTTTGGGCGCGAAGGTTGGCCGAGAATTCGGCGATGGCGTTATTTGGGAACTGCATAATGCCGACCATATGTTCATCTACGCCGGTTGCTCCTTTTTTGGCATAGGCGCTGAGGGATAACGGCCGTCCTAAAAGCTGCACGATCAACGACAAAGGATAAACGCCTAAATCCAGCATGGCTCCACCGCCCAACGCCGGGTTGAACAGCCGGTTTTCGGGATCAAAGGCATTGTAATAGCCCAAACTGGTTGAAATCATTTGCACCTCGCCGATGACGCCGCTTCTAATCATCTCAACCGCTTTTTGCATGGCCGGAATAAAACGCATCCACATCGCCTCCATGCAAAACAACCGCTTTTCTCGGGCCACCGCCATGACGCGGGCCGCTTCGTCGGCATTCATCATGAAGGGTTTTTCTACCAGGATGGGCTTGCCCGCTTCCAGGCACAACAAACTTTGTTCATAGTGAAAGACGTGGGGGGTGGCGATATAAACCACATCTATGTCCGCCGCCGCCAGCGCCTCATAGCTGTTATAGGTCCGCACTACCCGCAAATCATGGGCAAACTGGTCTGCTTTACCCTGAGAGCGAGAGGCAACGGCCGTTACCACCATCCCTTCTCGCCGCTGAACATCCTGAGCAAAAGAACGCGCAATATTACCCGCCCCTAAAATTCCCCAGCGAATCTCTCTCATCTAAATAGCCCAATCCATTGGTTCAATCGGCGCAAACGTCGATTCAATAATGCGTGGACAACCCATTATTTCTGGATATTGGATCGCCAGTGTAATTTCCGTGATGTGCAGAGCATGATCCGCCGATAAGCGGCTCGGTTTTCCCGTTTCAATGGCCGCTGCCATCTCCGCCACGCCCCGGGCATAATCCATGATGCGTTGGTATTGGCCTTTTCGGCGATAATGTGGATTTGTATTGCGCAAACGAGCGATTTTTTTCTTGCCATAACCCATCAAGGTATAGACAAAGGGCAGCTCCGCCAGACGGGTATGCATCCGCCGCTTTTTGGTGTACACATCGCAGTGATAATACCAGCCATCTTCGACGGTAATGATGCCGTTGTCGCCGGTAATAGTGAGGGTGTGGTCATGGTCGGCGATAATGCTGTTGGTCATGCGGGCCACTACCCCGGAGTGGAATTCAATGCAAGCTGAGGTGAAATCGGCCGTTTCTCTGTCCAGCGCCAACCCCTTATCCGGCATTAAGACAGAGGCAAAAGAGGTGACGGATTTAGCCGGGCCAAAAAACATGGTCAGCCAGGTGAGATAGTAACCGGCGTGTTCGACAGTGCAGCCCACTTCAAACTCATCTTTGGCGTTCCAGGGCGCTCCAGAGAGAGACAACCATTTATGGTAAGGCATTTTGGGGATCAGGCCGCCATCTAATTCCGCATAAGCCAGCCGGACTGTGCCAATTTTATTCTCTCGCAGCGCTTTCCACACCGTTTGCGCCGTTTCACTTAAAAAGTTGCAAGGCGCAGAAGCGAGGTACAAGCCCTTTCGTCTAGCCATTTCTACCAGTTCTTTGGCCTCTTCATAATCCATAGCCAGTGGCTTTTCAGAATAGACGTGCTTATTTGCCGCCAAAGCGGCCTGGGAAACCGCATAGTGGCTGTGTGGGTTGGTCAGGTTAACGATGATGTCGATTTGCTCGTCAGCCAACATTTCTGCCAGAGAATTGTATTGTGGCGCCTGGTGAAAGTCTGAGAATGCTTTTTGACGGGTTTGATCACTATCAAACACGCCCATTAGTTTTAACTGGGGGTGGTTTTTCAAGGTGATGATGTAATAGTCTGCCACGTAGCCGCAACCAACAAATCCGAGGCGCATAGATAACTCCTTTTCTAACTAAGTCGGCCCCGATCTTAGGGGGACATTATAACAATGAACCTTACGCAAAAATTTGTTTGGCACAAGAGTGGAGGGGCGCATCAATTCTGTTGCTATTATCGAGCGACTACCGGGCGGCATCAATCACCCTTTTGAGTAAGGCAAATAATTCAGCAGCGTTTTGCGCCGCATCATATTTTTGTAAAACAAGCGCCTGGGCATTTTGCGCCAACTGATGGCGCATTCTGGGCTGCGAGACCAGTTGGTACAGCGCGTTTTCCAATTCAGCCACATCACCAGGAGCCACGAGCAGGCCGGAGTAATCATCGCGCACGATTTCGGGAATGGCGGCCACGTTAGTGGACACCAATGGCATCCCGGAAGCGCCAGCTTCAGACAAGACCATAGGCAAACAATCGCCAAAGGTGGGCAAACAAAAGATATGGCTGCTGTGAAAGAGGGCTTTGAGCGCCGGGCTGTTGGGTTTCATGTCGTTGTAAATAAAAATGCCCGGTTCCGCGTCGATTTTATCTTTGGTGACGAGATGCAATTCAACGGCCGTTTCCACTCCACCCTCTCTCGCCAATCTATAACGCAAACGACGGTATGCTTCCAACAGCACAAACCCTCCTTTACGCTCAAACTGCCCACCGACAAAGAGGATTTTGAGAGGGGATTGTTCATCGGGAGAAATGGAGGAGGATAACGGCCGTTGCCAATCTTGCACAATCACACCCGGCGGAATAACCGTAATTTTATCTGCGGGCACTTCATACTCATCTACCAGGCCTTGTTTAGCCCAGTCAGACCAGGTTACCAACTGGCGGGCAGCTTTGAAGCAGTCTACATTTAACTGCCATTTTTTACTTTCCAACCAGGACGGTCCTGTGTCATGGGCATAAAAACCACCCAGCTGATCATATTGCAAAGGCGTGGCATCTAAAGAGATAACTGTCGGAAAACGGCGCACCCACTTTTGCGAGAGGACAGCCGGCGTTTGGGTGTGGAAAAACAAGCCATCCAAAGGGAACTGCCGTTGTAATTTAGAAATTCCGGAACGGGCCTGTAAACCGGCGTGAACCGTCCAGTTGCTTTTGTAAACCGGCAACTTACCCGCCAGCCCCTTCGTCCGCCAAAACAGATCGATCCAATGAGATTGGATGGCAGCATCATGCGCCACATTATCTCTTAGATTTTTGCCATGCGTAATATGACCAAAAACCCGTTCAATGACAAAACCAATTGTATACAAAGAGTCACCTCTATTTATGGAGATGGCGTAGCAGTGAGGGCCGGAGGTGGGGCGGGCGTCGCTGTAATCGTTTCTATTTGGGCTGGCAGCCAGATATCTCGATTCACACTTAAAACGGCCGCCGAAGGGAGACAATTAACAGTCGCCAGGTATTCCACCGAAATACCGCTCCGTACTGACAGTGAAGAGGCCGTATCGCCCGGTTGAACCGTATAAGACACCCAATTTTCTGGCGGATCGACGACACAGGCAGTAACGTCGGTGATAGTAGCGGTTGGCGTTGTCTCAATTGTTGTCGTTAATATTGAGGTGGGCGTAAGCGTCAGTTCTGGCGTCACCATTGGCCCAACAGCCCCATCATTATTTGTTTCGCTCCGCTCCCGGGTCGGTTCTGCATTCGGGTTGGGCAATCTATTTATTTTGACATCATCCACGTAAATTGTATTGAGGAAATCCTCGCCATTTTTAATATAAAATCCCGTGATATAAGTATAAGTAGGGTCATAAATTTGTTCATGGACAAAGACTTCAATTTCTACCCAGGTGTTTGGCGGAATGGCGTCATTTAAATCAAACCAATAAAAGGCTGTTTCTGAAAAAGGGTACTGGTCATCAAAATAGGCAGATCGATCGTCAGCGACCCAATATCGATTTTCATTGCTGCCGACAAAGGTAAAGGCCAAATTTTCCGGATCGATATAAGCATCCCCCCCGTTTATCTGGAAGCTCACAGACAAGACGTCGCTTTGGCGGAAGGAATCTGTCGTTTCTTCATCAACGGCAAAGTACAAAGTTTGCCAGGAATCTGAAGGGGTCATGGAGATAGAGAAACGGCCGTTATACACAAAGTCCGTATTCGCTAAATCAATCTCTACTCCCTCACTGTCTAGCACCCTCCAATTAGCGTCGAGAGCATCATCATAAATCGTCGTCGTCAGCAAATCAGCATAAGTCAAACCCGTCAACGTCTGTACATTTGCATCCCGCGTTAATAACAATGTTTCAGTAGGAAGATCCATCTCCCTTAAAACAGGCGTCTCTAAAGCAGGCACAGGCATAAGCAGATCCGGCGTCGCTTCAACCATTGCCCCGGTGGCATTTTGGAAAAATGGATGTTTGGTAGGCGTGGGTAAATTATAATCAACCTCTGCCTCATCCACAGCAGATGAGGCACAACCCACAAAAATCAGTATCAGACTCAACCAACTTACTACAAAAAAACGGTTCATATTCTGCCTTTACAAATAAAAGCGATCATATCCGACTCTCAATTCTTATACGAATAAATAAGAAAACTCTACACTTGAGAATAAAAATTTTCGCGTCCCCCCACTCCATCCACCACCCCTTGATAAAATCTGAGGTTAAATATGCCACTGTAAGCCATGCGCGGCGCCAATTGTAAATTCAATCTATGGCCGATTGCGGCCAATCGAACCAAAAAATCGATTGAAGTATGCGTACGAACCGGGTGATCTAAACACAATCTGCATAAAGCCCTGATAAAATAATTACGGCTTTTAAATTCACGGTAGATGGTGGGCAACAGCCAATCTTGATTCTTTTCTAAAGTAAACCTGACGTCATTACGACCATACGCATAAGGAATTTTCAACCAGGAATCGAAACTGCGCTCGGCATAATGAAATCCCACAGCCTCCGCATTAAACAAAAAATTCAACCCCCTATCCGCCAGGCGATAGGCTAACTCTAAATCTTCAGCTCTTTGAAAGGCAGTATCAAACCCCCCAGCGTCAATCAGGGTACTGCGCAATAAAGAGGCGTTTCCGGTAAAAAACTGCCGCGCCGTGGGCGCCCATTGTCCTTCCGCCATGGCGGCATATTGCTTTACCAGCATGGCTTGTTCCCAAGAAACCCACGGCTGCATATCAAAATCAGCAGGCGTGAGCATCGGCCCAACCACCACAGAATTTTCATGCATTTCATGAAAGCGCATATGCTCATAGATCAAATTTGGTTGCGGCACAACATCATCATCCACAAACAAAATGTAGTCACCTGATGCTTTATCAATACCCTTATTCCGCGCTGCGGCCGGCCCCTGATTTTCTTGAATGATCAGCACAAAGGGGAAAGATGGCCGGAATGAATTCAGGTAATCATTTGTCCCGTCTAAAGAGCCGTCAGAAACAACAATCACCTCAAAATTAGCCGTCGAAAATGTTTGTTTTTCAAACGCCTTAAGCACCCGCTGCAACCTCGGCAGTCTATTATAAGTTGGCATAACTACAGATATTACCGTCATTACAATTCTCTTAAAATTTTTGCCGGCATCCCGGCAGCCAAAGAACGGGGTGGAATATCCTTTGTCACGACACTACCAGCCCCAATCACACTACCCTCGCCAATAGTAACTCCTTTCAGCACTATCACACGGGCGCCCAGCCACACATTATTTTCTAAGATGATGGGTTCAGATTCGGGAAATTCATACCGTCGCTCTGGTTCCAGACGATGGAAGTCATTGTCCATCATGATCACATAGGTTCCAATATTGCAATTTTTTCCTATTCGAACCAATTTATTGGCAGCAATAGAACAGCCATAATTAATAAATGTTCCATCACCGATCTCAAGTAAACCATTGGCAGCCACAAGTTCAGTTTTCGCGATAGTAGATACGATCTGTACTCGATTCCCAATTTTCATCCCTCCCTCTCCCCCATAATTCCGAACCACCAATTTCCCCCATACACGAACCTTTTCTCCTAAAGAATTGGCGCATCTAAAATACCATCGGGCTCTTACTACCGCCCACCCATTATTCCAAATATTTACTAGAGTCATGCGACACCTAAGCTAACTTAAACCACGCCCAACAATCATTTGTCGTTTTGAGTAGAGTGGGATTGATTGAAAATGATCCCGCATTTAGTCCCTCAAAAAATCAAGCCGCCATCCTTTGCGATTTACCAAAATGTTGCCATCGATTTATCAGCCCCATAGCCGCGCCCACATAAATCATGCTCTGAGGCTCCCAAGACATATCAACATAGGCAAAGAGGAAATGCATAACCAGATATAAGAGGGCAATTAGAAGCACGGCACTCACATCTCCCCCTGGCGACTGCCATACAGCATTGACGCCTAATACCAATGAAAAGGCCACCAAAAAAATCATGGATGTGAAGCCCCCCACACCCGATTTCATCCAAATCCACATAATGGAGTTATGGGTTATATACTCCCAAAATTCAAAGAAGCTGATATCAGGCAGTTGAACTGCCATATAAAACTTTTGACCAAACCCCACACCGGTCAGCGGTCGGGCATGAATGGTATAACTTGAATTGAAGTTCTCAAGTATACGATAAATATCAGAACCACGATTCGCTTCACTCGCTTGATCAGGCGCAATAAAACCCTTAACTGCCTGCGCCGGCATCCCAATAGCTCCCGTGTTATTCCAAAAAGCGCCAATGTAGAGAATCCCCATTAAGGCAAGGGGGGGCATAATAAGCCAAAACGCCAATCGATTTTCTTTATAAAGAATGATGGCCAATAAGGACAAAGCAATCACCAGCGTTAAAAAAGCAGCCCGCCGTTGCGTAGCCACATAAGTCAGGGCCACCACCGGTACCATCAATGGCATAAGGATACGTTTTATCTTTGATCCCTTATATATCCAGATAGCCAGGGCAAAAATAAATAGGGTATTCATTTGGATGGCCGCAGAATGAGCGGTAATAGATTGTACCGAGTCTAAATCCCAATTTAGTTCTACAGCAATATAATAAATTCCGGTTAAGCCTTCAATGAAAAGAGCTATCATGATCACCCATATCAGATTGCTCATATGACCTGGTTTCGTAATCATGTTGCTGACAAGCACCAACATGATGGGTATATACAGAATAGCACGACCTTCCCATATAGCGATTCTTATATCACCACCCGTGCCTACCCCATAGACGAAGCCAAAGATAATAAACACCGCAAAAATCATAGCGGGCCAAAACAACGGCCCTTTATAGAATGGTATTTTACGCTGTACCGCGCTTCGACTAAACCAGGAGAGAAAGGTGACTACTATATATGTTTCAAGCGGATTAATAATAAGGGCATCATGAAGGTATAAGAGGGATTCGATGCTGGAGAAGTTTTTTACAAAAGGGAACCAGGGCGTTAAAATCTCATCACCCATTAGTCCCCAAAAAAGGATTAAGTAAATGCCATAACGGGGGTTGATTAAGATTACACCAATGCCTATCAGATAAACCAGCCAGGCAATATGCGACGGGCTTGGCCCGCTGCGGAACATAAACAAGATGAAAACGGCCGTTAAGCCCAGCACCAGCATAAACCACATCAACCATACGGTTGAGGTACGCATCTGTTTACTACGAACGGTTTGCGAATTATAGCTATAAAAAAGCGCGTCAATCATGGGTGATCAAATTTTGTTGAAGTAAAAGTAGACAATAACGGTAAGAAAACACAAAAGCAGAACCCCCAGAAACCGGATAACAGGCTTGCGCTTCACCATCACAATGCCGAGGAAGAAAGAAAAGTATAAAAAAATCAGGAACAATTTCATATCGTTTATTCAAGCACAGGGATCAAACAGCAGCCGGGGGAGCGGCATCTTGGGGGATATATTTTAATATCCAGGACGGCGTGTTTATTTTAACCTTGTTTAATACGATGCCAGATAGGGTTAGATGGCTTATCTCAGCCAATGTCGCCTGTGCATTTTCAATGGATGTCACCCCTTGATTGATGAGTAAAGCGCACGAATTTGCCAGGGATGCTAAAGGGATGGAATCATTTGTAGCCATGATGGCTGGTATGTCCAAAATAAGATAATCATACTGCTGGTTTAATAATTCAATCAACGCTTCAAGGCGCTCACTTCTAGCCCAAACCGGCCGTTCTCCAATGGACATTTTACCCGATGGTAGCATAAAAAGGTTTCTAAAATTTGTGGGAAGAAGCGCGTCTTCAAGGGCAGTACGCCGCTCTAAAACATCGGCCAGGCCAATATGGTTTGTGATGGGTGCAAACGTCTCATCGGGCCACCACCAGTTGAGTTCTACAAGACACACCTTTTTATCTATGTCATTTGCCAAAACGGCGGCCAACGCTCTGGAAACATAGGTGACGCCCTCTTGCCGTATTGAAGAGACTAAGGCCAAACGAGGGGGAAATGTTTTTTTATACATCAAGCGGGTTGCCATGTAACGCACACTTTCCACCAGGTCTGACGGAAATCCCAGGTATTGTTGACTATTATTAACCGCTAACTTTAAGGGCTGTGGCAAATCTGCGGATTGGTCTTTGGAGCTCCTAAATTTCTTAAGCATTTGGCTTTTATCCTCCTATACCGGAAGGCTCGGGCTGCTTTCGGGTAATGCGGGTTATGATTTGTTGGGCGATTTGTTTTAAAGACAGCCAATCATCTTTAGGCAAAACACGCAGTAATATAATTAAGCTTGAATAAACGATAACACCGGCAATGACAGGTACAGCAATAAAATAAGAACGCAGCATCCAGGCAACTATAAACATACTCAAACCAGCCAGCACCACTTTAATGGCCGACCATCCATTTTGGCGACCAAGCGTCCCTTTTGGTAACAAGCTTATACCCGCGATTGCCATGCCAATTTCCGTAATTAAATAAGCAAAAGCGCCGCCCATGGCGCCGTTGTTGAAAAAGGTTTCAAACAAAGGAATAAATATCATGTCTAACGGGATCGTCGCCACAGTCGCAGTGGCCATGATAATAGCCCACGCTTTCTGACGATCAATAGACAACAGGAATGTGCCGATCAAAATCGTTTGATAGGTAAATATCAGGACGATGCCTTTTATGGTTAAAATAGGGCCACTTTTAGCAAAGTCTGCGCCATACAGAAGCACCACTAAGGAATTGGATACTGCCACCAATCCCAATCCCATAGGGACGCCAATCATCAAGAGTAAGTCAAAGCTTTTGCTCATGACTTTAGGCATTGAACTGGGACTATCCGCATACATTCTAGACAATGCGGGATAAACGGCCGTTAAAAACACCGAAGGTATAAACAACAATGTACCAAAGAGGGTGTCTACCACACCATACAATCCCACCCCCACTTCCCCGATAAATAAAGAAATAATGATGGTATCAATCTGATGATAAAGGATGATTGAAATATCGGTGGCAAAATAGGGCAAACTTGATTTCAACAGCCATTTTGCCTTGCCCATGTCCAGATGAATAGATAATTTTTGCAGACGATTTAAGGAAAAAAGCTGAATAAACATCGTGACCAGAGCCGTGACAATAGACACGGCCGCAATCGCCATGATATCAAATCCCAGTAGAACAAGCGCTATACTAACCGCTACATTCACCGCCTTGCCCACAATGTCAGCAAGGGCAATAAATTCCATGCGCTCCAAACCCGCTAAACTAGCCCGGCCGGCGCCTGCATATTGGCCGAATAAAACAGAAATCCCCACGATATAAACGATCAATATCGTGTCACTGGGATAATCCACCACTTTAGCAAATATAATGATCGCCACAAAGGCAATGACATATAAAAATGTCCTGACAACAATTGTGGTACTAAATAACTCTGCGGTGGCTTCGGCTTTGCGTGCTATTTCCTTTGTGATTAGAATGCCCATGCCAAAGCTAATAAAGACAGATCCAATGGCCCACAATGAATTGGCCAGCACCAATTTACCAATACCTGCTACCCCTAAATAACGGGGCAATATGATGGTAAGAAGCAAGGCAAGCGACCAGGTTATTAGCTGAGACGCCATTAACACGCTGGCGTTTTTAGCAATCGTCTTTTTCATGCTACTCACGGCGTCGGCTCCATCTCACTCTCATCAAGCGTTTTTTCGCTCTGGCGTTCACTCAAACTGAAATCTGTGGTATGCCCGTTTTCGGGTTGTTGATCTGGCCCCGTTTCCGCAACAGGCGCAATTTCATCCATACTCTCTTCTGAAACAATGGATACAATCAGCGGATTAAACTGGCGTTTGCGTTGCCAAAAGCGTCGTCTGGGCGTCATATCCGGTATGCCGGTAATGACGTTGGTATGCAGGATATATTCCACATCTATAGGGAAGCGCACACTGCGGTCTAATAAGGCGCCACCCACCACAGCAATGACGCTTATCAGGACACCCGCAACCACAAATAGAGCCATGGCAACGGCCGTTTCCTTCAAAGGAGTGCCGGGTTTTGTGGGTACAGTAGGGGCGTCAATCAGGAAATAAGTCTGCCGGATAGCATTTTCAGCCTGAGCCAACGCCAACCTGGCGTCTTCATCTCTATCCAGGGCATTGGCATACCTCGTTTCAGCCTGGCTTACCTCAGACCGCAACCGTTCAATCTCCACCTCCTCCGTTGCCGGCCTGTCCCCTCTTAACGGTCTGGGATGCAGCACCAAATAATCATTGAGGGCTTGCCGCGTCTTTTCCAATTCCGCTTTATAATCATCCACCAATTGCACCAGGAACGTAGCCGCCACCTGACCTTCACTTCGGTCCGCATTAATCTTCCACAAAAGAAAAGTCTCAAACGTGGCGTTTACCATCTGCTGCGCCACCAACGGGTTTTCATGCTCCGCCTGGATACGAATCTGGTTATCACCCAATGGTGCAAGGACCACATTTTTCCTGACAGCTTTGAAGATTTCATCAACAATATCCGCCCCCTTGTCCATATCTTCTTCAATAGCTGTTCGCTCAATAACAGAGCGCACAAAAGCATCCGTTTGCAGCAGTTCGTAAAGTTCACTCACCGTATTCTGGGCAGGCGTTTGCCAGGAATAACCAGAATCACGTAAGGAGGTGATCGACGTTAAGATCGATTCTTCCTGCACAAAAAACACGCCTTTGGCATTGTAAATCGGCACGGTTAAAAAATAATACAAACCAGCAGCCACAACCATCATTAAAGTCGGCAATAAATATAACCAGCGATGATTGAAATAACTTTCTAAAAAACGCAAAATCAGGATACGGAGCATAATATTCTCTCTTGAAAATCAACAGATCAAAAACTTATTCTCTGCCCAACAACTTACATCAGCGCTTACAGGCAATTTACCCCCTACCATTACCTGCACCATGTTCATCATTCACTTAGGTTCAGGTAAACAACGGCCGTTTCCACCAACCATCTCGCTCTCCAGCCACATTCAAACAGGCACAGGCAAACGCAAACCCTCTCCATACTCAATTTCCAGGCGACAGGGCGATACCTGATACACACCAGGGGAAGACAGGTTGATCGACTCCGCCAATTGCAAGGCTAACTCCAAATTACCCTGAACCCCAATTTTGCCTTCCAGAAACAATAGCTCAAGCGAAGCAGATCCATTCAACAAGGAGAGCCAATCATCTGCGTGTGCAGAAATAGTCACGGTAGGATGGGGATATCTGCCATTTATTATAACAACTTCATCATCAGACCGACTGAGATAAGCCACACGGCCGTTTTCCCCCGCCACATCAAACTGCACCACCAACGTCTCCGGCGTCGCCGGTAATCGCCGCACCTGAGCCACCAGCGAATCTAACCAGGCGGCAACCGTGACAGCGCCGGCCGCCAACTGGCTGCCTTCATGCCAGCGCATCAGCCTGTCGCCAATGGTGAAAACGCCAAATTTCGGCAGCCGCTCCCGCTTGCTCACCGCCCCGCCATTCGCATCCAGCGCCGCCAGTTTAAACATGACCTCGGCGCGTTCCTGGTTGTTCCACACCACCAGCGCCTCCTCCTGGCTGCGGCGCGTGCTGCTGCGCTGATAGCCAGCCCCATTCAACACCTCCGCCAGCGCCCTTAGCTGAGCCGCCGTTAACAGCAATTCATACGCCACCAACCCGGCTGGATTCTCGACCAGATTCGGCAGGTCATTAAAAAGCCGCTGCTTGGTATAGCTCTCCATGCGGAAAGCCGCCACCAATTTCTGGCAGCTTTCCAAAACCCGCCTATCTGGAGCCAGCACAGGCTGGGCCAGTTCAATCGTAAGGGGTTCAAAGGGATGGATAGCAACGGCCGTTATCCGCAGCGTTTTCGACTCATCATCATACTCACTGGTAAAGTCCACATGAGCAGAAACGGCCACCTCGACAAGCTCAGGGGCCGTGACGCCTCGAAAACATACCGCCCAAGTACGACTGGCTGGCAAATGAGCCGTCTCCCCCACCACCGGCCCAATCGTCACCGACCAGGCGGCCTCCCCCCAGCTTTGGGTAATCGGCGTCAGGCTGTGCGCCGCCAACCCATCATCCTCATACAAATCGAAGCGGTTATCTGCCCCCGGAAAAAGGTGAACCACCAACGTTTCAGGATTGGCCACGCCATCTTCCGCCGCCAGAGGCACAATCGCGCCCGCTTTGGCAAACAGTGGCGTCTCCGCCAACCCGCCATAAATCGGGTACCAACCATCTCCCGTATAGCGCATTCCGCTGAAAAAATCACGCCATTCCCCGGCCGGCAGCCACACCACCCCCCGGCTCAAACCCACATCCGCCGCCATCGGCGCCACAAACGGGGCGGCCAGGAGCTCACTGCCAAAGAGGTATTGATCCGAACAATGGTAGGCCGGTTCCTGCTCCGGGTAAAGGTGGTACAGCGGGCGCACCAGCGGCACATGCTTTGTATGGTTGCGCCAGGCCATCGAGTAGAGATACGGGATCAACTGGTGGCGCAAACGCATGGCGTCGGCCGTCACCCGCGCCGTCTCCGCATCCCAGCTCCAGGGACGGCGCTCATGGAAGCGGTTGTTGGTGGAGTGCAGGCGAAAGATGGGGCTAAACACGCCAAACTGCACCCAGCGGACAAACAGTTCCGCCTCCTCCACCCCAGACATATGCCCGCCGATGTCGTGGCTCCACCAACCGTAGTTGACATTGGCGGCGGTGGCCGTGAAATAAGGTTGGAAGGCCAACGAATCCCAGGTGACATGCGTATCGCCGGAGAAACCAATGGGATAGCGATGATTGCCTAAACCACCCCACCTGGAGAAGATAAACGGCCGTTTCGACACGCTCAAGGCAGGCCGTTTCGACACGCTCAAGGCAGGCCGTTTCGACACGCTCAAGGCAGGCCGTTTCTCCCCATCTCGCCCCAAATCATAAAAATGCAGATGGTTAAGCCACCACAACGGATCCAAGCCAGAAACGGCCGACCGGGTTCCCTGCTGCCAATCCATCCACCAAAAATCCACGCCATCCGCTTCCATAGGGTGATGCAGCCGCTCAAAATAAGCGCGGGTAAACTTTGGGTCTGCAATATCAAAGGGTACAGGCTGCTGGCTGGCCGGATCAATGCCCATCTCCAGCGCCATCTCCTCATATTTCTCTTCGTGCGGATACACGCCATCAGCCGGATGCAAGTTGAGCGCCGTTTTCAAACCCCGCTCGTGCAGCGCCGCTAAAAAACCAGGCGGGTCGGGGAACAGCTTCCGATTCCAGGTATAACCTGTCCATCCGCTGGCCGCATTGCCCGTCTCAGTGAGATGCCAATCCATATCCACAATGCACACAGACAGCGGCACATGGTTGGCTTTAAACTCATCCATCAACCCCAGCAGTTCCTCAGCGGAATAAGCCCAGTAACGGCTCCACCAGTTGCCCAAGGCCCAACGCGGCAGCAGTGGGGCGGCCCCCGCCACCCGCGCAAAATCCTGCAAACAGGCATCCGCATCCTGCCCATAGCCAAAAAAGTAAAGGTCATGGCTGCCCGCCGGCGCGTTTCGTGGTTCCAGCCACCCTTCGGCATTGAAAACGAGGCGAGGCGTATCATCAACTACGGCATAGCCGCTGCGCGAAAGCAGCCCCTCTTCCAGCGCCAACGCCCCATCCACATCATCCAGCGTCCGCGCCGTGCCCCGCAAATTAAGATCGTCTTGGTCGCCAAAATGCCAGGTCGCGCCGCTCTCTTTAAGGGTGATGGAGAGCGTTTCGGGGCTGAAACCGACTTCGCTGGCCGTATAGACAAGCTGCAAATGGGCGGTAGTGAGCGTGTAGCGCCGTTCACTGAGCCTGTCGAAGTGATTGTTTTCCACCTCCAACTCGAAATTCACCACCGGCTGTCGCCGATACCAAAACGCCTGGCTCGGCCGGTCTTCAAATTCACCCGTGGGGCTGTACTCCAGGCGCAGCAGGCGGGAAGTTAACACCGTGAAGCGCATATTTGGACCTGTTACCACCGCCTGCGGCTCAGCCAGCGGCTCAAATTGAATGGGAAAGGATTGGGTGTAAATCATGGGATTCTCCGTTTAAAGGTGGCAAAGTTGCCACTCTTATAAAAAACAACAACCATCGCCGCGATAAGTGGTTACTTCATCCAGCAAACGGCCGTTTCGCAGGCGCAGCATCGTCTCAAATCGTTCGCATAACTCACCTGCTTTGGCATGACGCATAAAAATGGGGTCGCCTAGCGCCAATGGTTCCGGGCCAGTGTAATGGATGGGCGTTTGCACTTCGCCGGCGCCTTCGTTGCTGTCCAACCTGGCCCCGGCCGGCAGATAAGGCTGCGGCGATTTGTCTGGCCCTGTCTGGCCGGAAGCGGGATAGCCGCCGCCCAGACAGGTGTAGACGCCCGCTTTGGGCTGACGCACAATTTGGATGGCGTACCCCGCTGCCGGTTGAAAGCGAAAATCATGGTAATGGTCAAAGAGCAGCGGCGCAAAAAAAGCAGAACCGGCCGTCACTTCGGTAACGGCCGTTTCCCGTGAAGTGGTGTGCAAACTGCCCGTGCCGCCACCGTTGACAAAGCGCAGAGACAAATCCGCGCCAGTAAGCGCCGTCATGATCTCCATCCGCCGCCGCGCCACCTCTGGAATCGAACGTCTTTTGAGCAGGCGCACCAGCCCACTCATCACCTTCCGCCCGGCGTTGGCGTCAGCCACCCCCGCAATTTGGGCCTCATAGCCCATCACCCCGTCCAGGCGCAAATAGGGTGAGCGGGCGATGCGCTGCGCCAGGGAAACGGCCGTTTCTCCCCCACGCACCCCCGACCGCCACACGCCAAAATGAATCGGCCCATAATCAGAGGCCATGTCGATGTCCAGGCACAACGGCAGCATCACCTCTTCCCGCCGGGCAATGGCTTCGATGTGGCTGATATGCGCTTCGCTGTCTACCATCAAGGTGATTTGATGCCCTTGCGCTACTGCCTGGCAAACGGCCGTGATGTGAGCCGGTTCCCAGGTGGGGTAGGCCACCAGCAAATCGGCAAAGCCCTGCCTTGCCAACCAGACCGCTTCCGGGGCAGTGAAGCACATCAAGCCTTGAAAACGGTCAGAACTGGCCAGGATATGGCGCAGCGCCGCCACACAGCGCACCGATTTTGAGGCCACGCGCACCCGCTTATCGCCGCTCCGCGCCAACACCTGCGCGATGTTTTCGTCCAGCAGATCCATATCGACAAACGCAAAAGGCATGGCTTTACCGGCAAACGCTGTTTTGTAGGTTTGATACCGTTCGTTCATAAGTAAGATACCTTTTAGAAGTTCACCTTCTGATCATAGATCGCTACTCCCCAAACGGCCCCAGGCGGATCGGCCGCATGGGATCGCCTGCCTGATCCAGGCGCGGACTGCGGGCCACCTCCGGCCAGGTATACATGCCCACATCCACCCAGAAAGGGCCGGACTGTCCGGCCGGATCAAAGTCAACCCAGGTGATCAGCGTGTCGCCTTGCTGCCACGCCCCTGAAGAGAGGCGTGCATCATGGATGGCCAGCGGTTCCGCAGAAACGGTGTCATGGAAATGATTGAACTGGTGATAATCCAGCCCGTCCGGTGCGCCGCTGATGCGCCAGAGCGTGAGAAAACGCCAGCCCGTCTCCGTTTCTCGCGCCGACCAGCCCGTCAGTTCTGCGCCATTGGCTAACGCCACCGGCGTCGCTTGCTGGAAATGAGACAAATCCACCGTCTCAATGGTGGCCGCCATGTAAGGCGGTTCGTCCGGGCGACGGGGCAGCATTTGGCTTTTGTTCACGATACCATTGGCAAGCATTTCTTCCCAGGCGGGCAGCGTGGCAAACGTTGCCAGCAGATGAACGGGTTGGCCTGGTTTGGTTGCGGGAATGAGGATGGCAGAACGGCCGTCTACCAACCGGTATGGATAATCCCACAACAAAATGTTAAACGTGGCGGCGTCACCGGCGTAGGCGGCGTTGTCGTCAAAGGTGTGGACGGCGATGGGGGCGCCGTCTTGCAAAGCGCGGGCAACGTCTCGGTGATAGCGCAGGGGGGTGCCCATACCGCCCGGCGGCGACTGCACCGCCACCGTTTGCAGCGCCTGCACCATAACCACAGTTTGCCCCAGGGCGATGAGAACGAGAACGGCCGTTATCCCCCTCACCCATCTCTGCGAAGTCCGCCGCCAGCCAATGACCAGCCCCACCAGCAGCAGCAGCGCCGGCAGCGCCGACAGCAGGTAATGATGCCCTATCTCCCGCGGAAAGCGGAAATAATAGAGCGGCATTGAGCCTACCCACACCGGCAGCAGCGTGGTCAACACAGAAGTCCAATCAGGCGCAGCCCGCCGGTCACGCCACGCCAGCCAAAAAGAGAGCAGCAGGCCAAAGCCCATCAGCCCCCACAAAATGAGATGAGAGAGCGTCAGCAAACCTGGCAGCGGTGACGGCCACTGCCAATCCTGGCCCAACAACAGCGATTCCCAATTGACCGCCGCGCCCACCTCCGCCAGGGTGGAAAAAATATCGGGATTAGTGAGATTGGGGGCGCTCAACAAAGTCCGCCAATCTGCCTGCGCTCCCGGCCCGCAGCACCAGATGATCTGCGCGTAAGGGAGCGCCGCCAGCAGGGCCAGCAGCCCGCCCACCAGCACCGGTTTCCACTGCCGCCACAAGCGGTAACGGATACCCAACCAGGCCGTGCCGATGAGCAGGGGAATGGCGGCAAAGTGGATTTGTAGGGTGAATCCCGCCAGAAAAACGTGCAGCGCCAGCGCCCAGGCCCGTTTGGGGGCGCTGCCCCCTTGGGCAATGCCCGCCACCCCCGCCAATGCCCAAAAAATGGTAAACGGCACGAGCAAATCCTGCGACCAGACGCTGCGCGAATAAGCTACGGCCATGGGCGACGCCGCCAGCAGCAGCGCTACGGCAAAGCCAGCCCAGCTCCCCCACGCCTGCCGCGCCAGCCACCAAATGCCCAAAACGGCCGTTACCCCCACCAGCCCAATAAACAGATTCGCGCCCAGCGGGTCAGGCGTCAGCCAGTAAGGCAGGGCAAAAATCCAGACGGCCGCCGGGAGATTGGGCACGGAGGTGGAAGATTGCATGCCCATCTGGGCAAACTGACCCCCTCGCGCCATTTGCAGCGCCATGTGGCTCACCCGCGCCTCGTCAAAGCCAAAGGAGTTGATACCCGGAAAGCCTAATCGTAAAAAGGCAGCCAGAAGGAGAACGGCCGTTAATCCCAAGATTTCCCATTTGTGGTGTGCAAGATGATTTTTTGTCATGATGGTTTGTTTGATGATGCATGAAACGTCATGCGTAAAGGGATCATACCCGCCTTCCTTATTTTGCAAAGTGCATTCAGTTACCGTTTACCCACCATGAAGATTGATTCAATCTCTTCCAGGGAATCCGCTATAATTCCAGAAGGAAGGCGGACAGGTTGTCCGCGTTCCCAAACAAGGAGTACAAAATGGATAAATGGGAATACTTCACCACCTTCATTGAAGCCGAGATGAAACAAATTTTTGCCTCTTTAAACGCCGGGTGTAAATGAACATCTGCCATTCTATCTTCAAATCTGTCACCGTTCATTTCATTTTGATGCTGCTGGTAGGCGGCATATTAAGCGGGTGTGGCGCAGCCCCGACGCCCCCAACTGATGCCGCTACCATCGCCTATACGCCACATACCGCTTTGCCGCTGCCCACCGTTATACCAGAGATAGAAACGGCCGTTCCCACCCCCACCCAAACCGTTACATCACCGGCCACAGAAACGGCCGTTCCGCCTGCGCCCTCACCCCCCGTGCCCACTGCCGATCCCCTGGCTGACTATACCCTGGACGCTCTGCGCCAGCGGCCACCCGCTGGCGGCGTCATCCATATCCGGGAGCAAACCGCGTGGCACGAAACATTTACCGTCCACACCTTTGACTACCCCAGCGACGATCTCACCATCACCGGCCAAATGCACCTGCCCCAGGGTGAAGGACCATTTCCCGTCATCATTCTGCTGCACGGCTTTATATTCCGCGATGCGTACCAGACAGGCGACGATACCTGGCTGGCGGCGCAAAACCTGGCCAGCAGCGGCTACCTCACCCTGGCCCCCGACCTACGCAGTTGGGGCGGCTCCGACAACGGTCTCAGCCTGTTCCACACCGGGCTGGTCATCGACGCTCTAAATCTCATCCATTCCCTACCCTCGCTGCCGCAGGCCGACCCGGAGCGCCTGGGCCTCTGGGGTCACAGCATGGGCGGCGGCATTGCCACTAAGCTGTTGACCGTGAATGATCAGGTGAAAACGGCCGTTCTCTATGCCCCCAACAGCGCCGACGACGCCGACTTGATCGCTCGTTGGGGTCCCGGCTGCCTGCCCCATCAAACCGATGTCGACTTTGAAGACAACCAATGCAATCCCGGCGAAATCGTGCCGCCAGGCACACCGGCCAACCTGGTGCAAGCCTACCTGGAAACCGCCGCCGATCCGGAACGGCTGTCAGCCTTCGCCCCCATCTACCAGTTAGACTACATCACGGCCGCCGTGCAAATCCACAGCGGCCAGGGCGATGGACAAGCCCTCGTCGAAACACCACCCGAATGGGCGCAAAAACTGGCCGATGGCCTGCAGACGGCCGGAAAAGAGGTTGCCTTTTTCAGCTATGAAGATCAAGGTCATTTTTTCAACGGCGTTCATTGGGAACAATTTATGGCCCGCACCGTGAACTTTTTTAACGCCAACCTCGCCAAACAACAGGAATAGCCGCCAGATTGGTCCAATTTTTAACATTGGGCCAATCTACCCTATAAGGAACCCAAACCATGCCAACATTCCCCCTGGAAGAAAAAACAATTGTGGAACTACAAGAGGCTATGGCAAGCGGCGATCTCACCGCCCGCCGCCTGGTTGAACTATACCAGGAGCGCATTGCGCAGCTCAACAAACAAGGGCCGGCCGTCAACGCCATCCTCGAACTCAACCCCGAAGCCCTGGAAATCGCCCAGGCCCTGGACGACGAACGCGCTCAAAATGGGCCACGCGGCCCACTGCATGGCATCCCCATCCTGCTCAAAGAAAACATTGACACCGCCGACCAGATGCAAACCACCGCCGGTTCGCTGGCCCTGGCCGGCCATATCGCCGCCCAGGACGCCTTCCTGGTGACGCAGCTGCGGGCGGCGGGGGCCATCATCTTGGGCAAAGCCAACCTGAGCGAATGGGCCAACTTTCGTTCGCCCCACTCCTCCTCTGGCTGGAGCAGCCGGGGTGGGCAAACGAAAAATCCGTATGCCCTGGATCGCAATCCGTGCGGTTCCAGCTCTGGCTCCGCGGTGGCCGTGTCGTCCAATTTTTGCGCCGCCGCCATCGGCACGGAGACGGATGGCTCCATTGTCTGCCCCAGCCATGCCAACGGCGTGGTCGGTATCAAACCCACCCTGGGACTGGTGAGCCGCGCCGGTATCATCCCCATCGCCCACAGCCAGGATACGGCCGGGCCAATGGGGCGCACGGTGGCTGACGCCGCGGCCGTTTTGGGCGCCATAAGCGGCATCGACCCGCGTGATCCCGTTACCGCCCAAGGCGCTGGTTATGCCCATACTGACTACACGCAGTTTCTTGCGGCTGATGGCTTAAAGGGGGCGCGGATTGGCGTGGCCCGCAATTTCTTTGGCTATCACCCGCAAGTGGATGCCATCATGGAAGCCAGTATTGCCGTGATGGCGGCGCAGGGGGCGGAGATTGTGGATGAGGCAAATATTGAGAATGAAACGGCCGTTGGCGATACCGAGTTTATGGTGCTGCTCTACGAGTTCAAAGCAGACCTGAACGCCTATCTGGAAACGGTGGGGGCAGAGGTTCAGGTACACACAATGGCCGACATCATCGCCTTTAACAAAGCGCACCCGGACAGCATGATGCCCCATTTTGGACAGGAACGGATGCTGGCGGCGCAGGAGAAAGGCTCTTTGCTGGAAGCCGCTTACCTGGAGGCGCTGGCCGCCAACCACCGGCTAATGCGGGCCGAAGGCATCGACAAAGTGCTGCAAAGCCACCAGCTTGAGGCCATTGTGGCCCCCACCGGCGGTCCCGCCTGGCTGACGGATTGGATCAACGGCGATCAGTATGGTGGGGCCAGTTCCACCCCGGCGGCCGTGGCTGGCTATCCCAATATCACCGTACCGGCCGGCTTCATTCATGGGCTGCCGGTGGGTATTTCTTTTTTCTCAACGGCGTATCAGGAGCCGACGCTGATCAAATTGGCTTATGCTTTTGAGCAAGCGACAAAGGCCCGCCGCCCGCCGCAGTTTTTACCGACGGTATTGTTTGGGGTGAGCTAAGAATAAGAGATTGGAAGGGGTATTCGATCTGCTGACTCTTTCTTTATCGTCGCCAGGCGGGGCAGGTTTTGTCAACGGCCGTTACGTTTGTCACATTTTTCTGGTTTGAGCCATCGGCGCTGCTGACAAATACGTCCCGCACCCCCGGGCCAACCGGTTTCAAATACAAAATTTGGCTGCCATCCGGGGAAAAGCTGGGGGTAAAGGCGGTGGGGATGATTTGCGCATAATTGCCATTGGGGAAGGCGCGATGCACCGTGTCCCCCACTACAAACAAGAACGAATCGCTGGTAGGCGACCAGCGGATGCCTTCGGCGGTATCCAGGCTGCCTTGATAGACGAAGGTGAAATTGTCTGACGCTGGCGGGCGCGTGGTGATGCTGAAATCGGCGCCAACTTTATTGACCACCACTTCCACCTGGCCGTTGGGCGCGGCGCAGACGTCTACGCCGCCGCTGATATTGCAGAATGGGCCGTAGTAAAGATTGAAGGAGCTGCCACTATTGGTGGTGGCGGGGCTGCTGCATGTATTGGAAACGGCCGTGCCCACTTCTTGCGGCGTGCTCCAGGCCGGATCGGTGGTGAGCAGGCTGTTACCGGAGGTGTAGAGGATGCGCCCCACGTCACCAGCCGCGCCGCCGCCAGTATCACCACCGCCCCCAGAATTGTCGCCACCGCCAGCGGAGCCGGAGTAAACCAGGTTTGCCGGGGTGAGATCGTCCAGGAAAATTTCGCCGGAGCCGTTGAAAGCATTGTTTAAATCATCCAGCACCAGGGCGCGGAAGGAGATGGGATACTCTACGGTATCGTTTTTGGGGCCGCTGATATGCGTCCAGGGCCAATCCTGCCCGGTGTTGATGTAACCGGTCATTTGCTTCCAGCCGGTGTGGGTGATGCGGCCAAAGGGAACCTGCCAGGTTTGGTTCTGGTTGTCCTGAATCCAGGCGTTGAGATAGTGACCGGCGCCGTCGCCATATACCCAAATTTGCAGGGCGGTAGGTTCGCCAGGGATGGCGTTGTTTTGCATGAACACCACGTAGTCGTTGTCGGCCGTGGTGAAGGCGTAGCTCAGCTTGGCAGAGGCGGCGCCGCTGTGCGCCTGCGCCGTTGATGAGGTGAGGCTGCCGTTCTCTTCATCGCCGCGTATCCAGACGCCTAATGGCTCGAAGGTGAGGGGCAATCCGCCGCCCTGACTGCTGCCACCGCTGGGGTTGCCGGGCGTTTTGGTAGGTGTAGGGGCGGCGGTGGCGCTCTCGGTGCTGGTTGGTTTGGGAGTGCTGGTCTGTTTAGGGGGTTTTGTAGGAACTGGCGTATCTTCGGCCGGGATGGCGTCGGTCTCAGTGGGCGTTGTTTCTATAACCGCGATTTCTGTATTTGCCACGGTGGGGTTGTTCGCCGTCGGTTCTGTGGTAGACGGCTGGGTGGCGGTGGCTGAGTCGATGGTGGTGATGATGGCGAGGGGAACGGCCGTTTCCCCACCAAAGAGCATCTCGTTTAACGGGGTAAAGAAGATGGCGGCAGCGGCGCAGCCCAGTAACAGCGCCAGGAAAACAGGGATGAGCCAGAAGGGGGAGAACGGCCGTTTCTGCTGCGGCGCTCGCACGACGGTAGGGGATTCACCCACGCGGGTAGCGCCCACCATCGTTTCAGGCGCAGCAGCGGCAACTACGGTGGCGGCGGCATAGGTGGCCGCGCCTAACGACGCCGCCTGCCCCGTTTGTTCGCTCTGGATCGCTTGTTTGGCTGCCAGCATGAGATCGGCGGCCGTCTGGTAACGGGATGCCGGCTCTTTTTGCAAACAGGTATGCACCATGGTGGCAGTTTGCGCCGAAATATCTGGCCTGAGTTGAGAAATGGGTTGTGGCGTTTCTGTGATATGTTTACTCAAGATGGCCCAGGGCGTATCACCGGTGAATGCCCGCCGACCACTGAGCATTTCGTATAAAATCATGCCCAATGAATAAATATCGCTGCGGCCGTCTACCGGTTGGCTGTTGACCTGCTCTGGCGACATGTAATAGGGCGTACCCACCAACTCATCCAGGCGCGTGAGCGTAGCCTCGTTTTGCATTTTAGCGATGCCCAGGTCTGTGATCACCGGTGTGCCATTGGTCCGCAGCAAGATGTTGGACGGTTTGAGGTCGCGGTGAATGATGTTCGCCTGATGAGACGCCACCAGCGCCGAAGCCACCTGCTCCACAATTTTGAGTGATTCCGTTGTTTGCAGCACATGCCCCTGCTGGGCCAGGCGGTCTAACTGTTCGCGCAGGGAACCGCCGGAAATATACTCCATAGCGATATAGTATTCGCCATCAGGCGTTTCGCCGGTGGTATAAATTTGCACGATATTGGGGTGGCGCAGTTTGGCCACAGCCCGCGCTTCTCGTCGAAACCGTTCGATAAAGGTTTGGTCTTGGGTGAGATTCTTAAAGAGGATTTTTAGGGCAACGGGGCGTTCCAATGCCTGATCGATGGCATAATAGACGTAAGCCATACCCCCTTTTTTGATGAGCGACTGGATGGTGTATTGACCAATTTGTTTTCCGATCCAGGATTGGGCCGTTTGATCCATTATGGGGTCTCCTGTATGACCTGACGCTGTTTTTGGGCGGGTGCAATGAAGCTTCAGAGGAGTAAAGGTAACTTTATTGATTATAGACTATTTTCAACCGGTTGCGTAAACATGACGCTGATTAGAGTATGTATACTCGCAACGGGCATAATCTGACATTTTTACCAGAGGTGTCACGGTCAGAAACCGGCCACAGCGAGTATAACAAGTTGTTGACGTATTAGATTATAAAAGTCTGTACTTTTGTAATCTCTCGTCTATTGAGTTAGCTTCATTATTATTGTAAAATACACCATATCAGGATATTGCAACTTTTTGATGAGGTGAAAACTATGGCCGATACACAAGTAAGCATTGGACAAGTAAAGCGGGATATTTCTACGCTAGTCAATCGGGTAGCGTTTGGCGGTGAACGGGTGATCTTGACCTCTCGGGGTAAGCCAAAAGCAGCCCTCGTCAGCATTGAGGATTATGAACGGCTGACAGAGGATAATGATGATGAATTGGCGCGTCTTGAAGCATGGTTTGTTAAGCGTGATGCCTTAGCAGAGAGAATTTTAGCGGAACGAGGGGGCAAGTCATTGGATCATGATACTATTTTAGAAGAAGCAAAACGTGATTTAGAGGAACGCCATGACTTCTTACTTCGTTCTTGATGCGAACTTTGTATATAGATCGTTATTTCCTGAGACACCACAAGATCCATTTAGCCAACTATTACTCGATGAAAAACGAGAAAAACGTATTCCTTGTGCGCCGACCTTGTTGGCTTATGAACTGAGCTCTATTCTGGCAAAATTGGTTTATTGGGGTGAACTTTCAGAACAGGCTGCACAGGAAAGTTTAGCTATTGGGCTGGATTTAGGAATTGAGTTGATTGTGCCCACTGAAGAGCATGCACACAAGGCTTTTTTGTGGACGCGGCAGTTGAATCGGGTGGCGGCGTATGACAGTTTTTATTTGGCGCTGGCGGAAAGTTTGGGGTGTGACTTGTGGACGGCCGATAAAAAGTTGGTTAATGCAGTTGGTCAGCCGTGGGTGAGATTGGTTCAATAAAACTCCGAGCTTCTTGAAAATGACACCAATATTTGATACCATATCTTCGTGAATAAGAAACAATACAGAACGCTTGAAGCAATATTTGAAAACCCAATTCATGCCAATATTGCTTGGCGGGATATTGAAGCGTTATTTTTAGCATTAGGTGCAGAGATAAGCGAAGGTCGAGGGTCTCGGATTCGAGTGGCGCTCAATGATGTGCGCAGCGATTTTTCATCGGCCGCATCCTAAACCAGAGACGAAAAAAGGGTGCTGTGAAATCTGTGCGCCGCTTTTTGAAAGAAGCAGGAGTGACACCATGATGGAATATAAAGGCTATGTAGCGAAAGTGGAATTTGATGATGACGATGAAGTTTTTCATGGTGAGGTCGTCAATTTACGGGATGTGATCACTTTTCAAGGTGAATCTGTTACGGAGATCAAAGAAGCTTTTCAAGACTCGGTTGAGGATTATTTGGAGTTTTGTGCGGAACGGGGAGAAAATCCTGAAAAGCCATTTTCTGGCAAGTTTAGTGTGCGGATTGATCCTGAATTACATAGGATAATCACAACCAAGGCTCGTATGGAAGACAAAAGTTTAAATCATTGGGTTCGTGACACGTTAAAGTCAGCAGTTGAGGCATAAACGGCCGTTTTCCCCACCAACCTACGCATCCATAACGGCCGTTTGCAACATCTTCATCGAGTCATGCGGCCGTAACACAGCACAGGCGCCCACCGCTTTGCCTGCTTGTCGCGACACACCCGTCATGGAGTGCATCACCACCTTCACCTGCGGCCAGGATTTGGTAATACGGGCGGTTGCTTCTAAGCCATCCATAAAAGGCATCCGAAAATCCATCACCACTACATCAGGCTGATCTGCTTCCACAAAATCGACAGCATCCCACCCATTCTGTGCTTCCCCAATCACAATCACATTCGGCATTTGCCCCAGTGCCAGATGGATAACTCGTCTTGTCATTTCCTGATCGTTAACGATGAGTACACGTTTCATAAGTCTACCTTTGTGTGGCGAGTGGCGGGTGGCGGGTTGCGGGTGGCAGAGTGGCAAGGTGACAAAGTAATAACCCACCTTGCCACCCTGCCTCATCATTCTAAAAACTATCGACCGAATAAATGGCAACCGCTTCAGCCGGCACCCAGCCTTGCACCTGGCCGCCCGGCAATGCCAGCCGTACCCAGTCACCGCGCTGTTCGAGCAGTTCGATTTCCGCGCCGCTGTGCAAATCAAATTCGGTGATGGTATCGGCGCTGGGGCCAGCACTGACATCGACAACTTCGGCAATAACGACGGCTTGTTGACGATTATTCTCCACGTAAACGCGGCTGCCTAACGAGAAGGCGGCGATAACCATCAACAGGCCAGACAGAATCAGGATATATTGCAGCATTTCTCGGGAACGGCCGTTTTCCATTTGCCGATATACAAGCCATACCAAGCCAAACAGGAACCACAAGCCCAATGCCAACAGCGCCATTTCGTTGAGGGTGAGATATTGACGTGTTGTCGAGGCGAAATGTTCTAGCGGACTGCTGCTGGTAGTCGGCAGTTGATCGACGGCTTGGGTACGCGCCATGGCCAAGTTGGCCTGGATGTCGGCGTCGCGGGGGGCCAGTTGCGCCGCTCGTTGGTAGTTGAAAATGGCGCGGCCGATGTCGTCCTGGCGGAAGTAAGCGTTGCCCAAATTGTAATAGACGGCGCTGTCATGGACGCTTCGCTTTACGAGTTGTTCGTAGGCTTGGGCAGCTTCGGCAAAACGGCCGTTTTCATACAAAGAGTTCGCTACCTGCATCTCGTTTTCTTGAGCAAATGAAGGCTGCACAGCCAGTAATCCTAAAATTAATGCTAAACCGATGAATAATGTCGTGTAGATGAATGTCTTTTTCATGAGATTACCTCGTTAAAGCGAGAGCAAAAGCGAGAGGTTTTTCCTCTTGCTCTCGCTCTAACCTCTAGCTGAACTGCACCTCTAATTTGTCAATCAACGCTTCCGTGTAGGCCAGAATATGAGTTTCATCCAGGTTAGCGCCGGCGGGGGCAAAACGGCCGTTTTCACATGTTTCTAAAAACTGCTGAACTTCTGTGACGGTGGCGGCGTCGATGCTGTTGGTGGTGAGCAAGTGGGCGATGTCGGCGCGGCGCAATCCGCTGACGGATTGGTTGAGCTTATCTTCCAGGTATTGCTGGAAGATTTGGTTCGCGCTTTGATACTTATCTTGCCCGTTTTTGGCCGCCTCTTGCAAACACTTACGTGCGCGGCCGGCTGCTTTCTTGTGCGTCGCTTTGTCGCTGTTATTGTCCCAATACGCTTGACGGCGCTTGACGACCGCCTGTCCCATGACCAATGCTAAGGGCACGAGCCAGAGGAGCCAGAACCAGGTTTGACCGGTCAGCGGTGTGACGGCGGCTGATTTTTCGGGCGCTAATTTGATGTGGCGGATGTCGTTGTTCATGGCTGGCTGGCTGGGAGCGGCGGGGTTGAGTGCCGTGGTAGTGGCCGCCCCGGGCAGCACATTGACGCTTAAGGCGCCGGTGCTGATGGTCTCATAAACGGCCGTTTCCGGGTCAAAGTAGCTGTAACTAATCTCAGGAATCGTCAACTGCCCTTCGCGGGTGGGAATCAGCAGTCGTTCGTACACCTTTTGCCCCACAATCTTGCCATCCCGTTTAGACGAGGTGGTATTGGCCTGCTCTCCAAACGAACGCCATTCGTCTCCTTCCGTCCACACGGGGTCGCCAGCGGTGTTGATATTGCCTTCGCCGCTGAGAATCACTTCCAGCGTCACCGGCTCATTCACCTTCGTTTCCGTGGCGTCTACTTTGGCGCTGATATCGAACTTGCCTACCGCCCCTTTGAAATCGGCCGGCGCGCCTTGAGGCCACGGTTGCACGTTCACCGCCACCGGTTGGGTCTGTAACGTCTGATCCCGTTCAAACAAACTGCCCTGGATATTCAGCGTGGTTGGTTCAATAGATACGTCGCCATTGGCGGTGGGGATGACAGTGTGATGCACCTCGCTGACGCGGTAGGTGCGTCCGGCCGCCTCGACGGTGTAGTCAGTTTGGAATGGTTCCCCATCTGTCCAGAAACCAGTGAACGAAGGCGGCTGATAATTCGGGGCGCGGAACAAGTTGACCGCCTGATAAAAGCGGAAGGTATAGTCGATGGCCTCGCCTTGATAAGGATTGGCGTTATCCACCACCGCTTCCACAAATAAATCCTGCCCGTTTAGCTTATTAGAAACCTCAACGCTGTGACTGGCGGCGGCGGGGGCGGCGGCGCCCAACGCTTGTGACTGCGCCGCGCCAGAACCTTGTTCAATGTGAATCAGAATCGGATCAGTGCTATAGGTCTGCCCATCAATGACGATGTGGATGGGGTCGATGGTCACATCGCCCGGCCGGGCGGGTTGCAAACGATAGAGATAGACCGTATTGGCGCTACTGCTGCCGTTAACGATGCTAATTTGTGACGACATGGAAGAGCCAACAATATTCAGGCCATTCAAATAAGGTATCATGGGTTTCGCCACGTTGCTGCCCACGCCTTCTATGGTGATGGTCAAGACCAGCGATTCGTCTGTGGTTAAGTTGGTGCGGTCTACCTGCGCTTGAATGGGGCTGTCCTGGGCAAATGACGGCACGGCCACCATCAACAGCGCCATGATGGTAAATATAGTTGCGAGTGTCAGTTTTAGTTTCTTGTTCATAATTACCTCGATTTAGTGATCAGTGGTTAGTGGACAGTGATCAGTGGATACTGTTCACTAACCACTGTTCACTGCCCACTGATTTTTACCAGTCCTGCGCCGGTGGGGGCAGCGGCGAGACGAAGATTTGTTGTAAGCGTTCTTGCAATGTGCCAGAACCTTGAGCGATGGACATCAGCAGTTGTTGGGCTTGTTCCTTGGTCATGCGTTCGCCCGGTTGGGGAACCATGCCGTTTTGGTTGGGGGCATTGGGATCGCCGGGTTGTGGCTGACCGTTACCCTGGTTGGCTTGGTCGCTTTGCTCGTTTTCTTCGTCGGGCTGTCCTTCGCCATTCTGGGAGTCTTGGTCACCTTGTTCGTCTTGGTCACCTTGTTCGTCTTGGTCACCTTGTTCGTCTTGGTCACCTTGTTCGTCTTGGTCGCCTTGTTGTTGGTCAGACTGTTCGTCGCTTTGTTCGCCCTGTCCATCTTTGGTTTCGTCAGACTGTTGATCACCCTGTCCATTTTCAGAATCTTGCTCGTTTTCGCCGTTTTCTGAGTTCTGGTCTTGCTGTTCCTGGCTCTCTTCGCCTTCTTCCCCGTCCTGGCTTTCACTGTCCTGGGACTCTTGCTCTTGCTCTTGCTGCTCTTGCTCTTGCTGCTGCTGCTGTTGCAGCGCCAGTTCCAGGTTGTATTTGGCGTCGGCGTCGGCCGGGTTAATCAGGAGGGCGTCGATGTAAGAGTGAACGGCCGTTTCCAAATCTTGTCCGTTATAAGCAGCGTTGCCCAGGTTGAAGAAGCTGTGCTGCGCCAGTTCCTCGTCGGCGGCGTTGAGCAGCGCTTGTTGAATTTGGGCGATGGCGTCGCCGAAATTGCCTTCACGGTAAAGGGCGTTGGCCGCGTTGTAGAATGGCTCGGCCAGTTCCGGTTGATGGCTCTGCGCCAGTTCGTAAGCGCCGAGCGCATCCAGATACGCTTGCCGGGCAAAGGCGTCGTTGCCCTGGCGCAGCAGCTTGCTGGCTGGTGAGTCGTCGCGGGTGATGAGGAACAGTCCAGCGGCGAGCAGGGTAAAGAATACAGCCAGCACTCCTGCGATTTTTGCGATAGTTTTATAAGATGATTTCATGATAATCTCCTGAAATATAAACCTTAATACAAAGATTTAAGATTAAAGCGTTACATTTGCGGCGCCAGATGTTTCTAATCTTTCTTCTTTAATCTTTGTTCTTCTAACCCGGTCGGGAATCATTTCCGCGATAACCAGGACAATCAAGGCGGCTAACAGGAACCCCTGGAAGCGCTCAATCTTGCGAATGTCGAAACGGCTTTCCAGTTTTGCTTTTTGTAAGGTGTCAAGTTCCGCCAGCAAGGAATCTAGTTCACTGGCGTCTGCGGCGGCGCGGTAATAATGGCCGCCCCCAATTTGGGCGATTTCTTGCAAAGTCGTTTCGTCCAGTTTTGACAATACCACCTCGCCCTGGGCGTCTCGTTTGTAATCAACTACCGCGCCGTTGGCGTCTAGCACCGGAATTGGTTCGCCTTCTGGAGTGCCAAAACCAATGGAGTAGATGAGAATGCCGGCGTCGGCCGCTTCTTGCGCCGCAGCCAGGGGGTCTGTCTCCTGGTCTTCCCCGTCAGAGATGACGACCAGGACCTTTTGGCTGTCTAGCGACTCATCAAACCCGCGAACGGCCGTTCTGATAGCATCTCCAATCGCCGTCCCCGGCCGAGAAATGACAGTGGGGTTCGCCCCTTCCAGATACATACGCGCCGTGTTGTAATCAGAAGTCAGCGGAAACTGGATGAAACTGGCGCCAGAGAAAACTACCAAGCCCACCTCATCACCGTTCAGCCTGTCCATCAAGTCAGAGATTTCCAGCTTGGCGCGGTCGAGGCGAGTCGGTTTAATATCTTGCGCCAACATGCTTTGAGAAACGTCTAGCGCCACCATCACCTGCAAACCTTCCTGGTCAACCGTTTGCACCTCGCTGCCCCACTGCGGCCGAGCCATGGCCACGATAATCAGCGCCAAAGCTACCAGCCACAACAGCGCCCGCCAGCGACGACCTTGCCAGTTGATGCCTGCGCTCAATCTTTCAATGAGCTGGCGGTCGCCCAACCGACCCAGGTCGGCTTTGCGTTTGTTGTTGGCCCACATTAAAAAGATGGCGAATAAGGGAACCAGAATCAGGGCGTATAAGAAAGTTGGATTTGCGAATGTCATAATTTTCACCGATTATGAAGGATGAGGGATGAAGGATGAACAAGCCAACATTCATCCTTCATAATTCATCCTTTAAGGTATCGTCCTAAAAGTTGTCTTGCGTAAAACCATTTCCAAAATCAGCAAGAAGAAGGCGGGAACCAGGAGCCAGAGGGCCAATTCCTGATATTGGTTGAAAATTTGCACTTCCACTTCTGACTGTTCCAGGTTGTTGATGTCGTCGTAAATCTGGCGCAGACTTTGGGTATCTTCGGCGCGGTAATATTTACCGCCAGTCATATCTGCTACTTGTTGCAAGGTGGCTTCGTCGATTTGGCTTTCCTGGTAGACGATTTGCTCGCCGCCAAAGATGGACTCGACTGGCACTGGCACCTGGCCGGTTTTGGCCGCGCCGATGGTATAGATTTTGATGCCCAGCGTTTTGGCCGCTTCGGCGGCGGTCAACGGGTCGATTTGCCCGGCATTGTTGACGCCATCGGTGAGCAAGATGATGACCTTGCTTTTGGCGTCGCTGCTGCTGAGCATACTGGCCGCATTAGCCAGGCCCATGCCGATGGCCGTGCCATCTTCCAAACCGAGGTCGGTTGCCAGTTCCACTTGTTCTAAGGAACGGCGCAGCATATTTTGGTCGAGGGTTAACGGGCTTTGGGCGAACGCTTCGTTACTAAAAATCACCAGGCCGATCTTGTCATACGGCCGTTCTGTGATGAACTCGTCGATAACCGCTTTAGAAGCGGCCAGCCGGTTGTCGGGCTGAAAGTCCAGGGAAGCCATACTGCCGCTGATGTCTACGGCCAGGGCGATTTCCACGCCCTCGCCTTTGATGATTTCTTTGGCATGACCCAGTTGCGGTCGCGCCAGCGCCACCACCATCAAGCCGATGATGAGCAGGCGCAACAAAGTTAAAGCGGGTCGGTAGCGCATCCGCCAGGTGGGACTGATGCCTTTCACCAAGTTGGTGGCGGCGTAACGCACACTGGCCGGACGGCCGCTTCGTTCCATCTGCCAGCGCATGAAGCCAATAATCGGCACGAGCAGGAGCAGGGCTAAGAGCCAGGGAGCGGCGAATCGGAAGGATGTTGTCATGAGGTGGCCTCCGGTTTGGGAGAGTGGAGAGTGGAGAGTGGAGATGGCTCTCCCGATCTGCCATCTTTTTTCTTTGAGTTTTTGTCGTTTTCTAGCGGTTCTGGTTTGGTATCTTCAATAAATTGTCGAGAGTGGGCAATGAGGCGATGGGCGCTGTCGATGTCGGGGGTGAAGTTGGCGAATTTCACCAGGTCACTTTCTGACAGGATAATGATGAATTGTTTGGCCTGTTCGCTTGTTAAAGATGAGCTGCTTAACTCTTTTTGAATTTCGGCAGTGGTGCGGTCGGTGGCCTGAATGCCTTGTGTCTTTTCGACGTAATTCCGTAGCGCATCTGTGACCAGGGTGTAATGCTCTTTGAAACGGCCGTTTTCCGGTAGTTGTGCTTTCTCCACAGCGGTCAGGGTATCCAGCGCCACTTCATGCGGCAACCGATTGTCGAACGCTTCTTTGACACGACGAGCGATAAACCAAACGGCCGTTGCCAGTAGTGCGCCCAAAGCGGCCACAAAAACCGGCCAGAGAGAGGGGATTGGTAATGTGGCTTGCGGTTTAATGTCGCGCAGTTCCGTATCCCCTTCCACCAGCACCGAGTTGACGGTGAAAGGAATGGAGGGGGCGGCCGCTTCCACTATTTGGCCGTTGCTGTCGGCAATGGTCACGGTCAAAGGGGGCGTCTCGAAGGCGCCAGGAGCAAAGAGGCGCACGTCGATGAGCTGCGTACTGGTGGCTGTGCCATCGCCATTGTCTACCGTGTTCACCGGCGATTGAGAGCGCACGACAAAGTCGCCCCAATTGGCTTCCAGCGCCGGCATCAACACCTGCGTCCCGGCCGGATGGGTGACGGTGACGGTCAATTCAACCGGGTCGCCGACGGTGACGCTGTTTGTGCTGGGCGTAATCACCACAGTAGCCGCTGACTGCGCCGCTGCCATGCCTACGGCAAAGAGCGCGATGATAATTGCAAAAATGGGGATAACTTTTCTCATAAACTGCCTCCGATTAAACAAATGATGAAGGATGAGGGATGAATGGTTCTCTTGTTATCAACCTATTGAACCGTATTACTTTGGTTTTGAAATCCTCTATCTCTACCCTCTATCTCTATCTTTTTCCTCTTCAAAAAAACCGGGGTAGAAAATGGATTTACTGCCAATCTCTACCCCCTGGCTTAGGAAGGAGGAAAACGATTCTGCATTAGCATAGCAGCCAGGCGACTGTGTAGCTTTAAAGGCTGTGTATGGTTAGCTTAAGAGAACCTTATGAGTTGAAACCGTTCGGTTCCTTCGTTAACAGACCATATTTGCGGGAGTGTGCGATCAACCAGCGTAAGTTACAGATGGACTGGGTAGGATAAAAGAAATGGAATAATCGAATGCATAAAGTGACTGTTACTACGGCGTGGCGCTGGGAGGTACGGCCGTTGCTGGTGGCGTGTTCGTAGGGGCAGTTGTAGCCGTGGAGGGAACTGGGGTAGCAGAGGGGGCGAGGGTGGCAGTGGGCGCGGTGGTGGCAGTGGCGCCAGGAGTAGCCGTAGCAGTGGCAACGGTAGGCGTCAAAGAAACGCCAGGAGTGGCAGTGGGCGTCAGGGTGACGCCTGGGGTGGCGGGTGTGCCGGTCACAGTGGGAGTAGCCGGAGTAGCCGTGAAAGTGGCTGTGCCGGTAAAGATAACCGTGACAGTTGGCGAAGGCGAGACCATTGTGGTGGCAGAAGCGGTGGGCGAGACGAAGGTAGGCGTCGCCGTCCAGGGCGCCGTCGGCAGCGGCGGGTTGGTGGGCAAAGGCGGCGTGTACGGATAACGGGACAGAAAAATAAAGCGCCCGGCCGTTAACGCCGGACTTTCCATACAATTGGCCTGCATGATAGCAAAAATAGAGCTGTTGGTTCGCACAGCCAGACTGGACAAGGTGTCACCAGGCTGCACCCGATAACGCACCCAGTTGGGTGGGGGGCCGCAGGGAGGCGGCGTCGGTGGGCGCACCGGCAGAAAAATAATCATCCCGGCCGTGATAAATTCGTTTTGAATGCAGTTTGCCTTGACAATGGCCGCCGTGGTACTGCCCGATAAGGCGGCCAACGACAGCAGCGTATCCTGGGCGCGCACCTGGTAGGGCGCCCAGCCGGCCGGTAGTTCCCCACAACGGGCCAGCAGCGAAACGGCCGTTGCCCGCAGCGTTCCCGTGGGCGTGAGTGAGGCGGCCGTGGTGGGCATAAGGGCCGGGGTAGAAACAGCCGGTAAAGCGACTTCCGGCAGCGGTTCATCTGCTGGAGGAGCCAGGGCGATGAAAACAGGCGTCGGCTGCAAGCGAATTTGCAGCCCATCTACCTGCGCCATGAGCAGCGCCATCAACACCGCCAGCATGATGCTGCCCGTAATCAGCAAGTTCAAACGCCACTCTGACTCAGGGGGATGATCAGGCATGGGGCACATTCCCGTTTGCCGCTTCTGGCGCGATGGGGAACAGGATGGAGAGCGTACTGCCGGCGCCCATATCACTTTCAATCCAGACCCGGCCGCCGTTCGCTTCTGTGAGGGTGCGGGCAATGGCTAAACCGGCGCCCGTATCACCCAGGCCATCGATGAGCGGATGATCCGCCCGGTGCTGCGGATCAAACACGCGGGCCTGGTCATCAATGCTGATGCCGCCGCCACTGTCGGTAACGGCCAGGTGCATGAAATTAACCATTTCCTGCTGCCCATTATGCGCCGTGGCGGGAATTTGATCGGTATTTACCCGCACCGCAATCCGAGAATTTTGAGGAGAAGCCTGGCAGGCATTACCCATCAAATTATTCATAATTTGCTGCAACGCTTCCCGATTCACGGGCAAAGCCGGCAAATCATTTTGAATAGCCAGGTCTAAATACAGGTTTTTTTCACGGATTTGAGTGATGACAGTGGTAACGGCCGTTTCCAGCAACGTTTGCACATCAACCGGTTCCAGGTTGATATGTTGAGACTGTTCACCGGTGGTAGTCAACTGCACAATCAAATCCAGGAACGCATCCATGCGTTCCACATTGGCCTTCACCCGCTGCAAAAAGTCACGCTGCTTTTCGCCCAAGACGCCTAACATTTCACTCAACAGCAAATCCGTATAGCCGGCGATAGAGGTCATGGGGGTGCGCAGTTCTTGCGCCAACGAGACCACCAGTTCATCGGTGACGCCCCGTTCGCGGCGCATCAACTCCGATTCCAACGTTTGAATGCGGGCCTGGGCCGCTTCCAGTTGGCTGGAATAACGAGTAATGGCCGTCATAATCCAGTCGGTGCTGAGACCGCGCTCGCCCGCCGCCGCCACCGCCATCGCTTCTTCCGCTTCGATCAAAGATTCACGTAATGTCTCGATCTCTTTCTCTAAAACCAACACTTGTTCATTCTGATTGATCTGGTTTAACTCTTCCAGGGTATCGGCCAAATCTCGCGCCTGTTTACTGGACTTGGCGGCCTGAGATTCAGCCTGCGCCAGGCGGGCCGTGGCCTCGCCTAACTCCGTTTGCAGTTGATCCCTTTCATCTTCCAGGGTGATGATGCGACCGCTGATTTGGGGTGATTCAGCGGTGGGCGTGGGGGTAACCGCGATCTGATCGGCGGCGTGGTTGAAGGCGTTGCTGTTGTGGATGACCTGGGCAAAATAAGCCGCCAGGGAAGCGGCCAATGTTTTATGGGCGGCTGACCAGCCAGTTTCCCCTCGTTTGCCCCCAACAAGCAGCAGGCCAACGGCCGTTTTCTCCGCATACATTGGCTCTATCAGCAAAGGTCCCTGCGGGGCAATGCCCATCTCCTCATACCAGAGCCGAAGCTGCCTGGCCCCCAGGCCATCCGGCGTCAGCTCAATCACCAGATTTTCCATCAGCGCTTGCTGGAAAGCGGGCCACTCTTCCAGGTTAATCTGCCAATGGCGCACATCATCGGCAGCCTGGCTCTGATGATTGCGGGTGATCCATAGCTGCTTACGGCCGTTTTCCGCGCTAACCGCCACCCCGATAAAAGGGGCCGGCAGCAGCCGCTCTACCATATGGATGGCATTGTTGACGTTTTCCTGAATTTGCAAGGAGCCAATGACACGGGTGGAAAGATCAATAAAGGCGGCCGTGCTGCCTTCAGTAGAGAGCAAGGGGACCGACCCGCCAGCCAGCAAGTGATGCAAGCTGTGCCGGTAAACAAAAACAACCCATAAAGGAAAGGCAATCAAGTAGCCCAAACGAATCCAGTAAGCGATGTCGGTCTGGCTGCTGATCACATCCGGGTTGCTCAATAAATGGATGGCGTAAGCTGCCAGCAAAACCATTAAGATGATCTGCCGCAGCGATAACCACAAGGCGCGGTCTGCCAGGCTCAAGACAATGCCCAATACCAGAATGACAAGCTGGCTGGTCGTCCAGATGGCAGCCTGGGTTGTTTCGGTGTAAGGCACACCAGAGAGCGCCATATCCGGCCAGGTCTGGGCAAAGAAAATGTACATGACGCCAATGACCAGCAGGGCGATGGCTGCAATGGTGTCACTAAGATGGGTCAGATTATCTGGCTGGGGTACCAGCGCCCACACCATGAGGACAACGGTGGCGCTGTTGAGGGCTTGTTCAAGAGGAGGTAACACGGAAACGGCCGTTGCCGGATTATTGGCCACCGCCAGACCAGCCAGAAGCAGCCCCAGCCGCCCCAAAAAAATAGCGCCGGCCGCCCACATGGAGCGCCGCATCAACTGGTCTGATGGATCGCGCCGCCACTGGGTATAAGCCAACGCAAAAATCACCTGCAATGAAAACAAGGTGATCAGGTGGTAGAGGATATTCCCCGTTGCCCCACTTAAGAGTTGGCTGATTTGTTCCAATAAAGACATGGCCTTTACTTTTATCTAATCGTGCGCCAGTGCCACACGCCTACCCAAGAATTATAGCATAGCCCAACTTGCCTCTGCCTGCCATAAAAACAAAGTGAGTTCCCTTACCTTTTATAAATTGGCCGTACTCAACCGCTCCACATCTTCAATACGGCCGATCACCATCAACTCGTCACCCGCTTCAATGCAAAAATCAGCCATGGGATTAGCCAGAACCGTGTTCTCACGGTTAACCGCGATCACGGTCAATCCCACCCGTTTACGCAAATCACATTCAGCCAATGTTTTGCCATATAAACGGGGTGGCGCTTCAATTTCAATGATACTGACGTCATCACTCACCTCCAGGTAGTCGATGAAATGACGGGTGGCTAACTTCCGCCCTAAATGAACGCCCGCCTCATGTTCGGGCAAAATAACCTGGTGAGCGCCTAATGTTTCTAAAATCGATTTTTGGGTACGGGTTCTGGCTTTACAGATCACCCGCTTTACGCCAAATTTGAGCAGCAGCGTCGTCGCCAAGAGACTGCTTTCAAAATTACTGCTCATGCAAATCACGCCTGTTTCAAATGACTCAATGCCTATCTGGCGCAGCGCTTCGGCGTTGGTAGCGTCAAGCTGCACCACGTTTGGCAGTTGGGCGCTGAGCCGCTGCACCTGTTCCGGGTCCCAGTCGATAGCCAAAACATCATGGCCTGATTGGTGCAGCGTTTGAGCCACGCTTTTACCAAAACGGCCGATGCCAATCACCACAAATTCCCGCCGGCGCGGGCTGCTATTGGGTTTAAAAACGGGCTGGACAGTTGTCTCGTCATACGCTTCGCCGTTTTTATTTTTCTGCCGGAATTCAAACCAGCGCTGCCATAATCTGTTTTGTTTCATGGTGTTACCTTTTCACAAGTTTTGATTGTTGGATTAGCTGTATTTCAAATGAGTTAGCAGAGCAGGCGCCCCTGCGCCACACGCCCTTGTGCCGTCACCCGCTCGCACGTAGGCGTACGAACTCTGCCCTTCAACTGAAATGAAACACACCCGTTTCGGTTTTATCCCACAAAAATTTCCTCAGTGGGATAGCGATACATTATTTTTTGGCTGCTGCCAAATAGAGAAATGGCAACCGCCAGGGGGCCAACCCGACCCACCATCATGGAGGCGGTGATGATCAGTTTACCTGCCAGGCTCAGATGGGGGGTGAGGCCCATCGACAAACCAACCGTGCCTAAAGCGGAGGTCGCTTCAAAAAGCACTGATAAAAAGTCGGTCTGTTCGCTCCAGGTAAGGATGAGCGTGGCCAGAAAGAGCCACAAGGCGGCGGTGATGGTAATGCCCACGCTTTGCCCCAAAGTTTGGGCCGGCAGGCGGCGACCAAACACATTGACATCCTCCTGGCTGCGTAGAAAAGCCCACAGCCACAAAATCAAGACGCCAAAGGTGGTGGATTTGATGCCGCCGCCTGTGCCGCCGGCCGGAGAACCCACGAACATGAGGATGGCGAGAACAAGCAGAGAGGTATCGGTCAATTTACTGATGTCTACAGTGTTGAAGCCGGTGGTGCTGACGGCCGTAATGGTCTGGAAGCTGGCGGTCATCAGGTTCACATCTATCGCTTTATTGGGTGGAAAGGTTTCAACAATGAGGAAAACGGCCGTTGCCAACCCACTCATCAAAGCCAGCACACTCAGCGCCAGGCGGCTGTGAACCGTCAGGCGGTGCGCCTGGCGATGCCACATCTGGCGCAGGGCCACTTGCGCATCCCCCAGGACAAAAAAGCCAATAGCGCCGCTGATAGAAATGAGGTTAATGATCACGTTGAAAGCAAGATCATCCTGATAGGCGACAAACCCATTGTCAAAGAGCGAAAACCCGGCCGTGCAAAATGCAGAAACAGAATGAAATAGGCCGTAGTAAACGGCCGTTTCCCATGAATATTCTCGCAGCCAAAACAGCGTCAGCGCCGCCGCCCCCACCCCCTCAAACAACCCCGTAAACAAAATCACCCGCTTCACAAACTGCTTAATTTCGCCCCGAGACGGCGCCGCTATCGTTTCCTGCATCAACGCCCCGCCATGCATCGACAAATTGCGGCCAAACAAGTAGATGATAAAGGCGATGAGCGTCATATAACCCAGGCCGCCAACTTGCACCAGAATGAGCAGGATAATTTGCCCCACCTCCGAATAGTAACTGCTGGTACTCACGACGCCCAGACCGGTGGTAGACACCGCCGAAGTGGCCATAAACAAGGCGTCTGCAAACGACTGCCAGTCGCCATCTCGGGTGGCAAGCGGCGTCATCAGCAGCAGCGCCCCCAGGCTAGACAGCAACAAGAACCCCAACAACACCGTTTGGATAGGCGATAAACGTCGCAGCATAGCAACTCTCCACAAAAAAGCGGGATACAGCCCATGACTGTACCCCGCCGCCTATCATAAGCAAAAGGAATGGTTAGGGCAATACATCCGTAACGGCCGTTTGCAGGAGCGCTAACATCTCATCAACCTGCGCTTTCGTAATCATCAACGGCGGCCCCAGCATGATAAGATCTCCCTTGGCCCCATCGACGCAGCCCTGCGAGTGGTAGACAATGAGACCTAACTCAAAGGCTCGTTTGACAATCCGTGCTGCGATATGGTCTGTCGGCGAAAACGGCTCCTTACTCGCCCGATCTTGCACAAACTCTAACGCCCAAAACAAACCGCGACCCCGTATATCACCCACATGGGCATGATGAGCAAAGATATGATGCAGCTGTTTGTTGAGATACGGGCCAAGTTCCGCCGCATGGTCGATTAAATTTTCCCGTTGGATAATGTTGAGCGTGGCCAGGCCGGCGGCCGCGCCCACGGCGTGATGGCTGTACGTGCCGCCATGATTAAAATCACCCAATGTCTGATGCAGTTGGTTGACATCATTGCCGTTGGCGGCGATCCAGCCCAGGGGGAAATAACCGCTGGCCGCGCCTTTGGAAGTCACCAGAATATCCGGCTTCACCCCCCAATGATCAAGGGCCCACCATTTGCCGGTGCGCCCCATGCCCACCAGCACCTCATCAGCGATGAGCAGGACGCCATACTGGTCACATATTTCCCGGATGCGCGGCCAATAGTCGTCGGGCGGGACCACTGCGCCCAGGCTGGCCCCGCTGATCGGCTCGGCAATGAAACCGGCCACATTTTCCGGGCCATAGGCCAAAATCGACTCTTCCAGGCGATCTGCTAATTCACGGCCGTTTGCCGGGAAGCGGTAAGGATACGGGTGGCGGATATGGGGCATGTTTTGCATCATGTTCAGGTAAGGGGTGCGCATACCCGGCCGGCCGCTGACGCTGAGCGCCCCCAACGTCATGCCGTGATAACTCAAGGAGCGGCAAATAATCAGGCTGCGGTAATGTTCGCCGCGAGCCATCTGGATTTGGCGGGCCAGTTTGATGGCGCCTTCTACCACTTCCGAGCCACTGCTCAAGAAGTAAAAACGGGCAGCGGGCAGCGGCACAATTTTTGCCAGTTCATTAGAATACTCTTCAATCGCCTGACTGGTGAACATGGTGGCATGCACGTAAGCTGCTTTTTGGGCCTGCGCGTGCATGGCGGCCACAATTTCAGAACGGCCGTGTCCCAGGTTGACAACGAGCGGACCGCCGGAACCATCCAGGTAACGTTTACCTTCTTTGTCCCAGAGATAAATGCCTTCGCCGTGGGAAATCATGGGGCGGGCAGACCCCATTTTTCGGTAAAACACATGCCCTTGGGGATGTTTGTATAAGTTAGTCATACTGTGTGCCTTTCGTCCAAGACGGGAATAGGGGGAAATATGTGAATTATTTTTCAGGTGAGAAGGAAACGGCCGTTACCGATACCGTCCTTCTACATCTAACTGTAAACGAATAATGTCTAACTCGTCGGCGGTGGGCGGGATCATCTCCTTGAGGTCTGGGGAGACGCGCAGCGGCCAGGCCACATCTGCTTGAATAGAGGCCACGGTTTCACCAACGGCCGTTTCCACCAGCATCATCTCTCGCTCCGAATTGTCAAAGTTAAACAGCGCCCGATCTGTAATGACCAGCGACGGTCCTTTACCGGGAATGCCCAACCGGCCGCGCTCATCCTCGTCTGAGAGATGGCCGGGGCTGGTCACAAAATCCAGTTTCTCCACAAAAGCGCGTTTTTTGAGGCGCATAATCATGAAAATCTGTTGGGCGTTGATGGCAATTTCGCAGGCGCCACCGGAACCAGGCAGGCGCACCTTGGGCCGGGCATAATCGCCAATCACGGTGGTATTGAGATTACCAAAGCGGTCGATTTGCGCCCCGCCCAGCAAAGCCACATCCACCAGGCCGCCCTGTAAATAATACATGAACAGGTCGGTCATGCCCGTCACCGAGGTGGCGTTGCTGACCAGGGTGGGGTCGCCAATGGAAAGCGGCAAACGAGCCGGCCGGGCGCCAAAAACGCCGCTTTCATACACCAGCTCCATATCAGGGGAATGGCTGCGCCGGGCCAGGTTGCAGGCAATATTGGGCAAACCTACGCCCACAAAAATCACCCGGCTGCCTTGCAAAGCGCGGGAAGCATTGACAATCATCAGTTCAGAGGGGGTAAAATTCATATCAAACTCCTTATAAATTGGAGCGCCGACATCCCGTCGGCCTTTTGCCGCCTGGAAAATGGCGCTCCACGGTTATTCTCGGCTCCCGTCAAGTTTCATTGATTCCGTTGAGGGTGTCAAGTGATAGATGTCATGTCATTGCTGCCCCTATTTTTTATGCTAGAATGGCTTCTTTCTTGGGCAATCCGGCAAAGTTAAAGGGCAGGTGGGTGATTTTTTACCCCCATGCGAGAGGCAACCTATGCAGCCAAATATAGCAGCAATTTTGTCAGTGACCGAAATTTTTCATGATTTCACGAAAACACAATTGGAAATGGTGGCTGCGATCTGTGAACCGGTGACCCACCAGGCTGGTGATATTGTACTGCAAGAATATGAGCATTCCCAGGCGCTTTATGTCATTGGGCGCGGCCTGGTGGAAATTCTCATGAGTCCGGGGCTGGTGGGAGATAGCAGTCAAGCAAATATTGAGCCAACGCTCCTGACACAACTGCGGCAAGGGCAGGTAACGGGCGAAATCGCTCTGGTTGATGAGGGCACTCGTTCAGCCACGGTGCGCGTTATCGAAGATAATACCTATCTGTTGAAAATTTCCCGCGAACGCTTGATGCTTTTGTGTGAATCTTATCCTGATCTGGGCTACAAGTTGATGAAAAATCTGGCAGCAGACCTGGCCTTTAAGATTCGTAACACGGATTTGAATGTGCGGCAGTTGCAGTTGATGTTGTCACAGACGAAGAGGTAGTCGAGTAGTCGAATAGTCGAGTAGTCGAGTAGTCGAATAGTCGAGTAGTCGAATAGTCGAGTAGTCGAATAGTCGAGTAGTCGAGTAGTCAGGTAGGTGGCAGTGGTCGTACTATCCATACCGGTTTGGCCTGGCCTGACCGGTTTTTTTGATGTAGGTGAGTTGGGAACTGGCAGTGATGAAGGTAGAAGTAATTTCCATCGGTACCGAACTGCTCATGAGCGATGTCTTGGATACAAATGCCGCCTATATTTCGCGCAGTTTGCAAACGGTTGGCGCTGAATTGATTTTTAAGGTGACGGTCGGCGATGATCTGGAAAGGATTTCTGAAGCGCTGCGGGTGGCTATGAAACGGGCGGACGTGGTGATGACGATTGGAGGATTGGGAACGGCCGTTCACGATTTCACCAAAAAAGCAGCGGCGGCCGCTACCGGAACTGATTACGATCCAGAATGGGATGTGGTCATCGGCGCCATTCCTATCGACATGAGTCTCAGCGACTCAACCCCTTTTTATCTGGAAACTGAAGAGGGCTTGCTGTTTTGTTTGCCTGGCAACCGGCGTGAAATGGCCTATATTTTGGAAACGGCCGTTTACCCCTTTCTTCAGCGCCGCCAACAAATAAAATCCGGCTGGATCTTACTGCGCACCGTGGGCATCATGGAAAGCACCATGCGCCAACGACTCGCCGATCTGGAACTGGCCCCCAATCAATCCATCTCCTTCGACTCTTACGCCGGCCAAACCAATATGCGCTTGCAAGTGGACGCCGATACTGAGCAAGAGATAGATACACAGCTCACTGCCCTGAATCAGAAAATCCGCTACCGGCTGGGCGATCATATCTATGGCGAAGGCAACGACCGGCTGGAAAACATTATTTTCAGAATGCTGCGTAACAACCAATACCGGCTGGCTGTCGCCGAATGCAATACCAGTCGTTTCCTCTCCCGTGCTTTTGAGCAAATTCCCGAGTACGCGGATAATATCGACACCTTCCTCTTAGATACCCCCGCCCAATTAGCTGAATTTCTCACCATACCCCTGCCCCCAAAAAGCGAAGGGGCCACTCGTTGGCGCCGGCTGGCAGTAGAACAGATGCGTCTCCACCAAAAGACGGATTTGAGCCTGCTTTTGTTCAGCAACATCACACCGGGCGGCGTACAGTTAAGCGCCTTTTTAGCCACCGGCCAGGGTATTTCTGTGACACAACGCTCCTTTGGCGGCCATCCCGAAAACATCAACCAATGGGCCTGCACCCTCGGCTTGTCGCATTTACATCGCTGGCTGCTGGCCCACGCCGTAGGATAATATGGATATGCTGGAGCGCGGCCGTCTCGCCTGCCCTGGGCGGACAAGCTGCGCCGCGCTCCCAGCCAAAAAGGAGTAAGAAGAATGGCTGACGGGCGTAAACAGTTGGGCGCATGGGGAGAATCGGTGGCAGCGCATCACCTGGAAGCCAAAGGGTATCGCATCCTGGGGCGCAACTGGCGCTGCCGCCATGGGGAAATCGACCTGATCACAGAAGCAGGTGCGGAGTTGGTCTTTGTGGAAGTGAAAACACGACGCGGCCGGGCATTGGGCACGCCAGAAGAAGGGCTGACTGCCGCCAAGCAAAAAAAACTGTTGCAGTTAGCCCAACTCTATATCGCCGAACAGGAGTTAGATGTGGATTGGCGCATTGATTTGGTGGCGGTGGAACTGGATAAAACGGGCAAGCTGCTGCGCTGTGAACATATTACCAATGCGGTGTTTGGGTGGTGATGTCGGCAGCCAAACAGCGCCCGCTGTTGGTCATTGTGGGGGCAACGGCCGTTGGCAAAACCGCCCTCTCCCTGCAAGCTGCCACACAGTTTAAGGGGGAGATCATTTCGGCGGACTCCCGCCTGTTTTACCGGGGCATGGACATCGGCACAGCCAAACCAACCGCCGCCGAACGCGCCGCCGTCCCCCACCACCTCATTGACATCTGCGCCCCTCACGACACCTTGACGCTGGGCGAATACCAACAGCTGGCGTATGACAGAATTGAAGCGGTGCAGGCAAACGGCTGTTTACCCATTTTGGTAGGGGGTACAGGGCAGTATGTCAAGGCCGTGGTTGAAGGCTGGGGCATTCCCAAAGTGCCGCCACAGCCCGCCCTGCGTGAGGCGCTGTCCAGCCTGGGCGGGCCGGAATGCGCCCGCTGGCTGCGCCACTTAGACCCGGAAGCCGCCGACGCCATCGACCCACGCAATGTACGCCGCCTCATTCGCGCCCTGGAAGTGACGCTGGTCAGCGGCGTACCCATCAGCCAGTTGCAGCGTAAAAAACCACCGCCTTACCGCATTGCCATCATCGGCCTCCACCGCCGCCGGTCACAATTGTATGAACGCATTGATCAGCGGGTGGATGAGATGATGGCGGCCGGTTTATTGGCGGAGGTGGAAGCGCTGCAACAGGCCGGCTATGACCGCGCTTTGCCCTCTATGAGCGGCCTGGGCTACCGGCAGTTAAACGCTTACCTGGATGGCGAGATAACGTTGGCGGAAGCGATAGAACGCATCAAGTTTGAAACACACCGTTTTGCCCGCCAACAAAACAGTTGGTTCCGCCAGGACGACCCGCAGATCACCTGGTTTGAGGCGGGAGAAGTAGGGTGGGAAACGGCCGTTATGAACCACATCCAAGCCTGGCTAAAGAAAGAAGATTGAAACCGGCGCTGTAGCACACCATGTTTTGTTTGATGTGAGCCTGAGCGTCACCGGCAGTTTAGTGGCGGCCTCCTTTTTTTCGTGCGCGTTATCACTTGGCATTATAATAACGCCCATGACTCAACAAAACATATCCATTCCTTCTATCGACAAAATCGAAAAGCTCATAGATAAAGGCAAAACCGGCAAAATTCAACGCTTGCTGGCAGCTGTCCATCCGGCCGATATTGCCGATATTTTAGACCAACTGCCTTCTGACAAAGCCGTGGTCGTCTTTGATTTACTGCCCGTAGAAATCGCCAGTGAAGTGTTGGACGAAACAGGCAGCCTGGTGCGCCAGGAAGTACTGGAAAAAGTTGATGATGAGAAACTGGCGGACATGCTCGATGAGCTGCCCATGGACGACGCCGCCGAGTTTCTGGAAGATTTGCCCGATGACGTCTCTGACCGGCTCATTGAACTGATGGAACCGGCCGACCGGGCCGAAGTGGAAGAACTGCTCTCCTACAAAGATGATTCGGCCGGCCGCTTAATGACCCGTGATGTGGCCGTGCTGCGCCGCTTTTGGACGGTGGATGAAACATTGACTTACCTGCGTTCCCTGCAAAGTACCGAATCCCTCTATTACCTCTATGTGGTGGACGAGGAAGATCGTTTGGCTGGCGTCGTGCCGCTGCGCATCCTGATTCACTCTCCGGCTCACGCCACCATCGGCTCGATCATGACTGAAGGCATCGTGGCCGTTTCCGTGACGGCCGACCAGGAAGAACTGGCGGAAATGGTGGCCCGTTATGACTTTATATCCATACCGGTGGTGGACCCAAACGGCCGTTTCCTGGGCGTCGTCACCGTGGATGATGTGCTAGATATTTTTGAAGAAGAAGCCACCGAAGACATCCAGCGGCTCGGTGGTTCTGAACCCTTGGATCAACCTTACTTCGCCGTCTCCACGCTCAACATTGTGCGCAAACGGATGGGCTGGCTGTTTCTGCTCTTCATCGCCTCCACCCTCACCGGAACCGTGATCAACAGCTTCCAAAATGAGTTGGAAACGGTGATCGTCCTCAGCCTGTTTATTCCGCTCATCATCGGCACGGGCGGCAATGCCGGTTCCCAAACCGTCGCCACCATCATCCGCGCCATCACCCTGGATGAAGTGCGTTTGAGCAATGTGTTTCAAGCGGTGCGCAAAGAAGTCTCCGTGGGGCTGCTGCTGGGCTTCGTCATGATGGGCATCGGCATCGTGCGGGCTGTCACCTGGCACATCGATCTCAACATCGCTTTCGTGGTCGGGCTGACGTTGGCGGCCGTCGTCTTATGGGCCAACACCGTGGCCACCATCGTGCCCATCCTGGCCGACCGCTTTAAAATCGACCCCACCGTCATCAGTGGGCCGATGATCACGACCGTAGTTGACGCCACCGGTTTGCTCATTTATTTCTCGCTGGCAAAATTGATCTTGGGCTTATAGGAGACAGCATGACAAACCAATCTTTTCCCGAAGCGCTGCTCACCGCGTTACACGCTGCGCAGCATGTCGCCGTTTTAACGGGGGCCGGTATCTCCGCTGAGAGCGGCATCCCCACCTTCCGCGAGGCGCAAACCGGTTTATGGGCGCAGTATGATCCGCAAGAATTGGCCACGCCCCAGGCGTTCCAGCGCAATCCACGCCTGGTGTGGGAATGGTACAGTTGGCGGCGCGAGTTGGTGGCGCAGGCGGAACCCAATCCGGGACATCTGGCGCTGGCCGCGCTGGAGAAGTATGTTCCCCAATTTACGCTCATCACCCAAAATGTGGATGGGCTGCATGAACGAGCCGGCAGCCAGGCGATCATCGAGCTGCATGGCAATATTACCCGTACCAAATGCGCCGAAGACGGCCGTTTAATCCCCACCTGGCCGCCCACCGACGAAATCCCACCTCGCTGCCCGCACTGCGGCGGCCGGCTGCGGCCGGATGTGGTCTGGTTTGGGGAAAGTCTGCCTTATGACAGTCTGGCAACGGCCGTTGCCGCCGCCCAAACCTGTGACCTCTTTCTCAGTATCGGCACCTCTAGCCTGGTGCAACCGGCCGCTTCCTTGCCGCTGGAAGCCATGCTCGCCAACGCCATCACCGTCGAGATCAATCCGCAGCCAACCCCCCTCACCGCCCGCTTCGATTATGTTCTGCCTTATACGGCCGGCGCCATCCTGCCAGACCTCGTCGCCGCCGCCTTTTTAGTCGCGTAAACGAGGCGCTAAATATTCTTTACATAAGCGGACTAGTCGTTTATACTACGGGCATGTCAGGACAAAAAGGAAGCAGCAAAGAGGCGAAAGTCCCCCTTAGCATCGTTTTCATCACCATAGGCGCCATCCTTTTACTGACGGTCGGCGTCATCTGGCTGCTCTTGCCGGGCACCATACCGGCCTCCGTGTATACGGTCTTGCAACCTCTGCTGCCCGATTCCATCATTTTGCCCACCCCTGCTTCCCTGGCGGCCGTCCCCATCGCCCCGCCTGCCCCTCAGCCCCCCTTAATTTTGCCGGAAACAGCCTTTGACACAAGTGGAAATAATGGAGAAGACAATCTTGTCACCATGGCGGAGGCGTTAGCCCAGGAACCGTTAACCGGCAAACCGATACGCATCGTCATTCCAGCCATAGACCTGGACGCTCCGGTGGCCGATATTGGCGCCGAAGCCATTGTGCAGGGCAACCAAATTTTTTATCAATGGCTGGTTCCCACTGGGTACATGGCCGGTTGGCACAACAATTCAGCCAGATTAGGGCAGCCGGGCAACACCGTCCTTAACGGCCATCACAATGTGTATGGCGAAGTATTTCGGGATTTGATAGACCTGGAAGAAGGGGATGAAATCCTCATGTATGATGAAGATCAAGAATACGAGTACCAGGTCACCGTCACAGAAATCCTGCCGGAACGCGGTCAAGACCTGGCAGTCCGTTTAGAAAATGCGCAGTGGATTGCCCCCACAGAAGATGAACGCATTACCCTGGTGACTTGCTGGCCTTACACCGATAATTCCCACCGTTTAATTGTGGTGGCAGAGCCAATGGAGACGAGAGATGGTCTCAGCAAAAAATAATGTGATGATATAGCGCCACCTAAGCCCGTCGCCGGCGGGTTTCGACAAGCTCAACCCTGGAGTTAACTATATCATTACAAAATAATTTTTTAGGAGGTGTAATCAGATGAAAAAGATTTTTATGATTGGTTTGACACTGGCGCTGCTCTTGGGGGCAGTGGCCGGGGCTGCCAGCGCTTATGGCGCTGACCGCGGTACCATTCGCGGCGCCGTGTATCAGGATGTCAACGGCGACGGGAAATGCGTCAACACCGGCGTGGCCGGTGAAAATCCAGTAAGCGGCGTTTCTTTGGAATTTGTCAGTGGGGATGGCAACTATACCATCCACCTCTACACCGGTGAAAACGGCACGTATGGCCTGGCTGACGCCGGTTTTAGTAACTGGCGGGTGACGGCCACGCCCAGTTCAGAATGGGTTGTCACCTCACAAAATCCACAATTCGCCTATATCAATTTCGATAAAACAGAAGCGTTGGGCGTTAATTTCTGTGTGGCAAAAGTGGGGTACTGGAGTGGTCCGATTACCCCTGTTTTCCCCATCCAGCCCATTTATCCAGGGGGACAACTGCCGCCGTCTGTGGTGCTGCCGGAGTCGGGTGCGCCGGCTGTGAATCAAACGGGCTTGTTAACGGCCGTTATCGCCTTAGCTGGTCTTACTCTGTTAAGCATTGGCCTGGGCCTGGAAGTAAAACGCCGCCGTTTCTAAACGATTGTTGCGTGGCGTGTGGAGATTGTCAGCCGCTTATTGGCAGTTCTCCACGCGCCGCTCACGGCTTTAACAAGACCTTGCCGATATTTTTGCGCTCCTCAATATATTGGTGCGCCGCAGCCGCTTCTTTAAATGGAAACACCTTATCCACCGTTGGCCGAAACAAAGCCTCATCATACCAGGCCACAATTTGCGCCATCCAGGGGCGCATTATCTGGGCATGATGCCACAGATGGCCTAAATTTACCCCAATAACCGCTTTGTTATCATTCATCAAACTACGCGGCGTGTGCCAGGGCAGCCGCGCCAGCGCCTTCAACTTCTTCCACCACAATTGCCCAGAGCCAGCCCACACACTACTCGCGCCCAAATAAACCAGTCGCCCGGTGGGCGCCAGCACTCTGTAATTTTTTTGCCAATGGACGCCCCCCAACGAATCCAGCACAAGCTGCACCCCGTGGCCACCGGTTAAATCCATCACCACTCGCTCATAATCATAGTTTCGATAGTCGATGGCCTGAGTTAAGCCCCGGTCACGTAAAAAATCATGTTTGGCCGGCGACGCCGTACCATACGTTTCCGCGCCCACGATGCGGCAAATATCCAGCGCCGCCAACCCCACACCCCCGGCCGCTGCATGGATCAACACTTTATCATTTGGCCGCAAAGATCCCATGACGATGAGCATTTGGTAGGCAGTAAGGTAAGCCACCGGCAGAGCGGCCGCATCCTCTACTGACATCCATTCCAACCGTTTGAATACCTGTTTATGAGGCACACAAACCACGTCGCTATAACCGCCAAAACGGGTGAGGGCTAAAACGGCATCCCCTTCCTTCACGTCGATGACCCCCTGACTCACCGCATCGACGACGCCGGTGACTTCATAACCGGGCACATAAGGGAGCTTGGGGGCATCGGCATAGAGGCCGCGCCGTCCCAAAATATCAGCGAAGTTCACGCCGCTGGCCTGCACCCGGATGCGCACTTCTCCGTTTTTCGGAATCGGATCCGGGTTTTCCCGCAGCTGCAAAACCTGGGGGCCACCCGCTTTTTCTATCCAAACCTGCTTCATATTTTCCTCTCTCTTACTCATCCCACATGAGGCGCGAGTATAACGGGAACGGCCGTTTCCCGTCAATCATATTGACAAGCCTGCTGCTTTTTGTTAGCTTTGCTATTAGGAGAGACCATGCCCAAAATCGATGCTTTAGACCAGGGTTCTTCCACACAACGGGACGCCCTGAACCATCAAGCCATAGAAGATTATCTCAAAACTATCTACACGCTGGCAGAAACGGAAAGCCCAGTCAGTACCTCACGCATTGCGGAGGTTCGCCAGGTAAAACCGGCTTCTGTCACCAGCATGTTGCAGCGCTTAGATCGCCTTAATATGGTCAATTATGAAAAGCATTATGGCGTCAGCCTCACGCCATATGGCGAAAAGATCGCCCTGGAGGTGATTCGTCATCACCGGCTTCTGGAGTTGTATCTGGCAGAGGCGCTTGGTTTTGGCTGGGATGAAGTGCATGAGCAAGCAGATTTGCTGGAGCATGTTATCAGCGAAAAGCTGGAAGAACGCATCGCGGCCGCCCTGGGGCACCCCGAGTTTGATCCCCATGGAGACCCGATACCAGCCCGTGATGGTACGATCACTGACCGAAAAACACGGCCGTTAACGGCCGTTTCTCCCGGTGAATCAGCTGTCATCGCCCGCATCCTGGATGATGACGACAGTGAACGACTCCGTTATCTGGGGGAATTGGGGCTACGGCCGGGCATCGAATTCAGCGTAACGGCCGTTGCTCCCTTTGCCGGCCCCATCACCCTCAACATCTCAGGCGAACCGTGCATCGTGGGTCATATGATTGCCCAATCCGTCCTGGTCAGCGACATCCCCTTGTAAGGCGATTTTGCAAAATTGCACGACAGCTTTTATTCACTGAAAATAACCGGCAGGTAAAGCCGTGCAGACATACGGGTGACACAGTTGTAGCAAACCAGGGCAAAGTCTTGGTCTGTGGCGTCCCCGTTCCCCGGTACGCCATCCCCGGCTATATTAAAACCTGTCACCGTTATCGTCATCATCCCTGCCGTACCCGCCCGTAAAAATACCGCTTCCACATTATTGGCGCGATCTGGCAACCCACCGGGAACGCTCCACTGCTGCGCCATGTGATTACCGAGATACGTTTCGCCCTCCGCTTCAAGGCGCAAGTCTAAATCATTCACCTGCGACGCACTGCCCACCGCCCCCGGCTGATCCGTATAGGCTAACACAATACGCACCGGCTTTGTCGGATCGGCCACAGACACCGTTTGTGGCCATTGTTCACCGGAACCGCGCAAAATAACAGCCTGATCCAGCAAAACACGGGGCGTTTCATCCAACCCCAGGCTCATGTCGGGCAGGCCATACCCCTGGCTGTTACTGGGCAGGGCGTCGTTGGCCCGATAGCCGGTTAGATAAAGCGGGTGAGCCACCAGATACGCTTTTATCAAAGCAGGGCTGGGATCGACCAGATGGAAACTGTTTTCCAGACGATGATAATAAAGGGAAGCCAGCCCGGCCACGGCCGGCGCAGCATGGCTGGTTCCCGATGACCAGGTGAAAATGGTTTGCCCATCTGGAAAATAAGAGGAGTTGATGCCGCCGCAAATATTATCACCATTAAAGAAGAGGGTGGGAGCGGCCGTACCCTGCACATGCGTACCCGGAGCCACCAGATCCGGTTTCACCCGGTTGCCTGGCGCAGGGCCGCGACTGGAAAAAGAAGCGATGTCCATGACATCATCCGCCTGCGTCGGCCCTTTAAGACAGCCGTCAACGGCATACGGCCGGTAATTTTCTGAAGCGCCTACGGTAATCACATTTTTGGCGTTGCCCGGGGTGCCGACGGTGGCGGCGTTGCTGCCATTGCCGGCCGAAAATAAATACACCATTTGTTGATTGCCTGGTTCTGTTAAATCAGCGTCACGAACGCCCATATCGTAAGCCTGAGAAGCAGCGTCATACTCACCGGCGCAGGAATCACAGCCCCAGGAATTGCTGCTGATTTGCGCGCCGCTATCTTGATTTTGTTTGATGAGATTGGTATCAGTATCACCGCAAGCGGAGGTATCCCAGAAGTTGTTCTCGTTAAAGACGCGGGTTCCGCCAAAGCGACCAAAGGGATTGACGCCCAGCCCCAGTTGGTAGCCCTCATCATCACGGTAAGGAAAACCATCTCGGATGTCATATCCGCCCGCAATGCTCGTATTCAAATGGCCGTGTCCGCCGCTGCCCTGACCAGTGGGGGCATTGGTGCAATTGGCAATGTAGCCAATCCGGCTGGGATTCGCCGCTAATCCGGTTTCACGCAAGGTGATATCACCGCCCGCGTCAGCCGCATCGCCGTTGCCCAGGCCATCATCGGTAATGTCCACCAATGGATAGTCGGCCGGATTCTGGCTAAAACCATAACTTTCCAACCAATCCAGATACCCTGGTCCTGTGGGGATGGCTGAATAGGAGCTGGTGGTGATGATGCTGCCCGCCATGATTTGACCCTGCACCTCGTCTGTCATCTGACGGGGCTGCTGTAAACCCACCCAATAAACGTCTGGCAGAGCGGCAACGGCCGTTATATCCTCCGCCCGTAATGTGCCCATCCTATTTTGGAAGTTCATGATGGGCTGCCACGCACCGCTCTGCGTCACCATCAGGTCGGCCAAAACGGCTTCGGTGGCGGCCTGCCCCCCATGCCGCACCATCTGGATAATGACCGGCAAAACGGCCGTTTTCTCTCCCATCATCCCCCGTTCAGCCAAAGCCGGACTTACTTTGAGCGCATCTGGCAAAGGGGCGTTAAACTGTATGAAGGCGTCCTGTTCGCTCAAAGCATAAAGTGGGGCTTGGGCGTCGGCGTCGGCCCATACCAGGTAGGCATTGTTTGCCACATAATGAACGGGTTGGCTGCCCGCCGCTTGCAGAGCCGCCAGCCATTCATCTTGTATTGGCCCTACAAATTGCACGATTTGCAGCGTCCCGCCCTCTGCGGGTGGCGCGGCCTGATTGAACAGGGACAGGGGATCGCGCTGGGTATTGAAGGAACGGCCGTTCAGGGTGATCAGATCCATCTCATCCATCACCACAATGTCACTGGGCGGGTTTTGCTCCCCTTCCTCAAAAAAATCGTGGGCTTGCACCGAAACAACAAGAAAGAGTAACATGCCCGTCAATAACAAGAATATGGCGTCGGTTTTTTTCATTCAATCATTCTACAAGAAAAACCTTACCGCCTGGCTGGAGATAGTACAAAAGTCTGCCTTCAATCCCAGCCGCTTGGCGAAGTGGGTATATTTTTTTATACTTTTCACACGCTGTCCAGGAAACTGGTAGAAGGATTATAATAAAAATGGTCGTAGAACCTCAGGAAAACGCAGCTAACGCCCCCCAAAACGGCCGTTCTTTCTACGGACGCCAGGCGTTGTTTGCCTGGATTGGGCAGCGTTTGGCGCACGCTTCGCCCACCCAGCCGATGGCGCTTTATGGTCCGGCGCAAATTGGCAAAACGGCCGTTTTACAGCAAATTATGTCCGGCAAATTGGGGCGCACCATCGTGCCGATTTACCTCGACTTCAACGATTTGTTGCACGACAATCTTTCCATTTTTCTGAGCGATATGAGCAAAATGGCCGCCGCTGCTCTGGCGCAGGCCGACATCATTTTGGAGCCACCGGATAACGTTGAGTTTGCCCTCAATCCCTACAAAGCATTCAAAAATCAATTTTTGATCCCTGCCCTGGAAAAACTGGGGCAACGTAAGCTGCTGCTCTTGTGCGATAACCTCAACCGGCTCTTTGAAGCAGAAGAAAACGGCCGTTTCCCTGCCCAGACCTTTGATGCCTTCCACCGGCTCATCCATGCTCACGCTCGCGCCTATACTCTTTTTACCCTCACCTATCCCTCGCCTGACGCCCCATCCGATTTTCTGAGCCTCATCGGCGCCATCCCGCACAGCGAGATCAGCCCCCTCAGTCAAGACGAAACCATTGCCATGATTCAGCAGCAAGATTTTGTCGTTTTTCGGGACGCTGCTCAATTCATCTACCAGCTTACCGGCGGCTATCCAGCCCATGTCGAGCAATATTGCCAGGCAGTGCAGGAGTATCGGGAGGCGCACGAGTTACGCCACATCACCGTGGCTGATGTGGCCAGTATACAGCGTAAACATGCTTCACAAAACGGAATTTTGGCGGCGTCCCCTATGCCGCAGCCTAATTTCCGTATTCAAAAAGAGCAAACCAAACAGGTTGGCCATTACCGCCTGCCCGGCGACGCCAATCGACAATCCACCTTCATCCGGCTCTTTGGCGGATTGGCTATCCTGGCGTTGATCTTCCTGCTCATCATCTGGCTGGTGCGCCCGCCAGAGCCGCAAAATCTGGCCGGCAGCCAACCACCCGCCCTGACAGAAACGGCCGTTCTCCTCACCTCAGAATCATTGGCCGCCGCCGTGATTACCGCCATCCCCTCCGCCACCGCCACGGAAACGGCCGTTCCCAGCCCCACGCCGACTGCTATCCCCACAGACACCCCCACCATCACCGCCACCGCCACCGCCACAGACACCCCCACCCTTACCGCCACGTCCACCCCCGCCAAACCGCTGCCGCTCATCACCCGTGAGGCAGACGGTATGCCCATGCGCTTCGTGCCTGGCGGCGTCTTCATGATGGGGTCTCCCGACGACGACTTCACCGCTGCCCCTGATGAAAGACCGGCGCACGAAGTAACCCTGTCCCCCTTCTACATCGACCAATACGAAGTTTCAGTGGCCCAATACGCCGCTTTTCTTAACCGGTTGGGCACTTATAAAAGCGCCTGCGCTGAAAACGATTGTGTGCATCCCCGTTTTGAAGCCGGATTCACCAGCTATCTCCTGGAAGAAGATCAGGGCGACGGCTCCTTTGTCTATGTGCCGCTCACCGGCCATGCCAATTATCCCATCAACCACGTCTCCTGGTTTGGGGCGCAGGCTTATTGTGAAGCGATGGGCGCTCGTCTGCCAACCGAAGCTGAGTGGGAATTCGCCGCCCGCGGAGACGACGGCCGCATTTACCCCTGGGGCAACAAACCGCCGGATGAAACGCTGGCCGTCTTTAACAGTGAGAGTTACGAAAACGTTAAACCGGTCGATGCCTTACCCGATGGCGTCAGTCCGTTTAATATCTTTGCCCTGGCTGGCTCCATGTGGGAATGGACCAATGATTGGTACGATGAAGCGTATTACAAAACGTCCCCCGCCATCAATCCCCCCGGTCCGGAAACCGGGCTAAATAAAGTGATTCGAGGCGGCGCCTGGCCCAACAACAACCTGGCCGACCGAATTCGCGCCGCCAATCGCAGCAACTTCACGCCAGATTTTATCAGCGCCACCGTTGGCTTCCGCTGCGCCCGCGACCCCTAGTTTATGATTTATTTACCTTATTTGCCCCAATACATCAACCCGCGTATGATCTCAAATGATAAAGAATCGATTTTTTGGAGAGAAGAATATGAGTGAAGAAAAAACGATGCCCATCAGCCCAGAACTACTGGAAATATTGCGCTGTCCGGTGGCGGTGCAATCAAAAGATTATGGCGATGACCCCGGCAAACTCGAGCTTGTCCACGGCTGCTGGCTGGTCTGCGCCGATTCCGGATACAAATATCCCATCCGCGATGGCATCCCGGTGATGCTCATCGAAGAAGGGGAAAAATGGCGGGAAACGGCCGTTGCCGATCTTCCCGTCCCGCCTCCCAGTTGATAACATGAAAAAAATCCTGCAAATCGAAGATAACCTGGCGAACAAAACGCTTATCGAGCGCGTCCTGGAACGGTATCCTTACCAGCTTCTCCATGCCGCCGATGGCGAAACAGGCGTAGCCATGGCCATTGAAGAAAATCCAGACCTCATCCTCATCGACATGGGCCTGCCCGACATCGACGGTCAAACCGTCGTCACCTTACTCAAACAAATTCCAGAAATGCAACATGTGCCCATCGTCGCCGTGACAGCCTGGCCGGCGGACACGGCCGAAAAAATGGCGCAACGTTATGGCTGTGATGGCTGTATCACCAAACCCATCGACATCAGAAAGTTCCCAGATCAAGTCGCCGCTTTCCTCGATTAAAAACTAGCCACATACCGGAAAGCCGAATACCTTCATGGAATTACTACCAGCCAACCTCTTCACCTATGAACAACTGGTCGAGGCTTACAATGAAACTCGCATCGACTACGTTGTGCCCATGCCCATGAACATTGCTCGTATGCGCGAATACTCTCGCGTTTACGACATTGATTTGGCGCGGTCTGTGGTGGCGATGGAAAATAACGTCATCCAAGGGCTGGGTATGTTGGGCATCCGCGAAAATCGAAGCTGGATCACCCGGCTTGGGGTTTTGCCGGTGGGCCGGCGCAAAGGGGTGGGACGGGCTATCATGGAAGAACTGCTGCGGCAGGCATGTCTCCTGAACCTGGAAATTTCCTGGCTGGAAGTGATCAAAGGCAACAGGCCGGCCCACGAACTTTTCAACAGCCTGAGCTTCCGCGCAACAAGAGAACTTATTGTCGCTCGCCGGCCGCCTAATCCCCAAATTGAACTCCCCAAACATATCCATTATAAAAGCGTGACGCCCCTGGATCATGAAGACGCCATTATCTTATTATCACATCGCCAGGAAAGACCAAATTGGCTCAATGAAATCGAAACCTTTCAACACGTTAAAAATCTGTCTGCCCTGGTGGTAGAATTGGAAAATGGGGGGCGCGGCTGGGTTACGTACCATGCCGGTTTGCTGCAACTAACCCGGGTCGTGGTGGAGGTTACGGCCGGCGATCCCATTGATGTCACGGCCGCTATCCTCCATATGCTCCACCATCGCCACAAACGGCAGGACACCATCGCTGAAAATCTTTTCGACGAAGTTCAATACCAGGGCTTCAGGCAGGTCGGCTATTTTGAAGCCTTCCGCCGTATTGAGATGAAAAACATATTGAACACAGTGGACAGTGAACAGTAGACAGTGAACAGTGAAGGAATTCCCATGCTCCATCCCACCGATATTTCCGCCGCCGCTGCCAGATTGGCCGGTATTGTCAACCAAACTCCCGTTATGACTTCGCGCACCCTCAATGAGATTTGTGGCTGCGACGTCTATCTCAAATGTGAGAATTTCCAGCGAGTGGGCGCTTTCAAGTTTCGCGGCGCTTACAATGCGGTCAGCCAGTTGACTGAGGCGCAAAAAGCGAAGGGGGTTGTCACCCATTCCAGCGGCAATCACGCCCAGGGTTTAGCGTTGGCTGCCCGGCTAAACGGCGTCAAAGCCACCATTGTCATGCCAGAAGATTCGCCGCCGGTAAAAAAAGCGGCCACGGCCGCTTATGGCGCTGAGATCATCACTTGCCCGGCTGTGGAGCGCGAGAAGGTATCGGCGGAACTCGTAGAAAAATACGGCTACACGCTTATCCATCCCTATGACAATGATCAGATCATCGCCGGGCAGGGCACGGCCGCCTGGGAACTGTTTGCGGAAGTGGGGGAACTGGATACGTTATTTGTGCCGGTGGGGGGAGGGGGCTTGATTAGCGGCTGCGCCCTGGCAACGGCCGTTAAATCTCCCCATTGTCGCGTTGTCGGGGTGGAGCCACAGGCGGGTGATGACGCCGGCCGTTCCTGGCGAAACAAGGAGATCATCCGCCTGGACAGTGTGCCTAACACCATCGCCGACGGACTGCGTACCCGCTTCATCGGGGAGCGCAATCTCGCCATCATGGCTGAATATGTGCATGATATGACCACCATTGACGACGCTGGCATATTAAAAACGCTCGAATTCTTGTGGACGCGGCTCAAAATTGTGGTGGAACCAAGTTCAGCAGCGGCGCTGGCGCCCCTGTTCACCGGGCAATACCAATCTCATGGCAAACGAGTCGGCGTCATACTCAGTGGCGGCAACGTTGATTTTCAAGCCATTGTGCCGCTGCTGACTTCACGGAAAGCAGCGATTGCCGAACCAGAATTAACTTCTGTCCTGACGCCGCCCCGTCAGGTTGCCAAACGCCCGCGTGTACTCGTCTGTGATCCGATTGATCCGGCAGGATTGGAAATTTTGGGGAAAACGGCCGTTATCGACTATCAACCTGGCATAACCGAGGAAACATTACTGGAACAAATTAAAAAAGCCGACGCCATCATCGTGGAACAGGAAACAAAGATTACCGAAGCGATCATCGAAAACGGCGTCGATTTGCGCGTCATTGGCTGTTTAGGCACACGCCTGGACAATATCGACATCAGCGCTGCCCGCGCCATGGGCGTTAGCGTGGTCAACGTCCCCAGCAGCGGCGCCGTCGCCATTGCTGAACATGTGCTGGCCTGGATGTTGGCGCTCGCTTCCCGCTTTGCCGACGGCCGTTTAGCCGGCAAAACAGTAGGCATCATCGGCTTTGGGCGTATCGGCAGGCAGGTCGCCCGCCGCGCCCGCGCCTTCGACATGCGTGTGCTCGTTAACCAGCCCCGTCTCACGCCTGAATTGGCGCTGGCGGCGGGCGTCGAAGCCACCGACCTCGTCGATCTGCTCAAACAGTCCGACTTTGTCAGCATCCATGTGCGTTACAATGAAAAAACGGATCCCATCCTCGGCGCAGAGGAAATGGCGCTCATGAAATCATCGGCCAGTGTCATTAACCCAGGCCATACCAAACTGGTGGATGAGGCGGCGCTGTTGGATGCTTTGAAAAACGGCCGTTTATCTGACGCCGCCGTGCCTGAATTCCCCGCAGAACAAGGCAAACCCGATGAGATTGGGCAGAAATTACGCGCCCATCCACGGGTGATGGTTGTGCCTCATGCCAGCACCATCATTGGCAACCGGCAGCGGGATGCCGCCATTAACGTTGCTCACCAGATAACGGCCGTTCTGGAAAAGAAACGCCCCAGTGAAACCCTCTCCCTGGAATTGGTTCCGGCTGCACTCGTCGTGCCGCATGAGCAGGTAGATGACAAACGAGTGGCGCGGCTGATGAATCGTCTGGAGGAAGATGGCCTGCTGGTTAACCCCCCCATTACCACTTTTTGGAATGGGAAATATGTGGTGCTGGACGGGGCCACGCGCTCCACCGCCTTCAAGCGTTTAGAGTATCCGTATCTCATTGTCCAGGTCATTCAGCCGGATGAAGGCCGCTTCCAACTACAGACCTGGTATCATGCCATTTCTGGCGGGCAGCGCGTCACGCCGCGCACGTTTGCTGATTTACAACAACATTTACAGCAGATTCCCGGCGTCAGGTTTGAATCAGCGCCAGCCGCCAACACCGCCCATATTTTCCAAGATGGGCGCACCCTCTGTTATTTCCTGGATCGAGAGGGACAAACGACGGTAGCCAAAGCGGCTGTGGGCTACGATAGATTAGCCGTCATGAACGAGTTGGTTGGCTCTTATACCAAATGGGGCAATGTAGAACGTACGCTGTTAACTGATTTGCCGCGTTTGTTGAGCCAATTCCCACAGATAACGGCCGTTGCCATCTTCCCCCAATTTAAGCCCGAAACCATCTTCGACATCGCCAGCAAAGGCGGCCTGGTCCCGGCTGGCCTAACCCGCTTCGTCATCCCCGGCCGTATCCTGCGCCTCAACGCCGACCTCTCTCGCCTCAAGCAAGATGAGCCAATCCAGGCCAAACGGTCCTGGTTCAACGAGTTCCTGGAAGAGAAATTAGCCCGCAGCCGCCTGCGCTACTACGAAGAACCGGTCATTTTAATGGATGAATGAGGCAGAGTTGGGGATTGGGGATTGCGGATTGCGGATTGGGGATTGCGGGTTGCAAAGTTTTAGGATGGCAAGATAACTTGCCCCCGGTCGCTAAGCTCGTCGAAGCGCCCCCTCTAAAGGAAATTACATATGATCAAAGCAGTTATATTTGATATTGGCGGCGTCATCATCCGCACGGAGGATCACAGCCGCCGGCGACAATGGGAAAAGAAGCTTGGGCTGGCCGAGCGGGAATCAGAAAGCATCGTCTTTAACAGCGAGATGGGCCAGAAGGCACAAAGCGGCGCTGTCACCGATGAGGAATTGTGGGTTTGGGTAGGGCAGCGGCTCCAGCTAAACGGCTCTGCACTGGCGGCGTTTCGGGCCGGGTTCTGGGCGGGGGATGTGTTGGACGGCGAGTTGGTGGATTTTATTCGCAGGTTGAAGGCAGGGGGGTATCAAACGGCCGTTATCAGCAACGCCACCGATAATCTGCAAAACGCCCTGAGCCACAAGTTCCACATCGCCGACGCCTTTGATCTCATCGTCGGCTCTGCCACGGAAAAAGTGATGAAACCAGACCCCCGCATCTACCAACGCACCCTGGCCCGGCTCGGCCGTCAGCCAGCAGAAGCCGTCTTCATCGACGACTTCGCCCATAACATCCAGGCCGCCCAGGAATTGGGCATGGCTACCATTCATTTCAAACCCGGTACAAACGTCCCGGCTGAATTAGCAACCTTAGGCGTAAGTGTATAAGGGATGAATCCACCGCCCTGTTTACTGAAAACTGTTCGTTGTTCACCGAAAATCGTTCGCTAAAAAACAACTACCCTGACAATTGTCACCACATCGCATACAATTCAGCAGATATTCTAAACCTGGAGAAAATTTAAGCATGAGCAAATCAGAAGCGAGTGGTTCCAAAGTTATTACCGGGGCAATGACCCGCGGTGGCTGGCAGTTATCGGTGTTGCGCGGCGTTGCCATCTTGTTACTCGGTTTATTTGCCATCGCCGCGCCAAAACAAGCCCTGTTTGTGATGGTGCAGGTCATCGGGCTTTACTTGCTGATCGACGGCGTCATCACCAGCCTTGCCGCCTTTCGCGGGCGGGGTGGCAGCAGCCGCATGGTCGTATTGGGACGCGGCGCGTTGAGCATCATCGGGGGGCTGTTGGTGCTGCTGCTGCCGTTTGTATTCCCGGAGATCGCCCCCACGATATGGGCCTATATGTTGGGCTTGATCGCTTTCGTTTTGGGAATCGTAGACTTGCTTACCGTTGCCAAAGCACACCGAGAATTTGAAACGAAATCGACGATGATCATCAGCGGCTTGTTGTTGATGCTGTTGGGGATTTTAATGATTTTGCTGCCGTTCCTCATCGAACGCGAACAAATGGCCGTCGTCGGGCTGACGATTGCCGCCCTGGGTGTGGTTAATCTGGTGGCGGCATTTATCCAGCGACGGTCGGCAAAAAAGAGCCAGATCGTTTTCAAATAGTCTGATCCCTCGACTGATGAGAAACGGAGAAACGGCCGTTTTGTAATGATCTTAAAAAGCCTCTATCCTCAGGGGAAAAGAGAGACGCTACAATCTGTTACTGACTGTTGAACAAGTTTTGCAAGAAGCTGCTCTCATGTCTGCGCCTGAGACAATGCCATGATTGACGAGGAGAGGAAGGATACTTAAGCCTATGGACACAGCAAAAGATAACTCTAAACTCCTTCTACGTGCCTTAAAAGAACCCGGCTTAAAATACGCTCCTGATAACCAACTTTCACTTTTCCCTGAAAAAGAATTGCTCAAAGGAGAAATCTTTGATAGCAACCATATCAAAGCCTCTCCAGATCCCACGCTTTTTTATAAACATCCTCACGGCGCCCTGTTTATAGGTGATTCTCTTACCTGGCTATCATCGCTTGAAAGTGAATCTGTAGACCTTGTCATTGCCGATCCCCCCTACAATATTAACAAAGCAGAATGGGATACATTTGAGTCTCAACAGGCTTACGTACAATGGTCATTGAACTGGATAGAAGAAGCAGCGCGTGTTTTGAAGCCAGAAGGAACTTTATATATTTGTGGTTTTTCAGAAATATTGGCTGATATTAAGCTGCCTGCTTTAAGATTTTTTAAAGGATGCCGCTGGCTTGTTTGGCACTATAAAAACAAAGCAAATCTGCGCTCTGATTGGGGGCGGTCTCATGAAAGTATTTTGCATTTTCGAAAAAATAAATCTTTCACATTTAACGTAGACAATGTACGCATTCCATATGGTGATCATACAACCAAATATCCAGAACGAACGCAAGCAGAAACAAGCCAATACGGTAAAGGTCGAAGTTTAGATAAAAAACAAGTTTGGCGTCCTCATCCAAAAGGCGCTAAACCTCGTGATGTGCTAGAAATCCCAACAACGTGTAATGGGATGCATGAAACAACGCCCCATCCCACACAAAAGCCAGAAGAACTCTTTCGTAAACTCGTATTAGCGTCATCAAACGAAGGCGACCTGGTAATTGATCCATTTTTAGGCTCAGGCACAACGGCCGTTGTCGCCGAACAATTAAAACGGAACTGGATGGGCTGCGATCTGTCCGAAGAGTATGTTAAATGGGCAGTTGAACGCATTGAATTAGTTAAAGAGTGGCCCATTGAAAAATGGATTGAATTCGATCTTAAGAATACAAATCGGAGAAAATCTATACGATGACCTCGCAGCCCACATTAGTTGACTTGCAAGCAAGCGTTCAAGATAAAGTAGCCTTCAAAGAAATTGAAGATTACTACATACTTGCCCATACATTTTTGAATTTGCTCACACGCACCCAGCCAACACATATTATTTCCCCAAACGACCATCGGTATATTTTCTATCAATATAGTGAAATTTATGGACACAAAATAACCCGGCCTCTCAATTCAGATTTGTTCATCGAACAGGCAGATGCGTTTCAAAAAGCATTCAATCGTTTCATCTTATTTTTAAAAGATTTGAAACAACATGGGCCAGCGATTACAAATAAAAGTAGTGTTCGAGAATATTTGAAGACCAACGAAGTCAATAAAATCGTTTATACCTGTCAACAAATTGTGGGCAGTATTGGGGATTCCTTTGAAAATCCCAATCAATCCAGGAAACGCATCGGTCAGCTTTTTGAAAATCTGGTCAAATTAATAATCCAAGAAATTGGCTTCACCTGCGAATCACGAACTATTTTTGTACCAATTCCAGGATCGCCTGACTATAAAATGGCTTACGAACTCGATCTGGTGTTTTCTAAAGAAGGAGCAATTATTGCCTCTGAAAGTGAATTGGTGCATCCTGAAGAGATAATTGGATCAGTTAAAACCACCAGCAAAGATCGAATTGACAAGATTTTTCTGGACAAATTCCTTCTCGCCAAACTTTTGGGGCGAGACGTAAAGATGATTGCCATATTTTTACACGATGTTCAACGTGCATATCGGGCAAACAGCATTTTTGGCGTCAACTCAACTTTCAAGGTAAACCACTTTTTAGGCTATACCGTTGCCCTGAATCGAATGGATGGCGTTTATTATATCAATCCCCGTCCGGAAATGATAAGCGACCCTCGTTTGAGAAATGAAATCGGCAACTTTCAATTTTTTCTGACACAAGATATCTGGCAGATGTAAACATGCTATTCTAATAAAACCTCTCGCCCATCCATCCGCGAGAGGTTTTTCATGTAAACGATATTCATCATTTTAGGAACATCAGGTATGACGGAACAAACTCCACCCACTTTATACCAGGACGAAATAGAGGCCCGGCGCACCTTCGCCATCATCTCCCATCCCGATGCTGGCAAAACTACCCTCACCGAAAAGCTACTGCTCTACGGCAACGCCATCCACCTGGCCGGCAGCGTCCGCGCCCGGCGCAACCAGCGCAGCGCCACTTCTGACTGGATGAAAATGGAGCGGGAACGCGGCATCTCCATCACCTCCACCGTGCTGCAATTCCCCTACAAAGAGCGCATCATCAACCTGCTCGACACCCCCGGCCACCAGGATTTCTCCGAAGACACTTACCGCACCCTCATGGCCGCCGACAGCGCCGTCATGGTGCTGGACGCCGCCAAAGGCGTGGAAGCGCAAACGCGCAAACTGTTTGACGTGTGCCGGCAACGGGGCATCCCCATGTTTACCTTCATTAACAAGATGGATCGCCCTTCCCAAGACGCGCTGGAATTGATGGACGAGGTGGAAAACGTGCTGGGTATGCAGCCGGCGCCCCTCAATTGGCCGGTAGGTGACGGCGACAGCTTTATGGGCGTTTACGACCGCCAAACCAAGAAGGTCTATTTGTATGATCGCACGGTGCGCAACCAGACCATCTCGCCGGAAACCATCACCACCCTGGACGATCCGCGCATTGCGGCCGGGCTGAACCAGTATCAACTGGATGATCTGCATACCAACATCGCCCTGCTGGACGAGTTGGGCCTGGATTTTGATTTCGAGGCGTTTAGGCGCGGTGAACAGACCCCCGTTTACTTTGGCAGCGCCCTCACCAACTTTGGCGTACAGCTTTTTCTCAATGACTTCATCCGCTATGCGCCGCTGCCCGCCGCCTACCTCACCAATGCTGGACCTATCGATCCGATTGAAAACGAATTCTCTGGCTTCGTCTTCAAAATCCAGGCGAATATGAACCCTAAACATCGGGACAGTGTGGCCTTTGTGCGCATTTGCAGCGGCCGTTTTGAGCGCAATATGACCGTCACCCATGCCCGCACCGGCAAAACTATCCGCCTGCCCGTGCCTTACACCTTCTTTGCCGACGAGCGCCATGTGGTGGAAGAAGCGTATGCCGGTGACATCATCGGTCTGCCGGGCAACCGTAATTTCAACATCGGCGACACCATTAGTGTGGAAAAAGGGTTCGCTTTTGCCCCTATCCCCCGTTTTGCCGCCGAGCATTTTGCCCGCATCATCAACCTGGATATCGGCAAACAAAAGCAGTTTCTTAAGGGCATCCAACAGTTGGAAACGGAAGGAGCTATGCAAGTTCTATACGAAGCTGATGCCCAGCGCCGGGATCCCATTCTGGCGGTGGTAGGCGTTTTACAGTTTGATGTGGTGAAAGCCCGCATGGAAAACGAGTATAATGTAGACGTGCGCCTGGAGATGCTGCCCCATCAGCTTTGCCGTTTTGTACAGGGCACAGCGGAACAAATTGCCCAACTACCCTGGCGCTTTAGCGGCATGATGAAAACGTTGGACAGCGACGGCCGTTTAGTGGGCCTGTTTAACTCCGAGCATGAGTACCATTACTACCAAAACAAATATCCGGAGATTGCGTTTAAAGATATGGTCTAAGGGAAGAGGCTATCCTGTACATGATGTGAGAAAGAAATAGCGTGGTGTGTAAGGCGTGGGTCATGATGCATAACTATTTTCACGCTTCACGCTCCACATTTTTAAGTTTTGGAGACAATCATGAAACAGAAACATGTTGTGTTGATCATCCCCTTTTTAGTTGGTTTTTTGGCAATATGGGGGGTGATAACGGCCGTTACCCATCAGCCCGCCCCCGTTTCCGCCATCCCCACCCTCACCCTCTCGCTCGCCGACGCCTTCCCCAACCTCACCTTTAGTTCACCAGTAGCTATCGCCCATGCTGGCGATGCCCGTCTGTTCATCGTGGAGCAGGCCGGCCGCATCAAAGTGGCGCCTCTAACGCCGACTGCCGCCACTGCGGCCACCTTCCTCGATATCCATGAAGATGTCACCAGCGGCGGCGAAATGGGCTTGCTCGGGCTGGCCTTCCATCCAGATTATGTTAACAATGGTTATTTTTATGTGAACTATACCCACCGCGAAAACAGCAACAGCCCACTGTTCAGCACCGTCTCCCGTTTCCAGGTGAGCGGCGACGCCAATGTCGCCAACCCAAACAGCGAAGTGGTGATTTTGCGGGTGCAGCAGCCGCACTCCAACCACAACGCCGGCGATCTCGCCTTCGGCCCAGATGGCTATCTTTACGTGGGTCTGGGTGATGGCGGCAGCGGTGGCGATCCGCTCAACAACGGCCAAAACCCCACCACCCTGCTGGGCAGTATGCTGCGCCTGGATGTAGACAGCGCCGGCGCCCCCGACTGTGGCAGTGGCCCCACCCATTACACCATCCCGGCGGACAATCCCTTCGTGGCTGCCAACGACGCCAACTGCGACGAAATCTGGTCGTATGGTTTGCGCAATCCCTGGCGCTACAGTTTTGACCGCCAATTTGGCGATTTGTACAGCGGTGACGTGGGTCAAAATGCCTGGGAGGAAGTGAATTTCCAGGCGGCCGGCGAGGGAGGCCAGAATTATGGCTGGCGCTGTTATGAAGGCAACCATGTTTATAATGCGGCGGGCTGTGACGGCGATCAAAGCAGCTACACTTTCCCCGTTGCGGAATATGATCACAGTAACGGCCGTTGTGCGGTGACAGGCGGCTTTGTCTATCGTGGCTCGTGGCATCCAGAGATGGACGGCCTCTACTTTTACGGCGACTATTGCAGTGGTGAAATCTGGGCGGTGGAGACAGACCCGCCCGGCGCGTTCCCCACCGTGTTACATATAGATACCAGCCACCGCATCTCCACCTTTGGCGAGGATGCCTTTGGTGAACTGTACCTGGCGGACCTCAACGGCGGCCGCATTTACCGCCTGCAAGATGACAATGAAATTGATTATTTGCATATTGGGAAGACGGCCCCAGTCACGGCCGTTGCCGGCCAACCCATCACCTACACCCTCACGGCGCAAAACAGCGGCCATTTCACCATGAGCCAGCTCCTCATCAGCGACACGCTGCCGGTGGGGGCCGGCTACGTCAGCGGCGGCGCGTTGGCGGGCGATATTGTGACATGGCAGATAGCTTCATTGGCTCCCTACAGCAGCAGTGCTGTGCAGTTTGTGGTGACAGCCACCCAAACAGTGGTGAATGAGGCGTATCAGGCTACCGCTGATGGTGGTCATTCTGCCAATGGCAATCCGGTAGTGACGCTCATCGAACCGGTCACGGATGTTTATCTACCGGCCATGCTCAAGTCAAGGTAGCAGGCAAGCCAAATCTGAACAACTCCTGACAACTATCGCCGCAAGGCAGAGCCTTCATTGGAGATTGGCAATTAAAAAGCAACCCAATCTCTAATCTCCCGCCTCATGCCATTTATCACTGCCATTCCATGACAAACGCAATATGCCCCCTACGCAAACGCAGGTATAATAATTGCCAGCTTATTTGATTGGTTAAAACGGCCGTTATCCCACAAATCAGGGTACAGTGAACGGTGACGCTTCAAGCGCTGCTCACTGTAAACTGTACACCGTCCACTGGATAAAACGGCCGTTCCCACACAACCCTTAGGAGGCATTTCATGTCAGAAGATCGTATTAAAGTAACCTATTCCACCCTCGCCAGCCCCGATCCGCGCTTGCACACGCTTTACGACGAAGCCGTCGTCAAAGCCAAAGCAGATTTCGGCAAAGTGTACCCCATGTATATCAATGGCGAAGAACGTTTTGCCGAGAAAACATTCGAGAAACGCAGTCCCGTGAATCTGGATTGGGTCATGGGCGAGTTCCAGTATGGCTCCGAGGCCGATGTCAACGACGCCATCGCCGCCGCCAAAGCCGCCTTCCCCGCCTGGAGCAGTCGCCCCTGGCAGGAGCGCGTGGCCATCATGCGCAAAGCGGCCGACCTCATCAGCGACCGTCTGTTTTATATGGCCGCCAACATGAGCCTGGAAATCGGCAAGAATCGGCTGGAAGCGTTGGGCGACGTGGAAGAAACGGCCGACCTCATCCGCTACAACTGCGACGCCGTTGAAGAAAACAATAATTTCAACAACCCTCTGCTTTCCGAAAGTGACAAACACCACAACCGCAGTGTGCTCAAGCCTTACGGCGTGTGGGTGGTCATTTCCCCGTTCAACTTCCCCGGCGCGTTGGCTGGCGGCCCCGCTGGCGCCGCTTTAGTCGCTGGCAACACCGTGGTGCTCAAACCGGCCACCGACACCCCGTTGACCGCCTGGCTGCTCACCGAATGTTTCCGCGATGCGGGGGTTCCGGCCGGCGTGTTCAACTTTATCACGGGCAGCGGCCGCGTCGTCGGGCAAGCGCTCATTGACCACCCAGATGTGGATGGGATCACCTTCACGGGCAGTTATGATGTCGGTATGAATATTTTACGCACGGTGGCAAACGGCCGTTATCCCCGCCCCGTCATCGCCGAAATGGGCGGCAAAAACCCGACCATCGTCAGCAACAAAGCCGACCTCGACAAGGCGGCCCTGGGCGTCATGCGCTCTGCTTTCGGCCTGCAAGGGCAGAAATGCTCCGCCTGCTCCCGCGTTTACGTACATCAAGATGTCAAAGACGAATTCGTGGCGAAACTGCTGGAAAATACCAGGAAAATCAACGTCGGCGATCCCACCGACAAAGATAACTGGATGGGCCCTGTCGCCAATAAAAGCGCCTTCAACGACTACAAAGAGTTTGTGGCCGACTTGAAAGCCAATGGTGACATTCTCTACGGTGGCGAAGTGCTGGAGGATAAAGGGAATGGTTACTACGCTGCCCCCACCATTGTCGATAACCTGCCTGAAGATCATCGCCTGTGGAAACACGAGATGTTCCTGCCCATCGTCACCATCGCTCCGTTCGAGGATTTGGAAGATGCCATGGCTCGCGCCAACGACGTAGAATATGGTCTGACGGCCGGTTTCTTCAGCGAAGACGATGACGAAATCCAATGGTGGCTCGACAACATCCAGGCTGGCGTACTTTATGTCAACCGCGCTTCCGGCGCGACCACCGGCGCCTGGCCCGGCTACCAATCGTTTGGCGGCTGGAAAGGCAGTGGCTCCACTGGTAAAGCGGCCGGCAGCTTCTACTACGTCCAACAATACATGCACGAACAGAGCCAAACAGTCGTCGGTTAAAATTATGAATGATGAGGGATGAATGATGAATGGGTTTTCGATCCCACATTTTTCATCCCTCAAAATTTTCCTGGTTCTAGCAAATTCTGTGGTTTTAGAAAATTTGAGGCAAAATTGACGAAAAAGGACACATTTATCTGGTGTGGCGCTTGTTGCGGTTGACGACTCATGCGCAAAGGCCGATATTTTTGTCTTGACATTTGTTTATCCGCAGGCGTATCGGACAAGCACGGCCGTTTTGCAGATTGGTCTTATACAATTTATTACTTTGTTTTTGAGCAAAAGCCATCCGTTTGGCACTGAACCAAAACAACTGAACTCGCAATCAAAGCGTTGTCCACAACGCCCACGGCAGATGGCTTTTGTCTTTTACCCTCATCAAACATGATTATTGGTATAGGAGCTGATATGGCAAACAGTAACAACAGAAATAATCTCGG
>CAZXVH010000003.1:0-52826 GCA_964643965.1 uncultured Ardenticatenaceae bacterium
CAGCCCTTGCCCTTCTTCCCTTTTTGGAATTTTCATGAATCCGCTCCTTATAAATAAAAAATAATAAAATAAATGTACCGGGAGATCTGACAGGGTTGTTTGTAAAAACAGGCTGTTATGAAAAAATAATTTATGGTGAGATAGCGCAATAAACCTGTCAGATCCTTCATATCAATAACTACAGTATAAAGTAGGGGAGACAGCTATTCGCAGCAAATCACAAAAAGGAAGTAGGATTTTTGTACTAGTGGCCTGGGTATATGGCCTGTCTAGTTAAATGTAGAGGGAGGAAAGAACGGTGATACTGCCCAAAATATCCCCCACACATATACATCCTCCTGGTGGCGCACGAAAAAGTCACCCAATTTCAGGCGAAATTATACCGCATTCCACAGAGGGGGCGAGATTTATAGGCGAAGGATGTGGATTGTAAGGCGTGGGGGATGACTTCTGGGGTCAGGGAACGGCCGTTTCTCCTGAAGTCAGCAGTGGATCAGCAAAAGGATCCGGTTCCGGCGCAAATTCAGCCGGTTCCACAACAGGCACAAAAAAACGATTTTCATCTTGAATAAACGTTCGGCAGGTGCTCTTTGCTTGAATCTCCGCTTCCCACTCCGTCGGCGTCAGGCCATTTGCATACTGCCCCACCCCCAAATAGGCCGCCATCACATGGCAAGCCACCGGCGCCGCCCACTGTGAGCCTTCACCCCCATTGAAAATAAAAACCGCCACCACAATCTCCGGATCATCGTAGGGGGCATACCCCACATACCAGGAATGAGTGGGCTGAATGGCCCGCTCTTCAAAGCGGCACCAGCCTCGTTTAATGGCAATATTGTCGCAATATTCAGAGGTCCCCGTTTTACCGGCCGTTAAAACACCAAACGGATCCAACCAATCTACGTAAGTGGCGCCTGTGCCGTACGTGCGGGTATCCCCTTCCACAACCAACTTATTTACCTCACGCATACCATTCGCGATTATCTCAATGTATTCCCGGTTCACATCCAGCGAATCTATCACTTCCGGCTGGAAAATCACATTGCCTTCAGCGTCAAACTCCACATTGAGCGTCGGATCGTTCAAGGGATTACCGTCTGCATCCGTGAGGATCGTTTCGCCATCCGGCCCCTGATGCGCCCGGGCCACGATCTGGCTGTTGTCATCTACCAGCACCACATTGCCATCTTCATCTGTCATATGGTGGATCACGCGCGGCCGATATAAAAAGCCGCCATTGGCGATCACCGCCGCCATTTGCGCCACTTGCAATGGCGTCGAGGTCATAAAACCCTGACCAATGCCCAAATTGTAATCATCACCGGTAGACCACGGTTCACCATAGATGCGTGCTTTCCAGTCACGGTTTGGCGGCAAATTACCTTTGGCTTCCAACGGCAGCTCAATGCCCTGCACCCGACCAAAGCCAAACTGCTCCCCATATTTGGCCACGCCATTTACCGTTAACCCTTCCACAAATTCATCATCCCCTTCCACATCATAACCGCCGGTAATTTTGTAGAAATAGATGTCGCAGGAGTGAGCCAGGCCCAGTGTCATGTTCATGAGGCCATGTCCATCCCGCTTCCAGCAAACAAACTGCTGCGCTCGCCCAGGATCATTGGGGGCAAAACGGTTGGGGATTTCAATGACGCCCGGCGCTTTCAACAAACGGGAAGGGGAGATAAGCCCCTCTTGCATGGCGCCAGCCGCCGGTACCAGTTTAAAGACGGAGCCGGGAGGGTAGGTGCCGCTGATGGCATGATTAACCAGCGGCGTATAATCATTACGCGCCAGGCCCAAATAATACTCAACGGGCACTTCCGTGCTAAACCGATTGTTGTCGAAGGTAGGAAAATTGACCATCGCCAACACTTCGCCCGTTTGGGGATTCAACGCCACCACCACCGCCTGTTCAATTTCAGGGTAGGTTTGTACGCCTGTGATCAGATCGGTGCGCACGGTGTGCCGGTCTTCTTCCATATATTGCGCTAGAATTTCGGCCGTTTGCCGCTGCAATTCCAAATCCAAGGTCATATGCATGTTCAAACCAGCCTGCGGTTCGATAGATGGCCCCAACTGACGCACTTCACGGCCGGTCCAATCTTGCTCAATCTGCCGCTGTCCCTTCACGCCCGCCAACTCAATTTCCATCGACGATTCCAGGCCAGACCAACCTACCCGATCATCTCGCTCATAATTAAGCTCGTCAATCCAGCCCTGGTTGGGGATAGGCCCCATGAAGCCGATGATGTGAGAAGTGAGTTCGCCTGAAGGATATTCACGCAACGGCTGCTGCAAGACGCGCACCCCCGGCAAAAAGATGCTTTCTTGTTCGATGGTATAGGCCAGCGTCACCGGCACGTTGTAGGTGATAACGGCCGGTAAATATTGGGCAAAGTCGTTCTCCCGCCAGATGCCTTCGATGCTGTTCGGCAGCTGCTCCACCACGCCAGCCTGATCCAGGGTGTCTTCAACATTAGCGCCATAAATTCGAGCCAGGCGCGAATAAGAATTAACCAGTTCGGGGTTGGCTTCTTCGATGAGCCGTTTTTGCTGCACGGTGTTGGTGACGGGGACGCCTGTTAAGAGAGAGAGCCGCTCAAATACCGCCTGCCGCTCGGCGGCGTCTTTGGGTAAGAAGGCGGGGGTAATGGTGACGTTGTAGCTGGGTAGATTAACGGCCAGCGGCGCCCCATGCCGGTCGAAGATAACGCCACGCGGGGCGTCGGTGGTGAGGACGGCTAACTGGTTGTCTTGGGCCTGGGCTTGCAGGTCTTGGCCTTTGGTTTGCTGCAAGTAGTAAACGCGAAAGAGCAGCACACCCAGCACCACCATGATGCCGATACGCAAGAAATAGAGCCGGCCGCGTACCCCCAGGTCTTCATTTTCTTGTTCTTCTAATTCTTCGATGCGTTCCCAACCCATGCGAGACATATTACACCTCTACCCGGCGAGGCCGAATGGCGCGATCTACGCTGTAGACCAGCCAATAAACGGGCAGCATGAAGCCGGCGTTAAGCAAAATGATGCTGACATAATCGGCAGCGGCGGCAAAGGATGCGCCATATCCCAGCAACCGCACGAAAAGCAGGTACACGATAAAGACGATAATAGTACTCAGGGCTGCGTAAAAAACGGGCATGAAGAAACGACCAGAAGGCAGAACGCTGTTAAGGGAGGCTACGGCGAGAACGGCCGTTATATAAGCCAATGCCGTCGCTCCCGTGGGGCCAATGGAAAACAAGTCGATACACAAACCGGCCACAAAAGCCCACACCAACCCCTCTTCCAGACCATGCAGCAGCGTCCAGCTAACCACCACCAGCAGCAGCAGTTGTACCACAACCCCATATAAGGGGAAATAAGGCAAAACGGCCGTTTGCAGCACCGCCAGCCCTAAAAACAATGGGATCGCTATATACACAGACGATTTCATGCCCCCACTATTCCCCAAAAACCAACGGCCGTCCACTGTTCCTGAGAAACTGTTACTGGCCTTTAATTTCCCGACGGATTGCTAAACACATCAATATCAATCGGCTGAAAGTTTGTGATCACAAACACCATCTCCAGCGCATCAAAATCAACGGCCGGTTGTACAACCGCCTGCTGTGAAAGTTCCGCTTCACTGCGTTCCACTTCCGAGACCCGGCCAATGACAATATCTTGCGGGAATTCACCACCCAGACCAGAAGTCAGGGCCACTTCCCCAATTCCCACCTGATACTTCAGATCAATCCAGTCCATCACCAACGAACCACCCAACCCACCGCCGCGCAGCAGTCCCGTCGCTCGAGAATTGCCCAGTCGAGCGGGCACGGCGCTGGCATTATCTGTGATGAGCGCCACCTGCGCCGAGTGTGGCGTAGTGCGGAAAACGCGCCCCACCAGCCCCCGGGCGCTCTCCACCGGCATACCCACGCGCACCCCATCGTCGGAACCTTTGTCGATGATGATACTGCGAATGGAGAGGCTGGTATCCCGGCCGATCACCGAAGCGACCTGCCGACTGTACTCCGGGGATTGGCGCACACGGTTAAAAAGATCGAGCATCACTTGATATTCGCTTGCAATTTCGCGCAGTTCTTCGTTTTCGCGCTCCAGGACCTCCACCTGCGCTCGCAGCAGGGCGATTTCGTCACGGGCGGTTTGTAAATCACGGGGGCCGGCCAACGCGCCGGATACAGTTTCAGCGCGGCCAGAAGTCCAGGCCAGCACGGTGGTGAAGGGATCGCGGATAAAAGCAAAGGCAGCGTTGAGATTGCCGGTGGCGTCGAGAACAGAAAGGAGAACGGCCGTTCCCACCAGCACCACAATGATCACAATCCGAATACGTTGCGGTGTTTCGTTCAGGTTCATTATGTCAATGGTCAGTGGTCAGTGTTCAGTGTTTACTGACCACTGACCACTGAAAACCGCACCCTAATGGTGCGTGCTGCCCCGATGTGTGCCCACCAGCACCCGCGAGTAATTATCCAGGTCTTCCAGCACCCGGCCGGCGCCGCGAGCCACGCAGGTCATGGCATCTTCGGCCACCCAGACGCGCATCTTCACCATATCTTCCAGCCGTTCGGCCAGACCGCGAATTTGAGCGCCGCCGCCAGCCAGACAAACGCCCGCTTCCATGAGGTCTGCCACCAATTCCGGCGGCGTTTCGTCCAGAGCGTCACGCACCGTATCCACGATGATATTAACCGAAGGGGCCATCGCTTCCCGCAGTTCAATGCTGCTGATTTCCACCGCCTGCGGAAGGCCGTTGATGAGATTGCGTCCGCGCACCGTCATGGTCCGCTCCTCCGGCAAGGAAAAGGCCGAGCCAATGCCAATTTTGACACGCTCGGCCATGCGTTCGCCGACAAGTAAATTGTATTTACTGCGCACGTAGTTGATGATGTCCTCATCCATCTCGTCGCCGGCCACGCGGATGGAGCGGCTGACGACAATGCCGCCCATGGCAAACACCGCCACTTCCGTGGTGCCGCCGCCAATATCCACAATCATACTGCCCCGAGATTCGATGATCGGCAGGCCGGCGCCAATGGCGGCGGCCATCGGTTCTTCTACTAAAAACGCTTCCCGCGCCCCGGCGGAAACGGTGGCGTCATAAACGGCCCGTTTTTCCACTTCCGTCACGCCGCTGGGAATGCCCACCACCACTCGCGGCCGGGGGAAGGGCACAATCATCTGCTCATGGGCTTTGTCGATGAAATATTTGAGCATCGCTTCGGTGATTTCAAACTCAGAGATGACGCCATCACGCAGGGGACGGATGGCGATAATATCACCGGGGGTACGACCTACCATTTCCCGGGCTTCGGCGCCAATGGCTAACGGCCGTCGGGTACGTTTATTGATCGCCACCCACGAAGGTTCGTTGATGACAATCCCTTTATCGCGGATATAGACAAGGGTATTGGCTGTGCCTAAGTCGATGCCAATATCCAGTGAAAACAGGCCTAAAAACCAATCTAATGGTCTAAACAATGTTCTTTACCTTTTTCATAAACTTCACGCTTCCCAGGGTAAGCAAGCGACGATTATACCATACGCCTTTACCCCTGCACGTATTATCTAATTTATGCTCATGAAAAAGCAGTTCCTCTTCTGCGCCCGGCTTTACCAGGCTCAAAACATATTTGAAAGTGAAAAGAAAACGGCCGTTTCTATTGCCAAGAAATTTGTAATCCGTATAGTAGAAGTTGAACTTCTGAGACGAGGTAAGGAATTATGGCAAATAAAGCACTTTTTGAAGGATTGGTCTTCGACGAATGGGATAATCTGGTACAAACCACCTCTGTGGGCAGCGAAGCCAGCTATGTCATCGACGACAATGGCTTCTTGCGTCACATCCCATCTGAAGAAATAGACCGGCAAGTTTTAGAGGTTTTTCTCTCTCAACTGGAAGATAACCGGGAAATCGCCGTAACCCAAATGCTAAATATGGTGGGTAAAGATGATCTTTTCACCAAAGCAGCCATCGACGCCCAGATCAATAATATTGATATGGATCAGATCATCGCCCAAGGCATCCCCAGCCAGGCGCGGGATATGCTGGGCATGTTGGGCTTCCGCATTAAAATCAACGTGCATGGCGAAATCATGGACATCATTCAACCCGCCGCCCCCGACGAAGATTAACCACCCACCGCCCACCGTCCACCATCCACCGTCCACTGTCCACCATCCACCGTCCACCATCCACCGTCCACTGTCCACCATCCACCGTCCACTGTCCACCGTCCACTGTCCACTTAATATGCGCCTCGGCCAAACAAGGCGTGGGGGATGGTCTGGAGCAAAATGCGGATGTCAAACGAGAGCGACCAGTTCTCGATGTAGTAAATATCCAGCAAACAGAGTTCATCAAACGTCAAATCCGCCCGGCCGCTTACCTGCCATAAGCCCGTTAACCCGCCAATAATGGTCAGACGCTGCATATGCCACGGTTTGTACATTTCCACTTCTTCCAGCAGCGGCGGTCGCGGTCCCACCAGGCTCATATTTCCCAACAGCACATTCCACAACTGCGGCAGTTCATCCAGACTTGTCTTGCGGATAAAACGTCCCACCCGCGTCAGGCGCGGATCATCTTTGATTTTGAACAGCGGCCCATCCGCTTCATTTAAGGCCTCCAGCGCCGCTTTCTGTTCATGGGCATCCACCACCATAGAGCGAAACTTATACATCTTGAACAGCTTGCCGTGACGCCCCACCCGTTCCCCGGAGTAAATCACCGGCCCCGGCGAATCCCATTTAATCGCCAGCGCGATCAACGCCCCCACCAGCAACGTGGGGATCATCAAAATAAAGGTCATCGCCAAATCCATCGTTCGCTTTAACAGCCGGTCAAAGCGGGTAATGCCCACTTCCCGCACCCCTAAGATGGGGATGCCGGCCATGTTGGTAAACTCCACCCGGTGCATACTAATTTGCAATAAATCTGGGACCACCTGCGCCCGGATGCCATACTTTTCACACACGGCCAACAGACGCACAATTTGCTGATGTTTCTCGCCGGGTAGAGCAATGAAGATGGTGTAAAGCAACGGCCGTTCCCTCAAAATTCCTTCTAAATCCTTAAAATTCCCCAGGTGCGGTATCAAGCCCAGACCAATATTGTTCTCCTCAGAGCCATCTACCAGGTAGCCAACCGCCTGGTAGCCCAAATCGGGCCGCGCCAACAACGTGCGGATCACGCCCCGCCCCACCTCGCCCGAGCCAATGACCAGCACCCGATCCACCGCCTTGCCTCGCCGGTACAGCGCCGAGAGCAGCCACAGCCGCCCCAACCGCCCCAGCCCAATGAACAGCACAATAAACAAAAACGCCCAAAAGAGCATCAGGCGGGAAAATGGCCCATTCGGCTGCAAAAAGAAGGTGATGGCCATCATCAGCACGATGGCGGTGGCGGCGGCAAATGCCACCCGCGACACCTCGTCAATCCAAAACTCGCCGCGCCGTCTGTGCCACACTTTATTTTGGGAAAAAGTGAGGATGAGCAAGCCCACGAGAATAAGCTGCTGGCTCAGATAGCGCGAATACGGCTCATAAAACTGCTCCGGCACGGCTAAAAATAGCTGCCATTCATACCGCGCCAGGTAAGCAGCCACAAACGCCAGATTGATGAGAATCAGGTCAGTAAAGATGGTGAGATTGCGAATGCGTCGGTTTCTCATAAAAAGTTAATTGGAACTTGGGGTGGGCGGCGCGTTTCCCCGCTATTTTCCACCTGACGCCAGGGCTTGACGGTAGACAACGGCCGTTTCCCAACCAGCCGCCTGCCAAGAAAAACGGCTGGCCTGCTGCAAACCTTTGGCCCGCATTGTAGCCGACAACGCCGAATCTTGTAAGACGCTTGCCAAGACGCTTGCCATGCGCACGGCCAGTTCGGCCGCATCTTGGGGGGCAAAAAGCAGCCCGGCGTCCCCCACCGCTTCTGGAATCGACGAGGCGCTGGAGGCCACCACCGGCGTACCGCAAGCCATCGCTTCCAGCACCGGCATACCAAACCCTTCATACACCGAGGGGAAGGCGAACAGCGCCGCCGCGTTATACCACAAGGGCAGATCTTCATCGGCGACGTAGCCGGGGAAATGCACCCGCGCCTCCAGACCCAACCCCTTTACCTGCGCGAAAATTTCATCATAGAACCAGCCCTTGCCCCCGGCCAGCACCAAATGCACCTCTTTATCCACCAGCAGCGCCAGCGCCTCCAGCAGCGTAGCAATATTTTTACGTGGCTGCAACGTGCCCACATGCAAAATAAAGCGTTCCGGCAGTTGATGCTGTTGGCGGAAGGCGTTGATTTGGGCGGGAGGCAGGGGGCGGTAACGGCCGTTTACCCCCGGATACACCACATCAATCTGCGTCAGCGGCACACCAAAAAAGTGGTGAACATCTTGCCGGCTCGATTCCGAGATGGTGATCACGCGCCGCGCCATCTGGCAAGAGCGCCGCGTCTGGCTGGTGAGATACCAACGCTGTAAAGCCGGAAAACGCTCCGGGAAATGCAAAAAGCTGAGGTCATATACCGTCACCACCACGCCCACCGCAGCGATGAACGGGGTGACAAAAGCCATGCTGTGCATCAAATCATATCCTCGCGCCTGCCAGGGCCAGACTGTTTGCTCCCACACAATGCGCAGCGAACGGCGCTCCGTGGGCCAACGGCTGCCTATCAACCCAAAATCTGGACGTTGGGGCAGATCGTCGCCATGCCGCGTGAAAATGGTGTAACTGGTATGGGCGTCTTGAGGCAAATGGCTTAAGACCTGGGCGATGTAATGGTGAATGCCCGCCCGCCGGTAGCCCGCTTCGTCTGATAACAGATGGGCGTTGATGGCAATGCGAAACGGCCGTTTTCCCCGTTCTTGTTCATTATTTTCAGATTGCATAAGGAGGGATTATAACGAAAAGCAGCAGATTTGACCGACGGCGATCACTCTAGCCAAAGGCGAATCGCTGCAAGTCAACGGATTTTTACGGCCCGATTTTAATAGGGACCTCGTGCGGTTCGCCTGCCAGGTTGCCATCCTGCCCCACCAACGCCAGGCGCAAGACGTAATCGCCAGGCGGGAAACTACTGGCTTCCAACTGCGCCAATGTGCCATTGCTAACCGGCAGGGCGCCCGGCTCGCCCACCGGCTGCCACTCCGTCGGGTTGGCGCCCGCCCCAATTTCCACCTTAAAATGCTGCACCTGCGTCGGTTCAAACATCGCCGTGCCATGCACCATAACAATGCCGTTCACCTGCGACCCAACCGAAGGCGTTAAAATGTAGTAGTTACCGCTGGCCGGGGCCGCCACCGGCGCTCCCGACGATTCACGAATGGTATTGCTCTGCGTCGGCGGGGCGTGGGCCACATCCGGGAACTCCAGGGAACTGAGGGAGCAGACGGTGGCCGGGGCCATGCGATAGCCGGTTCCCCGCGCCCACAGCCGCGCCCGCACTTCGTCCGGGTAATGGGAAGGGATGGGTAAAAAAAGGCGCGTCACGCCGCCTACCGGCGCACGATTGGCGTTGACCACGCATTCCGTGGGAACGGGTGGTTTCGTGCCATCATCTAATTCGCCGAGCTGTACTTTTTGGGCGTCGGCGGCGGGCAGGGCATGGCTGATGAGGGTCCAGGCCCCGGGATTGGCGTCGGCGTTGAGATTGTACTGCACCCGAGGGATGCCATGCCGCGGGACGCCGACCATGAACAGATCGCTGCGGGTGGCGCTGCATTGGCTGCCGCCCGTTCCCTGCGGCAGACAGACCGCCCGGCTTTCAATGCCGCCGGGTGGAGTGAAATTGGGAGAAGGGGAACGGCCGTTTATCATCAAGCTGCGCTGCAATGCCTCATCTCCATAGACGGTCGTCATAATGCGGTTCCACACTGGCGCGGCCCCGCGCAAACCGGGCAGATCTTGCATGGGGTGGCCGTCGGCGTTGCCCAACCAGACGCCCACCACCAGACCGGGCGTGTAACCAATGGCCCAGGCGTCGCGGAAATCGGTGGTCGTGCCTGTTTTAACGGCCGCCGGAAAAGGTAGTTCCAGAGCGCTGCCCCGCCCCATGGCCGGAATGCGGGCCTCATCATCGTCCAAAATATCGGTGATGATATAGGCGATGCGCTCATCCAGGGCCTTGAGCGGCGGTATGCGCTCACTTTGCACATCATAAATCACGTTGCCCCGGCTGTCGGTGATTTGCAGCACACTGGTTAGCTGCGGTTTCTGGCCCAGGTTGGCCAGGGTGGCAAACGCCTGCGTCATCTGCAACAGCGGCACTTCACCGCCGCCCAGGGTAATGGCCAGGCCGTAAAAACCGGGGCGTTCTTGCAGCGATTCCAGGCCCATCAGCCGCGCCGTTTGCATAAACGAAGGAATGCCAATGTCACGCAGCAGCTGGATGGGCGGAATATTGTAGCTGTTAGCCAGGGCATCACGGAAAAGCACGGGGCCACGATAACGGCCGTCATAGTTCACCGGCGTCATATATTGCCCACCCCCCATATCCAGCTTAATGGGCACATCCCATAATACATCGGCCGTAGACCACCCTTTTTGCATGGCAGCAGCATAGGTGATGGGTTTAATGGCGCTGCCCGGCTGCCGTGGCTGCAAAGCCACATTCACCTGTCCGGCGATGGCGTCGTTGAAATAATCCAGGCTGCCCACCATGCCCAAAATCTCGCCGGTAGATGGCTTGAGCAGCACCACCGAGCCATTGCTGACATCATGCGCGGTTGCCTGGGCCGCTACCTGGTCGCGTACCGCCTGTTCCGCCAGCTTTTGCAGGTCTAAATCCAGGCTGGTTGTCACCTGCCAGCCCCCTTTAACCAGGGCGTCCGGGCCATACTGGCGCTCCAACTCGTTTTGTACATATAAAACAAAGTGGGGCGCTTCCAGCACCTTATTGGCCACTTCCACCTGCACCGGCATCAACGGGGCCAGGGTTAACGGCGCTCCTTTGGCGACCTCCGCTTCAATGTAATCGATGGCCTTTTCTTCCAACATCAAGTCGATGATGAATTCCTGCCGTTCTTTGGCCCCGACAAAATTGGTGTAGGGGTCTAGTTCATACGGGGATTGGGGCAGCCCGGCCAGGAAAGCGGCTTCGGCCAGGGTTAGCTCCAGAGCTGGTTTGCCAAAGTAGGTTTGGGCGGCGGCTTCAATGCCATACGCCAGGTTGCCGTAATAAATCTCGTTGAGGTACATCTGGATGATGGCTTCTTTACTGCGCTGCCGGGTGAGGATGACGGCCAGGAAGATTTCGCGCAGTTTGCGCTCGTAGCTGACGCCCACCCGCTCCTCATAGCTGAAGGCGATATGGCGCACCAACTGCTGGGTGATGGTGCTGGCGCCCACGGGACGGCCGTCCGGGTGGCGGTAGTTGCGTACCAGGGCGGCCACATTGGCCGGTATATCCACGCCGATGTTGGTCCAGAAGGTATCGTCTTCGGCGGCGACGGCGGCGTCGATGATGTCACGAGGGATTTCGTTGTAGGTGAGCCAGCGCCGTTTTTCGGTGGTAGTCAGTTCAAAAAGCAGGTTGCCTTTGCGGTCGTAGAAACGGGGCATCCCACCGGCCCCGGAACCGCGATAGGTGACGACGGTTTGGATGGCGTCTGACAACTGGTTGCTGAAGTAGAAGTAGCCGCCAACGGCCGTTAACAATCCCAGCAGCAAAAAGATGAGGCTCAACTGCACCAGAATAATGAGCAGGCGTACACAGCCACGGGGCTTTTTCTTCTCTTCTGGCGGGGGTGGTGGGGAAGACGGCCGTTTATACGCTTTATTCAGGTATTCTAACTGGTAGCTGCCATCGTTGCTCATAACGTTGTTGCGACGTGGTAAATGACCTTAAAGCTGGAGGCGCAGCTTACCGGCTTGCACCGCTTCATAGCCAAACTGGAATTGGGTACGGGCCAGGTCGTCGAGGGGCAGCCATTCAGGTTGGAGGGGGGAGTCGGGGTTTTCGGCAAAATTGATGGAGGCGGTGGCCGGCCGCTCGAGCGCATAATAGAGGACAGATAACTGCCAGAAACGGCCGTTTTCCGACCGGTACTGGTTTTCCATAAACAGTAAAGGGCCTAAAATGGGGGTGATGCCCGCCACGTCGCGGCAGTAATGGCGAATGGCTTGGGTGGGCGCTTCGTGTTCGGCCACAATGCGACCGGGGGGAGACAAAAGCTGGGTAGCGCGGTCACGCAAAAGCATCACCTGATCATGTTCTATCAAAATGGCGTAAACAGCAGGGCGAAAGGTGAGTTTTTCTGAGGAAACTGCCTGGGCATGACCGGCGGCGTCAAACAGTTGAATGGTTGTCATCGGCAGCAGCGGGGGAGAGAGATCACTCGGGCATGGGGACCAACAGCAGCTCGGTGCGCAGTTGTTGGGTCTGGTCGGCCAATGTGCCTAAAACACCGTTGATAAATCGGGGGGCGCTGTCGGAGCCATATGTTTTTGCCAGCTCCACCGCTTCGTTAATCGCCACCTTTACCGGGGTAGCGCCATCCATCAAAAATTCGTAAATGGCTATCCGCAGCACATTGCGGTCTATCACAGCCATCTGATCTAGCGGCCATTCCGGGGCATACCGCGCAATCAGCATGTCCATCTCTTCCTGGTTTTCAATGACGCCTTGCACCAACCGCGAAGCAAACTCTACCCCCGCCTGCTCCATATAGTTGTCCTGAAGCCGCCTCTGCAAAATCTCACCAGGCAGATGATTGGCTATATCATATTCGTAAAGTGTTTCAAGGGCTACGCGCCTTGCCCGCCTTCTAGTTTTCATGGTTGCCCGCCAATTCTGACCACTTCAGACAGGCTCTCCCTGTTTATAAATCACGTCTTCCACATGCACGTTTACTGCTTCAACAGGGATGCCAACCATCGTATCAATGGCCTCGGAAACGGCCGTTTGTATTGCCCGGCTCGCTTCCATAATGTTAACATGTGGGTTCATTATAACGTAAATATCAATTTTGACCTGATTTTGGTCGCCCACTTGTAATAAGACGCCCTCTTGACGCACATCTTTGCGAAATAAACGGGCCACATCAGCGGGAATGGGCGCCATTTTTGTCACCCCGTCCACTCGCTGTGCTGCATTTAGGGCGATCATCGCCAACACCCCTGGCGCTACTTCAATCCGACCAATGCTTCTACTCATCTCACTCATCTCTTCACTCACCCATTTACGCCACGCATTTTGTTTTATATACCAGACGCCATTGTAACACATGGCGCAATGAGAAGATCAACTTTTGGCAAAAGTTGATCTTCTTGGCGCAGCTACATCACCATGCCGCCATCGACGTTTAATACCTGGCCGGTCATGTAAGCCGCCTTGTCTGAAGCCAAAAAGGAAACCAGGTAGCCCACTTCCGGCAAGTTCCCCCACCGCCCTAAGGGAATATATTCCAATGATTTTTCTTTCAACTCATCAGAGAGGACGCCTGTTAAATCCGTCAAAAAGAAGCCGGGGGCGATGGCATTGACGGTAATCTGACGGCCGCCCAACTCTTTTGCCAACGATTTAGTGAAGCCAATAATGCCTGCTTTGGAGGCCGCATAATTGGATTGCCCAGCCTGACCAGCCAACCCCACCACCGAGGAAATGTTGATGATGCGGCCGCCTTGTTTGCGGCGCAGCATCGGTCGGGCGACTGCCTTACAGCAGTTGAACACGCTTTTCAGGTTTGTGTCCAGCACCACATCCCAATCTTCTTCTTTCATCATGAGCAGCAGCTTGTCGCGGGTGGTACCGGCATTGTTCACCAGGATGTCGATGTGGCCGTAAGTATCAATCGCCGTTTTAATCAAAGTGTGGGCGTCCTCGAAGTCAGACACATCCGCTTGAACGGCCGTTGCTTCGCCCCCCTTCTCCTTGATCCCCGCCGCCACTGCTTCGGCCGCCTCTGCACTGGATTGATAGTTGACGATGACCTTTGCGCCATTCGCCGCCAAATCCTCGGCGATGGCCCGGCCAATGCCGCGAGAGGCGCCCGTTACCACTGCTACTTTGCCATCTAGCATCGCTGACCTTCCTTTAAATCTCAAACTTCAAGCGCGTCACCTGGCGGTCAATACGCTTCATCAAGCTCAACAAGACATCACCCGGCCCCACTTCCATGACGGTAGTCACGCCTTGCCCTATCAAATAACGCATCGATTCGGTCCAGCGCACCGGCGCTGTCAACTGCGCTTCCAGTTCGGCCCGAATCTCAGCCACCGTGTGTAACGGCCGGGCAGAGACATTGCCAATTACCGGAATTTTAGGCGTCTCAAGGGGAATGGCGGCCACCGCTTGCGCAAACTCCTGGGCAGCAGAGGCCATCAACTGCGAATGAGCGGCGATGGTGATGGGCAGCACCACCACTTTCCGGGCGCCGGCTGCCTGGGCCGCCGTCACTGCCTCATTCAAGGCATCTTTGTCGCCAGAAATGACGATTTGCCCCGGACAGTTATCATTGGCCAGCTGCACGGAACGGCCGTTTCTGGCAGAAGCCTCCGCACAAATTTGAGCCACCGTCTCACTATCCAGCGCCAAAATAGCGGCCATGGCCCCCGGTTCACGCTCACCGGCCTGTGCCATCAGCTCGCCACGCCGCCGCGCCAGCTTCAAGCCATCGGCAAACGAGAAACTGCCTGCCGCCGCCAACGCTGATAGCTCACCCATGCTGTGGCCGGCCACAAAGTCAGGCAGCGGCTCGCCCGCCGCCGCCAACGCCTGAAACATGGCCAGGCTGGTGACAAACAAGGCGGGCTGCTGGTTGACGGTATCGGTCAGCGCCGCTTCCGGCCCCTCAAAACAAAGCGTAGACAAGGCAAAGCCCAGTTGGGCGTCGGCCTCATCAAAAATGGCGCGGGCCTCGGCGCTTTGTTCATATAAAGCCTGGCCCATGCCCACTTGTTGTGAACCCTGTCCGGGAAAAAGGTAAGCTGTACGCATCACTTCATCAAATTATGAGACTGAGACCGTTTTGAAATGTTTGGGGGCGAATAGACAAAGAAAAAAGTTGCAAAACGGGAAGGCTGCAAGGTATTGATCAATTGGTCCCTTTGCAGCACTGCCATTTTACAACTTCCATAAAAGAGCCGGGGGAAACGGCCGTTTTACCTGCTACTCTTCAGCCACAGCCAAAATCTGACGGCCGTTATACTGTCCACATTCCAGGCACATGTGGTGGGAGCGTTTCATCTCACCACAGTTAGAACAACGCACCAGGTGAAAAGGCTCAATAAAATCGTGCGCCCGCCGCCGATCCCGGCGAGATTTAGAAATTTTTCGTTTCGGTAAAGCACCCATGATGACATCCTCTCTAAAAATCCTATTTATCCAGACCTGTCAGATTTGCTGGGGAGATAATTCCCTAACCAGGCTAAACCTGACAAGTTTAGCTCAACTCAACTTTGTTCCATACAAAAAACAAGCGGCTCATTCGCCGCGACTGGTAATTATAGCCACCGACTTCACCCTGTCAAATAAAATAACTGGCAGCTCCAATTATACCATCTCCACCCATGAATGAATTCATCATCTGAATCGGTGGCGTCGGCCGATAAAAAATCGGCCCCCTTTTAAAACGCCAATCCACTGTCCACCACTCACTGTCCACCGTCCACTGTTTACTGTTTACTGTCCACTGTTCACCGTTCCCCAACCCCCGCTTCCTGGCCCACCTGCACCTTACGCATCCCATTGCGCACCACCGCCAGCGACCGGAGCAAATCTTCCTCCAACTTAGTCAGCACATCAATGACATATAAATCGGCGTCACTGCGCAGCGCCTCCGCATCCCGGCGGGAGCGTTCCAGGATATTATCTGAGCGCTGCTGGGCAGACGAGACGATGGCGTCACGCTTCACCAACTCTTCGGCTTCCTGTTTTGCCAAATCCCGAATACGATCCGCTTCTTCATGCGCCTGGGCCAATACCCGATCTTTCTCCGCTTCCACCCGATTGGCGCGTTTCACCTCTTCAGGAATGGTGACACGCATTTGATCGATAAGATTGTATAACTTATCTTCCTCAATCAGCCGATAGGCGCTTAATGGCAGCATCCTGCTGTTGTCAATCAATTCTTCCAGACGGTCAACCAGTTGTTGAATATCCATCATGTCACCCCAAGCATTTGTAAACGGTTATGTCATCGAATTTGGCTATTATAATGTCATCTGGCTTAGTCACGCAAAGAAGGCGTGTGGTTCACCATGGGCGTATCCAACTGTTTGTAAGAGGCGTAGAGCGCCTCCGCCACATTGGGTGGAACCATGCTGGTCACATCGCCGCCTAACGAAGCAATCTCGCGCACGGTGGTACTGCTCAGGAAGGTATGCTCTTCACGAGTGATGAGATTCACCGTTTCAATGTCGGGCGCCATACGCCGGTTTGCCAAAGCGAAACGGAATTCAAACTCAAAGTCAGAAAAAACGCGCAAACCGCGCACGATAACGGGAATGTCTAGTTCCCGCGCCAGATCGACGGTGAGGCCGCTGAAAGGGACGATGGTGATTTGATAGCCCTCGCCGTTTATCGTTTCCAGCGCCTCTTCAATCATTTTACGCCGTTCATCCGCCGTAAACAGCACGGATTTAGAAGGCGTTTTATGACTGTATACGCCCACCACAACTTCATCAAAAATAAGGGCTGCCCGTCGAATCAAATCGATATGCCCATAATGTACAGGATCAAATGTACCGGGATACAACGCACGTCTTCTCAAATCATTCTCCTATTAGCTGACGTCGGCCGCTTTTTGCCAAAACTGGCGCACACGCGCTTGTAAATAGTGGTGTTCAGGCTGGACTAAATCCGGGTCCGCCTGCACAATCATTTCCGCCTCCTGGCGAGCAATTGTCAACAATTCCATATCTAAAAGGGAAGCTAATTTTAATTCCGGGATGCCGCTCTGCCGCCGCCCAAAAAATTCACCCGGGCCACGAATTTCCAAATCTTTCTCGGCCAGGGCAAAACCGTCGTTGGTCTTTTCCAGGGCGCTAAGGCGTTCTTCGGCGTCGGCCGAATCGTTATCGGCAATCAGCACACAATAAGATTGGTGTTCGCCCCGCCCCACTCGACCGCGAAACTGGTGCAACTGCGCCAGGCCAAAGCGATTGGCGCCTTCGATGATCATGATGGTGCTGTTGGGCACATCGACGCCCACTTCAATAACCGAGGTCGCCACTAATATTTGGGTTTCACCCTGGTAAAAAGCCCGCATGGCCGCTTCTTTTTCGTCGGAACGTAAACGGCCGTGAATCAGGCCCAATTTTAGATCCGGGAACACTTCGTTTTGTAAGCGCTCATATTCGACCACGGCCGCTTTGGCGTCGATCTTGTCTGATTCTTCCACCAGGGGATAGATGATGTAGGCTTGCCGGCCGCTTTCGACCTGGCGGCGGGTGAAGGCGTAGGCGCGTTCCCGCTCACTGGTGCGCAGCCAGCGCGTTTTGATCTCCTGACGGCCGGGCGGCATCTCGTCCAGCACAGAAAAGTCGAGGTCGCCATAAAGGGAGAGCGCCAGGGTACGCGGAATGGGCGTGGCCGACATGACCAGCACATGGGGGCTGGCGGTTTCGGCGTCGCCATTGATATGGACGCCCTTGTCACGCAATGCCTGCCGCTGCTCCACGCCAAAGCGGTGCTGCTCGTCAATGACGGCTAACCCGAGCTTGTGGAACTGCACGGTGTCTTGAATGAGGGCATGAGTGCCGATGGCGATGTGGATGGAACCATCGGCCAGGCCCGGATAGATCTGCGCTCTTTCGGCGGCGGTTGTGCGGCCGGTGAGCAGCACGCTGTTGATGCCCAGGGGGGAGAGCAGGCTGTTCAGGCCGTTGAAGTGCTGTTCGGCCAAAATTTCGGTGGGGGCCATGAGCGCCGCCTGCGCCCCCGCTTTGGCGGCGGCAATCATGGCGGCGGCGGCCACGACGGTTTTGCCGGAGCCAACATCGCCTTGTAATAAACGGTTCATAGGGATGGGTTGGGCCATGTCGCTGGTGATTTCAGCAATAACGCGCTCTTGAGCGGCGGTGAGTGAGTAAGGTAGGGAGGCGCGGAATTGGTCAAGAACGGCCGTTTCCACCGCCAACGCCACCCCCGATTGTTCCTGCCACTGCCGCCGGAAGCCCATCATGCCCAGTTGCAGCAAAAACAACTCGTCGAAAACCAGGCGGCGACGGGCGTCATGCAGCGCTTGCTGACTTTGCGGGAAATGCGCCTGATCCACAGCCAGGGGCAGCGGATAGAGCGCCTGCCGTCTGCGCACCGCTTCCGGCAAAATATCAGGCACACGGGGCGCCCATTCAGTTACCGTATGGCGCATGATGTCACGCATCTTGGTGCTGTTTAAACCCTCAGTCAGCGGATAAACGGGCACAATGCGGCGCGTTTTCAGCGGATCCATGGCTAACGGCTCCCACTCCGGCGAGTTAAACACCAGACGCCCCAGGTATTGATCCACTGTGCCGCTGATCACAATTTGCAGACCGGCTTTCAACTTTTCCGCCAGCCAGGGCTGATTAAACCAGGAAGCCTGCACCGAGCCGGTGCCATCATTGATAACAGACTGCACCAACGTCTGATTGCCCCGAATTTTCCGTGCCCGCGTTTCCCATATCGTGCCGATGATCGTGATTTGTTCCCCATATTGCAAATCTTTGATCGGTTTCATAAGGGAGTAATCGTCGTAGCGGCGGGGGAATACATTGAGCAGTTCCCAGATAGTTTGGGCGCCCACCTTGCCTAACTTCTCGCCTAATTTCGGGCCAACCCCTTTCAACTTCTCCACTGATTGCGCCAGACCATCGGGATCAGGCTCAACCATCGGCACAGTCGGCGGTTTTTCCGGCAGCTCTTCAGCCGGCGCGGCCTGATAAACCTCCACATCAGGTTCCGGCCTGGCTTCTGGTTGCTTCTTGGTTTTGGCAGGGGTCGGTTTTGTTTTGGCTGGCGGGGGCGCGGCCGGTTTTCGAGCCGCTTCGCCTATCCGCTCTTTACGCTTTTTCAAACGTTCATTTAAGCGAGCTAATGATTTTTGGCGGGCTTCCACACCGGGCAAACTGCTATAATCCATGAGCAGTTCGGCCGTTTGCTCTACCAGAATGCGGTCTGCTTCATCGACCGCTTCTTCCCGCGCCTGCTCTACCCAAAAGAGGGCAAACTGGCGAATGCCACCGACAACGGCCTTGTTCTGATACCCTTGCTCGGCTTCTAAATTTAAGACTCTTTCTAATCGACCAAATACACGTGACATGAAATCTCTTTTTCGTCAGGTTTGCTCAAAAGCAGGTACGCTGATGGATTCTCAAGTGGCGCAATCAGGAGACCGGCCACAGCAAACTTGGCGCTCTCTTTTGCCTTATTTAATCATTAACAGCCACACAGGCAAAACCCACTGCCCCCACGCCCAAATGGACGCCAATGGCGGGGGTCACTTCCATGATAAAGGGGGGATGCTCGGTTTGGAATACAGCTTCGGCTTGTTCTTGCAGTTCGACGGCCGCTTCCGGGGCGCGCACATGGATGACAGCCAGTCGTTCAAAGGGGCTGAATGCCTGCACCATCTCAATGGTTTGGGCCAGGGCGCGGGTGCGGGTGCGAATTTTAGCTACTACGGAAATGTCGTCGGCCTGGATCATCATGACGGGTTTGATGCGCAGCAGGGTTCCCAAGCCAAACTGGGCCCAGTTCACCCGGCCGCTGCGCCGCAAGGCTTCCAGATTATCTATCATGCCAAAGACGCGGGAGCGCGTCACCCTTTCATCTAACAGCGTCACAATTTCTGCCAACGGCTTGCCGGCGGCGGCAGCTTCGGCGGCCGTTATCACCAAGAGGCCGGCCCCCAATGTAATCTGCCGCGAATCGTAAACGGTGACGGAGACGCCCTCTACGGCTTCAGCGCCCAGTCGGGCGGAATGGCAGGTGGCGCTGATGCTATCTGCCAGATGGATGGAGAGGATTTCCGTGGCCCCGGCGGCGGCAACTTGTTCGTATACCTGGGTGAAAGTGCCAATGGCGGGGGCGGCCGTGGTGGGGTAAACGGGATAATCTGCCAGGTTTTTGTAGAATGCTTCCCGGGTGATGTCTACCCCTTCCCGGTAGCTTTCTTCACCGATGTTGATATAGACAGGCACAATGGTGACGCCTAAGGCTTCAGCCACAGCCGGTGGTACATCACAAGCGCTGTCGGTTACGATTTTTAGGGACATGGACAACCTTTTTCAGAATTGGGGGCCAATGTCGGCGCCCATAAACTAATCTTCCCACGTTATGCGCGTTTAGCAAACCGCGTCGCAGTTACTCTGCGCCCAGGATGTAAAAATAGTGGGCCTGGCCACCAGACAGCACTTCTACTTCAACATCGGGGTAAAGGGCCTCAATTTGAGCGGCCACTTGTTCGGCGTCTTGCGGGGTGACGTCTGCGCCGTAGTAAAGGGAGAGCAGTTCACGGTCGGCCATTGCCATGACGGCGAGCATTTGTTCTAAGACGGTGGTTAATTCTGGGCCAGAGGTACATAAACGGCCGTTTACCAACCCCAGCACTTCGCCTTCATTCACGGCCACCTCGTCAATGGTCACGGAACGGGTGGCGCGGGTGATTTCCCCGGTGACAATGTGCGCCAACCCCTCTGTCATCGCCCGGGCTGTCTCCGCCAGATCGCCGTTGGGGTCATGGTAAAGCATGGCGGTAAATCCCTGGGGAATGGTGCGCGTGGGCACCACAAAAACCTGTTTGGGGCTTAAATCACGCGCCGCTTCTGAAGCCAGGAAAATATTTTTGTTGTTGGGCAAAATGATGATCTTGTCTGTGGGCACTTCTTGGATAGCCTGGAAAATTTCTTCGATGCTGGGGTTGTTAGTCTGACCGCCATTGACCACGAATGAAACGCCCAAACTGCGGAAAATCTCCGACAAACCAACGCCAGGCGCTACTGCCACCACGCCTATCTGACCTGGCTCAACGGCCGTTATGGGAACAGAAGGTCCACCATTTCCCCCCGCCACTCCCCCGATGATCTCTTCCATTTGCATCTGCATATTTTCCACCACCACGTCAGTTATTTTGCCCAGGCGAATGCCATAACTGATCGGTTCGCCGGGGTCGGCGACGTGGATATGCACTTTGATAGTGCGCTCATCGCCCACCACGACGGTGGAATCGCCCATGGCGTCGATGGTATTACGCACGGCCGTTACATCCAGGTTTTGCCCCATCAAGATAAATTGCACATCATAGGGGAACTGCAAATCGCCGCCTTCAGGTATGGCATGAGCCTGGGCCGGAGCGCCGGCCGTCACCCTTTGCGCCGTAGTTACCGGTTCCAGCGCCAGCTCGCCTTGCGCATATTTCAACATGCCTTCCAGGATGTAAACCAGGCCTTGTCCGCCGGAATCAACGACACCCGCCTGTTTGAGAACGGGCAGCATATCGGGGGTTTTTGCTAATGTTTGCTGACAGCTTTCGATGACGCGAGCCAGCATAAAGCGCAAATCCTTGGTGATCTTTACGGCGTTGGCCGCCTCGTCCGCGCCAGAACGGATGACGGTGAGAATGGTGCCTTCCACCGGGCGCATGACGCCGCCATACGCCGTATCGGCGGCGGCTTTGAGCGCCGCCGCCAGATCGTCGGCGTTAAAGGTTTCTTTGTTTTTAAGGGAACGGGCCAGCCCACGCCATATCTGGCTGAGGATGACGCCAGAGTTCCCGCGAGCGCCCATAAGCGCCCCATGCGCCAGATCGCCGGCTATTTTACCCACATCGGTGGATACGCTGGCTTGAATCTGTTTATAGGCAGAGCGCATGGTTAAGAGCATGTTGGTGCCGGTATCTCCATCCGGCACGGGGAATACGTTGAGTGCGTTCACTTCTTCATGGTTTCGTTCCAGCCAGAGTAACCCGGCGTGAGCCATTTTTCGTAATTGTCGACCATTGCACTGATACCATTTACGGTCTATGGGGGGTGCTTCGGCAAATTGTATCTCCGTCACTTTCTCCATCCTCCAAACGAGTGAATTTACTTATTCTCACTGAGGCGCAAGCCCTGCACGTATACGTTAACGGCCGTTACCGGCAATCCTAATGATTTTTCCACGTGGTATTTCACGGTATTCTGAATGCTCTCCGCCACCGTGCGAATACGCACACCATATTCCACAATGACATAGACATCAATCATGATGGCGTCGTTTTCCATAAATACATCAATGCCGCGCCGGGCGCCATCTAACGCCAATAAACTGGCAATGCCATTGACCAAATTTTTACTGGCCATGCCCACCACGCCGTAACATTGATTGATCGCCTGGTTGGCAATGGTGGCAATGGTAGCCGTTGATATATCGATCATTCCTAATGGTTCTTCCTTCTTAGGCATATTATCTCCTATGGGTTTTGCCGCTGCGGGGCGAGCAACCCGTCATCGCCAGCCTAGTAGGGTAACGACAATCCCCCATTTGCACAAATTTTGTCTCTTGATTATAATCCTAAGCTGTTCATTAGAAATCTAAGCGACCCCCAAAGGTCGCTTTTAATTTGCCCGGGTAGGTGAAATTATGGCTAAATGTGATATTTGTGGCAAGAAGCCCGTCTCAGGTCAGAACCGCAGCTTTTCAGAGCGGAAAACAAAGCGTCAATTTAAACCGAATATTCAGACCGCCAGCTTTTATGAAGGTGGCCGTAAAGTTCGGAAACATGTTTGTACGCGCTGTTTAAAAACGCTATCTAAATAGTGGTATTCTTATCCTGAATCAATCGAGCCAGCCGAGAGGTTGGCTTTTTTGTTTTCTAATCGTGGCGTGATTTTATAAACCGCCTACAGGTTATGGTTTAGACGGTGGTGGTTAAGACGGTTTTGGCCCCGGCCGCTTTGAGGGCTGTGATAACGGCCGTTTCTCCCCCTGCTTCCACCAACGCAATCATATTCCCGCCCCGGCCGGCGCCGCTTAGTTTAGCGCCCAATGCCCCAGCGTCCAACACCGCTGCTACCAAATCATCCAACGCTGGCGAAGAGACGGTCATCGCTTGCAGCAAGGCGTGGTTTGCCGTCATCAGACGCCCCACTTCCACCAAGTCACCGGTTTCAATAGCCTGCCTGGCTTTTTCAGCAATGTGGCCACAGTCGCGAAAAATAGCGTCAAACCGCGCCGGCGCTGCCTGCCACTGACGGGCTACATCTTCCACCACGATTTTGGTGCTGCTGCGGTAGCCGGTATCGGCGACCAGCAAGTGAAGCGGCTGCCCCACCACAAATGGTTCAATGCGATTTTGCGGCTGCTGACGCACAAAGTAGACGGGTCGTTCGTAGGCAATGACGGTATTGTCAATGCCGCTGGGGGAGCCGTGATGGATTTTTTCGATCTCGTATGTTTGCGCCGAAACCCATTCATCTGTGAGCAAATGGGACAAATGTAAATGAGTGGCCAGCGCCCGAATAACGGCAACGGTGATGGCCGCACCGCTGCCCAGGCCGCTGGCAATGGGAATCTGGCTGCTGACGGTGATGGTTAAATTGGGGAGATGGGAAATGCCCGCCGCCGCCTGCATCTGGCGCACGATAGCGGCGATGGCATCGTGAGGGGCAGCCTCAGCCAACAATATATCAGCGCCGAGGTCTGGGGCGCTGAGGCGGATACCGGGCGTGGCTTTGGCGTGAATAACGGCCGTTGCCCTCACCTGAGACAGCGGCGCGGCAATGGCAGGCTGCCCATAAACTACCGCATGTTCCCCAAAAAGGATGATTTTGCCTGGCGCTGTGGCGGTTGTCATTGCCTTACGGAATAAAATAGTCCAGCGGATTATAGAGGATGAAAAAAACCAGCAGCCCGTACAAAATCAATGTGGCTTGCAGCGGCCGGTCGCGCAACACAATCTCTTCCGGCGCGCCCCCTTCATGGCGCACGTGGATGAGGTAAAGCCAGCGAAAGATGCCATACAACACAAAAGGAATGGTGAGCATCATGGCGTGGTTTTCCGGCAAGCCTTCCGCCAGGAAGGTGTAAAGACTGTAAGCAGCAATGGCGCTGGTGGTGACGGTCGTCAACATGCGGTCGATCAAATCCAGGTTGTATTCTTGCAAAATGGCGCGGTGGCTGCTGGCGCCTTCACCGAGCAGGGTCAGCTCATGCCGCCGTTTGCCCAGCACCATAAAGAGGGCCAGGAAGCCGCCAAAGACGTAGAGCCAGGGAGAAAATCGCTGCACATCAATCACAGCCACGCCAGCGGCAATACGCAGAATAAAGCCGGCAGACACGATCAAAACATCCCAAATGACCACGTTTTTCAACCAGAAGGTGTAGGCGATTTGAATGACGAGATAGGCTAACAATATCCAACCCAGCCCAAATGACAAGGCAAAGCCGGCCACGAGACTGCCCAGAGCAAAGATCACAGCCGCCACCGCCGCTACGGTGGGATTGAGTTTACCGGCGGGTAACGGCCGTTTCTTCTTTTCCGGGTGCTGACGGTCTGCTTCAATGTCGGCCAGGTCGTTCATAATGTAAACGGCGCTGGACATGAAACAGAGCAAAACAAAGGCCGCTATCGTGCGCATCACACTGCCGGCGTCCAACACCTTGCCATCAAAGAAAAGCGCCACGAAGACAAAGCCGTTTTTGGGCCATTGTCGGGGGCGCATTGTTTTAAAGAGCGCTTTTAGCACAGGTTTTCTCCATCACTATCAAATCCTGATAGGTGTTCAACAGTTTTATACGGCCTATTTTACTTTAGGGGTTGGTAAAAACCATAATTAAGGGAACGCCATCATGTGTCACTTCATAGGCAGGCGTTCTTTCAGCCAGCCATTTGGCCAAACTGCTGTCGAACCCTTCTTCACCAAATACAGTTTTTCTGTTTTGGAACACCACAAAATCTGTTTCTTCAAAAGATAGAAGCGAATACTGCCTATCCGGGTCCAATAAACTCTCTGCAAATTCAGGGGCAGTAATCACCAAATCGTCCCTTAATAAGCCTTGAAGTTGATAGTACGTCATGGTTTCAAAAGAGTAGGGTTCGACCCACACCACATCCCCTTCGTTTCCATTTTCGTTGAGGTAGTCTAATACTTCATGATAGGTTGAAGTCCAATATGTCACCTCAAACCCCGCCCTATCCGCGCCAGAAACGCCGCCAATTAAGTGAGAATAATAAGATAAGAAATGGGGGTAGAGGGAGCGGGCTTCTACAGCCGGGGGCAGCAAAACCAACAGAAGCATCACCGCTACGGCAAGCTGTAACTGCCAGCCTGATAACCATTGTTTTGCCTTTTGTACCAACGCATAAAACCCAATCGCCGCCAACGCCGCCATAAACGGCATAGCGCCTATAAATAAGCGATCATTATCATAAACAACCGACTGCCCCAGCGCCAATACAATCATGGGAAAAAAGACGTTTAGTAGAAGGAAGACGCCAAATGAACGGCCGTTTTTAAGAGCTAACGTTCTGATGCTGCCGATGATGAAAAGGATGAGGAGCGTGAGGGGGACAATAACGGCCGTTAACACAAACGGAAAATGCCAGGGCGGAGGTAAATAATATTGATTGAGATACCATTGCCCAATTTGCCAATGCCCAATCGTGATAAACCAGACGTATTCCAAAATACGCCACAGTGAATCATGAAATAACCAGGGCCATGTCACCAAAAATAAAGGCACAGCTACAACCCCCATGATAAACAAGCGCCTGAACATAAATTTGTGGCGACAGTAAATCAACGTCCAAATCCCTAACACAAATAGTGCAAAAACAGCATTGACTTTTGTAGAAACAGCCAGACCCCACACCAGGCCCAAAGCAATGTCAACCCACCATGATTCATTTTCTCTCGTCTTCCAAAATAAAAGCATGACAGCCACAATGAGACTGACAACCGCCAAATCCAAAGAAGTTAAATGAGCATGGAAAAAGACACGCGGCATAGAAAATAGGAAAACGCTGGCTAAAACCCCTGTTTCCCACCCATATTCATCTTTCACCAACAAAAAGAGGAACACAAATAATAAACTGTTTAAGATCATATTGCCCAGGCGATGAGCCGTTAGATCCGGTAACAAGTTACGAGACGCTGCCCAAACCAAACCCGACCAAATTTTGTTCATAGGTGGATGTTCATGATTGACATCCCAATACGCCTCGATACCCTCTGCACTAAAAGCATAAGCCGGGTCTTGAAACAGTTCCCCAAACCAATGTGAATATGACTCGGCGGCGACAATATAAGCTGGTTCATCCCAGGTAAAACCAATATGTTTATCTGTTATCAATAAAGATACAAAAACAAAGATAAAGATAACAAGCGCCACAAAAAATGTGTTTTTTCGTGATAATTGATGGCTGTTCAACATAAACTACTTCCCTATTCCCAAATTTGGCAAGCCAAAATTGATAAAGGCGCGAATCAGGCATTTACCATAAAAGGGGTGATAAAAAATTGGATTTTGTCATGGAGTCAAGCCAATACTAGGGAAATATCCTTTCATCAATTCTTACACACGGGCAGGGCGGCGGGCCGTATCCAGAAAAAAAGGCACACTCCAGATGAAGTGTGCCCCATAACACTCTGTAACAGGTCACTAACAACTAAAACATGAATGGCGTTGAAAGCAGATGACTGCCTTCGACCCGTTCAGGCAGCGCCCAGGGCTATACCCAGCCGCGCAGCCGTACCGCCTCCGCTACCCGGTTAACAGCTACCAAATAAGCCGCCACCCGCGTATCTACTTTTTTGGCCTGGGCCATCTCATGCACCGCCGAAAATGCCGTAGTGATTTTATGATCCAGCCGTTCGTGGACCATCTCTTCCGTCCAATAAAACTGATAAGCATTTTGCACCATCTCAAAGTAGGAGACGATGACCCCGCCTGAATTACATAAAAAGTCAGGGATAATGTAAATGCCCTTGTCTGTGAGAATATCGCTGGCTTCAGGCGTGGTGGGGCCATTTGCAAACTCTGCCACGATTTTAGCTTTAACATTACCGGCATTTTGGCTGGTCAGCTGATTTTCGAGGGCGGCGGGAATCAAAATATCCACCTCCAGCGCCAACAACTCAGCATTGGTCATCGCATCAGTTCCCGGACAGTTGATAACCTTGCCAGTTTTCTGCATCTGGGCGCCGACCACATCGGGAGAGAGGCCATTGGCGTTATAGATAGCGCCAAATTCATCGCTCACCGCCACCACTTTCATGCCAAATAAATTATGGGCCAACTTGTGGGCAAAGCTGCCCACGTTACCATACCCTTGAATGGCGCAGGTGGCCCCTTCCAGGTTAATGCCTTTTAATTTGGCTGCCTCGCGGATGGTAAACAAGCCGCCCATGGCTGTGGCTGGGGGACGGCCGGCCGAACCACCCAACGGCTGTGGTTTGCCGGTGATGACGCCTGGTTCATGATGACCGGTCAGCACTTCATATTCATCCAGCATCCAGGACATGATTTGGGGATTGGTGTTCACGTCTGGCGCCGGGGAATCTTTGTGCAAACCGATATAACGAGCGGTATTGCGTATATAGCCTCGGCTAATTCTTTCCAGTTCTTCCGGCTGCATCTGGCGCGGATCACAAATGACGCCGCCTTTGCCCCCACCGAGCGGGATATCGGCAACGGCCGTTTTCCAGGTCATCCAGGCCGCTAACGCCCGCACCGTATCAATGGTCTCGTTGGGGTGAAAGCGAATGCCCCCCTTGGCCGGGCCGCGGGCGTCATTGTACTGTACGCGGAAACCCTGGTAGATTTCCGTGCGTCCATCGTTCATCTTCACCGGAATGGTGAAATGAAATTCACGCATCGGCTGCCGCAGAAAGGCGTGCATGTCTGGGTCTAATTGCAAAACGGCGGCAGACTTATCTAATTGGGCCTGCGCAATGGTAAATGGGTTCAGATTTTCTGTCATGGGATTTGTTAAACTCCTTGGGAAATTAGGTTTGTAAAATACAATGGAAAGGCGTGTGGGATACGACCCTTCGCTCAAAACCTTTGATATGCCCCCAAGTGTCAACCATTCCAGGACCATTGTCAAGTGAATCAGGCCAATAGTCGTATGCCCCCCGCCACCGACACTCGGCTAATAAGACAACTCGACTATTCGACCACCCAACTATTTGACTGCCCGACTACCCCACCCAGCCGCGCAGCCGCACCGCCTGCGCCACCCGATCCACCGCCACCAGATAAGCCGCTATCCGATTGTTCACCTGTTTAGTCTGGGCCATGTGGTAAACCGCATGGTACGCCTGCATCATCTTCTGAGCCAGCCGTTCCTGCACAAGTTCTTCTGTCCAATAATATTGGTAGGCATTCTGCACCATCTCAAAGTAAGAAACGGTGACGCCGCCAGCATTACACAAAAAGTCTGGCAAAACATAGACGCCATTTTGGTACAGCACTTTATCGGCGGGGGGCGTGGTGGGGCCGTTGGCTAATTCAGCGATCATCCTGGCTTTGATGCGGTCAGCATTTTGGGCGGTAATGGCGTTCTCCAGGGCGGCCGGCGCCAGCAAAGTCACATCCAGTTCCAGCAGCGCTTCATTGGTTAAGAAATCGGCGCCAGGAAAGTTGATGACGGAGCCAGTTATGGCCTTGTGCCGTTTCACGGCGGCGGCCTCTAAGCCCTGCCAGTTGACAATGCCCCCGCTAGAATCGCTCACGGCCACCACTTTCATGCCCAGCAGATCTTCGGCCAGAGCATGGAAGAAGGAACCGGCGTTGCCATATCCCTGAATGGCGCACGTCGCCCCCGCCAGATTGATGTCTAGCAGTTTGGCCGCTTCCTGAACAATGTAGACGCCGCCGCGAGCGGTGGCGTCACCGCGGCCGGCCGAACCACCCAGCGCCAGCGGTTTACCAGTTATCACGCCCGGCTCCCGACGGCCGACCAGAATTTCGTACTCATCCATCATCCAGGCCATAATTTGGGGGTTGGTATACACATCTGGGGCGGGCACATCCCGGGTAGCGCCCAGGTAGCGAGCAGCGCCACGCATGTAGCCCCGGCTTACTCGTTCTAATTCGGTCAAGGAAAGTTCACGAGGGTCACAGACAACGCCCCCTTTGCCACCGCCCAGAGGCACATCGACAACGGCCGTTTTCCAGGTCATCCAGGCCGATAAAGCTCGCACGGTATCAATCGTCTCCTGGGCGTGAAAGCGTAGGCCACCCTTGGCCGGGCCACGGGCATCATTGTATTGCACACGATAGCCTTTAAAAACACGAGTCTCGCCATCATCCATCTTCACCGGAATAGTGAAATGAAATTCGCGCATAGGTTCGCGCAAAAAGGCATGCATATCTGGATCAAGCTGCAACAAAGCGGCGGCCTCATCCAACTGTGCCTGGGCAATGGCAAAGGGATTCAAATTTTCACTCATCACATCGTTCTCCTTTTGTGATGGAATGGCGGTGACGCCGAACCATATCTTCTCTACCCAATCAGAATGGGCTTTGGTAAACTCGGGGGAGTATAACACCATCTATTTATTCTCATACGTCCTTACAAATGGGCGACAAGGTTTTTATGATGACACAACTCATTTCAGCATCTTTTCTGAGCGGTTTGGTCGCTTCCTTCGGTTTTTGGCGAGGCGCACTTTCCAAATCTGGCCTGGCAGGGGCCTGGCTGGTGGGCCTGCTTACCTTTGGCCTGGGTGGTTGGTTTTGGGGCTTGCTGTTAGGCATTTTCTTCTTCAGTTCCAGTTTCCTTTCACGCTTTAAGGAAAGGGAGAAGCGTCAGGCCGCCGAAAAGTTTGAAAAAGGGCATCGGCGAGATATAGGCCAGGCGCTCGCCAACGGAGGCGTGGGCGCTCTGATTGCGCTGCTCAACGCCCTCATCCCGTCGCCTGCCTGGTATTTCATGTTTACGGGGGCGATGGCCACGGTGACGGCCGATACCTGGGCTACGGAAGTGGGCGTCCTCAGCCAAAGCCCGCCCCGCCTGATCACCACCGGCGCGGTGGTGGAGGTGGGCACATCTGGCGGTATTTCTCCGTTGGGAACGGCCGTTTCCACAGTGGCTGGTCTCATTATTGGGCTGGCAGCGGCCTTGTTGGGGCGCAAAAAAGCAGTCTGGCTGTTTGCGCTCGTCGGCGTGGTGAGTGGGCTGTGTGGTTCTCTGTTTGACAGCTTGCTTGGCGCCACCGTGCAGCAAATTTTTTACTGCGATACTTGCCAAAAAGAGACCGAACGCAAGCTGCATAAATGTGGTACAGAAACCCGTCCCATTCGCGGCTACGCCTGGCTCAACAATGATATGGTCAATTTGCTGGCTTCCCTGATGGGCGGTATAGTCGCCCTCTTGCTCTGGCTGTTATTAAGGAGAAAAGCGGCAACGTAACAAGGTGGCGCTTCGACAAGCTTAGCGACCGGTGACGCTTTGACGAGCTTAGCCACCGGTGACAATACTCTGCAACCCCGCAATCCACAATCCAAAATCCTGCAACCCTAATCCATGAAAAAAGAAACCTGTCCCCCCGGATTTAAGTTACGCCATATTCTGAAGGCGAGTAACCGCGCCATAACGAGAGTGGCCTGGTCGCCTGACGGCCGTTTACTGGCCTCTGCTTCTTATGATCAAACAGTGCGTCTGTGGGACGCGGAAACCGGCAAAGAAATTCGGGAAATCCTGGGTTACAGCGGTTCTGTGTTCACAGTGGCCTGGTCGCCGGACGGCAATTTTGTGCTGTCGGCTTCCAAAAACGTGGTGAAAATTTGGGATGTGGCCGGCGCAGAACGGCCGCGCACCTTATACGGTCACAAAGATTATGTGTACGCCGTCGCTATGACGCCAGACGGCCGTACCATCGTTTCCGGCGCGTATGACAAAACCATCAAAGTGTGGGATTTCGCCAGTGGGGAAAATAGGGCGACGCTCTATGGGCATAACGGCCGTGTCAACGACCTGGTGATCAGCAGTGATTCTCGCCGCGCCTACTCTGCGGCCGGCGACAGTCTGATTATAGTGTGGGATATTGACCAGCAGCGTGAATATAAAACGCTGCGCGGCCACACGGGTGAAGTCCACGCCCTGGCTTTAAGCCACAACGACGCCCTGCTCGCCTCCGCCTCTTATGACCACTCTATCCACATCTGGCAGCCGGACAGTGGCGACCTGATCACCACCCTTTTTGCGCACAGCAAACCGATTACCGGCGTCTCCTTTTCCGCAGACGGGCGGCTGCTGGCTACTAAATCGGTTGATGGCACGGTGCGTCTCTGGCGCTGCGCCGATTGGGAGACGGTGGCTGTTTTAGCGGAACCTCACTCCACATTTGCTTTTTCCGGCTTGGCGTTTCAGCCGGGCGGTTCTCAACTGGCAACATTGGGTGAGAAAGACAGGGTCATTCGCTTGTGGGAACTGAATGATGATACCTGGCTTTAAGCCAGCCACGTTCAACTAATCCACTGAACGCCAGTTGTACCTGTCACCGCCCAACCCGACTCCGTTTCCTCTAACACAAACGTTTGCCCGCCAGCTGCTAAATTAGCAACGTAGATGCTGCCGGAAACGAGCAATGTACCATCTACCTGTGGGTGAATATTGCCCAGGGTGATGATGACGCCATCTCCCTCAACCTGACCATCTGCCGTGATTGGTACATCAGAACGGCCGTTTACCCACACCACGTCCGCTGGCAACTCAGCCAACCCAGTCACAATTGCTTGCTGCGTTGCTTCGTCGATGGTCTGCGCAGGCTGCTGCTCAATGTTGGGATCGCCCACGCTGTCATCCGTCTGGCTGAGCAGGTAGACCAACGGCGGCTGCAAAGTGCCGCCAAAGGTGTCGTCTACGGTGTAAATTTGATTGATAACAGCCGTGTACACCTCTGCTTCATTAAAAGCAGTTGGTTTGGAAACGGCCGTGCAAGCGGCCAGGCTCATCAGTAGTAAAACAAACAGGATTCGTTTCATTTTCTATCTCCATTTCAGCGCTTCGCGTTTAGCTATTTCTCCTCCGTTTCAATCCCACCAACCCAGTCACGATAAACAGTGGCATGAGCATGGCTGTGCCACAAATACCGGTCGAAAAATCGCCAGTTTCTGGTTTGGCGTCGGCAGGTTGGAGGTCTGGGTCTGCGTTGATGGATGGTACGGTTGGGGCGGGGGAAACGGCCGTTTCTCCCACATCCACCTTATCCACTTCCGGCAACACAACCGTCTCCGCGCCGCCAGACGTTACCGTTTCATACACCTGTCCTTCATAGACCACCAACACATTCTGGCCCAGGGCAAAGTATGGGCCCAGTTCCGGGGCAGCCGCCAGCAGATCGAAGTAGGTATCGCTGGCAAAGCTGACGGGCTGCGGCGTTTGTGTTTCGGGGTCAAAGGTGGTGTCGGTATAACGGCCGTTGCGCAGCACAAACGTCTTGCTGCCCACCACCCGAATCGCCTCATCTACCGCTATCTCGCCATCCGTCTTCTCGGCATTTGTGGAGGGCAGCGCCAGCGGCGCTTCCGCCGCCGCCATATCGGCCGAAACGGCCGCTTCTGCTACCATCTCCTGCGACGCCTCACGAGTGACCTCAATCGCCGCCCCCGCCGCAATATTCGTGCGCCCCGATTGCGTGAAAATGTCATCTTCCTCGATGAGATAGCTCGTGTAAGGCGTTATCACTCCATAGCGAATGCTCAAATTGACCACACTCTGCACCAGTTCCGCGTTATCGCCATGCAACCGAATCTCGCGCAGCAAATGGCCGATGGCGCGGGTGGCCCACAAGCGCGGAATGAAATCATCGCCGCCACGAGTGCGGAACAGATTGTCCTCATATACAAATTCCTGCGGCTCCCCATTGACTGTGCCATTCAGAGTAATCGTGGCTGGCCCGCCTTCACGGTAACGCCCCGTCAGCACCAACTGATTGCCGGCAAACAGGTCAGGCAGCGTATCGGGATACAGTTGCTCCACCACAATGCCGTCAAAATCTAGGGAAATATCAGATAGTACCGGCGCACTCACTTTGGCAAAGAAACTGCTCACCGCTTCATCAATGGCTTGAAACGGCCGGACATAGGTCGTCGTGCCGCGATGATTTTCCGCCAGGGCATCCAGCAAGTTCGGATCCAGGTCATCGCCCACGCCAAAGACAAAAATACGAGCGTTGCGCGGCAGCGCTTGTTTGACGGCGTCCAGCAGCAGCGGCGTATCGGTAATGCCTTCCGTCGCCAAGCCATCCGTCAAAAAGGTGATCGTGGTAGGACGTTGCTCATCCACCAGATTGGCCGCTTCCAAAAGCGCCTGGCTGATATTGGTGCCGCCAACTGCCTCCAGACTGTTGATGAAACTGCCTACGCCATCCGAATTCTCAGCGGAAACCAACGCTGGCTCATACAGCCGCACCCCCGTCGAAAACGATACCATATTGAAGCGATCTTCTGGGTTTAGATGCTCAACAATATATCGTGCCGCCTCCTGCGCCTGCGCCATTTTCTCCCCTTCCATGCTGCCTGAGGTATCCATGACCACGATCACATCTTTGGCGATCACTTCGTCCACCACCACGCTGGGCGCCACCAGCAACGTGAAAAATCCATCCTGGTCGGCCTCTTTATAACTGAGCAAATTCAGGCCAATCTCTTCCAGCGAGACAGTGACGTACAGTTCAAAATCAGTGTCGGCGACCACATCGCTGTCTTCATAGCCCACCACCGCTTTAAAATCACCCTCGCGGCTGATGGCAACGGGATGGCTGGGCGAGTAGATGGCGCGTATGGCCTCGTCGGAAAGCAGTTCTACGCGGATGCTCTGGTTTTCCAGCGGGGCGTTGGTATACAGGTCGGTTGACTGCGGGTAAACGTAATGGATGACGCCGTTGTCGGCGGGCAGCAGTTGGGTGTATTCGATTTCGATGCGCCGCTCGTCGTGCGCTGGAATGGGGAAGACGTTGGCCTGGATGGCTTGTGTGCCCACATATTCCAACAGCGCTGGATCACGCAGTTGGCGCACGATTTCATCATAAATTTGCCGCGCTTCATCTTTCTCCAGGATTTTGGCTTCGATGGGCTGACCATCGACCCACATGGTAAGTTGGCTCACCGCCGCCCCTTCGGGCAGGGGAAAGAGATACGCGCCTTCCAGCAGCCAGTCGTTATCGTTGACGAATAGCTGCTCAATGTGGGTGGTGGCGATTTGGTTGTCGATGTGGGTTTCCACGCGCTGGTATTCGATAGTCAGGCCATCGACATTCCAGATGGGGGGCATCGGTTCGGGGAGAATAGGCTCGTCTTGGGCAACGGCCGTTCCTACCACACTCATCATAAATACAAATATCGTCAGGAAAAGAGCAATCGTTTTTCTCATGGCAAATGCCTCCTAAACGTAGCAATTTCACGGTCTATGCTTAAAAGACGCTGCCAAAGAGAAAAAAGTTCCAACTTTAATTTAAGAGCAGGAACATAGAGGAGTCACAGAAATGCACAGAAAGTTCGGGGAGAAATCTTCTTTTCTCCGCGTCCTCTGCGGTTAAAGATTTTGAGGCGCATCTGGCAGCACCGTAACCACACGGCCGTATGCCAGGGTACGGGCATGGTTGACGGCCGCCGCCACAGCGGCCGCCGCAGAGGAACCCACTTCAATGCCTTCACACATTGCCAACATCTCTTGCATAGCGTCGGCTTCGGCGCGGGTGATGAACAGGGCGGCGTCGGCCACGTTCTCATTGTAGATGGCCGGACGAATGGCGCTGGGCAGGTGCTTCAAGCCTTTGATGCCCTCTTTGGCGCTGGCCGGCTGCACGGCAATACAGCGAACATCTGGATTGAACGCGCGTAAACGGCGGGCTGTGCCAATAAAAGTGCCGCTAGAGCCAAGCACTGCCACAAAATCTGTCACCTGGCCTGGCGTTTGCGCCCAGATTTCAGGGGCCATCGTTTCGTAGTAAGCCTGCCAGTTGGCAGGATTGTCGTATTGACGGGCGTAGAACAAAGTGGGGTCCGCCTGGGCAATCTGGCGGGCGGCGCGGATAGCGCCATCGGAACCGTCTGCACCAGCGGTGACAATCACTTGTGCGCCGAGGCGGCGCAGCTGCGCGATGCGGTTTGCGCCGGCGCTTTCAGGAACGCAAAGCAGCGTTTTGTAGCCGCGTGTTTTGCCCAGCAAGGCGTAAGCCAGCGCCATGTTGCCAGAGCTGGCGTCCAGCAAGGTCATACCCGGCCATAACTGCCCGTTTTCTTCGGCAGCCCGGATGATGTGCAAGGCGGCGCGATCTTTGACGGAGCCGCTGGGGTTGAACCATTCGGCTTTGGCATACAGTTGCACGGTTTCAGGGAGGTTGAGGACAACGGCCGTTTGCTTCAAATGCAGCAGCGGGGTGTTGCCGACCTGGCTTTCCAGGCTGCGTGATAAATAGAAATCAGTTCGTTGGGGTGTGAGTAAATTAAGCATGTGGGTAAGTATAGGAACCCGCCTGGGCCACGACCAGCAACATGCAAAACATTCATAATTTCTATAATATGTATAGATTATTTCTATAAAAAGAGCCTAAAGATTTTTAGAAACCTTTAGGCTCTGGGCGGGTGGCTGCTTTCTTAATCGAAAACGGGCTTCCCCTCCTGGCACAGCAGGAAATTCCCAGTCATGTTGGTATGGTATTCATACTCCTGGTTGTTGGCTGTTAGCACAACCTGGTATCCGGGAGTGATCACCTGCATGTAGGCGTAGCCCTCTTGCGGACAGCCTAAAGCACTGTCAGGCCACTCTATCTCGGTGGCGCTAACAACGGTTATATCGGCCACATCCAGGCTTAAACGGCCGGCCAAATCCTGGCTAACCTGCTGGACAATATTAACCGCGGCATCTGGCACATCCGGCTGAGACGATTCTTCAGCCGCCTCATCCCCGGCGGTGGGATAGGCGGAATCGAAGGCTGGCTCTACGGCGAGGCCATCATCCTGCCCAGGGTAAGGGTCAACTGTTTCCAGGATAGACGCAGCGGCCGGATAGCCAGCATCAGGGTAGGCAGCAGTGGTGGGTTGGGATGTAGAAAGGGGAACGGCCGTTTCCAGGGCAGGTTTCGTCTCAATCGGTTCAGGAACCGGGGTCAATTCGCCACCGCCAGGGGAGCAGGCAGCCATCAGCAAAATGACGGCGCTCATCACAAACATCGTTAAAAATTTCATACATTACCTCCATCGCTAAAGTAAAGTCGGCTGCTTAAAGGCAAGCAAGCCGTTCAGCATTCTAACAGCTAAAACGACGCCAGCGGCAGATTGTTCCCAAATTTTCATTTTGCCAGCGTACACGGGTCGGGTGGCGTGAAACGTGAGGAAGGTGGGCTGCGCCTCACGCCGATGTGGTTTTCACGTTCGCAGCGCCTCGTAAACAGCCTGCATCTGCGGATAATGAAAGGTGAAGGGCGTGGCCCAAAATTCGGCCAACTGCTGGTTTCCCATTTGCCGGGCATAGACCCACGCCTGAATAAACATGTCGATTTTGTCAGCGTCGTGAACCAGGCGAGCTTCGGCGGATTCGGCAGCGTACAGCTCTTCCCACCAGGCCATCCACTGCGACGCCACGGCCGTTTCGCCCAACATTTCCTGCATCACCCCCCGTTCTACTTCTATTTTGATGCCCGACGGTAAATAACGCCAGGCAGGGACAGGAATGTCTGTGGTCAACCCTTCTGGCAGATCATGCAGGGCGGCCATAGCCAATGCTTTCGTCAGGTCGATGGCTTCGTCCAGCAGCGGCGCCATGGTGAGAACAACGTACACCACGCCATAGGAATGCGCCGCCACATTTTCGGCGTTTGGTACGCCGCGCTGCACCCAGCCGGTGCGCGGGGTGCGTTTAAGTTGATTCCCATGAAGCAGGAGTTTGAGAACGGCCGTTGTATCCATATATGTCTTCCTTTGTGGTAAGGGGAACACGGATACTGCCAAACGCTGAAAAATATCATTGTTCTACAGCATCAGCGTCCCTGATTTTTTCTGACCTATTGTGCAAGATTGCCAGGCATCGGGCAATGGATACAATCCAGTTGTATCAAATTACCCATTCGATTTACGGAGGAATGGCTATGAAACGAGTTTTGATTTTGATCCTGGCAGCCCTGCTTTTGGCGTTCACCCTCGCCGCCTGCGGGCCGACAGAGGCAGCACTACCCACGCCAGCTGTGCCCGCTGAAATCGCACCATCCCCAGAGACCCAACCGACTGACGCGTCCCCCGTCACTGACTCTATGGAAACGGAAACGGCCGTTCCCATCCCGGGGCCTAATGATGAAAATGAAGAACGGCCGTTCCTGCCCACCTTAAACGAGCCGCCTGCCAACCAGAGTGGACAACCGCTGCCAGATGATCCGTGGCAAACGGCCGTTTTCACCCTGAACGCCATCCTGCCCACCACTCCCAACGAAGCCCAGGTCTGGCGCTGGACCGCCGGGCCGGTGGGCGCGGCGAGAGCGCAAACCATCGCCCAACGTTGGGGCTTTGACGGTCCGCTCTACACCCTATCCCAACCGGATGAGATATTCCTGGGCGGGACGCCGGCGGCAGATGCTGCGCCGCTGCCGCCTGTTTCCAACGAATACCACGCCTTTGACGGGCCGCGCTCTCTGGTCATCACCGAGGGCGCGGCTTATTTTGCCGACGAGAGCCTCTCGTTTGATTATCAATCGCCGCCGCCTTATATGCAGCGAGCCGCCGAGACGGAAGCGGCGCTGCAAACGCTGGGCCTGCTTGATTTTCCTTATACGCTGCAAGATGGTTGGGGACGAGAAGTGTGGGTGCTGCGCTTGCTGGATGAGATGGCGATCAATTTGCCGGAAATCAGCGCGGGGGTGGTAAACGGCCGTTTGGCCTTTGCCACCTACCAACCGTATGAACAACTCACCCCCCTGGGTCGCTACCCGCTCATCTCCGCCGCCGACGCCTGGCAGCAAGTGCAGGCGGGCGGCGAATCAGTGCGCTACACCCTTACGCCGCCCACCGACGCCGCCCTCACCCAAACCGCGCCACCAGCCAATTTTCAATATTGGCCGCGCCAGCATCAAGCGGGCCAGGAAGTGCATTTTTACGCCCCGCCTACCGTCTTCACTCCCATTTCCGGCGAGGGGTCGCCGCTGGTGAAGGCGCTCAACTACACCGTGCAAACCGATGACCAGACCCGTCTCGCCCTGGCCGCCCAGGTGGGCATTACCCTGCATTTCTGGGGCATACTGGATACCGCCGCCAACAGCCTGGCGTTGACCGGTTGGCAGCCCGTTCCCGATTTGAATCCGCTGCTCAAAAACGGAACTGTGCAGCGCCAGGGCGACATGCTGATTCTTACGGAACCGGGCGGAGACTCCTTCATTTTGCCAGACGCTCCGGCCGATTTAGAGGATGGTAGCCAGGTGAATGTATTTACCTGGGCAATCCGCCAGGTGGGGTTGGCTTATCCGGTGCTGGATTGGGAAGGCATCGACCGGCAGGTGGCCGGCGTGAGCGGCGAATCGCTGGCGCAGCCCGACGACGGGTGGCAAACCCCCATCCACGAGATCACCATCAACCAGGTTGTATTGAGCTACTACGTCCACCCGGACACAGACGCAGCTTCGCTCACACCCCTTTCCTACTGGCTGCTGCCCGTGTGGCAGTTTAGCGGCGTGGCCGACAGCGGCGCGGTGGTGACGGTTTATGTGCAGGCGACGGATAGTGGGCAGTGACCATCGGTTGTGAACTCAACAAAGCGCCTCACAAGTGCATTGTGTTCCCCGGTGTGTATATGGTCTGTTGTAACGGATAAGCGGGGAGTCGTCGTTGGGCATTTCTACCGGGTCTGTGCTCAGTGGGGGATGTTTGAGTGGGTCTGGTCAATTGAGTCTGAAATCGTATACGCTTATATATCGGCGTGGTTGGACTCGATCTGGTTATCAACGGGTAATAAAATCTCAAATGTTGCTCCGCCCCGCTCGTTATTGGCCGCCATCACTGAACCGCCATGCAGCCCCACAATTTCACGAACGACGCCTAAGCCCAAGCCGGTTCCAGGAATAGTAGATTGGCTGGCGGGATGTCCCCGATAAAATCGATCAAACAAATGGGGCATATCTTCAGAGGAAATACCTACACCGGTATCTACAATTAAAATAGACACCCAGTTGTCTTTCTCGTTTGTAATAACAGAGACTTCGCCGACGGTGGTGTACTGGATGCTATTTTTGAGCATATTGGCAATAACGCGACTCAATTGGGCCGCTTCGCCCCAAACGAGGGGCAAGCCGGCGGCCAAATCGCAGGTAAGCGCCAAGCCTTTTCTAGTGGCCTCCACCTGATAGCTTTTAAGGGTGTGATAGATAATTTCATTCATATCCACCCTGGCGTAGTCTGCCTGCTGTAAGTGGCTGGTATGGCGCGATTCATCAAAAATATCTTCAATGATCTGTGACAGACGCATGGTTTCCTGTTTTAGCACAAGCATGTAATGGGCCTGTCTTTCTATTTTTCCCTGCTGGAGCAAATCGAGATACATGGAAATGTTGGTGATAGGTGTGCGTAGTTCGTGGGAAACATCTGAAATAAATTTTGTTTTTAGGCGGTCTAGTTCTTTAAGCCGTTCATTGGCTTTTGCCAGCGCTCTGGTGCGGGAATGAACCCTGGCTTCTAGCTGGGAGGCATGTTCACTCAGTTCCTGATATAAGCGGGCATTTTCTAAGGCTAAACTGGCCTGTGATGCAAACGCCCGTAAAAGATTGACGTGACGGTTTTGGTAGAAGTTTACTTCTTGTTTTGCTAAAGCGATGATGGCGACGATGGCCTTGTTGATAAAAATGGGCACACCCACCCAGGAGCGTGCTTGAGTGATACTTTTATCTTTAAGCCAGCCTGGATATTGATCGATGTCGGGGATGATCAACGGCTCCTGGCTGCGTATGATGGTTTGTAAATTGGGCGTGGCGGCAATACGAAAGGTGAGTGCGGCCACTTCTTTTTCAGCAATATCTATGCCATACCGCTCATAGCCCCGGTTATGGCGGATGGAGGCGGTATCTCCTTCAATAAAGAGGATGTTGGCGGAATCATACGGCACCACTTTGGTTAGTTGATCCAGAATTAAATGCAGCACTTCATCAAAATCCAGGGTGGCGTTTAAGGCTTCGCCAATAGCCCGCAGCGCCTCGGCTTGTTCTCGCTGGCGTCGTTCAGATTGGTAGAGACGCGCTTGCTGCAAACCGATAGCCAGGGAGGTGGCAATTTCTTGGGTGATGGTGATGTGTTCTTGGGTAAAATGGGTGGAGTTATGGGTGGCCAGGTTTAAAGCGCCGATAAGTTGATTTTGGGCGATGAGGGGCATTTTAACCTGGGTATGCAATCCTTCTGCTTTTAACAGTTTGCCGATATTGGATTGGGAATCAGCGAATTCGGTGATGGTGGGCAGCGGGGGAACGGCGGTTGCGTTTAACGCTTTTATTTCGGAGGGTGTAAGGAGGAAAATGTGGCCGGCAGGAACGGCCGTTTCCCCATCTTGCACGACAGCCAAAACCATCCCTTCCTCCAGCTTTTCATCAAACATAACAACACTGGCGCGTGCGTAAGGGATCAGTTGGCGAGCATACTTGAGGGCCACAATAGCGCTTTCTTCTGGCGTTGCTTCTCCCAAAATTGCCTGGTCGATGCGGTTTATCAGTTGCAGTCGCTCGGTATATTGACGCAAAGTTTCCTCTGCATTTTTACGGGCGGTGATATTATGTTTGATGGCAATGTAGTAGAGCGGGGTGTTGTCTTCCCCTAAAACAGGGGTGATCGTTTGTTCTTCTGTGTAAAGTGTGCCATCTTTCCGTTTGTTGATGATTTCGCCATGCCATACTTGCCCGGCAGTGATGGTTTGCCATAGATTCTGGTAAAAAGCGTCATCCTGGGCGCCAGAGCGCAAAAGCGCCGGCGTTTGCCCTATCGCCTCTTCAGCAGAGTAGCCGGTGAGGGTGGTGAAGGCCGGGTTGACCCAGAGAAAACGGCCGTTACTATCGGTGAGCGTAATGGTAGTGGCGGCTGCCTCTAAAGCTCTGGAGCGCAGTTGTAATGTCGCTTCGACGGCTTTGCGTTCCTCGATCTCCTGTTGCAACTGCTTTTGCAGCTTCTGCATAAAGTAGAAAGCGCTGTTAGCAAAGAGCATAATGATGAGGATGCCCACCAACAGATCAAACAGCACAAAGCGCCAGTCGCGACCCAGAAAGTAAAAATAGCCTATTTCCAGGATAAATACGGTGAAAATGGCTAACAACACCAGGATATTTTTTGTTTTGCGCAAGCGCGATAATTCATTCATGCGTAAAATACCGACCAGAGTTGTCTGAAAACGGCCGTTTCACCCCCCTCAACTCAGCTATTGTCGGGTACTTTCTCAATCAATAGTATCATAAACCTGACAGCCATGAACGGTTACGATAAGGGGGATAACGCTCGACAAATCTCTAATCTCCTCATTTTTCACACGTCAGATTGGTTCAATCTGGGAGATTGAACCAATCTGAAAAAACCACTCACCAAATATGTGAAAAAGCATAGAAGCAACAACCTTGAGGAGTTTGAATGGTAAAATAAGCGCCGGTAAGGTCGTCAACCTTGTGAACTTCAGCCGATTCAAAAATACCACCATGTTTAATCTCTTACAAGAAGCCTTTTTATACGCTCAAAGCCATTCTGATGAACTGTTCACTGCCCTGCAAGAACACCTGCTGCTCGTCATCATTGCTTTGGGCATCAGTTTAGGCGTCAGCCTTCCCCTCGGTATCTGGACATCTCGTTCACGCGCCGCCTCTGTCACCGTCATCAATTTTTTCAACGGGCTGCGCGTGGTACCGAGCATCGCCATTTTGTTTCTTGCCATCCCTTACTTTGGCCTCACCTTTACCTCTGCCCTGATTGCCTTGACCATCCTGGCTTTTCCCCCCATCCTCATCAATACAGACGCCGCTTACCGCACCATTGATCCGGCCATTAAAGAATCGGCGGCTGGCATGGGTATGACAAACCGTCAAACCTTATGGCGTGTAGAAACCCCATTAGCCCTACCCGTCATTGTTACCGGGGTACGCACTGCCACCATAGAAATCATAGCCAGCGCTACTTTAGCCGCATTTATTGGCATTGGCGGACTGGGGGTATTTGTGGTGCGCGGCTTTGCTTTATATGATATTCCCATCTTACTGGTGGGAGCAATACCGGTAGCCTTATTGGCGCTATCGGCCGATTTACTATTGGGAGGCATACAACGTTGGTTGCAGCCACCCTCATAATTTTTCCATTCCATAGGAGGAAAACATGAAAAAGTCACGTTGGTTCATCGTAATTATTTTTATTTTGGCAATATTGCTGGCAAGCTGTGGCGGCGGTGACAGTAAAACCATTACCGTCGCCTCCAAGGATTTCACAGAGCAATTTATCCTGGGTGAAATGTACGCTTTGCTCCTGGAAGACGCCGGCTACACGGTAAACCGCAAGCTCAATCTGGGCGGAACGCCGGTGGCCCACCAGGCTTTGTTGGATGGCGAGATCGACGTTTACCCGGAATACACAGGCACTGGCTTACTCACCGTCCTGAAAAAAGAAGTGATGAATGATCCGCAAGCTGTCTTTGACGTGGTGAAACAGGCGTATGCCGAACAATTTTCGTTGGTCTGGTTAGAGCCAGCGCCCATGAACAACACCCAGGCGCTGGCCATGAAACGGGACCGCGCCGCCGCCCTGGGCATTACCACCTTTTCTGATCTGGTCGCCAATGCTTCCCAACTGGTCTTGATCGGCCCGCCGGAATTTGCGGAACGGGAAGATGGGCTGCCGGGCATGAAAAAGCTCTATGGCGATTTTGAGTTCGCCAACTATCTGGCGGTTGATCCCGGTCTGCGTTACCAGGCGATTGTGAATGGTGAAGCGGATGTGGTGGTGGCTTTTGGCACAGATGGCGAGTTGGCTGCCTATGATCTGGTCGCCCTGGAAGATGATAAAGGCTTGTACCCACCTTACCAGGTAGCGCCGGTGATCCGGCAAGCGGCGCTGGACAATAACCCGGAGATAGCCACTGTGCTGAACCGGCTGGCCCCCTTGATCACAAATGAGGTTATGCAGCGGTTGAATAATGAGGTAAGCGGAAACGGCCGTGAACCGATTGACGTGGCACGGGAATTCCTGGTGGCACAGGGGTTGATAAACGAGTAATGAGCGCCATCCGCTTTGACCAGATTACCAAGCAGTTTGCCAATGCAAACCGGCCGTCTGTGCTGGATGTCACTCTGCAAATTGATGAAGGCAGTTTCGTAGTGCTGCTGGGGCCATCTGGTTGCGGCAAAACCACCCTGCTCAAAATGATCAATCGTTTATACGAACCCACCTCCGGCGACATCTACCTGGATGAAAAAAATATCTTCGAGATGGACGCTACCGAACTGCGCCGTCAGATTGGTTATGTTATTCAGCAAATCGGCTTGTTTCCCCATATGACTGTCGCCCAAAACATCGCCATCGTGCCAGAACTGCTCAAATGGCCCGCAGCCCAGATTGAAACTCGGGTAGATGAGCTGCTGACATTGGTAGATTTGCCACCAGCAGAATATCGTAGCCGCTATCCTTCACAAATGTCAGGTGGGCAGCGACAGCGCGTGGGGGTTGCCCGGGCGCTGGCCGGCGATCCTGGCGTCATTCTCATGGATGAACCATTTGGCGCCGTAGACGCCATCACTCGTACCGGCTTGCAAGATGAGATGCGTCTCTTGCAGCGTCGTCTCCAAAAAACCATCGTTTTTGTGACCCATGATGTGGAAGAGGCGCTGCGCCTGGCGGATAAGATTGTCATTATGCAGGAAGGGCGTATTGTGCAATACGATACGCCCTTCCAATTACTCAGCCAGCCGGCGGATCAATTCGTACGCCAGTTAGTGGGCGCCGATGATAGGGTGCGCCAGTTGAGTCTGCTGCGCGTAGAATCGGCGATGACGCCGCTGCCGCCCGGTTTTATGCCGAACGGCGACCCCTACATTGATGGCGACGCCGATTTACGCAGCGCCTTATCCATGCTGCTGAGCACACCTGTACCCGCCCTGACGGTGATGGCTGATGAAAAGCCGATAGGCTTACTCACTTTGGCAAGCATCCAATCTGTAGCGGCAGCAGGATAAGGCTGTGGCATACCTCTGGCAAAACCCGGATGTGATTGTGGCGCTGGCCGGCCAACATCTCTTTATGACGCTGACGGCGTTGGTTATCGCCACCCTCATCGCCCTGCCCTTGAGCCTGATCTTGCTGCGCAGTGAACGGCTGGCAGCGGGCACATTGAGTGTGTTGGGCGTGTTTTATACGATTCCCAGTATTGCCTTGCTGATTTTGCTGCTGCCGCTCTTTGGCCTGAACCAAAAGTCGGTGATTGTGGCGCTGGTGGTGTATACACAAATTATCCTGGTGCGCAATATGGTGGCGGGGTTAAAAGGGGTACCGGAACCTGTTTTGGAAGCAGCGAGGGGCATGGGCATGAACGGCCGTCAGCGTTGGCTGCGGGTGCAAATACCATTGGCGCTGCCGGTGATTCTGGCGGGGATGCGTATCGCGGCGGTGGTGGCCGTATCCATCGCCACCATTGGCGCCAAGTTTGGCGCGGGCGGCTTGGGCAAGCTGTTGTTTGACGGCATTGCGCAAAATCGGTATGACAAGATTGTGGCGGGGGCAGTGGCGGTAGCGCTGTTGGCGTTGGCGCTGAACTGGCTGCTGATGGCGGCGGAAAGCTATTTTGACACAGACAAGAAGATTAAGCGGGCGGAGAAAAAACAGAGATTAGAGATTAGAGATTAGAAATTAGAGTCCAGTTACGTATTGTTATTTAATTTTCATTCCTTATCGGTTTATACTGCCAAATCAAAAGGGAGATCGGCAATGTCCCGCAAGCGATCCCCAGAGACCATCACGTTGAGCAAGTCAATCACCGCTTCATTGCCAGTGGCGGAGGCTGCTGAAATCAATTCAGGTAGTGCAAAGTGATAAACACAATCAATACCCTTTCCTCAAATCGTTTGCCGGCCGTTTGACCCTGAATAGCACTTTCGTTTACAGGAAAATCAATTTGCCGCAAAATTTCATGCGCTAACAAGATACTTAATTCACTGCTAACGTCTGCGATGCTGGGAATCATGCCATTTTTGTAAAAGAAGACATCCTGGCACATATTTTGACAGCAATTCTCAATTTGACGCTTCACTGGGGATGGAATCCCCAGGCTGAGACAAAAAACGTACTCAAGCACGTTGGGACGGCGACTGCAACCTGTTTTAACGGGTTTTATGTCTCAGCCGCCGGTTTGCAACCAGCGGCAATGGCCGTGTATGTTCTCAGATTGAGCATTGCCGAATTCACAACCTTTGGGGGACAAAATGCCCAGGGGCTTGTTATAACAGAGAAATCGCGCTGTCTTGAAACTTAGTTAAAACCCTTCAAGCTCAGACAGATCGGCGATACCAGTGGACAAGGCAGCGATGCGCTGCAGCAGCGCCAGCCGATTTTCACGGATGCGCTGGTCTTCATCCATGACCAGTACGGCGTCGAAGAAGCGGTTGATAACCGGTTGCAGCATTCGCAACGACTCCACCAAAGCCTCTATGGCCCCTGTTCGGGCGGCGCGGGCTGATTGATAGGCCATAGCCAATTCTTGCTCGGCGGGCAGTTCAAAATCGCCGGGGCGCAGGGTGTAGCTTTCTGTCTGAGAGCGGGTGATACGCACACAGCGGGCATAGGCGTCCAGCAAATCTTCCCAGTCGGCGGCCTGCGTGGCGGTTTGCAAAGCAGCCGCGCCCTGGAAAGCAGCGAAGGGATCATGGCCCTGTTCCGCCAGCACCGCTTTGATCACGGAAACGCTGTAGCCTGCGTCGCGGAGTAATCCTTCTAAACGGCCGTTCACAAACCCCATCACCTGCTCCTGCACCCCCTCATCACACGGGATTGGCTGCAAAACGGCCGTTTTGGCCAACGCCGCCCGCACATCAAACGACACCCGGTTCGCCACCAGGTTCTCAATGAGGTGAATGGCCGCCCGACGCAAGGCAAAGGGATCATTGGAGCCTTTGGGCGCTAAACCGGCGGCAAACAGCCCGGCCAGGCTGTCCAGCCGGTCGGCCAGGGCCAGGGCCAGGCCGGGTTTCGTCTGGCTGACCGCCTGGTATTGCTCCACAATGGCGGCGGCTACTTCGTCCGTCTCACCGCTGAGTTGGGCGTAATGGCCGCCCATCACCCCTTGCAGCGAGGTCATTTCCACCACCATTTCAGTGGCTAAATCTGCTTTGGCTAAGGCGGCAGCGCGGATGGCAACGGCCGTTTCCTCATCAGTCAGCCCTATCATCTCCGCCAACAACGGCGTCAGCTGCTCCAGTCGCTGCGTTTTGTCCAGCATCGAGCCTAACTCCGCCTGAAACGTCAACCGCGCCAACTGCGGCAAAAATGCCGCCAACGGCTGCGTCACATCATGCTTGTAGAAATATTCCGCATCGGCAAACCGCGCCCGCAGCACATGCTCATTGCCGGCCACCACATGATTCAAATGCCGCTCATCCCCATTGCGCACCGCAATAAAATAAGGCAGCAGCTCCCCCTTTTTGGTCATCACCGGGAAATAACGTTGATGTTTACGCATCACCGCCACCAAGACGGCCGGCGGCAGCGCCAGGAAACGTTCGTCAAACTCACCGCGCATGGGAGTCGGCCGTTCCACCAGGTTAGCCACCTCGTGCAAAAGCGCTGCATCCTCGGGAATCATGCCCCGTTTTTCCGCCGTCAACTTACCGGCAATATCCAGGATATGTTTCTGGCGTCGGGCCACATCCAGCACAATTTTGTTATTGCGCATAATGGCCTGGTATTGCAAGGCTTCATCAATCTCAATGGGGGGCGAACCATAAGGGCGCAGTCCGCGGCTGGTACGGCCGCTGTTTACCCCGGCATAAGTAAACGGGATGATGTCCGGGCCAAACAAAGCCACCAGCCAGCGCAAGGGACGGCTGAAACTGACGCCGCTATCGTTCCAACGCATACTGCGCGTGAACTTGATCCCCCCCAGCAAATCGGGCAGCGCCTCAGCCAAAACACGGGCGGACGGCCGCCCCTCTTCCCGTACCAACGCCGCCACATACCGCTTGTCGCCTTCTTCAGTAATCACCAGATCGGCCACAGCTACCCCTTTGCCCCTGGCAAAACCGATGGCGGCGGGCGTCGGTTTGCCCTCGGCGTCAAAGGCGCGGTCGGCGGGCGGCCCTTTGACCAGGGTTTCCCGGTCTGTTTGCCGCCCTTCCACCCGATGCCCAATTACCGCCAGTCGCCGCGGAGTAGCCTGGATTTCAAAACGGCCGTAAGGCAGGCGCAGTTGCGCAAACAGGGCGGGCACACCTTCTTTCAACTGGCTAACGGCCGTCTCAATATCGGCCACTGGCAGTTCTTCTACGCCAATTTCCAGCAAAAAGGTTTGGGGCTGCTCAATTTGGGCCAACTGGATCACATAACCGGGCGCTTCTTCAACAGTCAACGGCCACGCTTGGCGCAGTGGGTAGCCCAGTTCTTCCCGCTGCGCCAGGTATCGTTCGGTGATCTGACGGGCAATGATACGCATCCGGTGAAAGTATTGGGCGCGTTCGGTGACGCCAATCGCGCCCCGGGTATCCAATATGTTGAAAAGATGGGAGCATTTCAAATTGTAATCATGGGCGGGAGCCACCAACCCGGCGTCCAGGCAGCGTTGGGCTTCGCTTTCATACTGGTCGTAGACGGTGCGCAGGGCGTCTACATCGGCCACATTAAAGTAGTAGTGACACTGTTCGATTTCGCTTTGCAGCAGCAGATCGCCGTAAGGCACACCTGCCCCATAATCCAGTTCCCACACGCTGTCCACGCCTTGCAGCGCCAGGGCAATGCGATCCAGGCCGTAGGTGATTTCCACAGACACGGGGTCTAAATTGACGCCGCCAGCCTGCTGGAAATAGGTGAACTGGGTGATTTCCTGTCCATCAAGCCACACCTCCCAGCCCAGCCCCCAGGCGCCCAGCGCCGGGCTTTCCCAGTTATCCTCCACAAAGCGGATGTCATGGTAACGGGGATCGATGCCGATGGCTTCCAGGCTTTTGAGATACAGCTCTTGCGGATTGCCAGGGTCTGGTTTGAGGATGACTTGTAGTTGGTGGTGCATTTGCATCCGGTTGGGATTTTCTCCGAAACGGCCGTCATCGGGGCGAATGCTGGGTTCTACATAGACGACGCGCCACGGTTCTGGCCCCAATACGCGCAGAGCGGTGGCCGGATTCATCGTGCCTGCGCCCACCTGCACGTTGTACGGCTGCTGCACCAGACAGCCCTGCTCTTGCCAATAGGTCAACAACCGGAGAATGATTTCTTGAAAACTGAGGGCGTCACGCATAAGGTCCTTCCACGAGGATAAGTTTTTGGCTTGGGTTTGCCCAAAAATTATAATATGGGCAGAGTTTAACGGCATGTGGGATGGCTGTCGATGAACGGGCCGTTAAATGGAAAGCAGTCGTTGGTCGTTAGTCGTCACTGTCCACTGTCCACTGTCCACTGTCCACTATTCCCCATCCAGCGGGGCAAACAGGGCTGCTTCTTCACGCAGGCGGTTGAGGAAGTCAATGGATTTGAGGTTGCGCTCCAGGATGTGGGTGAGGTAATGGTAGAGGATGGCTTCTAATTCGACGTGTAACGGCCGTTTCAATTGCAAGGACTTTACCGTATCCCAGGGCCGTGTTTGCAGGTAACGCAGCACCTTCACCGCCACGGCCGAAATCGGTTTGGCGCTGCGATCTGCCTGGCGGCAGGTGGGGCAGAGCAAGCCGCCCAGTTCTACGCTGAAAAACTGGTCTTGCTCTTCGATGGCTTCCCCACAGGAGACACAGTGGAAAAGCTGCGGTTGAAACCCCGTCAGACCCAGCAGGCGCAGTTCATAAGCGCGGGCCGCCAGGCGCACATCGGCCGTTTCGCTCAACCAACCGAGGGCGGCCGCCAGCAGGCGGTAGATGTCCTGGTTCACGTCTTCTTCGACGGTGAAGCGGTCGAGCAGTTCCACCAGGTAGGAGCCGTAGGTGGTGCGCACCAGATCGTCACGCAGCGCCGGATACGCCTCGATCATTTCTGCCTGGGTGATGATGTAGAGGTCGCGCCCTTCGGCCAGCAGGTAACGGCTGCGCATGAACAGTTCCACATGGCCGGTTTTGCGGCTCTGTGGTTTGCGAGCTCCTTTAGCCACGGCTTTGATTTTGCCGAATTCCAGGCTGAAAAGGGTGAGCAGCCGGTCGGCTTCACCAAAATTGCTGCGCTTCAGCACGATGGCTTCGGTGCGATGGGTGCGTTCTCGAGACATAAGGAATAACGATTGACGATTGACGATTGACGATTAACGATTAACGATTAACGATTAACGATTGACGATTATCAGGTGCGTCGCACTTCGGCCGGTTTATGTGAGATGCTCCGGGCCAAAATGGTCTGGGAGCAGGGTATAAAGCGTGGTTTCCCGGCCGTTTCCCTGGGCGTCAACCAACCAGACGGGCACATCACCGGCGAACTCGACCAACACCTGGCGGCAGGCGCCGCAGGGAGAACCAGCGTTCTCGGTACAGACGACGATGGCTTCAATCTGGCGCACCCCTTCGGAGACCATTTTGACAACGGCCGTTCGCTCCGCACAGATAGCCAACCCATAGGACGCATTTTCCACATTACAGCCGGTATAGAAACGGCCGTTGTCCGCCAACAGCGCCGCCCCCACCGCATAGTGGGAATATGGGGCATACGCCTGCTTCCGCGCCTCAACGGCGGCGGCAATCAAAGCCTCACGTTGCTCAGAAGTAATCATACCCACCTCACTGTCCACTGTTCACTGTCCACTGTCCACTGTTCACTGTTCACTGTCCACTGTTCACTATTCACCGATCACCCGCTCAAACGGCCCCACTATTGTACCATCTTCCAGCCGCGTATTTTCCACCACCGCCTGCTCAAGGCGGCAGCCATCGCCCACCTGCGCCTGACGCACAATGGTATTGGGACCAATGATACAATCCGCGCCAATTGACGTCTCCCCTTGCAAGTAACTGTTCGGCCAGATAATTGTATCCTGCCCAATCGTCACATCCGGGTCAATAAAGGTAGAGGCCGGATCGATGAGGGTGACGCCGTTGTTCAACCAACGCCGGTTGGCGCGGCGACGAAACGCCTGCTCCACTGCCACCAGTTCCGCCCGTGTGCCCGCGCCCAGGCTTTCATCGGCATCCTCTATCACCAACGCTTCCACCGGCCGCTCTTGCTGCACCGCCAGTTCCACCATATCAGTGAGATAATATTCCTGGCCGGAGCGGGCCTGGCGCAGGGGCAGAGCATGAATCTGCTGCCACAACCAGGGGCCATCAAAGCAGTAAACGCCCACATTCAACTCCCGAATTGCCAGCAGTTCTGGCGTATTGGGGCGCAGTCTGGCTTCCGCCACTTCCACAATTTCCGCCACATAGCCGTTACGATCCCGCACCACCCGGCCAAACGAAGAGGTAGATTCCCCCATCACCGAGAGTATGACAATGGCCGCCCCTGTTTTGGCCTGCGTTTGCGCCAGGCGAGACAAGGTGTCTGCTTGCAGCAGTGGCATATCGCCATACGTCACGATGACTTGATCCGCCTGCCCTTTGACCAGTGGTTCGGCCATCATGGTAGCGTGGCCGGTTCCCCGCTGCTCAGACTGCATGGCGTACTGTGCCCGGCTGCCAATGAGCCGCTGTACCCCATCTGCGTCCACGCCGACCACCAAAATGGGCGGCATGGTAGCCACCGCTTCGGCCGCCTCGAAGATGTGGCTGACCATCGGCTTGCCGCCCACCTCATGTAAAATCTTTTGTTTTTTAGACTGCATCCGGGACCCTTGCCCGGCCGCCAGTAAAATCACCGCTAATGTTGGCATAGGATGTCACGTTTCCTGATTCTAAAGATTTTGTGACGGGTGGCAGGTAGCGGGTTGACTTGCTACTTGCCACTCGCCACCCTTATATGCGCAGCCACCTTTTGAGTATGTCGCCTTGAAAATAGTATATGATGATGCCCGTCAAGATACCCAGGCTGTTGGCCAGGCCGTCCAGCGCCGACATATCCCGGCCGGGAACAAACGACTGCCCCCACTCTAACAGAAAGCCCAGACCAAGCGCCAGAAGTAAGGCTGCGATTTGTTGGTTCCGTTTGGCAAAGGCCAGGCATACCAGCAGGGACAGGCCGGTGTAGGCCAGGAAATGGCCGGCTTTATCCCCGTTTTGCATGGGTATACCCTGGTTAATGGGGGCCAGTGATACAAAAATAATCAACAACGTGTAGATAAATAATACGAAGTATAAGAGGGTGTTACGAGTCAAGATTGATGAATTGTCCTTTTGTGGCGTCATGGCTTATAAGCGACCCTTATCATACCAGAGGCCATACGGCCAGCGCCAGCGTTCCAAAAATCATCACGGGCCTCAACAGTATCCATGAAACCTTCTGTGAGGAAGCAGCGCCAGGCATTACCAAAATACAAAAACGGCGTTCAGGATAAGTTCTGAACGCCGCTCTCTCTAGCTGCGGTGCCAGGATTCGAACCTGGGAATGGCGGATTCAAAGTCCGCTGCCTTACCGCTTGGCGACACCGCATTAACGAGCGCGAATATTAGCACAAGGGTTACATAAAGGCAAAACAAAAAGTGGCAAAGTAGCAGGGTGTCAAGCCTACCTTGCCACCCTGCCACGATTAAAGATCTTGTCGGCCTTCCAGGGCACGGCCGAGGGTGATTTCGTCGGTGTATTCCAGGTCGCCGCCAACGGGCAGGCCGCGAGCCAGGCGGGTGAGGCGCAGCCCTTCACGGGCCAGGCGGCGCTGGAGATAGAGGGCGGTTGATTCCCCTTCCAGGGTGGGGTTGGTTGCCAGGATGAGTTCGCGGAAATCCCCCTGCTCCACGCGCGCCACCAGTTCAGCGATGCGCAAATCCTCAGGGCCGACCCCTTCTACCGGGGAAATTGCGCCGTGGAGGACATGATAACGGCCGTTAAACGCCCGGGAGCGCTCAATGGCCAAGACATCCAACGGCTCCTCCACCACACACAAAAACTGCTGGTCCCGGCCGCTGTCCTGGCAAATGAGGCAGGGATCTTCCTCCGTAATATTGAAACAGACGGAACAGAAGCGGGTGCGCTCCTTCAAATCTTGCAGCGCCTGGGCCAGGTCTAACGTCTGGTCGTCGGCCATACGCAGCAGATAAAAGGTGAGCCGCGCCGCCGATTTGGGGCCAATGCCCGGCAGGCGCGACAGTTCATTGATCAACCGCTGCACCGGTTGAGGCAGCACATTTTGGGCCACCGTTAGAAACCACCTAATAAACTATCCAGCCCACCTAAATCTATACCGCCGGTGATGCCTTCCATGCGTTCGGCCGAAAGCGCCTGCGACTGCTCGATGGCCGCATTCACCGCCGAGAGGAGCATATCTTGCAGCAGTTCCACATCATCCGGGTCTAAGACCTCGGGGTCGATAGTGAGGGATTGCATCCGCTGGTGGCCCGTCATGACCACCGTGATCATGCCGCCGCCGGTGGTGACGGTGACGGTTTCATCGGCCAGCGCTTCCTGTGCTTGCGCCATTTGCTGCTGCATCGTTTGCATTTGGGCCATCATATTGGCCTGGGATGGTTTACTCGTTTTGGGCATATTTTTGCGCCGAATAGAACGTTTTGACATAGATTTTCTCCGTTTTCTTAAATGGCTCGGTCAAAAGAACGGCCACAGCGTTTGTCATTTACTGTCCACTGTCCACTGTTCACTGTTCACTGTTCACTGTCCATTGTTCACCGCTCCCCGCTCACCACGCCACCCAACTCAT
>CAZXVH010000003.1:52926-65833 GCA_964643965.1 uncultured Ardenticatenaceae bacterium
CACTGTTCACTGTCCATTGTTCACCGCTCCCCGCTCACCACGCCACCCAACTCATCCGCCAGCGCCGTGAACTCTTCCTTTTGAATGGGAACCGTGTAATCGCTGGTGACAACGGCGCGAACGGTGCAGTGGGTTTGCAGCAGATGGCTGAACACCTCGCCTACCAGTTGGGCGGCGCCCTTGTATTTGTCGAATTTATCTTTAAAGAGGGGGAATTCAAAGCCTAAAATAATGACATTGCCTTCCAGGGCCAGCGGTTTGCTCATATTCAGCAGGGGCGGCAAATTGCGCTGTGATGATCCCACCAGTTCCTCCATCTCCGGCCAGCAGCGGGAAACGGCCGTTAAGCTAAACGTGGCGGGTGGCGTGGGTCCGGTGGCAGGTGGGGATTGTTCCTGGCTGACTGGTTTGCTGCTTTTGGCTTTTTTGGGCGGCGGCGCAGCTTTTACCAATTCTGGCTCTGGCTCTGGCTCTTGCTCTTGCTTTGGCTCTGGCTCTCGCTTCGGCAATACTTTCGCGGCGGATGGCGCTGGCGTTTGGGCGGCGGGCGGCGCGGCTTCGGCGGGCAGCAGTTCGATGAAAGCCAGTTCCAGGGGCAGCTGCGGCTGCCAACTGCTGGTGGGCGTCAGGGCCGCCTCATTGAAGCGCTTCACGGCGTCGATAAGCGCCTGACGCGGCGGACGTTGCGCCTGGGCCAGCATCATCTCCCGCTGGTCGGCCGTGCCATCCACCACCATCTCCGGGCCGGCCGCTTGCAGCAGGAGCAAGTCACGCAGATACGCCACCATCTGGCGGCAGAACTGACGAGCGTCTGTGCCGGAGGCCAGGGCGCCGTGGATGAGGGCCAGGCCGCCGCTGCCATCCCGATTTAACCAGGCGTCTACCAGGTCGATAACGGCCGTTTCAGAAGCCGTGCCCAGTATCATTTGCGTCCGTTCCAGGGTAATGGTATCGCCGGGGGTGATCACCAATTGATCCAGCAAGCTTTCCGCGTCACGCACGCTGCCCGCCCCCTGCCGGGCGATGAGGTTCAACGCTTCCGGCTCGATGGTCAGATCTTCTTGTGCCGCCAGCCATTGCAGCCGATGGCTGATTTCGGCCACAGTGAGCAGGCGGAAGTTAAACTGCTGGCAGCGGGATTTAATGGTGACGGGCACTTTGTGCTCTTCGGTGGTTGCCAGGACAAACATTCCATGTGGGGGTGGTTCTTCCAAGGTTTTCAGCAAGGCGTTGAAGGCAGCTGTGGAGAGCATGTGTACTTCATCTATGATATAGACTCTGTATCTACTATTTAGGGTTGGCCTCTGTAAGATTTTCGCTCGAAGATCTCGAATGTCATCCACGCCTGTGTTAGAAGCGGCGTCAATCTCGAATAAATCTGGAAAGGCTCCTTTGTTAAAATCAATGCATTTAGCACATTCATTGCACGGCCGTTCTGCCAAATCTTCATGCAAGCAGTTGACCGCCTTGGCCAGCAGCCGCGCTGAAGTGGTTTTGCCCGTGCCGCGCGGCCCGCAAAAGAGATAAGCATGGCCTACACGATCCGCCACAATACTGTTTTGCAGGGTGCGCGTGATATGTTCTTGACCAACAACGTCTTCAAATCGAGCGGGTCGCCATTTGCGATAGAGGGCTTGAGACATGGGATTAGTTTAGCATTCTGAGGGGCAGAAGGCAAAGGAGAATGAGAATGAAGCGTGATGCGGGAAGCGTAAAACCCCACCCCTTCAACCCACTACGCCGCTCTGCCATTCTGCTGCTTTTAAAGCCCAAAGCCCCCCTATACCAAAGTGGTACAGGAGGGCTTGCGGGAAAGTGGGATGGGAATCAGAAACGATTTTCAGCAAGCGTTAAGCGGTTCGTGGGAAACAAGCAGCCGCTCACCAAAAACTGTTCACTGTAAACTGTTCACCGCTTACGCAAACAACTTCTCGGTCAGCAGCACCGCTTCAATATGGCCTAAAGCCCAATCAATTTCTTCTTTAGTAATCACCAGCGGCGGCGCGAAGCGGATCACCGTCTCATGCGTTTCCTTGCACAAAATACCTCGTTCCTGCAGCGCTTCACAAAACGGCCGTGCCGCCACCGTCAATTCCACGCCAATAAACAGGCCCCGGCCCCGCACCTCTTTGATCACGCTGCTTTCAATGCGTTGCAGACGCCCTTTAAAATAGTCGCCTAATTCTTGAGAGCGCTGTATCAGGTTTTCGTCCGTGATCACGCGCAGCGCCGCCCGGCCAATGGCCGAACCCAACGGATTGCCGCCAAACGTGCTGCCATGATCGCCGGGCTTAAACAAACCCAGCACCTCATTATCTGTCAGCACGGCCGATACCGGATAAAAGCCGCCGCTCAACGCCTTGCCAATAATCATCACATCAGGGCGCACCCCCTCATGTTCACAGGCAAACAGCTTGCCAGTACGGCCCAGACCGGTCTGAATTTCATCGGCGATGAGCAGCATATTATGACGGGCGCAGATAGCAGCGACATCCCGTAAATAGCCGGGTGGCGGCAGCACCACTCCCCCTTCGCCTTGAATCGGCTCCAGCATAAAGCCGACGGTATTGGGGGTAATGGCCGCTTCCAACGCCGCCGGATCGCCATAGGGAATCAGCACAAATCCGGGGGTAAACGGGCCGAACTGCTTCCGGTACGATTCTTCGCTAGAAAAGCCGACGATGGTGGTGGTGCGGCCGTGGAAGTTGCCCTGGCAGACGATGATTTCTGCCTGATCATCCGCTACGCCTTTGATCTGGTAGCCCCATTTACGCACCACTTTCACGGCCGTTTCCACCGCTTCCGCCCCGGAATTCATGGGCAACGCCATTTCATAGCCCGTCAAAGTACACAATTCCTGTAAAAACGGCCCCATCTGATCATTGCGAAACGCCCGCGAAGTGAGGGTGATGCGCTCCATTTGGGCAATCGCCGCCTGACGAATAGCAGGATGGCTGTGCCCCTGATTAACCGCCGAATAGGCGCTCAAACAATCCAGATATTTTTTGCCATCCACATCATATACCCACACTCCTTCGCCACGATCAATCACCACATCCAGCGGGTGATAATTGTGAGCGCTGTACGTTTCTTCCAATTCGATAAAATAGTTACTGTCCATGGTTCAATGCCTCCAATTCATAAAAAAACAGCCCGATTTCAGATATGAAATCAGGCTTTGCTCAGACCGCTAACCGTCCCCGGTTAGTTGCGGGTCATCTTTTAGGATGTAATTTTCAATCATGCCTTCATTATACGGCAACACCCCTCTCTTTGTCTACCGCATTAAGTGGTTGAGACGTCCAGTTTTCAGGAGTTAGCGGTTTAAAAAATATAAGCTACTCTCCATACATTTCCGTAATAAGTTGCCGCAACAGTCCGCTATCTTCTGGTGATAATTTATCCATCTTTTTAATTAGTCGTTGTTTGGAAATGGCGCGAATTTGATCCACAGCTATTTCAGATTGCTGTCCAGCGCACACAATTTGAATGCGACTGCGCCATGTGGGATGCAGACTTGTAGTTAAGGGGCAAGCCACAATCAAAATGCCATCTTCTGTTTCTTCCAGCAGCACAAGATTGCCAACCCATATTTAGAGATGATTTTTTTTTGGCAATCTAATGCCTCGAGAATTACCAATTTTAATCAACTTTGCTTCCAACATTATTACTCAGCTCTCACCTGTTTCTCGAAATATATACTGTAACCACAGGGCGAACAAGCTGTCCGCGCTCCGATTTAGCTGCCAAAAAATGAATAGAGCAAATAACCACTGCCCAAAAGGGCGCAGTAAACGGCAAAAATATAGAGACTGTGAGTACGCACCCAACTCAGCAAAAAATAAATACACAAATAACCCACCAGCGCTGCCGAAATAAAGGCGGCGGCATAGGCCGCCAGGCTGGTTGTCAACTGCGGCGTCGTGGCAATATCCACCAGGGAAAGCAAGCCCGCCCCTAAAATGACCGGCACACCCAATAAAAAACTGTAACGCGCCGCCAGGGAACGATCCAGGCCGCGCAGCAGCCCGCCCACAATGGTACTGCCGCTGCGGGATAAGCCGGGGAAGAGCGCCAATGTTTGAAACAGGCCAATGACAAGGGTGTCGGTCCAGGTCATAGTACCAAAGCTCTTCTCGCCGGAGAGCAATTTTTCGCCCAACACCAGCAGCCCGGCCGTTACCAACAGGAAGAAACCCACCCAAACGGGCTGACTAAACATGCTGTCGAAGAAATCTTCCAACAGCAAGCCGGTCACGGCCGCTGGAATGCAGCCCACGACGATATACCAGCCCAACCGCGACTGGGTGCTGTTCATGGGCTTGCGCTCCCGGAGACCGGCGAGAACGGCCGTTACTATCTCCCACAAATCCCGCCGAAAATAAACCAACACAGCCAGCAGTGAACCCAAATGCACCAACCCCACCATCGTCAGGTCTGGCGGCGTCATCTTAAAAATTACGGGCAGCAAAACGAGGTGCCCGGAACTGGAAATCGGGAGAAACTCCGTCGCCCCTTGAATAATGCCTAAAATGATTGCTTCAATAATATTCATGAAAAATCCTTACAAAAAATTGCGGAGTGCGGAGTGCGGGGCTACTTGTCACCCGTCATCCTTTTGCCTGACCCGCTGGCGGAACTTGCGGGCGATTTTTAATACGAACCCGGTAGGGCCACTTTGCCTGGCGGCTACCATCAGTTGATAACGGCGACCGGGAACGCAGATGACGCGCCGGGGATTTAAAGAGCGTAAAGAGGTTTCTACCACTTCCGCTGCTGTCATCCACAATGTCACAGGTATTTTTGTCTTGTCAAAGTCTGTCATGGCCGCGGTGTCGTGGAATTCCGTCACCGTAAAGCCGGGGCAGAGCGCCTGGATGATAATACCGCTTTCTAACACTTCTGCTTGCAACGCCTGCGAAAAGACATTTAAATATGCTTTACTCGCCGGGTAATTGACATCCTCCGGAGATGGGAAGAAGGCGGAGATGGAAGAAACGTTGATGATAACCCCGCCGCCGCGCTTTGTCATGCCGGGCAGCGCCGCCCGGCACAGGCGCATCACTGCCATGACTTGCACGTTTATCATTGCCATTTGCTGCGCCAGATCAGAGGCCAGCAGGCCGCCCGTCGTGCCGAAACCGGCATTGTTGACGAGGATGGCCAGATTGAGGTGGGCCAGGCGGGCTTCCAGGCGGGTCACATCAGCGTCGTCAGCCAAATCAGCGGCAATGATTTCTACGGTGACGCCATGCGCCGCTTGCAATTCTGCCGCCAGCGCCATCAGTTTCTTTTCCCGCCGTGCTGTCAACAGCAAATGATAGCCCGCGGCAGCCAACTGACGGGCAAACTCGGCGCCGATGCCGCTGGAAGCGCCGGTGATGAAGGCATAACTGCCGGGTGTGGGGGTGGGCAACGGCCGTTTTCCCGTTCTCCCTATCTTCATCATGTTACCTTCCTTCCTTCGCCCAAAACCCGCACCTGTTCACTGTCTCACCACTCACGCCACAATCTCGCCATGAATACGCCGCACCGCTTCGGCCGTTTCATCTCCAGACACCACCAGGCTGATGCTGCACTCCGATGACCCCTGGGCGATGGCAATGATATTGACATGATGATTGCCCAGCGCCGTAAACAAACCGCCGGCAATGCCCGGCGTACCGCGCATCCCCGCACCCACAATCGTCACAATCGACACGTCAGACATCGCCCAAATGCGGTCAATGTCCTGGTTACGAAGTTCCCCGGCAAATTCAGCCTTTAACCCCTGAATCACCAACGCCGCCGACGCTTCCGGCGTGGCAAAGCAGATCGATTGTTCCGACGAAGCCTGGCTGATGAGCAGCACACTGACATCTCTTTGGGCAACTGCGCCAAAGGTGCGGGCGGCAATGCCCGGTACGCCCAGCATCCCTTTGCCTTCAACGGTGATCAAACTCAGCGCTTTAATGGCCGTCACCGCTTTCACGCCGCCATTTACGCTGCCATTGTCTGGCACAATTACCGTGCCGGGATGATCCGGGTTGAAGGTGTTTTTGATGCGCAAAGGGATATTATTTTCCACACAGGGACGCATGGTTTTGGGATGCAGCACCTTTGCCCCATAAAAAGCCAGTTCAGACACTTCCCGGTAACTTAACAGCGGAATCGACCTGGCGCCTGCCACCAGATGCGGATCGGCCGTCATCACGCCGTCTACATCGGTCCAAATCCAAACCTCGTCCGCTTGCAAGCATCGACCCAAAATGGCCCCGCTGTAGTCAGAGCCGCCGCGTCCCAGAGTGGTGGTGACGCCGTTGACGGTGGCGGCAATGAAACCGGTGACGATGGGGATGCTGCCGTCATCAAGCAGCGGCTGCAGGCGGGCTTGCGTTTTGGGGATGGTTAGCTCAAAGTAGGGGATGGCGTTTTGGAACTGGTCGTTGGTGACGATCAGGTCGGTGGCGTCGATGGCTTCTGCTTTGTGACCCAATTGGCGCAAATAGGCGGCCAGAATGCGCACACTCATCTGTTCACCCATGCCACCGATGATGTCCAGGGCGCGGGGCGTCAGTTCGCCCAATACCAGCACGGCCTGGCATAATGCTTCGAAGCGGTCGATAAACTGGTTGTTTTCCGCCAGCACTTGCTGCCGCTCTCCTTCCGGGACCAGCAAGGCGTCGGTGGTTTCATAATGAATCTGGCGCAGTTGAACGGCCGTTTTCTTATAAGTTTCCGCATCGCCAGCCAGCGCCGTCATCGCTCCTTGCAGCAGCAGATCGGTTACTTTTACCGGTTTCGTGCCCATCGCTGAGACGACCACCGCCACCGCCCCCCATACCTTTTGAGCATTCAGGATGAGTTCGGCCGTTTCCTGAAATGCTTGAGCGCTACCTACAGATGTGCCGCCAAATTTCATTACGAGTGTCATGATTTTCCTCTATTTAAAATAAAAATACCCCTTCCGGGAGGTGGGAAGGGGCATGACCAGACGCGGCTACGCCACTGCTCATCTCCCAGAAGATTTCCTGACCGGAAATAAACTTCTGCCGGAATTGGCACCTGGGAAAGTAGTCTGGTAGTCTGGTAGTCTGGTAGTCTAGTAGTCTGGTAGCCACTGCTGCGACTATTTGACTACACGACTACACGACTATTTGACTACACGACTACACGACTAATTTCCTGGTTGCCGAGGCATCATCGGGCCGGTCCCTCCGCCTCTCTGGATAAGAAGTGTGTTCTTACTTTATAAGTTGGTTATGAGCAGAACTGCGAGGTTCTCCACAAAACGATCCTGTTTTCCACAGTTTTGGGAGGAGTATCCACAGTTATAGGCGCGGATAGTAGCAAATGTAACGGCCGTTGTCAATGCTATTTTTGCCCAAAAAGAACCGGTAGATTAAGGCATTTATTTACAGCAGCGCCTTCTTTGAGTCTATGAGCAGGGGCCGCAAAACGGCCGTTACCAGACCCACCTGCTCCATGCCTAACACCCCGTCACTGATGACCGTGTGAGCGCCCATTGAAGAGTCCGGAAGGCTGGGGGCGAAAAAGCTGGCAAAGTTGATTCGCAGCGAGGAAGTGGAACGGCTGACGCTGCTGCCAGCGGAACTGGTGGTACGAGAATCATATGCTGTGCGTGAGTGAATTAAGAAATGAAAACTAAATAACCTGCGGAACTGAAATTAGAGATTAGATACTCGACCAATTTCTAATTTCTAAATTCTAATTTTTTATAAGTTGCTTAATCCGCGTTCCCACGTGTCATCAGACCGAAACCTTATGCTACAATGAGACCAATATGACAGCGCCATCTGACTCTCCCTCTGCCGTCTATCGGCAGAATTTTATAACAAGGCAGGCCAAACAACGTGAAGAGCGGGAAGCGAACCGGCTGGAAGCGTTGGCAAAAGTGAAAGCGGCAGCGCCGGCCATTGCTGCCAGCGTCTCTTCCGTGCAACAGCTTTATTTGTTTGGCTCAATCATATGTCCAGGCCAGTTTCACCAGAAATCGGATGTGGATATTGGGGTGGTGGGCACAACCGCCGAGGATTATTTTGAGTTATGGCGGCAGTTGGAAGCGGCTCTGCCGGAATGGCTCATTGATTTACGAGAGCTTTCATCCGCTTCATTTTTTGCAGACAGGGTAAAAAGAACGGGGCTATTAATTTATGAGCGAACAAATTAAAGTGCTGAAAGCTGAAATCAGAGATAGCGTCGATGCTATTTCCACCACATATGCCAAACTGCATGAAGTTAATCATCAAACGTATGATGAGGATACATGCATCTTGATTGCTTACCATTTGCATGTGATCTATGGTTTGTTTGAGAACTTGTTTACGCGCATTGCCGCTAATTTTGGTAATCACATTGATGATTCCACCCAATGGCATGCCCTGTTATTGAAGCGTATGTCTCTGGATATACCCGATATCCGTTTAGCCGTGATAAGCCAGGAAACCTATATTATGCTGGACGAGCTTCGTCGATTCCGCCATATGTTTCGCAATGCGTATGTGTTGAAATTTGATCCTGACAGGCTGCGTCTTGTAGTCCGGGATGCACTGCGTCTAGAAACGTTGTATCCCCCTGATATTTTATCCTTCCAGAATTTTTTGGATTCTTTAAACGAATAACGCTTATTTTGTAGGTTGAATGATAATAGGCGTGTTTAAGATAACGTGGTCGGCAACGTAAGAAATTCTCTGTCTCCGCGTTGAATTCCTCTCCCAACAAATGAGTGAAGACAATGGGGCTGCTGCCAGATTTTAGGGCTGCGCGTCGTGGCGTCTGCGTTCATGGCGAGGGATTAAACAATGAATGAAAGGGTTGGTCAATCATCGTTTAACGAATCATCGTTTAACGAATCTTCAATTTGCTCCAGCACCTCAGCAGAAAGCGGTTTGGGCAGCGTGAATCCTGGAGGCAAGTTGGCGGCATCTGGGGCGTGATAATAGTCGATGGGAGTGGTGTATAACTCCTCGTTGGCCGCGAATTCCGCATCCGTTTCGCGCAGCTTTTGCCGCCAGCGCTTACCCTCTGTGCTGGAATAGGAAGGCAGCCAGGGGATTTGCTCTTGATGATCTCGCCACCAACGCACTTCCACCCACACCCGTCGTGCGTCCTGTTCTTCAGGGTACAAGGCTAATAATTCCTCCAGCAGTTCCACCGATTCCACAAAATAACCCTGGTCAGCATAGGTTTGCGCCACCCAAAACATGGCAGTTGAGGGGTCTTCGGTGCGTTTGATGGCTTCTTGGAAGATCGGCCAGGCCATCTCGCGCCCCTGCCGCTGCCCCAGCAGATAATCTTGCAGGAGCTGTCTTCTACCTTCTTCCAGCATCTCCTTGACATCGGCCGGACACAAATCTTCGGGGTCAATATCCTCGTCATATTTACGGTAGCGCCCTTCCCAGCGGCAAGTGTAGGCGTAGGAACGCGCCAGGCGCCGTCGCTGCTGCCAGGGGCGATCATCCCACTCGTCAATGATGCGTTCTATGGCCCGGCGATTTTCACGGATGAGCCACGGGTCGTTTAGCGCCGTCAGCACGAGGTCGGAGGCTTCCTGACAATCGGGGAAAAATGAGAGGACGTCAAAGCAGATAGCGGCCGCATCCGGAGCGGTCAGGTCGTCTTCTTCCAATAATAAACGGGCGTCGGCCAACATTTTAATGATGTAGTCGGGGTATTGTGATTCGTTCATTTTGCCTGTGGAGAGTTGATAATTTGAATTTGGCGGGTGGGGAAGGCGATTTCGATGTCGTTTTCGGCAAAATCGATGCGGATTTCATGGCGCAAATAGCGCTGGATGTCCCATTCAAAGCCAGGCAAGGTTTTGACCATGATGCGTAAGCGCACGGCCGATTCATCCAGGCCTTCAATGCCCGTCACCACCGGCTTCTCAATCACTTGCGCCGCAAAGGGCGATGCTTCATCCAAGGTTTTGCCGATTTGCGTGAGCCGCTCAATTGCTTTATCGACATCGGCGTCATAGGTGATGCCCACTTCTACCAGCGCTCGTGACCAATCGCGGGATTTGTTGGCGACGGTGCGCACTTCACCATTGGGAATGTGGTAAATAGTGCCGTATAAATCACGAATGACGGTTTTGCGCAGGGTGATGGATTCTACCGGGCCAGATACGCCGCCAATTTCCACCACGTCGCCAATGGTGAACTGATCTTCAATGAGAATGAATAAGCCGCTAATCATATCTTTAACCAGGGTTTGGGCCCCCAGCCCAAAGGCCAAGCCCACAAAACCGACGCTGGCCAGCACGGGGAAAATCGGGACGCCAAATTCTTCTAAAATGATAAGTAGGGCGGTGCCTATGATGACGACGGATCCCGTCGTCCATATCACCCGGCTGATGGTTTCAGTACGTTTGTCGAGCAAGCTGCCATCGACATCATCAAAACTTTGCACTCTGAGTTTGAGATGGCGAGTGACATAGCGCAGTACAAACAGCCCCACGGCCGCCAGCGCCAGGGTGATCAGGATGCTCAGGCCATGCGTTTGCAGCCAGGTTAAGATAGCGTTTATCATATTTTTTTCCTCATTTGGTAAATAGACATCTATCATCTCAGAAAATGGAGAAGTTTCAAATGGATACGAGCAGTATGATGCCAACGGGCAGTTAAAAAATGGAATGGGGGAAACTTATTTTAAGGATGGCAGCTTGGCTACTGTGGGCGCATACGTCGATTCAGAATTTTATTTGTGAACGCTTACTTAACTTGACCTTGAGATAAGGAAAAGGTTATAATGATTGTACTATTGTACAAGTCAGGATGGTGAATTCATGACAAAAGTGGTTGTGGACGCTTCAGTTTTGATAGCGGTTGTAACAAATGAACCAGAAAAATTAAAGCTGGTGCAATTAACACAAAATGCCGATTTGATTGCACCCCATTCAATTCATTGGGAAATCGGAAATGCATTTTCCGCAATGCTCAAGCGCAACCGGGTGACTATTGCAGATGCTGTTCGGGCGATAAATGCCTATCAAAAAATACCTATCCGATTTGTTGATGTGGAACTTGAAGAAACAATTAAATTAGCAGATACATTAAATGTTTATGTTTACGATGCCTACTTGGTGCGCTGTGCCATTAAATATAAATCGCCCTTGTTGTCGTTAGACAAAAGTCTGATTAATTCGGCAAAATCGGTGAAAGCGCAAATTTTAGAGGTGACATGATGAGCACTGTTTATACATACTCAGAAGCGCGGCAAAATTTATCAACCCTGTTGGATAAAGCCATCCATGAAGGGGAAGTACGTGTGCGCAGAAAAGATGGACAAACATTTCTTATCGTGCCAGAAGTAACAAACCGTTCACCGCTGGATGTTGAGGGGGTTGACATCGATTTAAGTAAAGAAGAGATTGTCCAGTTCATTCACGAAGGGCGCAAATATAGTTGAGAACTGACTGGATACCAGAGGGTATTGTGACAAATTACAATAAAGATAAGGTAGATGAAATTGTGCTGGCATTGTTATGCCTGAATGCAATGGATTTTGGCGAGTGGGTCTCTGTTTATAAGACGTGGCTTCAAAGTCAAGCCGAATACCGTTTAGCGGATTCGTGATATACTCGCAGCGGGCATAATCTGACATTTTTACCAGAGGTGGCGCGGTCAGAAAGCAGCCCTTCGGGACTGAGATGCAGCCACAGCGAGTATACATATCTCTTATGCGAATTGCCATGATCGGGCCGTTTGGCTTTCATCCCAACAAAACAATGCGCAGCCGGGCGCTGGGGCTGGCACGGCCGTTATCGGCGAACGGCCATGCCGTGAAAATCTTCATGCCCCCCTGGCAAACCCCTGAAGATGCAGACAAATCTTGGCAAGAAGATGGCGTAGCCCTGCGTTATGTGCCTCTGCGCGGCGGCGTATTGGGCGTCACCCGTCACCTGGTGCGGGAGACGCTGGCCTGGCAGCCGGATGTCGTCCACTGCTTCAAACCAAAGGCGTACAGCGGCCTGGCAGCGTGGTGGTTGTGGCAGTTCCAACGGCAAAAGCTGCGCCTCATCGTAGACAGCGATGATTGGGAAGGCTGGGGCGGCTGGAACGACCGCGCCCCTTATTCGCCGCTGCAAAAACGGTTCTTCGCCTGGCAAGAGCAATGGGGCATGCGCCACTGCCACGCCCTCACGGTGGCCAGCCATGCGTTGCAAACGCTGGCCTGGGGGCAGGGTATTGCGCCAGAGCGGGTGGTGTATGTGCCGAATGGGGCGGGGATTAGTGAACAGTTTACAGTGGACAGTGGACAGTGGACAGTGGACAGCGGTCAGTTTACAGGGGACAGTGGACAGGTGAAACGGCCGACGCTGTTGTTGTACAGTCGGCTGTTTGAGTTTGATGTGGGGCGGTTGGCGACGGTGCTGCGCGGGGTGAAAACGGCCGTTCCCAATCTAAAAGTTCTCTCCGTGGGCACAGGGCTATATGCGGATGACGCCGCGCAACTGCGCCAACAGTTAGCCGCCGCCGATTTGTTGGAAGCGGTAGAGGACAAAGGCTGGGTGGCGGAGGCGGAACTGCCAACCTGGCTGCGGCAGGCGGATGTGGGCCTCTACCTCATGGATGACACCCTGCTCAATCGCACCAAATGCCCCGTTAAACTGGCTGATATGCTTATGCTGGGCATTCCAGTGGTGGGCGAAGCGGTAGGGCAGGTATCGGCTTACGTGGTTCAGGGCGAAACCGGCTTACTGCGCTCCAGCGGCGACACGGCCGGGCTGATAGATGATCTCAGCCGCCTGCTGCAAGAGCCTGATACCCGAGCACACCTGGCTGCCAACGGCCGTTCCCATTACGTCGCCCACTTTAGCTGGCCCCACCTCGCCGCCAGGCTGGAAACCCTCTATGCCCAGGCGTGAAGAGGGTGGCGGGTGGCGGGTGGCAAGGGGCAGGTGGCG
>CAZXVH010000003.1:65933-67358 GCA_964643965.1 uncultured Ardenticatenaceae bacterium
CCGACTACCCAACTACCAACATCGCTCGATCCAGAAAGTGCAAGCTCAACTTTATTATGACCTTTGTCGCCGGGATAACGGCCGTTCGTCACTCCCTCATTGCCCCGTCATCTGCCATACTAACGGCATTCATCCTGGCATAGGAGACATTTTATGAGCGAAACCATCCATGTTAAAAAGACAGAATGGGCAGAGGTTGATGAGAACGGCCGTTTAATCCTTCCTTCCGATGTCGCTCAACGGTACGGCATCCAACCCGGCGCTCGCCTGCGCCTGGACGCCGAGACCAATTCACTGCGTCTGCACCGCCCCACCAGCCATCTGGCCAAGGTCTATTTGGAGCCGACCAATCGCTGCAACCTCGACTGCATCACCTGTATGCGCCACAATTGGGACGTGGAATATGGGCAGATGAGCGCCGATACCTTCCGTCGCATCCTGAACAGTTTAGCCGAAATAGAGCCGCCGCCGACCGTCTTCTTTGGCGGCATTGGCGAACCGCTGGCCCATCCCCACACCATCGACATGATCCGACAGGTGAAAGAGTTGGGCCTCACCGTCGAGATGATCAGCAACGGCACCTTGTTAGATGAAAAACGGGCCAAAGCCCTCATCGCCGCCGGGCTGGATACGCTCTGGGTTTCCATTGACGGCGCTCGCCCGGAAAGCTTTGCCGATGTACGATTGGGCGCTGAACTGCCCCACATCATCGCCAATTTGCGCCGATTCCGCCGCCTGCGCCCGCCCGCCCACAAACCCAAACCGGCCATCGGCGTCAATTTTGTCGCCATGAAACGCAATATCGCCGATTTGCCGGAACTGCTTAAACTGGCCAAGCGGCTGGGCGCTGTCAAATTTGCCGTGAGTAATGTGCTGCCCCACACGGCGGAAATGGCGCAGGAAATTTTGTATGAGGAGACGCTGAATAGCATCACTTATCTGCCCTCGCCCTGGCTGCGCACCTTGAATTTACCCAAAATAGATTTCAACGAGTTGACCGCTGAACCGCTGCTGAAAGCGTTCTCCAGCGGTTACAACGTGACCTTTGCCGGCAACAATTTGGGCGGCTCTAACGATGTTTGTACCTTTATTGAAAGTGGCTCGTTAGCAGTGGGCTGGAACGGCCGTTTAGCCCCCTGTCCCCCTTTGCTCTATGAACATACCGGCTACTTGCGCGGCTATGAGCGCGTCTCATACCCTCATTTTATCGGTGATATTCAGCAGCAAACGCTGCTGGAAATATGGCGCAGCCCCGACTACGAGGCGTACCGGGATCGGGTGCAGCGCTTTGCCTTTGCCCCCTGCACCTACTGCGGCGGCTGCGATCTCTCCCGCGACAACAACACCGACTGCTTCGACATCGAAGCCCCGGCATGTGGTGGCTGCCTCTGGGCGCAGGCCGTCATTCAATGCCCGTGATGATGG
>CAZXVH010000003.1:67458-79496 GCA_964643965.1 uncultured Ardenticatenaceae bacterium
ATGCTTGGCGGTTTCGCGCTTCCTGTGAAAAAACGTTAGAATCTGGTAAATAGGGTAGAAGTTCAACTTCTCGGAGAAGTTGAACTTCTGATATTTAAGGAGTTGGTGATGAGTTTATTAGCGTTGCTCAAACAAGAAGCGGTTAAACGTAACTTATGGGATGTGGCAGCCAAGATAGACGCCGCCGCCGCCTTTTACCTGGTGCGCGACATGCCCTACATCCGCGCCAGTTCACGGGCGCCGGAAACGATCATTCGCGAATGGCGCGGCACTTGCTCAGGCAAGCATTACACACTCCAGGCGCTTTTCGCCGAACTGGACATTCCTGCCCGCGTCATGGCCTGCACCACCATCTATAAATTTGGCCTGGAAGAGGCGCATGAAGCGGTACAGCAAACGCTGGCCGAGGCAGACGTGCAGTTTGTCGATGTCCACAACTACCTCATTCTGGAACTGCCGGATGGCGACATGGTAGTAGACGCCACCTGGCCGTTGGCCAGTAAGCCGTTTGGCGCCGTGGTCAACGAGCAGTTTATCCTGGGTGAAGACCAGGCCATTGCCTGTGACCCCATTCAAACCTGGGTGGTGCCAGATGAGGGCGATCCGCAGGCGTTCAAAAACGAACTGCTGCACACCCATTTCACCGCTGAAGAACTGGCCCACCGGGAAGAAGTGATCACCCTGATCAACGCCCTTTTTGCCGCATAGCCTAATGGGAGCGCGCTCTTCCAGACGGGGACCAGCAAGATGCTGGCCTTCCTGATTTTCGGAGGAAACAACATGACGACCTTAGCCGCAGACCCGAACGTATCCAGTAATATCGATTTATTAAGCGCCTGGATTGAGGTGCAAATGACGTACCGCAATCAGCCGGCCCTTTCCATCGCGGTTATCTATGACCAGGAAGTGGTGTGGGCGCAGGGCTTTGGTTTTGCTGATGTGAGCGGTCAAAAACCAGCCACGCCGCAGACCATTTATCGCATCGCCTCTATCACAAAACTATTCACGGCAACGGCCGTTCTCCAACTCCGTGACGCCGGTAAACTGCAATTAGACGATCCGCTGCGGCGCTATTTGCCCTGGTTCGACATACAAAACCGCTTTGCCGAGGCGCCGCCCATCACCCTGCGCCACCTGCTCACCCACACCGCCGGGCTGCCGCGGGAGTCTGCCTTCCCTTATTGGACCGACAACCAGTTTCCCAGTCGAGAAGCGCTGCGAGCCAAACTGCCAGAACAAACGGCGGCGCTGCCTGCAGAAACGCGCTGGAAATATTCTAATCTGGGGCTGTCGCTGGCCGGGGAAGTGGTAACGGCCGTTTCCGGTCAGCCTTATCCTGATTACGTGCAAAGCCACATCCTGCAACCGCTGGGCATGGCCGACACCTTTGTCGCCACCATTGACCCCGCCCACCCACAGTTGGCAGTAGGCTACGGCCGGCGCAAGCCGGATAACAGCCGCGCCCTCAGTCCGTTCACCGACAGCCAAGGGTTGACGCCGGCCGCCAATATCGCCACCACCGTGCTGGATCTGGCGCAGTTTGCCATGCTCCAGTTCCGGGACGAACCGGCCGGCGGTCGCCAGATTTTGCGCGGCAGCACTTTGCGTGAAATGCAGCGCATCCACTGGCTGCACGATGATTGGAAAACGGGTTGGGGGCTGGGCTTCCGCATCATGCGCCTGGCGGGTAAAACGTACATCGGGCATGGTGGGTCGGTATTGGGCTACCGCACCCTGCTGCGCCTCTGCCCGGAAGACAAAACGGCCGTTATCGTCTTCACCAACAGCGACGATGGCAACCCGGATATGTATGTGGACAAAGCAACCGCCTGGCTGCTGCCCGCCCTGGTTAAAGCCGCCAAACCGCAGGAGGCTGCGTCCACCATTGACCCTTCCTGGGAAATCTACGTGGGCAAATATCAAGACCTATGGAGCGACGAGCAGATCTTAATCCATGAAGGACGGCTCATCCTCATCGATCCCACGTTGCTGGATCCCATGGAAGCGCCCACCATCCTCATACCGGTGGCCGGCCAGCCCCACACCTTCCGCATGGAAAATGAAAATGGCTTCGCCGCGCCGGCCGAACTGGCGGTTTTTGAATTGGATGGGGGCGGCAGCGTGGTGCGTTTAAAGGTCGGCGAAAATTACGCCGTGCGTGTTGAGCAGTGGTAAACATCAGAGACAAAGGGGGTAAATATGACGATTTTTATTTTGACGGTGGCGGCGATAGTAACGGCCGTTTTCGCCATCCAGGGTGAATACAAACCCACGCGCACCCAGGTTTACATCTTCAAGCCGCTGACCACGCTGCTGATCCTCGGCATCGCCTTGCTAGGCGTCTCGCCCAATCCTCTGTATAAAATCCTCATCCTCATCGGCCTGGTATTTTGCCTGGGCGGGGATGTGTTCCTGATGCTGCCTGTCAAATACTTTATCATGGGGCTGGCCAGCTTTCTCATCGGCCACATTTTTTATATCGTTGCCTTTGTCATCGACGGCGGCTTTTTGCTGTCGCTGTGGCTGCTGCCCCTGCTAGTATACGGCGTTTTCATCTACTGGCTGCTGCACCCCCATTTGAGCAAAATGCGCGGCCCCGTCATCGCCTACGTGGTCATTATTCTGACGATGGCCTGGCAAGCGCTGGCTCACTGGTCGCTGTGGCACACCACCAGCGCTTTGCTGGCGGCCAGCGGCGCAGTCTTCTTTGTCATCTCCGATTCGATATTGGCCGTGGATCGATTCCGGGGAAAATTCCGCAGCGCCCGCGTCCTTGTCCTTTCCACCTATTGGCTGGCGCAGTGGCTTATTGCTCTCTCCGTAGGCGGCTATTCGGCGTTTGTGGCTTCATAAAATGAGTCTTCTGAAAAAAGGTCTTTTTTACCGCAGAGAGCGCGGAGAATGCGGAGTTTTTCTCTGGTATTTTCTAGCCTCCGCGCCCTTTGTGTCCTCCGCAGTTAGTTTTTTCAGCGAACTCATAAAATATGAGAGAGTGGAGAGATTGCCCCTGATCTTCAATCCCTGACACAAAAAAAGAAGCCCGGCGCTTTTTCTGCCGGGCTTCCTCTTTATTTAGTATAGACTACCTATTTAGTTTGCTAACTCGTTTATAAGTATCTAAATGGTTTATCTTCTCCCTTTAATCGGTTTAACGCCTTAAAGGTTCACATCAATCTGAATTTTTCTATTTAATCTGTGGCGGCTGGTCAAAAAAGAGACCGTTTTCACCGGTTTGTGTTGGTCAGAAAAACTTCTTGACCCTTATGTTTTCTGTTTTCGCCAGCCAGTTCAAGTACCATTCCTTCACGCGATAGAAACCTCCTTTACTATGACTCTTAAAAACCAACAAAACAGGTTAACCTGAAACCATCATACACGTTTTACTACTGTCAAGTCAATAGGTCTGAGCGCCCATTTAGGAAAATTTAAGGCTACGTTTTGGCTACGAAATGAGCTTGTTTAAGCGAATCAGATTTCGCTTTCTCGAGGGTAGCTCCCCAGCGGCATGATGGTTTCTTCATCTGTTTCGATGATTTCAGCGGCCAGGGTTCCATGGCTCATTTCTTGTAAGGCTTGCTGGAAGTGGGGGAACTGTTCACAGGTGAATTGGGCTGTCATGGTGATGTCGGCGGCGAAGATTTCATCGAGTAAACGGCCGTTATATCTCTCAACCAGTAAACGCACACCCTCTAAATGGGTATAAGGCAGCGCCAACATGACGGTGTGGGTGGGCACTTTTTCCGCTAAGGGCAGCGCCGCCAAGACGGCCTGCGCCGCTTCGGTGTAAGCGCGAACCAGGCCGCCCGTGCCCAGCTTTGTGCCGCCAAAATAGCGCGTGACCACCACCGCCAGGTCGCCGATGCCGCTGCCCTGCACCACCGCCAGGATGGGCCGGCCGGCCGTGCCCGCCGGTTCGCCATCGTCGTTGCAGTGGGCCAGGGTAGACGCGCCGAAGCCGATCTGGTAGGCGGGCACATTATGGCTGGCGTCGCTAAACTCTGCTTTGAGGCGCTTGACAAACGCTTTGGCCTCATCTACGGAAAATACCGGGGCGGCGGTGGCGATGAAACGAGAGTTTTTCACCTCGATCTCGGCGCGTGTTTCGGCGGCGGGGATGGGATATCGTTTGCTCATGAGGGAGATTGTAACGGCCGTTTCCCACCCTTGCCACCTTCTTTTTTTGACTATCCGCCCCCGGCGGCCTAGAATGCCGGGCAATGCGACGATTCTTTTTGCTTATCTTGCTCATCGGTTTGCTGGCAGCGTGTGGTTTGGCGTCAGAACAAACAACCCCGCCAACGGCCGTTCCAGCCTCTCCCGCCCTGGTTGTTATTTCACCAACTACTGCTGTGACCAAAACGGCCGTTTCGCCCACCCAAACGGCTACGCCACTGCCCCCAACTGCCACATTCGCCCCATCTCCCACGCCAACCCCTGCCTTTCCCCGGTACACCGGGCCACCGCTCCAGCGGGATGAGGTTGGCATTCAGCTTCACATTCAGCAAGTGGAGCTGCCCCCGCTGATAGACCATTTACAAGCGTTAGGCGTGGGCTGGGTTAAAACACAAGTCTCCTGGAAATTGTACCAACCGCAGCCAGACCAGTATTCAGCCGACCGCCTGGCCGAACTGGATGCCTTCGTGGCAGCGGCCAACGCCAGCGGCGTCGCCGTGATGCTCAATGTGGCTAAAGCGCCGGAGTGGAGCCGCCCCACCACCGAACTGGATGGTCCCCCGGCCGACTACGACCAGTTCCGCCAGTTTATGCAGTTTTTGGCGGCGCGGTATCAGGGGCGGGTGGCTGCTTATGAACTGTGGAACGAAGCCAATTTACAGCGCGAATGGAACGGGTCGCCCTTAAACGCCGCCGATCTGGTGGCGCTGATAGCGGCGGGGGCCAGCGGCGTTCGCGCCGCCGATCCCCATGCCGTGGTTATCAGCGGCGCGCCAGCCACCACCGGCATCAACGATGGCGTGGCAGCCATTGACGACCGCGTTTACCTGCGGGCGCTGTTGGCCGCCGGGATGGGCGATGTCGTAGATGGTATTGGCGTACATCCTTACGGCTGGGGCAACCCGCCGGAAAGCAGCGTGTTTGATACCGCTTCGGCAGGCTCAGGGCAGGCCATTCCCAGCCATAACAATCACCCCAGTTTTTTCTTCAAAGACACGCTTGATGAGTATGCGGCGCTGTTGGCTGAATTTGGCGTGGAAAAACCGTTATGGCCCACTGAGTTTGGCTGGGGCAGCTTTGACCAGATGGGTGACGAGCCGGGAGCGTCTGTTTCACCACCGGCCGGAGCGGAGTTTATGGCTTACGTGAATGAGTGGCAGCAGGCGGAATATATTTTAGAGGCGTTTGCTATGGGCCAGCAACGACCAGAAGTGGGGCCGATGATGTTGTGGAATCTGAATTTCGCCCCCATTTTAGGGTCGCAGTTCTCGGAATCTGGTTACAGTGTGCTGCGCCCGGATGGTTCGCCGCGTCCTGCGTATCTGGCGCTGCAAGATGCGCTTCGGATGGCGGATTAGGGATGGTGAATGTCGGATTGGAGAGTGGTTATCAACTGCGTCATGTCGGGGGGCAAGGGGGCTTCGAGGCGGCATGGCTCGCCGGTGATGGGGTGGCTGAATTGGGTGGCGGCGCAGTGGAGGGCTTGCCGTTGCAAGAGGGGCATGGCGCTGGGGGAACGGCCGTTTTGCACCCAAAATAAATACGCCTCATCAGGCATCTGGTAAAGAGCGTCGCCGACGAGGGGATGGCCGCTGGCCGCCAGGTGGACGCGCAGTTGGTGGGTGCGCCCGGTTTGCGGCTGGAGTTGGAGCAAAGCATGGTCAGGACCGAGGGATTGGAGCGTTTGATACCGGGTAACGGCCGTTTTCCCCCCACCATTTTCCGCCACCTGCTGCCGCGCCGTTTTTGTGCCCGGTACTTTTTCCAATGGTAATTCAATCACGCCATTTGCCGGTTCTGGTTGACCTTTTACTATTGCCAAATACGTTTTCTCCACCTCCCCGGCGGCAAAGGCGTGGCTCAATTGGCGCAGCGCCTCTTTCTCTTTTGCCAACACCACCACGCCAGAGGTATAGGTGTCCAGCCGGTTTACCAGATCGACGGCCGGAAAAGGTGGCTCATGCTGGTAACGCAGATAGTAGATGAGATTTTCGGTGATGAATTTGCCTTGACTGTGCATACGCAGCCCGGCCGGTTTACTCACCGCCAGCAGCCATTCATCTTCATACAAAATGGGGATGTGCAGGTTTTGGGGCGGGGCAGGGTCGGGCAGATGGTAGGTGACGATGTCGCCCTGGCGCAGGCGAGTTTCCAGGGTGCAGGGACGGCCGTTATGAGTTAAACGGCCGTTTCCCACCAGTTCTCGCCATTTTTCTGCGGAAAAGTAGGTGAATCGAGCGGCCAAATAATCAGCAATCAGGGCGTTTTTAAAACCGCCCGGCACTTTTGAGGAAATATCCATGCCGCTATCAATACCTTCGCCACAAATATGAGCTAAAAGATGAATAAAAGTATGAGAATCTCAGCGGCCGTGACCCCAACCACCTGCTGCGCCAGTCGCCTGTATCACCGGTGGTACAGTGTGAGCTTGACCGCCTGGACAAGATTTTAGGCGATGAACTTCGTTTGGAGCAAGATGAAAACGGCCGTCTTGTGATTCTCTCGCATAGTTTCGGTCCCCTTTGCTTTTGCAACACGCTCTCATAATAAGAATTGTGCCATCTCAAACACTTCTCTATCCAGAGGTTATCTCTACCACTAGCGTAGCAAAGGGAACGCCACCCAAAATGAAAAAGAGCGCCGCCCCCAGGTAACTGATGATAAAGGCGGAGAGCATCCCCATCTGGAAACGAATGTATTTGGAGAGGTTGTCGTAGATGGCACGGCCGTATTCCACAGCCTTCACAATCGTGGCAAAATTATCATCCGTCAAAATCATGACGGCGGCCTCTTTGGAGACCTCCGTGCCGGTAATGCCCATGGCTACGCCGATATCCGCTTTCTTCAAGGCGGGGGCATCATTCACCCCATCGCCCGTCATGGCGACAATATTTTGTTTACGTTGCAGCAAATCCACCAACCGAATCTTGTCTTCCGGAGCCACGCGGGCAATGACGCCAATCTGCGGCAATTGCTGCATGAGTTCCTCGTCTGGTATGGCGGAAAACTCCGCGCCCGTCAGGGCTGTGCCTTCAATACCTAATTGTTGGCCGATGGCTGCGGCCGTCACCGCATGGTCACCTGTAATCATGCGCACCTGAATGCCGGCGCTGTGGCATTTGGCAATGGCCTCTTTCGCCTCCGAACGCGGCGGGTCTACAATGCCGATCATGCCCATCAAGGTCAGATCGTTGATCAGTTCAAGCAGATTGCCTTTGGCGTCAAACGTCTGGGGGTCGAAATCCTTTCGCGCCACGACCATGACTCGCTCACCACCAGCAGCCATGCGGTCATTTTCCTTCAGCGCCAGATCACGATTGTCGTCCGTAACGGCAACACCCTCCGTTTCTCCGGGCATCCAGAAGTAGCCGCCGCGCCCAATCAGCTGGGATCATGGAGATCTCCTTATCCACCCAGGATCGTCCCTTCTGCAGAATTGGCTGGTTCTGGCTCCGGTAGTTTCACCATAAAAATTGAATCAACCAAGCCGATCAGGGCGGCTAACAGGGGTACAAGCAAGGCAACTTGCAAGGCAATATGCCGGGCTTCTGTATTGATGCGAATCATTTCAACTTGGACAGGTGTAGGGTGCATCTTTGACGAGTTTGATATTGATCAGGACGATGGCGATGATGATAGCTTCCATATTTCCACCACTGGCTTGATCTTGGCGTCTCGCAGTTGGCGCAGATAAAAAGGAACTTTGCGGATATTTTGGCCGGTCGTCCACCCTAAAAACATGTCGCTGGCCGCCTGCATCAATCGCTGTCCGGCCACGACCCGCTGGCCGTAATGGGCGTACGGGCTGGGGCCGGCATACGGCTCCAAAACTGATTGCCGCGCCTCCTTGAACTGCAAAAAGAGCGGATCATCACCCGACATGAGCAGCACAATGCCACAAAACGTGCCGACGCTGCCCACGCCCACAGCCTTGAACGCAGCATCATCCAACTGATACCTGTCCAGAAGCAGACGCAGTTCGGGCGTCAAAGATGTTTTGTAGCCTTCATAGGAGGCTTCTAGCCCGACGCGGAACTCTGCGTCGCGCATGTCACCATAATGATAAATAAGTGGTGGCTGATCAATGATGCGCGCCGGATAACCCCCTTCATGCGCCAGTTTGGCAAACTCCTTCTCACGCTTGCTGGCATCCATGGCTCCTGCCAGTTTTTTGCGGTAAAAGCGCACTGTTTCCTTGTCTTGTGCGGTGTTCAGAATTTCATCCAGATCTATCGCTTCATACCAGGCGGTCAACGTTGGCAGTTCACTGATTTCAGCCAGATGTTCCCGGTATGAATCGGCAGCCAGCCAGGCTGCTTTCCGACACTCTTTCGCTTTGAAGTTGTTGGCTTGCCCGGCAATGACAAAGCTGGCGGCCAGCCGCTTCACGTCCCATTCCCAGGGGGCGATCGACGTTTCGTCGAAGTCATTGATGTCAAAGACGATGTTCCGTTCAGGGGTGGCAAACCCGCCAAAGTTGAGCAGATGGCAGTCGCCGCAAGCCTGCACGTTGATGCCGCTGTTCGGCGTTTGCGCCAGGTCATAGGCCATGATGGCGGCCGCACCCCGGTAAAACGCAAATGGACTGGCCAGCATACGGCCGTAGCGAATCGGTATCAATTCTTCCACCCGCCCCTGGCTGCTGGCAATGAGCAGTTCCACCGGATTGGCCCGGTCTGAACGTGGGCTCCAGTCAGCCTGTTGCTCGCGCGGTGTTTGCTGCCGCGCCTGTCTGCCCAAAGCGCGTCGCTCGTCCTGGCTCAAAGTGTGGGTTTGTGGAAGAGTGGGTGTAAGGACGTCTGTTGTCCCTTTTTTATTCCCTTGCCCATCAACCAGCGGTACAACGGCGAGAGTATCACCGTCAGGTACATGGCAAACAGGATAGGCGTCGCTACTGGGGCAGCCCACTGCAATAGATAGAGAGCAATGCCCACCAGCACCAGTCCGACCAGTGATAAGGCGAGAGAAGATATTTTCATATATCATCAATCAACCGGATCACGCCACACCGGGCAAGTCATACAATGCCCACCCCCGCGACCGCGTCCCAGTTCAGAACCAGGGATCGTGAGGACGGTAATACCTGCTTTGCGCAAGCGGGCATTCGTCCATTCATTGCGGTCATACGCCACGACCACCCCAGGTTGCAGCGCCACCACATTGTTGCCATCATCCCACTGCTCACGCTCCTGCTCAAACTCATCACCACCGGTCGGGACGACACGCAGCTTTTTCAGACCAAGCGCTTCCTGCACCATGGCCAGCCACCCTTTTTCTTCGATAGCCACATCCATGTGTCCTTCCTTATTTCCAGGACGGTAACTGATTGGTTGGATGCGGTTCACGACCGGTTCATAAATGGTGACCAGATCGCGATCACAAAAAGTGAAGACCGTATCCAAATGCATACTGGCGCGATCATGCGGCATTTTGGCAGCGATGATATGCGTGGCTGCGCCATTCGCAAATAATGATTGCGCCACTTGCCCCACAGCCTGGTAGGTGGTTCGTTCACCCATGCCAATCAACACCACACCGTTGCCCACGGGCATAACATCCCCACCTTCAATCGTGGCATTACCATAATTCACATCCGGATCGCCCCACCAGATTTTGAAGTCGCCGCCCTTAAATTCTGGATGGTATTTGTAAATAGCGGATAGATGCAATGTCTCTTTACGACGAGCAGGCCAGAACATGGGGTTCACTGTCACCCCGCCGTAAATCCAGCATGAACTGTCGCGCGTGAAGAGTTGATTTGGCAGAGGCGGCAGGACAAATTCACCGCCGCCCCAGGCTTTACGGACAAACTCGCCCAATTCACCAGGCAGTTCGTTGGTGGTGACCCCGCCAATCAGATGAGATACCAAATCTGAAGGTTCCATTTCATCCATCCAGCCGCGCAGTTCGGACACAATACCGACGCCGACTTCGTTGGCCGTTAATTTGCGGTCCAGAATATAGGCTCTGCCCTCCGGGTTAGCGACAACATCTTCCAGCAGCTCATGTACACGCATAACCTTGACGCCTGCTTCTTCACGCATCAAATCGACGAAGGTGTCGTGGTCTTGCCGCGCTTTACGCGTCCAGATGACATCATCAAACAGTAGTTCCTGGCAATTACTGGGCGTCAGCCGCCGCATCTCCTGCCCGGGACGATGGACAATCACTTTCCGTAACTTACCTACTTCAGAATAGACACCAAATTCGCTCATGTTTTACTCTCCTTCAATTTAAGGGCGAATGGAATAAGGGGTTACTGCGAAGTGCGTAGCCAAGAGAAAACGGCATTCTATACTCGCAACGGGCATAATCTGACATTTTTACCAGAGGTGGCGCGGTCAGAAAGCAGCCCTTCAGGACTGGGATGCGGCCACAGCGAGTATAGACACTATTTTAGGGTAACCCACCAATTCCGATTAACCACATATTTTTTAGCCAGCTACAATATTTGTACCGGCCGTACCGGCTACAATTTGCTCAATCTCTTCTAAAGCGCCGATAGCGGCGCGTTTACCTGTGTTTTCTACAAACTGAAGGGCAGCACTGACTTTTGGTCCCATGGAACCGGCCGCAAAGTGATAAGATTTCAGTTCGGATGCCGGGATTTGCTCCAGTTTCCGTTGCGTTTCCTTACCCCAATCCAGGTAGACGCCATCTACATCGGTTGCCATGATAAACAGGTCTGCTCCCAGTTCGCGGGCGAGCAGTTCGCTGACCAGGTCTTTGTCAATGACCGCTTCTACGCCGACCAGTTTTCTCTCTTCCCCTGGTGCATACATGGTGGGGATGCCACCGCCACCGCCACAAATGACCACGGTGTTTTTTTCCATCAACCATTTCACTGGCCGCATTTCAAAAATGCGTTTGGGCAGTGGGGAGGGAACGACCCGCCGCCACTTATCGCCATCTTGCTTGAAAACCCAGCTTTTTTCGGCGGCCAATTTGTCGGCGTCTGCTTTGTCATAGACGGGGCCAACAAATTTGGTGGGGTTTTGGAAAGCAGGATCGTTGGGGTCAACTTCGACCATTGTCAGAATCGTGGCCAATGGCACTTCAAAGGGAAGCAGATTGCCCAGTTCCTGTTCGATCATGTAGCCAATCATCCCTTCTGTTTCTGCCCCCAGAACGTCCAACGGGTAAGCTTCCACATCGGTGTAGGCAGCGGCTTGCAAGGCCAGCAGCCCAATTTGTGGCCCGTTGCCATGGGACAAGACCAGTTGATGTTTTTCGGCTACAGGGGCCAGGGCTTTAGCCGCCACTTTCACATTGGCTCGTTGCACAACGGCCGTCATCGGCTCGCCACGTTTTAACAAAGCATTACCACCTAAAGCGACGACAATTCTCATCGTAATTCTCCTTGTTTTGCTAAACTATACCCTCAATTGCCGGCAATCATCAGACTACTTGTTCTGAGCAGTCAGCGGTGGCTGGGGCAAGGCATCTAAATCGGGGTGTTCCTCTGGGTCAAGGCGCTGCACATTGATCCCCACAAAGCCATAAATGAACCCTAGAATTGGATTGATAAAGTTAAAGAAACAGTAAGGGAAGTAGACAAAGGTAGAGACGCCCAAGGCGGCCGTCAGGTAAGCCGGTATCGCGGCATAAGACATGCTGCGGATGTGGTCATAGACATTACTGCCCACAATCTGCGGCGTCAGGATGGTGGTTTCGGACAGCGGAGTCATCTTATCGCCAAAATAAGCGCCAGAAATGACGGCCCCGGCCGTAATCGCTTCAGACACACCAATGGCATTGGCAATGCCCACAAAAGCAACGCCCAATGTTGCCGCCGTTGTCCAGGAACTACCCGTCACAATGCCGATGATACCGGTAAGCAGCGCCGCCGCAAAGTAAAACCAGGC
>CAZXVH010000003.1:79596-102814 GCA_964643965.1 uncultured Ardenticatenaceae bacterium
ATCCACCCCAAACAGGATGACGGACCAGGTGAGCATCACAATCATAAAGATGAGCGGGGTGAGGGCGTCTACTAGCGAAGGTGGGCGAATAGGGGGAGCTTGCTCAGATTCAGATTGCATGATACGTCCGATTGAACATTTGGCCTGGTCTGATCAAATCAACTCTGCGTATCATCGTTGTATCCTCCTTGTTAAGTGGCGGTAATCAGTTATCGGTGAACAGTTAATCTTACCGATTGCTGAATCAATCCCCTAATGTCGCGACCATAATCGCCTTGATCGTGTGTAGCCGGTTCTCAGCTTCATCAAACACAATCGAGGCCGGAGATTCAAACACCTCTTCCGTCACTTCCATGCCTTGTTCCAAACCAAACTTCTCTTCCATCTCTTTGCCCACTTTCGTATCTGTATTGTGGAAGGCGGGCAGGCAGTGCATGAATTTGGTATGGGGGTTGCCGGTCAGCGCCATCGCTTTAGCATTGACTTGATACGGTTTGAGCAATTTGACGCGCTCTTCCCAAACAGAGTCCGGCTCACCCATGGAAACCCAAACATCGGTGTAGAGGAAATCTGCGCCTTTGACGCCTTCGGCTAAATCGGCCGTTAAGGTTAAGCGCGCCCCCGTTTGCGCCGCTATTTCCCGGCATTGGGCGACCAGATGTGCTTCCGGCCAGAGATGTTCTGGCGCACAGAGGCGGACATCCATCCCCAGTTTGACGCCGCCCACCATGAGAGAGTTGCCCATGTTGTTACGGGCGTCACCCAGGTAGGTATAAGCAATTTCGGGTAAATCTTTGTAGCTATGTTCTGTCATGGTGAGTATATCAGCCAGAATTTGGGTGGGATGGAATTCATCAGTCAGACCATTCCAGACGGGGACGCCGGCATATTGAGCCAGAATTTCCACAGTTTCCTGGGCAAAGCCTCGGTATTCGATGCCATCATAAGTACGGCCGAGTACGCGGGCTGTGTCTTTCATCGTTTCTTTGTAGCCAATGTGCGATCCACTGGGGCCTAAGTAGGTGACGTTTGCACCCTGGTCGTAGGCGCCCACTTCAAAGGCCGTGCGCGTCCGTGTGGACGACTTTTCAAAGATGAGGGCGATATTTTTGCCCTTGAGACGTTGCACTTCATAGCCACCGTACTTGGCAGCTTTGAGGTCAGCAGATAATTTCAACAGAAACTTGATTTCCTCAGGGGTGAAGTCCAACAGTTTAACAAAATTACGATTACGTAAATTGAATGGCATAGTTAACCTCCATTTATTAACTTCTTAAATTAAATTTACGAGGGCAAAATAACGATTAAAAAATGATGCTGTCGGGGAAGAAGACGCCAATACTTAAGACAACAGCATACAAAACAAGCAGTATTGCCAATAATGGTAGCATAAAACGCAGCCATTTGTCGTAACGGACACGGCCTAAAGCCAGACCACCCATGACGACGGCAAAGGTGGGGTTGACCAGGTTGAGCAAGCCGCTGGATGATTGGTAAGCGGTGACGATGAGACTGCGATCCACCCCGGCTGAATCGGCTAACGGCGCCATGATCGGCATGGAAACGGTGGCTAATCCAGACGAGGAAGGAATGAGAAAGCCGAGTGGAAGATAAAGAAGATGAACGAGGTTGATAAAAGCCACCCCTCCCAATCCGCTAACAGCGCTTTCAGCCCAGAAGAGAATGGTGTCAATAATGAGACCATTGCTCATGATGACGCTGATACCACGAGCCAGCCCAATGACCAAGGCTACCCCCAGCATATCGCGGACGCCATTGATGAAGGTCTCGGAAAGACCCGCTTCCCCTAAACGGCCGATGATGCCAATGACGATGGCGAAGCCGAGGAAGATAGCCGTGAATTCGCCAAACCACCAATAAAGTGTGGGCACGGGAACGCCCAGGTCATCCCAGGGAATGACGCCGTAAATCATGATTAGAAAAGCGAGGGCAAAGAGGATGAGGATAACTTTACGACGGCCGTCGAACTCGGGCATCGCGTCAGAACCTGAGCCTCGCAAGAAACGCTTTTCATTTTCTGCCTTCAGCTCATAAACAAGAGATTTGGTGGGGTCTTTTTTCACTTTTTCAGCATAACGCAAAACAAAGACGATGCTAATCGCTGTGCCCACCACCAGAATGATGAGACGAGAGACCAGGCCGTCGGCGATAGAAACACCAGCAAAGCCAGAGGCAATACCCGTGGCAAACGGATTGACGGTGGAGGCCAAAACGCCCACACCAGCGCTGAGCATCACAACGGCCACGCCAGTCAAGGCATCATAACCAGCGGCGATCATGACGGCGATAATCAGCCCGTAAAAGGCCAATGATTCTTCAGCCATGCCGTAGCTGGTGCCACCCAGGGCAAAAACACACATCAGGATGGCGATCATCCATTTTTCCTTGCCCTCCAAAGCAACGGTGATCTTGCCGATGCCAGCATCAATGGCGCCCGTGGCCATCGTAATGCCTAAAAAGCCGCCGATGACGAGCACAAACAGGGCCACATCAATCGCGCCGTAAAGGCCACCGGAATTGTAAACACTGACAGAGCCGTCTTCCCCTTCAATACCGTACATGCCGTTGACGGGCGCCAACAGGCTATCGATGAGGATGCGCTGTGGGTTGGACGGCACTTCATGGTAGCTACCAGGAATAGGTTCGCCTGCTCTGTTTTTATCATATTGCCCGGCCGGGATAACCCAGGTGGCGATTGCAACGAGAATGAGCAAGATGAACAAGACAGTGTAGGCTGTGGGAAACTTGAACCCTTTTTCTTCTACCGGTGCATCGTGATTTGTATCTTCAGACATTTGCAATTCCTCCTTGCAAAAACGATTGGTGAAACGCCATTTTTTGTCTGATTGTAAGAATAATCTGAGCGAATGAGATAGGATACCACCATAGAGGTGCAAAAGGGTGTATTGTTTCGCTAAACAATTTTTGTTCATTTACAGCTTGCAAAAGGTCAACTTCTCTGAAGAAGTCGAACTTCCTGGCGCATTTGGTAAAATGGTAACGTGGGAGATTGAACCAATCTCATCCACCGCGTTAGGAGAGATCGATGAGCGTATTTCCACCTAAAGATTTTGTCCGCACCCAATCGGCCATACCGGGTATTGAGGTTTACCTGCCCAAGCCACCGGCCGAAACTCATAAGGAAGTGGTCGATTTTCACTGTCCGCAGTGCGATGGCGTCAGCGCCTACAGCGCCGAAAATGGCGGGCTGACTTGCACCTACTGCGGCTATTATGAGCCGCCGCCGCAAGAGGCAGTGGGCAAGCAGGCGCAAGCGTTTGAATTTACCGTGGAGACGGTGGCGCGGGCCGGGCAGGGTTGGGGCGCGGAACGAAAGGAGCTTTCCTGCAATCGTTGCGCGGCGCGTATCACGCTTTCCACCGATATGCTCACCCACACTTGCCCCTTCTGTGGCTCCAACCAGGTGGTGCAGGTGAAAGCGCCGCAAGATGTGCTGCGTCCCCGTTTCTTGATTCCCTTTACCATCACCCCTGATGCCTGCCGCCAGAAAACGGCCGTTTGGCTGCAAGATAGCTGGATGGTCCCCCGAGAACTCAACCGGCTGGCTCGCAAAGCGGCGTATACGCCCATTTACATTCCTTATTGGACCTTTGACGCCATCACCCAGGCGGAATGGAAAGCAGAAGTGGCCCATACCCGCCAGAAACGAGTGTACCGCAACGGCCGTTGGCAAAACCAAACCGTCACCGAATGGCGCTGGGAAAAAGGGCAGGCGGCCGTAGCGTTCGACGATTTGCTGATCAACGGCAGCCAGCATTTAAGCCAGCATCTGCTCAAGCAAATAGAAACCTACGACATTCGCCAGTTAACGCCGTATGACGCCAGCTATTTAGCCGGTATGCAAGCGCAAGCCTATGATGTCGATTTAGAAGCAGGCTGGGCGCAAGGGCGCCAGATCATGCGGGCTAAAACTAAAGCCGCTTGCCAGGCGCAGGCCAGTTCCAGCCGGATGCGTAATTTCAGCATGAACCTGGCCTTTAAAGATGAGAATTGGCGCTACATTCTGCTGCCGCTATACCTGGCGACTTACCGGTACGGCGCAGAAACGTACCAGGTGATGATCAACGGCCAGACCGGGATGTTAGCCGGGCAGCGTCCCGCCGATTGGAAGAAAGTGTTGTTGGCGGCCGGCGCCATGTTGACGCCGGCCCTCGCTTTGGGCGTGCTGAGCCTCATTCTGATGGCTGTCAGCGGCGGAGAGGCCTACGTGCCGTTGGTGGGGATGACTGCCCTGTTTGCCTTTGTGGTGGGCTTGATCGCGGCCTTTAGCACAGTCTCATTAGCAGCGCGGCTGGATGATATTTGATACAGCATACGATGGCATAAATGATGCGATTGACATTGAACAACTTCCCCCCAGATGTGCAAACGCGCATTTTTGACAATTAACCATTAACAATTGACAATTGCTCTCTATGAATGCAATTCCCTTTCTTGACTTTGGCGGCGCAGGGCCAACGCTGCATTTTGCCCACGCCAACGCTTACCCACCCGGCTGCTACCGGCAGTTTATCGCCCCATTCCTGGCTGATTATCACGTTTTGGGCATCAAACACCGGCCGTTATGGCCGGGCAGCCAGCCGGCCGAGCTAACCAGTTGGCAGGTGATCGGCGATGATCTCAGCCACTTCCTGACGCAGCAAAAGCTGCATGGCGTGGTAGGTGTGGGCCATTCGCTGGGGGCCGTAGCCACACTGTATGCCGCCGTGCAGCGCCCTGACCTGTTTCGGGCGCTGGCGCTGGTGGAGCCGGTCTTCTTGCCGCCATCCATTTTACAAATGGCTGCCGCCAATCCTGAAGCAGCCGCGGCGCAGCCTTTTGTGCAGCGAGCGCTGCATCGACGCCACCGCTGGCGCTCCCGCCAGGAAGCGTTTGATCGCTTCCGCAGCAAATCGGTTTTCGCGCAGTGGTCAGATGAATCACTCTGGGATTATGTCAATAATGGCACGGAGGAAGATGCCAGCGGCGAAGTGGTTCTCAGCTATCCGCGAGAGTGGGAAGGGCGCATTTATGCCCGGCCGCCGTTAAGGGTATGGGAACAGCTGCCGCAGGTGACGCAGCCCACGCTGGCGATTCGTGCAGCGCAGTCGGACACCATCTTCCCTGAGGCGTGGCAGTTGTGGCAGGAGGTGCAGCCGGAGGCCACCTTCGTAGAGCTGGCGGATGTGGGCCATATGCTGCCCATGGAACGGCCGTTGCTGACCGCCGAAATCATTCTCAACTGGTTAAAAACGAGCCAGGTTTAAGCCTTGTCTCCGCTATCAGCAAAAACATCCTCCCCGGTTGGCGTTTGGTTGGTGTTGGCGGCGGCCACCTTGTGGGGCACTACCGGCACGGCGCAAACATTCGCCCCGGCGGGCGCTTCGCCGTTGGCGGTAGGCGCGGTACGGATGGTGTGGGGCGGGGCGGCGCTGGCCGGGTTGATGTTGGTGAAAGGGGGCTGGCGGGGCGGACCACCCTGGCGGCGTCTGCCGTTGGCGTTGGCGGTGGCGGGGGTAGTGAGTTACCAACTGCTCTTTTTTGCGGGCGTGGCGCGGACGGGGGTGGCGGTGGGCACGGTGGTGGGCATTGGCAGTTCCCCAATTATGGCCGGCTTGTTTACCTGGCTGGTGTGGCGGCGTTGGCCGGGTCGCCGCTGGTTGATCGCCACTGGCCTGGCTGTGGTGGGCTGCGCCTTACTCATCGGCGGCGGTCAGGAGATCGAAGTGGATGTGGGCGGGATGCTGCTGGCAGTGGGGGCGGGGGCGACTTATGCGGTGTATACCATTGCCAGTAAATATTTGGTGGGTGAACGGCCGTCTTATGTGGTGACGGGGGTACTGTTTGGCCTGGGGGCGCTGCTGCTGGCCCCGCTCTGGCTGCTGTTGGACATGAGCTGGCTGGCGCAGCCGGCCGGGCTGCTGGTGGGGCTGCATCTGGGGGCGGTGACGTTGGCCGGGGCGTATCTGTTGTTTACCCTGGGGCTGCAAACGGTGAGTTCGGCAACGGCCGTTTCTCTCACATTGGCCGAACCGCTGACCGCCAGTTTGCTGGGCGTTTTGGTGGTGGGGGAGCAGTTGACGCCGCTGGCCTGGGTGGGATTGGCGCTGCTCTTTGCCGGTCTGGTTGTGCTGACACGCCGCAGTGGGTAAGATTCAATCGCTCCCTTTATAAAGAAGGGACAGAGAGCGATGGAGAGAATAAAAACCAATCCGGCGGCGCGGCTCGAAAACAGCCCTCCCACAGTGAGATACGGCCGCAGCAAACTATGAAAACCCTGAAACGCCTGCTTACCACTCATCCCAACCGCCTGCTCTTTTTTCTGGTTCCGCTGCTGTCGCTGGTGGCGATTCAGCCGATTTTGACGGGGATTTTGCCCTGGCGCGGCGATGGTTTGCTGCATCTGGTGCGCCTGGCGGAACTAGAACGGGCGGTACGGGCTGGGGTGATGTTTCCGCGTTGGTCGCCGGATTTGGGCTACGGCTTTGGCTTTCCGCTTTTCCATTATTATGCGCCGTTTAGCTATTACGTGGGGCTGATTCCGCGACTGTCAGGCTTCTCTTTGCCGGCGTCGCTGGCGTTGAGTTATCTGCTGGCCTTGTGGGTATTGGGCTGGGGCGTGGCGCTGTGGGCGCGGGATGTGTGGCGAGAGTGGTTGGGGGTGATAACGGCCGTTCTTGCCACCTTGTACGCGCCTTACCTCCTCTATAATACCTACCATCGAGCGGCTCTGGCGGAGTTGTGGGGTCTGGCGTGGTTGGCGCTGCTGTTGTGGGCGGTGAACAAGGCCATTGACGATTTTCGATTGCCGATTGGCGAGTCATCGCTCTCCCAATTCACCCGTCAACTTTCTAATTTCATCTGGATAGCTGTTTTTTACGCCCTGCTCATCCTCAGCCACAATATCACCGCCCTCATTGGCACACCGTTCATTCTGGGCTATGCACTGTTCCTGTTGATTGGTAAACGTCCTTTCAGCCTTCACTCCTCATCCTTCATCCTTTTAAGCTTACTGCTTGGCCTGGCTCTCTCCGCCTTTTTCTGGCTGCCCGCTTTTTTTGAGCGCAATTTGGTGCAGATTGAGAATTTGACGGCGACTTCCGGCTTTACGTATCTCAATCATTTCCTGACGTGGCTTGACCTGTTGGCCTGGCCGAAAACGGCCGTTCCCCAACAAGTCAATCCGGCCATTCCCCGTAGTCTCAGTTGGCCGGTGGTGGCGCTGGCGTTGGTGGCATGGCTGCCCGTAAAGGGGGCGCGTGACGAGGGGCAAGGGGCAAGTATCAAGGCGCAGCGGCTGGGGTTGACGGGGGCGGCAATGCTGTGCATTTTCATGCTCTTGCCGTTCAGCCAGCTCGCGTGGCAAGCGGTTGGACTGCTCTCTTTTGTGCAATTTCCCTGGCGATTTCTTGGCCCCGCCAGCGTTTTCCTGGCGATGCTGGCGGGCCTGGGCGCGATACAATTTCAGGCGCGGCTTACTTCACAATTCACAGGCGACCAGCGGCCGCCCATCATCTCACAATTCATTATTCTCATCACTGCCCTCATCCTTCTCTTCGCCCTTCCCTGGCTTTTTCCCAGCCGCGCCCACACGCTGCCGATTGATCTCTCGCCAGCCAATACGATTCAGTTTGAGATGGAAACGGGTTGGCTGGGCACAACGGCCGCTGCTGATTATTTGCCGCGTTCTGTGCAAACATTACCCCTGGCCGATGTCACGCGCTCCGGTTTGTCTGCGACCCAGTTACCCGCGCCATTGATTGTTCAGAACGGGCAGACAGGCTTCACTCAGATGCAATTTGATTATGAGTTAGGGAAAGCCACAACGGTCACTGGGCCTGTCGAAGTAACCGCTGTGGCTTTCCACCAATTTTTCTTCCCCGGCTGGCAGGCTACCCTTGATGGCGCTCCCCTTGCACTTGCTCCCAGTGAACCAGAAGGCTTGATAACGGCCGTTCTCCCCCCAGGCGAACACAGCTTTGAACTAACATTCAATAGCACACCCCTGCGCACGATTGCTAATCTCATTTCGGTTGTTAGTCTGGTTGGTCTGGTGATTCTTATGGCGTATTGCGTATTGCGTAGCCGCCAAAGTTACGCCATCCGCAATCCTGTCCTGAGCAATGCCAAAGGGACGCAATACCTGTCTAATATCAAACAAACGTTGCTGCCTGCTGTTTTGACAGTTCTCTTTATTTTCAGCGCAAAAATATTTATTTTAGATCATGTCAATTCACCATTTAAGGTAGTGCGCTTTGATGAACAAACATTGGCAACTGTTCAAGGCATCAACTTTGGCAATGTGATTAAATTGTTGAATGCTGAGTTGCCAAATGAGACTATTCCTGCCGACGGGAATATTGACATAACGCTTGCATGGCAAGCACTCCCGCCTGTGGCAGAAGAGTATAGTGTTAGTGTGCAATTGCTTGGGGAAAACGGCCGTCGGGTGGCGCAATCTGATAGTTTTCATCCGGCGGGGTTGCCCTTGCCGCGCTGGCAGGCGGGGGAATTTGGCATTGATGAGCACCGGTTAAAGGCGCTGCCAGCCACCCCGCCCGGCGACTATCGGCTGCTGGTATTGGTCTATAATCTGGCAAGCGGGCAGCGCCTCGACATGCTCAACGAAACGGGGCTGCCCCTCGGCAATGAGTATGAATTAGGGCGTGTCACCCTGACATCTCCCACCCAATTCCCCCAAGTCAGCCACCTGGCCATCAGCCAAACGAACACCGAGGGTGGCGGTATCTCCCCGTTTTTGGCGGAAAATGTGCAGTTATTGGGCTATGATGCGCCGTTAACGGCCGTGACAGTAGGCGATGTCATTCCCCTAACTTTGTACTGGCATACGCCGCAAACGCCCACGCAAGATTACAAAAGCAACATCTGGATTGGCTGTGCTTCGACAAGCTCAGCGGCCGTTGAACCAGTGGAAACGGACACTTCGACAGGCTCAGCGGCCGTTTCCCTGCCACCAGATACCGCATCTACACCCAATACAACTTGGCAACGCGGCCAAATTCAACGCGCTGAGTTTGATGTGGTGCTGCGGTCAGTTGACGAAGCGGGCAATCTGCTTGAACCTGGATTTTGCACACTTTATCTGGGTTTATCTGCGGATGGGGAAGTGAATAGCATCGCTCTGGAAACGTTTACCATCTCTGTGCCAGAACGACTATTTACCTTGCCAGAAACGGCCGTTCCGATGTATACCATTTCATTTGTAGATAAAATTTCTCTGAGTGGTTTTATACTTAACCAAACCAGTTTTGTTCCTACCGAGACCATTCCGTTGACGCTTTTTTGGCAAACGGATGGCCTGATTGAGACGAGTTATACCGTTTTTGTGCAAATGCTGGATGAAAACGGCCGTTTAATCACGCAACAAGATCAAATCCCAGCCAATGGTAATCGCCCGACAACAGGCTGGGTTCCGGGCGAGTTTGTGGAAGATCGGTATGCGCTTGTTTTACCTGTCGATGTAGCTCCTGGCCACTATCAAATTATTACTGGTTTTTACGATGCAGAAACTGGCGAGCGTTTGCGTCTGGCTGATAGCTCTGGTGACGCCATTACCATTCCCGTTTCAATTGAGGTAAAAACAGCCGAATGAGTAGAAAACCCAGTGGGCAGTGGACAGTGAATAGTGAACAGTCAACGAGCCGCCGGTGGTGGCAGCGTTTTCTTGTGCCTGTGACTATTCTGGCGCTCAGTCTGGTGGCGCTGGAGGCGATTTTACGGCCGTCGCTGCCCTGTTCTGATGATGCGGCGTTCCATTTGCTGCGCTTAACACAGTTGGATCATTTGCTGCGGCAAGGCGTGTTCTTCAGCCGTTGGGCGCCCGATATGGCGCAGGGCTACGGCTTCCCGTTCTTCAACTTTTACGCGCCGCTTTCTTATTATTTGGCGGAGGCGGTTAGTTTGCTGGCTGGCAATCTTAATTTGGGGATGCGCATTACCTTTGCGCTGAGTGTGTACCTGGCGGGGCTGATGGCCTATCGCCTTTCTCGTGATCATTTCTCCCGACCGGCGGCTTTGGTAACGGCCGTTGCTTACATGTACGCTCCCTACTTTGCCTACGATATCCTCTTTCGGGGCAATCTGGCCGAGTCGGTAGCCTGGCTATTTCTGCCGCTTTCCCTGTGGACAATGGGACGGCTGGCGCGTACCGGTCAAAATCGCTGGCTCGTCGCCGCCGCTCTCAGCTACGCTGCCGTTTTGCTGACGCATAATGTCTTTGCGTTGATTTTTAGTCCATTGTTGGGATTGTATGGGCTAGTGGCGAGTGGCGAGGGGCAAGGGGTGAGGCAGCGACGACGAAATCTCCACTCCTTCGGCAGGCTCAGGAGGAGTTCTCTACTCTCTACTCTCTGGCCGGTTGTGTTTGCCCTACTCCTCGGCCTCGGCCTGACCACGTTCTTCTGGCTGCCGGCCATGGTGGAGCGGACGCTGGTTCACAGCGACCGCCTGCTCGTGCCGCCCATTTTTGTGTATTGGGGCAATTTTGTGACGCTGGCGGAAGTTTTTGCGCCGCCGCAAACGGTTTATACCAGCCTCATCAATCCTTCTCCGGCGCGGGCGCTGGGGCTGGTTCCGTTGTTGCTGGCTTTACCTGCACTTTTGGTTGGCTGGTGGCGCTTTAAGGACAGCAGACGGCGGCAGGTGATATTTTTTGGGGTGGCAACGGCCGTTTACATTTTCCTGATGCTCTCTATTTCTGACCCTATCTGGGCCAACCTGCCCCTCATCGAATACGTGCAGTTCCCCTGGCGGCTGCTTGGTCCGGCGGCGCTCTGTCTGGCGGTTTTGGTAGGGGCGAGTGTCGATGTGCTTGCAAGTGGTAAGCCTGTCCTGAGCAATGCCGCAGGAGCGGCCGCCTGGCAAGGTGGCAAGGTAACAATAAGTATTGCTGTGGTTTATTGTGTGGCGTTAATTTTAGGGGATTTGTATTGGCTCGATGCCCGCTATTGCCCTGGTCTGGAGAATCCGACGATTGCCGATATGCAAGCATTTGAACGCGCCACGTCGACCATTGGCACGACGGCAAAAGGAGAATACCTGCCGCTTACCGTCGAGTATATGCCAGAAACGCCAGCGGATGAACCGTTTGCGTGGTTACCTGTTGAAACGGTCACTTCGACAGGCTCAGTGACCGTTTCAACAGGCTCAGTGATCGTTTCAGGCAGCCGCACACCCAGGCAACTCACCGCCACTGTTTCCGCCAGCGAACCATTCACCCTTACCGCCAATACCTTCGACTACCCTGGCTGGACGGCGGAGATTGACGGCCAGAAAGTAGACATAATACCAGGCATAGGCACAGGACTAATCACCTTCCCCGTTCCGGCTGGTGATCATGACATCACGATTACTTTCCGTGAAACGCCGTTAAGATTGGTAGCTGATTTAGTGTCGTTGTTGAGTGTGGTGGCGTTGATTGGGGTGGCGAGTGGCAGGTGGCGAGGTGGCAAGCCTCTCCTGAGCGACGCCGAAGGGGTGGCAGAGTTGCAAGGTGGCAACGTAACTGAGTTGGGGGTATTGGCAATTGTGGGCGTGTTGGTTTTTGGGTTGGTGGTGTGGATATTACCCCTTTTTGATACGCTGGTGCAGTATAAGCATGTGCCGCCGTCGGGGGTGGCTGGTTTTTACAACAACAAGATGCTGCTGCTTACCTATGAAATCGCGGCACGGCAGATGGCGGCGGATGAGAGCTTGTTGGTGCAGTCGGCGTGGCGCGCGCCGGAACCGATTGCGGGGGAGTTCCGCGAGACGGTGCGCTTGATTGGTCCGGATGGCTTGTTGTGGTCGCCGAAAACGGCCGTTTCCCCCCGTTGGTTCCGCAACCCCACCCCTACAAACAACTGGACGGCCGAACAATATGCTGATTCACAACTACTCATCGAACCCATCCCCGGCACACCACCTGGCCTGTACACCATCCAGCTGCTTCTGTTTGACGAAGAAACAGTAATGCCTGTGCCGCTCACCACCGGAGAAACCGCACTCGACTTAGGCACGGTGCAGGTCACGCGCCCCCGAGAAGCGGCCACTTCGACAGGCTCCACTTCGACAGGCTCCACTTCGACAGGCTCAGTGAGCGCGGTTTTGAGACCCCAATATCCACTCCAGCAAATCTGGAATGGGGTCACCTTGTCTGGCGTCAGCTTAGACCGTGAAGCGGCCGCGCCGGGCGACCCGTTTTTGCTGTCGTTGTATTGGCAGGTTAACGAGGCGCCGCTTGACGATGCTGACGTGAAATTATCGCTGCTCAACGAGCAAGACGAGACAGTCTTTGTCCAAGACTTGCCGCCTGTTCGCGCTGATTTCCCCACCAACCAATGGTGGGCTGGTGATGCCTGGCTGGGTCAACACGCCTTCCGTTTGCCGCTGGCCTTGGAAAGCGGCGATTATGTGTGGACATTGCAATGGTGTGTGGCTGATGATTGTGAGAAAGAAGTTGTTCTGGGCAAACTTGTCATCTCAGCCCCTGAACGTCTATTTACGCCGCCAGCAGTTGCTGTGGAAACGGCCGTTCAACTGGGCGAACTGGCTACCTTGCTCGGCGTCAATCTCACCGTCGAACCAGACAGGTTGCAAACGACGCTGGTGTGGCAGGCTGATGCGGAAACGGCCGTTAGCTACCACGTCTTTGTGCATCTCATTGATGAAAACGGACAAATTGTGGCGCAGTCAGATGGGGAACCAGCGGCCTGGACGCGCCCCACGACGGGCTGGCTCCCCAACGAAATCATCTTAGACACGCATAATTTGTCGCTGGAAAATGTGCCGACTGGCAGCTATCAGCTCAATATTGGTCTGTATAATCCGGAGACGGGTGTGCGGGTGGCGGGAGATGGGGGAGAAACGGCCGTTACCATTCCAGACTTAACGCTACCATGAGTTTAAATAATCAACGCGGAGGCGCAGAGGCGCAAAGAAAATCTTTTGGTCGGTGGTCATTGGTCATTGGTCTAATTTTTGTTGTATCCATAGCAGCGTTTTTGCGTTTCTATCGACTCAACGACCTCCCTCCTGGTATGTGGTTTGATGAGGCGTGGAGTGCGGTGGCGGCACGGGACACCGCCGCCCAAGCCGTTTTTCCGCCCTACTTTGCCGCCAGCTTCGGCGGCATGCACCCCGCCATCGTCTACCTAACTCGCTTCGCCAACCTCTTCACCAGCGGCCATCCGCTCACCATTCGCTACGCCTTGGCCGTGGTCGGCGCATTGACGATGCTATTGTCGTTTTTTAGCTACCGGGCGGTTTTTGGTTTAGTGATTAGCGATGCCCCTCAAGCGTCATTTGTCCAGCATCATTCGTCCATCTTTGCCCTCATTGGCGCCTTCATTCTTACCATCACCTTTCCCTATTTGCTTTTTACGCGCATGGGCTTTGAGTCGAGTTTGGTGGCGCCGGCTAGTTTGCTGGTATTTTGGTGTCTGGCAGTGTCGTTGCGAAAAGGGACGGCACGATGGTATGGGCTAACTGGCGCGATATTGGGGTTGTCGCTTTACAGTTTTGACACGGCGCGCTTTTTGCCTTTTGCCGTTTCACTGGCGTATTGGGGGGTGGTTTTGTCCCACCGCCGCGAAAAGGGGCTGCGCTATCATTTGTTGAACTTTGTGTGGCTGACTTTGGCGGCAATCTTACTCTTTGTGCCGTTGGGTAGCTATTTTTTGCGCAATTGGGGGCAATTCACGGCACGAGCAGGCATTACCACTTATAACACCCTGGGGCCTGGGGCTGGCTCGGCGCCGTTGACGCTGCTGCACAATGCCTGGCGCACGGTAGGCGGTCTGTCTTTGCCCGGTTTTGGTGATCTGCTTGCGCGGCATAATTTGCCGGGGCGACCTGTGTTTGATCCCTTCCTTTCGATTTTGTTTTGGCTGGGGGCGGGCATGTTGATTTGGCGGTGGAGGAAGCCTGCCCTGAGCTTGTCGAAGGAACCCTTTGCTATCCTCCTCATCAGTTGGACAAGCGTCATGCTGCTACCCGTCATTCTCACCGATGGCGCTCCCACTTATACGCGCATCTTTGGCGCGATTCCGGCGCTGGCGGCGATTGCGGCCTTGAGTTTCGCCATACCTGAGCATATGCAGCACAAACAGTGGCGCCTGGCGAGTTATGGCGCATTGAGCCTCTTGCTTTTGCTTTCGCTGGGCGCAACTATTTATGATTATTTTGGGCGTTGGGCAAACGAACCTGCCTTGTTTGACCAGTTTCAGGTCGCAGATTGGCAAGCGGCCACCCTGGCAAAAGAACGCCTGGCGACAGATACGGTTTACCTGGCGCCTGATTTAGTGGATGAGGCGCACCCCACGTTTGATTTGGTGTTGGGCGGCTCTAAGGTGCGTTCTTTTCCGGCGAATTGTTTCGTGATGCAGGCTGGGGGGAAACGGCCGTTAACCTATCTCATCCAACCCTCTGCCGCCCCCGACACCCTGTCAGCTTTGCAAGACATCTATCCCGCAGGCCAAACGGAAACGCCCATCATTAGCCCCCTAACTGGCGAAACGCTGTTTTCAGTTTTCAGTGTACAGTCAGCAGTGAACAGTGAACAGTTGCCTCTGGCTCAATTCGACGATGCCATCCAACTTTTAGGACAGCCTGAGATTGAGGTCTCAGAGAGCGTTATTACCATTCCTCTCACATGGCAAGCTATCGGGCAACCTGCTGCCGACTATACCTATTTCATTCACCTCTATCGGGCAGGCGCAGAAAACGAGCCGCCGGTGGCGCAGTTGGATCAGCAGCCTTGTTTGCCCACCAGCCAGTGGCATGAAGGGGAAATTGTGAAGGAAACGGCCGTTCTCTTCCTCCCTCCTGATTTAGCCCCAGGCGCCTACACTCTGGCTCTCGGCTGGTATATTTGGCCCTCCTTTGAAAGGTTGTCCCTGCTTACCAGCGACAAACCATTGCCTGAACAACGTCATCAATTAGGGCAAATCACCATTTCCCCATAACCCGGCCACACCTACGCCTCTCCTCTCTGCACCACATGATCGTTTCAAGAGGCTGCGCTACAATCCCACACGATGAAAAGTAAACTCCTCACCCTGCTGGCTCTGGCAATGCTGGTCATTCCGGCCGCTTCGCCCTACTTTCTGCCCGGCATCCCCCGCACCAACGACCTGTCGCCACATCTCATGCGCACGTTGTTTTGGGGTGAGGCGGCCAGTTATTCTGGCTTGTGGCCGCGCTGGTCGGCAGAGCTGGTCTATGGCTACGGTTATCCCGTTTTCAACTTTTTCCCCTCGCTGTTTCATGCGTCAACTCAATTACTTTACCAAATTGGGCTGCCCTTGCTCACAACTTATCGGGTGATGGTTTATTTGCACTTTTTGCTGGCCGCGCTGGGCAGTTATCTCTTGGGCAAAGAGATATTTCACTCTCAACTGGCCGGGTGGGGCGCGGCCGTTGTTTACGTCTACAGCCCCTATTTGCTCTATGATGCCCTCGTGCGCGGCTCTGCCCCGGAAACACAGGCGTTGGCGCTGCTGCCTTTGTTGATTTTGGCGATTTGGCGGTCGAGTGAACTGTTTACAGTGGACAGTAGGCAGTTTACAGTTTACAGTTTACAGTTTACAGTGGGTAGTGGCTGGTTGAAAACTGTTCGCGAATCTCTCCTCTCTATTCTCCAATCACCAAAGTGGATTGTATTAACGGCCGTTCTCTTCGCCATCACCCTGCTTTCCCATCCCATTGCTTACCAACTGCTTATTCCCATTGGCGTCTGGTTATTGATCAAAGCGATATTTGCTAAACGGCGCTTCGACAAGCTCAGTGGGCGTGGTTTCTGGCAAACGCTTATCGGTCCGGCGCTGGGCATTGGTCTGGGCGTCTGGTTGACGGCCTTTTACTGGCTGCCCGCCTTTGCCGAGGTCGGTTTCACACGAGCAGACAGTTCCATTAGCCAGGGCTATGCTTACCAGACTAATTTCTTGACGCTGTCCGACATGCTCAGTTTCCCCACCATTCCTGCGGATCCGGCGCTGATCAACCCACCCGTCATCCGCGCAATTCCGGTGGTGGGCTTGTTATGGGCGCTGGTTGTGCTGGCCTGGTGCTGGCAACGCACCAGCCGTGGGCAACGTGAAACAGTCGTGGCCTGGACGGCCGTTCTCCTGCTCTCTATCTGGCTCATCACCCCCGCTTCCAGGTTGGTCTGGGACTATTTCCCCCTGCTGCGCCTCACCTTTTACCCCTGGCGGCTGTTGAGCATGACCTCGGTGGCAACGGCCGTTTTGGTGGCCCTTTCCCTGCGCTTGCTAACAGATTCCACCAAATCGCGTGCTCTCGTTTCTAATCTCTTCCCTTCTTTTTTGTTAACCAGCCTCATCCTCATCAGCAGCATCCCCTGGCTTTACCCCCCGCGCCAAACCATGCCCGAAACCATCAGCCTGGCGCGAGCGTTACAAGAAGAATTGCCACCCTATTTCATCGGCACCACCACCCTGGGCGAGTTTTTGCCCCAAACCGTCGTTCAATTGCCCGCCTACCTGCCGGAAAACGACCAACTCCGTGCTGGCGAAAATCCAGATCGGTTGCAAGCGCTTGACGGTCTAACCTGGACGCGCCTGAACGAAAATCCCCTTGATGCACAGTATCAGGTAGCGGCACAACGGCCGTTAACGGCCGTTTATCGCCAGTTCAATTTCCCCGGTTGGCAGGCAAAAGTAGACGGGCAGTCCGTGCCCATCACCGCCAGCCAACCGCATGGCCTCATCACCTTCCCCGTTCCCGCCGGCCAACATGACGTACAAATTTCCTTCACCAACACCTGGTCACGCTGGCTCGGCTGGGCGATAAGCACATTCGCCTTTGCCATTGTCGCCGCGCTGAGCATTCAGGCCATCACTCATCGACAATCCGCAATCCCCAATCCGCAATCCCCAATCCCCAATCCCCAATCCGCAATCCCCAATCCCCAATCCTTCGGTAAGCTCAGGACAGGTTCGTTAATCATTCTGGGGGCAACGGCCGTTCTCATCTGGCTCTTCTTCTCCTTCATCAACACCCCTTTGCGCCAGCCCACCCTGCTGGCTGAGGGCATTGTGGGTCAGCCAGCCATCACCCCCCTGGATTTTGCCGGCGAAGTACGCCTGTTAAGCTACGAAGCGCCGCAAAAGCCAGTAGCCGCCGATGACCTCATCCCGCTCACCCTTTACTTCCAGGCCCAAACCGAAATTGGCGTCCCTTACAACATCGGCGTACAAGTGGTGGACGACAACGGTCTCAACTGGATGGCCGACAGCAGCCGCCCCTTCAACTGGCGCTTCATCGCCGACGAACCCTGGCCGCTAAATGCTTACCGCCTGGAACCCTTCCTCATCACCCTGCTCGACGGCACACCACCCGGCGCTTACCATTTCCACGTCGGGCTGGTCCGCGCCGATACCGGGCAAACGGTGGCGGCTTATGAGGTGGGCGACTTGCTTGTGGAGCAGCCTGCCACAGGCGAAAAGTCCTTAGAAGATGGCATGGTCGCTTCGCCGGTCACTGAGCCTGTCGAAGTGACCGGCGAAGTGACCGGCGAAGTAGCCGAAGACGCAACGGCCGTTTCTGAGAATCTCAAGCTCCTGGGCACACGGCTGGATCGGACGGAAGCGGCGCCGGGTGCTCCGGTGCGGGTGACAGCCTTATGGCAGGCGCTTGCTCCCGCAGCTCAAAACGCCTTCACCCTGCAACTTGTTTCCGCCGCTGGCGAAGTAGTCGTCAGCCAAGAAGTGACGATTGCGCCGCTGTATCCGCCCGAACAATGGCAAGCTGGAGATCGCCTGCGCAGTGAAAGCGTGTTGCGCTTACCCGCCGCTACGCCCGACGGCCGCCACACCTGGCAAATTTTGTGGGGGGATCAGCGTGTGGCGGTGGGGGCGGTGCAAGTGAGTGCGCCGCCCCGGAATTTTGAGCCAATTGAGGTGGAAACGGCCGTTGGCGAAACCGTTGGCGAAATAGCCACCCTGGTCGGTCTCAGCCTCAATCCTGACAACTCAGAACTCACGCTTGTCTGGCAAAGCGAAGGGGAAACGGCCGTTAGCTACCACGTTTTTGTGCATCTGCTGGGACCAGAGGGCGAAATCCTCAGCCAATCTGATGGCGAACCGGCCAATTGGAGCCGCCCCACCACCGGCTGGCTGCCCGGCGAAATCCTGACCGACCGCCACCACCTGACATTTCCTGACGGCGCGGTCAGCCTGCGCCTGGGCCTCTACGATCCCACTACCGGCCAACGCCTGCCCACAAACAACGGCGACGCCCTTACCATCCCCCTGCCTTGATTTTTACAGCGCAAAAAAAAACGGCCGTTTCAGAGCTATGAAGCCCGGAACGGCCGTTTTCGTGTGGCTGGTTCAGATTTAGACTGTCACATCTGGGAGGGAGGCTGTGGCCTGAGGGGTTGTTGGCTGCGATGTTTGTATGGGAATAACCACCGGGGTGTGTTGTTCGCTCATTTGGGTGGAAAGCATACAAAAGGCGGCCGTAAACAGGGTGGCAACGATGACGGCTGCGCTGAAAACCAAGATGGTACTCATAAATTCCTCCTCAATTTCCTCTCCTGAGGCCACAACAGATGAACCAGTTGCACAAAAAACAACAATAAAGGGTGGATGAAAAAATGAATACGGAAATTGTAAAAGATTCCCGTCCCCCTGTCAGTAGTACGTCTGGTTTATGACTTTGGTACTCTCCCCAAATATCAGCAAAAAATTAACCGGGAACTAATCCTATATAACGCTAACGTAAGATTTACGTTTTTCTTACACGCATGTCCGATAATGCTAACAGTAACGAGCAGTCAACGCTCACAATTTTCAAACCAATCATATCCATTCCGGAGGTTTACATCTAACCGCTTACCGCGGTAGTGACCATTAAGGAATGGGAAAATTCAGAAAAATATTGGAGGTATAAGAAATGAAAACTTTAGTACGTTGGAACCCAACACGCACCCTTTTAGAAGATTTTGATCGCTTTTTTGAAGCGCCTCGCGGGGAAATGGTACGCGATTGGAACTTACCCTTAGATGTGGTCGAAAATGAAGATGGCTACCTGGTAAAAGCTTCCATCCCTGGTGTTGACGCCGAAAAACTGGATGTCGTTTTAGAAGACAATGTCCTCACCATCAAAGCAGAAGTGCAAGAAGAAGCCGTCACCGAGAATGAGCAGGTGCATATCCGCGAACGGCGCACCGGCAGCTTTAGCCGCAGCCTGCGCTTCCCCATGGATGTGAATGGCGACGAGGTTACTGCCACCTACACCAATGGCGTATTGCAGCTCAACGTTCCCAAAGCCGAAGCCGTCAAGCCGAAGCAGATTAATGTAAACATCAACAGTTAACTGCACAAAAGCGGCTTGACAAGCCACACTATCTATTAAGATGCAGAAGTTCAACTTTTCTAGAAAAGTTGAACTTCTGCATTTGAAGACCGGTCAGGTCTTTTCTTTTTGGTAAACAATCTCCCCACCGACAAGGGTCATGTCAACGGCCGTTTCTCCCATATCTTCCGCCGCCATCGTAAACAAATCATCCGCCAGCAACACCATATCGGCCCATTTGCCAGGGGAGATGGAGCCTTGCACCGCCTCCTTGCCCGACATCAGCGCCGGCCCCATGGTATAGCCATAGATCGCTTCCGGCAGCGTCAGCCGTTCTGCTGGATGCCACCCACCAGCAGGCTGCCGCCCTTCATCTTGACGGGTAACGGCCGTTCTCATGCCCACAAACGGATTCATGGTGGCTACCGGCGCATCAGAGCCAAACGCCAGTTTCATGCCCCTGTCCAGCAGCGAACGAAAGGCGTAAGCATATCGCGCCCGGCTGCCCCACACCCGGTCGGCCGTTTGCCAATCCGTTTGCAAGTGAACCGGCTGCACCGCGCCCATGATGTGACTGTGGTCCACCCGCGCCAGGTCGTCAGGATGGATAAGCTGCACATGTTCGATGCGGTGGGGCATGGGCAGTCGTTTGCCTGCGTCAGCCGTTTCTCGCTCAATCAGTACATCCAACACTTCCCGCACCGCCCGGTCGCCAATGGCATGGACGGAGAGAGCAAAACCGGCGTCGGCGGCGTCGGTAGCAATCTGCCATAGCTCATCTGCCGGGGTGACAATGAGGCCACGATTGTCTGACTCCCCGACAAAAGGCGTCAACATCGAAGCAGTGCGCGACCCCATCGTGCCATCGGCAAAGATTTTGAGATGGCCGATCCACAAGTGATCATTGCCAAAGCCGGATTGCAGACCCAACGTCGCTGCTTCCGCCAAAAAGTCAGCGGCGACATTCATATGAATGCGCAGCGTCAGATCGCCGTCGCGCTGGAGCGCCTGCCACAAGCGGAAGCTTTGCTGCCCCTCTTTTTCCAGCCGTTGGTCATGGACGCCGGTGAGGCCAAAGCGATGGGCGGCGGCGATGGTCTGACGCAGCCACGCCTGGCGCGTCGCCCCATCAGGTTGGGGGATGTGGGGCAGGAGCAGCTGTAAAGCGTTCCATTCGCGCAAGATGCCGGTAGGACGGCCGTTTTCATCTCGTTCAATTTTGCTGTCGGCGGGGTCTGGAGTGTGGGCAGTGATTCCGGCCGCATCCAAAGCCGCCTGATTCACCCAGTAGGTGTGCATGTCCAGGCGAGCCAGGGCGATGGGCGTGTGTGGGGCGATGGCGTCCAGGTGGGCGGCGGTGGGCAGGGTATCCCATTTGATTTCATCCCAGCCCCAGCCCAGCAGCCATTCACCGGGCGCTTTTTGAGCAACGGCCGTTTCCACCTGGCGTAACGCTTCCCCAAAATCGGCCTGTCTAAACAGGCTGAGCTGCTGGTTGCGCTCGGCCGTATCCAAAAAGTGAACGTGGGAATCTATGAGACCGGGCAGCAGTAAACGGCCGTTGGCGTCAATTACCGTGGTCTCGGAACCAGCCAGGGTGAGGATCTCTTGATTGGAGCCGACGGAAAGGAAACGGCCGTTGTGGACGGCCACCGCTTCCGCCCAGGGCAATTGTGGGTCAACGGTATAAATTTTTGCATTGTGGATGATTAAATCAGGGTTCATGCTGCGCTCCTTTGTCGGTCGGATTGTTAATCCGACCACTATCTACAATTTTCATTGATATTGGGTAAACTTAATAAGTTACGGGCATGGTTCAAGGATGACAACGAATTTTAGTAAATAACGAATTCGCTCCTTACTGAAATTCGTTGTCATCACAAAAAAGAGATGATTTCACAACAAACAACGGAAAAAACCTAATGGATAAAGAACGAATATTCCAATATTTAAGCGAGCAGCATTCAGATGTTTGGTTTAAGCTGCTAGAAAATGCCTACGATTATTTGAGTTATGATGATCGCAGTGATTTGTCGCGTGGCTAACAAACAACAAAAAGAAAAACTAGAGGCAGAAATACAACGACTCAACATCCGCACAGAACCCAAAAGATGATTGACATGGCCTATAAAATTTTAGCTGCATCTGAACTTATTCACGCCCTGGAAATAGATACATGTATTTTTGAGTTTGCACTATTTTCGTGTACAATATTCCCATGAAGAAAAATATAACTTTATCCGCAGATGATGCTTTAATTCAACAAGCAAGATGGCAAGCGGCCACCGAAAAAACAACGCTCAATCAGCTTTTTCGTGAATGGTTGGCGCGTTATGTAGCTCAAGCAGAAGCGCCTGAACGGTATGATACACTCATGGCACAGTTTGAACATATTCAGGCGGGAGGGCAGTTCAGCCGCGAGGAAATGAATGAACGTCGCTGAATTTCCTGGCTTGTTTTTTCTTGATACAAATGTCCTTGTTTACACTTTTGATGAGACTGCACCAGAAAAACGCCAGATTGCGCAGCAGTTGGTGCGTGATGCCTTGTCAACGAGACAGGGAATTATTAGCACACAGATTGTACAAGAATTTCTCAATGTAGCCTTGCACAAATTTAAGCATCCCATGACAGTGTCTGATGCCCAAATCTATTTAAGAACGGTGCTAATTCCCTTGTGCCAACAATACCCTTCTGGCTCTTTTTATGAACGAGCGTTGCTTGTCAAAGCAGAAACCGGTTATTCGTTTTATGATACGCTGGTGGTGACGGCGGCGATTGAGTCTGGATGTTCGATTTTACTCAGTGAAGATATGCAGGATGGACGAATAATTCAGGGACTAACGATTATTAATCCTTTTGTGGTGTGAAAGCAGGAAGTCAATTAAGAAGAGAGGGGTTCTCATCATTCGTGCCGATGGAGAGGAAACGGCCGTTGTGCACAGCCACCGCCTCCGCCCAGGGCAATTGGGGGTCAACCGTATAAATCTTTGCGTTATGGATAATTAAATTTGGAGTCATGGCGCCTCGCTTTTTAGTCTGGTAGTCTAATAATCTACTAGTCAAGTAGTTGGGTGGTAAGATAAGGGGAAATTGTAAATTAAAGGGGAGAGAAGTGCATCTTTGCGCTAATGCCACAGCTTAAGCCTATTCAGGCTGGCGGTCAATTTAGCCGTGAGCAAATGAACGAACGCTAGATATTTAGCAGCGCTTCTTTCATCACCTCTAAATTCGGTTCTTGCCCGGTGAAGCGGGTGAAGGCTTGAGCGCCCTGGTGGAGGAGCATTCCCAAGCCATTGGCCGCCTGGCAACCGGAGGCTTGTGCTTGCTGCATAAAACGTGTTGTGGCGGGATTGTAGACGAGGTCGTAGGCAAATGAACCTTCAGGAAAAGCTAACGCATCAGGCCAAACAGAGCTGTCTACATTTGGCGACATGCCCAGCGGGGTGGTGTTGATGATCAGGGGGGCAACTGCGGCAGTAACGGCCGTTTCCATCTCCCCAATATCACCAGCCAATAACCAACCAGTTCCGCCCCCATGTGATGGGGCTACATGCGGCGCAATCTCCGCCACCAACTGCTGCGCCTGCTCCACCCGTCGCGCTAACACCTGCACCTGCCCCCCCGCCTGCGCCAGCCCATACGCCACCGCCCGCGCCGACCCGCCCGCCCCAAGAACGAGACAGGAACGGCCGTTTATCCCCACATCCAGCGCCGCCAAATCAGCCAAAAAACCAGACCAGTCGGTGTTATAACCCGTCAGATTGACGATTTTTGATTGACGATTGACGATTGGTGACTGTTCACTGTCCACTGTCCACTGTTCACTGTCCACTGTCCACTGTTCACTGTCCACTGGCCACTGTTCACTGTCCACTGT
>CAZXVH010000004.1:0-33181 GCA_964643965.1 uncultured Ardenticatenaceae bacterium
GGGTAGTTGGGTAGTCGGGTAGTCGGGTAGTCGGGTAGTCGGCTGTGACCTGGAGTTTGATATAATGTGGCTGCTTCTATTAGGCAGAGGGTATGTTTCATCTCATTTGAAACACATCCTGGCAGGTTATGGAGAGGATTGGATGGCAGTCAACGCAAAGATGATTTTCCCCCCAGATTTTTTATGGGGCACGGCAACATCGTCCCATCAAGTTGAGGGGAATAATACGAATAATGATTGGTGGGCCTGGGAACAGGAAGGCGGACATGTGTTGCATGATCAGCGATCTGGTCTGGCCTGTAATTGGTGGGAAGATGCAGAGGCGGATCTGGATCGGGCGGCGGAGATGGGCCTTAACGCGCATCGCATTTCTATTGAATGGAGCCGGGTGGAACCAGAGCCCAGTGTGTTTGATGAGGAGGCGTTAGAACGCTACCGGCAAATTTTGCTGGGGATGCATGAGCGAGGCATTGAGCCGATGGTGGCGCTGCATCATTTTTGTAACCCGTTGTGGTTGGTGGAGAAGGGGGATTTTGGCTCTGATATTGTGGTGGATTACTTTCAACGTTATACCGCTAAAGTGGCAGCGACGTTGGGGGATTTGATTCCAAAGTGGGTGACGCTCAATGAGCCGATGGTTTACGTCTATATCCGCTATCTGGTGCAGGAGGGGCCGCCGCCGCAAGAGCGTGGCTGGTGGCCGGCGTTGGCGGTGGTGCGGCGTTTGTTGGCCTGCCATGCGGCGGCTTACCACACGATTAAGGAAGCGTATCCGCTGGCGCAGGTGGGCGTGGCCAAGAATATGCCTTTGTTTGAGGCGGCGCCGGGCCGGGGGGTGCTGGCAAAGTGGACGGCCGCTCAGGTGGACAGGTTGTTTAATATGACCTGGTGGGATAGTTTGCAGACGGGGCGGGTGAAACGGCCGTTTGGCGGCGGCCGTATCAAATATTTAGCAGGCTCGTTTGACTTTGTGGGCATCAATTATTACACTCGCTATTATGTTAAGTTTCCCCCCGGCAGAAATATCATCTTGCCAGATTGGGGCGATGAGGCGGTGGTCAGTGATGGCGGATACGGTGAAGTTTATCCGGCCGGGCTGTACCAGATGATTAAGCGCGTCACCCGCTATCAAAAGCCCATCTATATTACTGAAAACGGCCTGCCAGATCAGGCTGACAAACTGCGCCCTGCTTTTTTGCTGACGCATTTGCGTGAAGTGTGGCGGGCGATCAACTTTTGTTTTCCGGTGATGGGTTACTATCATTGGAGTTTGATAGATAATTTTGAATGGGCTCGGGGCTGGACGCAGCGCTTTGGCTTGATTGAGATGAATCCCGAGACGCAAGAACGTACCCTGCGGGACAGCGGCCGTCTTTACCAGGAAATTTGCCAGCAGTATGCCATCAGCAGCGATATGACAAAGCGGTATGCCCCTGAGCTGCTGCCCGTGATGTTTCCCGGTGAGGGGCCGATAGCAAAATAGCAATAATCTTTTCAGCTTCCATTTTATACTGTGTTATAATCCAGCCTCGATTAGTAATTTACCAACCAAATTCTTGTACAAAAAAAACAAGAAAATCGGCGGATAAACCTTGCCGATTCCTTCGCGGAAACCGCAGATTTTGGCGTTGCGCTCGTCCCAAAACTTTCTGCGGTTTACCTGGATTCTTCATTTGGAGAGCAAATATGTCTGGACATTCAAAATGGTCGACGATTAAACATAAGAAAGCGGCCGTTGATAAAAAACGCGGTAAAATTTTCACCCGTTTGGCAAAAGAAATTACCATTGCGGCTCGGGAAGGGGGCGGCGATCCGTATACGAATAACGCCCTGGGCCTGGCCGTTGATAAGGCCAAAGCGGCCAATATGCCCAAAGACAATATCGAACGCGCTATTAAACGGGGCACGGGCGAGTTGGATGGCGGCGAACTGTTTGAGATGCTGTATGAGGTGATTGGTCCCAACGGGATCGGCATCCTCATTGAAGTGGTGACGGACAACAAGAACCGGGCCATTGCCGATGTGCGCCACATCGTCAATAAGAATGGCGGCAACATGGCGGACTCTGGTTCGGTGGCCTGGCAGTTTACGCGCAAGGGGTATATTGCCGTCAGCGGCGACATTGATGAAGATGAATTATTTATGACGGCGGCCGAGGCTGGCGCTGAGGATGTGCAGTTTCACGAAACGGCCGAAATTTTTGTAGAGATAGAGGCCTTTGCCACGGTGCGGGACGCCGTGCGCCAGGCCGGTTTTCAGGTGGATGAAGCCAACGTGATTTATGATCCGAATGCTCCAGTGGAGTTGGATACGGCCGATACGATGCAGGTGATGGGTTTCATTGAGAAGATTGAAGACCTGGATGACGTGCAAAATGTGTATTCGACGCTGGAAATCAGTGACGAAGCCATTGCGCAGATGGAAGCAGAGTAGCGGGCTGAATGATGAGCGCTGATTCATCATTTAGCATTCGTCGTTCATCGTTCTGATGAGAATTCTTGGTTTAGACCCCGGCACAGCCACCACGGGCTATGGCATTATTGATGTGGAAGAAGACGGCCGTTTAACGGCCGTTTCTTATGGCGTCATCATCACCTCAGCCAAAACGCCTATGCCCCAACGTCTGCAATCCATCCAGCAAGAATTAAAAGCGTTAATCCGGGATTTTCGGCCGGAATTCAGCGCTATTGAAGAGGTGTTCTTTGGGCGCAATGTCACCACCGCCATCACGGTAGGTCAGGCAAGAGGGGTGTTGATTCTGACCCTGACCAATGCCGGTATCCCGGTAAGTGAATATTCGCCGCCCAAGATCAAAGACGCCGTCACCGGTTATGGCAAAGCAGACAAAGCCCAGGTGCAAATGATGGTGCGCAATTTGCTCAACCTGGAAGAAACGCCCCGCCCTGATGACGCCGCCGACGGCCTGGCGGTAGCCATTACCCATGCCCAGTATCGCCGTTTTGAGTCCTTATATGATTAACGATTGAAAAGTAACGATTTGCGATTAACGAGCAGAATCGCACACCTTTTAATCTCTATCTCTAACTCCTATGATAGCCAGCATAAGCGGAACCATTCAGTTTATTGGGAAAGACAACCTCGTGGTGAAGGTGGGCGGCGTGGGGGTGCGTCTATTTGTGCCGCGAACGGTGCTGGAAGATGTAGGCGGCGTGGGTCGCGCCATTTTTCTGCATACGCATTTAATTGTGCGAGAGCAGGATTTGTCGTTGTATGGCTTTGAAACGGCCGAGGATTTGCAATTGTTTGAAGTGCTGCTGACGGTAAACGGCGTGGGGCCAAAGGTGGCGCTGGCTATCCTGTCTACGCTTAGCCCGGAACTGCTTAAGAGCGCCATTATGCGGGAAGAAACGGCCGTTTTGCAGCGTGTGCCCGGTATTGGCAAAAAGACAGCCGAGCGTATGATGTTTCAACTGCGTGATAAGCTAGACCTCTCTGCGGCGGGAACGGCCGTGCCCCTGGTGACAGATATAGACGCCGATGTCATCGACTTCCTCACCGGGTTGGGGTTCAGCATCGTCGAAGCCCAATCCGCCTTGCAACACATCCCCCGTGAAGCCAAAACAGTCGATGAACGAGTGCAGTATGCCTTGCAGTATCTTGATCAACGATGACCTTGCTTTTCATGAACGAAAACCTGGGTACGAAGGAGTGTGTATGTCTAATCAGGAGCAGGAAATTTGGGATGTTTTGCATCGACATTTGCAAAGTGTTTTTGCCAAAGATGTGGCTGCCTACCGCGCCACCACCAGTGAAGAACTTTCGCTTTACGAATGGTTCATCACGCCCCATCGCCAGGATGGCCTTGATTTTCACCTGTTCATGATTGAACAGGGCTGGGCCGGTACGGATGGGGATTTCCGGTATGATTTATGGGAGCCGCGTATACAAATTTACGGGGAAACGGCCGTTGTCTCCTACACCTTCATGCTTACCCTCAGCAGCGAAACCGGCATCGTCCACCGGCAGCACAATGAAAGTCGCGTCTTAGTCAAAGGGGAAGCGGGCTGGCAGATCGTCCATGTACATAAATCCCCGGCCTGGTCTGCGCCGTATTTTGGGTAGTTGGGTAGTCGGGTAGTCGGATAGTCGGATAGTCGAGTAGTCGGATAGTCGGATAGTCGAGTAGTCGAGTAGTTGAGTAGTCGAGCGAAGGTGAAGCCGGGTTCACCCGGCGTTGTTTTTTAGGCGGGGCATTTATGCCCTGCCGTCTGCCGCCGCATTTACCCTGCCGCCGCTTGTTCACGCTTTACTTTACGCTGCCAAGCGCTGCCGAACCGTAACCACATCCCGTTGAATTTGTGCTTTTAAGGCGTCGATCCCGGCGAACTTTTGCTCCGGGCGAACGAAGTGGAGGAATTCCAGGCGCAGATTTTGCCCGTATAAATCTCCCTCAAAATCTAACAGATACGCTTCCACGGTGACAGAACGGCCGTTAACCGTCGGTCGGATGCCTACATTAGTCGCTGCCAGGTAACGGCGCTGGCCCACCCAGGCATACGTGGCATAGACGCCGTTGGCCGGCAGCAGCAGTTCATCCCACACCTCCAGGTTCGCCGTGGGAAAGCCGATGGTGTGCCCTCGTCGGTCGCCCAACACCACCTCGCCACTCACCTGAAACGGCCGTCCCAGGCAAGCGTTCACTTCTTCAATCTGGCCTTCTGTCAGGCGGCGGCGAATGCGGCTGCTGCTCACCCAGTCGTCATCCACTTCCACCATGGTGTTGATCACCTGCACCGAAAAGCCGCGCTCCGCGCCCAATTGACGTAAAAAAGGCACATCTCCTTCCCGCTTATACCCTAAAGCAAAGTCGCCGCCCCATAGCTGGCGTAGTCCGGCATAGCGGATCAACTGGTCTACAAAATCGGCGGCGCGGGTATGGCGCACTACCTCGTTAAAGGGGTGGATGATCACCAGATCGATGCCCTGTTCCCCCAGCAGGCGTACCCGGTCAGAGAGGGTGGTGAGGTAATAGGGGCCTTCCAGGGAGTGTAAAACGCGCTGGGGATGAGGGAAAAAGGTGAGAACGGCCGTTCTCACCCCATCTTCTTGCGCCGCCTCCGCCATCATGCGCAACACTGCCTGATGCCCGAGATGGACGCCATCGAAGGAACCAATCGCCAGGTAAGTTGGCTGCTGGTCGGGAATGTCTGGGAGCGAGTTGACCTGAGTGGGCGTTTGCATCATAAATCGTAAAGCCATCCTTCCAAAATCTTCAGCAGTTTACCCGATTTTATCAAATTCGGGAGGGAATATTTTCTTCGGCTGCCAACTTTCTGCTTGCGGCGTCAGCAGGCCAAAAAAATCGCCGGCCGGATTATACACGCGGACCAGGTCTGCTGGCGCCTCATCCGGTTGGCGGGGGATGCGTTGACCTTGCAGCAGGGCGGCGGTGGCGTCGGCGTCGGCGTCTACTCGAGGCAGATGGGCGACAGCCAGGTCGGCTGGCAGCAGATAGGAGCGCCAATTCTCCGTCGTTAAATCCTCCAGGGCAATGGCGTCTGCAATCTTAAATGAGCCAACGGCCGTTCGTCGCAGCGCCGTTAGATGTCCACCACAGCTCAACTGTTCGCCAATGTCATGCCCCAGGCTGCGGATGTATGTGCCGCTGCTGCATACTACCCGCAGCTGCAAATCAGGCGGCGACCAGGCCAACATTTCCAGGGCGTAAATGGTGACGGGGCGCGGCTGGCGGGCCACTGTTTTGCCCTGTCGCGCCAGCTTGTACATCGGCTGCCCGTCTATTTTGATGGCGGAATACAGGGGTGGGATCTGTTCAAGGTCGCCGCGAAAGTGGGTGAGTGTTTGTTCGATGGCCTGAGTGGTGAGATGGGCAAACGGCCGTTCGGCCACAATCTCCCCCTCAGCATCATACGTCTCGGTAGTTTGTCCCAGGCGCACCGTTGTTTCATACGTTTTAGGCTGCCCCATCAGGTATTCAGAAAGACGGGTGGCGTGGCCTACACAGATGGGCAGTACCCCGGTTGCCAGCGGATCCAATGTGCCGGCGTGGCCGATGCGCCGGGTCTGGCACATGCGGCGTAAACGAGCGATGACATCATGAGAAGTAAGCCCATGCGGCTTATCTATATTGAGGAGACCGGCCATGTAGGAAACTGTTTATGAGCTGATTTACCGGGTTGTTAGAGGTAACTGTTATTGATAACGGCCGTTAGAACCAGGCGGCGTCTGTTCCAAAATGAGCGTTTTACACTGCTCCACCACCATCGCTTCGGCTTTGGCTAACGGCCCTTCCAACGTGCAGCCAGCGGCTTGCGGATGCCCCCCGCCGCCTAAACGCATCGCCAATTCAGACACATCAAAGGGCGGCCGGCAGCGGAACCCGACGCGCACAGAGCCATCATCCATTTCCAGCAACACCATGCCGATGGCCGCTCTATCTACATCCGCCAAGAAATTCACCAGACCGCCGCTGCTGTCTCCGCGGTGGCCGGCTCTGGCCCGTTCTTCCCGGCTGATAGTGGTCCACATCAAGCCCTCTTCCAGCTTCATCTCGTTCAAACCGACTTGCCAGAGGCGGGCGGTAGAGAGAGGCTGCAAGTTTAAGGTTTGCAAGGTGATCAGAGGCAAATCAGCGCCCGCTGCCACTAACTCGCCGGCGATTTTCAAAGTTTGCGCCGTCACATTGGGAGTGCGGAACCCCAGCGTATCCGTTACCAGCCCGGTGAGCAGACTGGTGGCAATGTCGGCCGTCATGGTAATCTGCATCTCGGTGAAAAGCACATACAACATTTCCGCAGTTGAAGTGGCTTTGGCGTCCACCCAGTTGATGTCACCAAACAGGGAGTTGGTGACATGATGGTCGATATTGATGATGGTTGGTTTGTGGGCCAAATTGGCGAATGGTTTGCCCATACGCAGTTCATCACCACAATCCACAGCGATGAGCAAATCAAAGACAGCATTGGCCTCTACTCTATCACGCACCGTGTCGATAAGCGGTAAAAATGAAAAGCGGGGGGGGATAGCACTGTCTACCACCAATGTCACGGTTTTGCCCGCTGCTTGTAAAACCTGACCGGTGGCGGTGAGAGAGCCTAAGGCATCGCCATCAGGTCCAACATGGGTTATCACCATAATGTGGCTGGCTTGTGCCATGGCGTGTTGAAATTCTGTTGTGATCAAAAAACGTTCCTTTTTTTATTCCTCTTCCTCTTCAAGGGGTGGAATGGTTAGTTGGCTGAGAATGCGGTCTACTTCATCTGCGTGAGCCAGGGACGCATCCCAATGGAAATGAAGTTGAGGGGTGGTGCGTAAAGACATGCGCTGCGCCAGTTCATAGCGGAAGAAGCCAGAGGCTTTTTCCAAAGATTTCATGATCTCTTTTTCGCGGGAATCGTCTCCCAGGGAGTGAACGTAAATATCGGCGTATTGCAGTTCTCTATCGATGGTGGCGTTGGTGACGGTGACGCCTTGCAGCCGGGGATCGTTCATCTCTCGCAGAATCAGTTCACTGAGGATCACTTTTATTTGCTCAGCAGTGCGCTGCTGCCGTATTTTGCTCATGGCTTATACCTCAACTCGCTGTGTGGTAAAGAATTCAATGAAATCGCCCGGTCGGTAATCGGAGCAGCCTTCGATGGAGACGCCGAATTCAAAGCCGGTTTTGACTTCACGCACGTTTTCTGCCAAATGTTTGAGGCTGTTGACGGGGCCGGAATAGAGTAAACGGCCGTCGCGGATGAGGCGGGCGTTGGCATTGCGGCGGGCGACACCGGTACGCAGGAAGCTACCGGCAATGTTGCCCACATTACGAATCTTAAAGACCTGGCGCACCTCAGCCCGGCCGATGAGCACTTCTTCGTATACCGGATCTAACATGCCTTTCAAGGCTTTTTCCACATCTTCAAACAGCTTGTAAATGATGGAATAATGGTTAATTTCCACGCCTTCACTGGCGGCGGCAGCCTGGGCAATGGGGTCGGCGGACACATTAAAGCCTAAGATAACGGCGTCGGAAGCAGAGGCCAGCATCACATCACTCTCGGTGATATTACCGGTGGCCGCCAGCAATATTTCCAAAGAGACCTCATCATCACCCATCTTTTCCAGACTTTTAACAATAGGTTCCAGCGATCCTTGCACATCTGCTTTTACCACCAGGTTGAGCGTTTTGGCTTCGCCCTCTTGTAAGCGGGTGAAGAAATCTTCCAGGCTCATGGCGGTGCCGGCGGTGGGACCTTGCCGGTTCTCCAACTCCAGGTCGCTGATCATTTTACGCGCTTCTTTTTCGCTTTTTACTACCTGGAATTGATCCCCGGCTGCCGGAATATCATTCAGACCGGAGACGGAGACTGGCGTAGACGGGGCGGCCTCTTTCACTTTTTGGCCCCGGAAATCATACATGGCCTTGATACGGCCGTAATTGTCACCCACCAGCAATGTATCCCCTTGTTTCAAGGTTCCGTTTTGCACCAACAGGGTGGCCGTCACCCCTTTGCCACGTTCCACGCTGGCTTCTAACACAGTGCCAGTGGGGGAGGCGTGGGGGTTGGCGCGGGGGGCAATATCTTCGGCAATGAGTAAGATGCCTTCCAGCAAATCATCGATGCCTAGTTTTTCTTTGGCGGAAACCTGGATGACCATGGTGTCGCCATCCCATTCATCGGGAACGAGGCCGATTTCGGCTAACTGCTGCATGGCGCGGGGCGGATTGGCGTTGGGCAGGTCTATTTTGTTGAGGGCCACGATGATGGGCACATGGGCGGCGCGGGCATGATCGGCGGCTTCTTTGGTTTGCGGCATGATGCCATCGTCGGCAGCCACTACCAGAATGGCGATGTCGGTGGCTTGTGCGCCGCGAGCACGCATGGCCGTGAATGCCTCATGACCGGGTGTGTCCAGGAAAGTGATTAATTTGCCGTTTTGAGTGGCTTGATAGGCGCCGATGTGCTGAGTGATACCACCCGCTTCGCCTGCCTGGATATTGGTTTCACGGATGAGGTCTAGCAGGGACGTTTTGCCGTGGTCTACATGGCCCAACATGGTGACAATCGGTGGCCGGGCAACCAGATCGGATTCGGCTTCAATTGCTATAATTTTACGCCATTGGGCCTGCGATTCTAGTTCTGCTTCTGCTTCTTCTTCGGCAGCGATGGCGGCCAGAGAGACGGCGGTGAAGCCCATTTCTTCAGCGACGATAGCGGCGGTGTCGAAGTCGATTTCCTGGTTGATGTTGGCCATGATGCCATTGCTCATCAACTCTTTGACGACATCAATAGGGCTGACGCCCATTTCTTCGGCCAGGTCGCGGACGGTAATAAAAGCAGGTAGTTCGATTTGTGTTTGTGTTTTAGTCATCTCTTTCACTTCCTCGCTTTTTGAGCGGCTTACGTAACCGGTGGTCGGTGCAGTAAGCCGCTTGCCCCTGCTTATGTCCGATGACCGGTCAGATGTTTGGGGCAACGGCCGTTTCTGGTGTGTGCCTGGCTATTTCTTCCAAGTCCTCTGAAGACACCTGCGTCTTCAAGGCTTGATTCAAAATGCCTGGTGTTTGCACAAGTTTCTGCCAACACGCTGGCTGATCACACACATATGCCCCACGCCCGTTTTGTTTGCCGGTTTTGTCGATGACAACCTGATTTTCCGTTGTGGACACGCTCTGGGTGAACACAATGCGGGTCAGGCGTCGTTTGTCTGTCTTTTGCCGACAAATGATACAGGTTCGTTGTGGAACATGCTTTGGCCGCTGCCTCTGCTTTTTTGCCATGTTAATAAGATGGCCGATGCTGCATGATGTTATAGGCAGCATCGGCTTTAATATGATAGTTGTTAGAAGTCATCCAGGTCGAACTCATCCCATTCTTGGCGACGGCGGCTGCCTTTACGCTTGCGCTTGGCCACCACTTCGCCAATCTCTTCGTCGAAAACGAGTTCGCGGCTGCGGCTTTTGTTGCTCTTTTCCGCCTCTTCTTCCGCCTGTCGTTGTTCGGCGGCAGTGGGACGGGCAATCACCACACCCTTCTTCTTTTTCTGCGGGGCCGGCTTTGGCGCTTCTTGAATCAAGGAGCGCGATAAGTCGTCGATGATATCCACGTCTATGCTCTCTTCTGCTGCCTCTTCTTCGGTGGCGTCAGTTTTGACGACAGCCTCTGTTTCTTCTGCCTCATCGATCAGGGCGTCTGGCGCAACGGCCGTTTCTTCCACTTCATCTTCTACGACGACAGCCAGCGCTTCTTCATCTTCTGCGGCTTCGGTTTCCGGCGGCGCTTCTGCCTGGCGTTTTTTCTCAAACGCTGCCACAGCTTCTTTGATAGTTACCAATGCCGCTTCGCCCAGACCCCGGAAATTCAAAATAACGTCGTCGCCCAGTTCCAGGTTGAAAATGACATCGCCCACCGTTTCCACTTCATTATCAAGCAGTAAATTATGGATGCGGCCGGGCAAATCCAGCTCATCCAAAGGCGCCTGCCACAGTTGGTTTGGCACTTGTTTGCGGGCTTGGGCGCGCTCTTTACGTACTGCTTCATGCCGGATGGCGCGAGTGGCGATGATGGCGCCCAAGACGCCGCTCACCAGGCGATCCAAAGTCCGGTAATCTTCTGAAGTGACGGGCCGATTTTCTGCCTTCTTCTGAATAATGTGTTTTACCTGTTCGACCAACTCTTCGTTCTGGGCAACGGCCGTGTCTGCATTGGGATGATCGAGTAAGGTCAATGATTCGGCGGCGGCCTCAGTCAGGCTCTTGATGTCGATGCGCCAGCCCGTGAGCTTGGCAGCCAGCCGGGCGTTTTGCCCTTCCCGCCCAATTGCCAATGAAAGCTGATCATCAGGAACCACTACAATGGCTGTTTTGCCATCATCCGGGTCTTCTTCCAGGAAAACGTGGGCCACGCGGGCAGGACTAAGCGCTTTGGCGATAAAGGTTTGCTGATCTGAATCCCACTCGATCACGTCAATCTTTTCGTCGTTTAGCTCACGCACGATGCTTTGGATGCGCACCCCGCGCATCCCCACGCAAGCCCCCACCGGGTCTACGCCGGGCTGCAAAGCGAGGACGGCCACTTTGGAACGCTGCCCCGCTTCGCGGGCGATGCTTTTGATTTCCACCTGGCCGTTATAAATTTCCGGCACTTCCAGTTCCAGCAGGCGGCGCAGTAAATTGCGGTGGTTGCGGCTGACAAAAATTTGGGGGCCGCGATTGGTGCGGCGCACTTCCAGGACGTAGACGCGGATTTTGTCGTGTGCCCGGTAGCGTTCACCGGGGACTTGTTGGCCTTTGGGCAAAATGGCTTCGGTGCGCCCTAAGCCAATGGTGATGTGTTGGCCGCTGATGCTTTGCACGGTGCCATTGACCAATTCGCCTTCCCGGCCGGAGAAATCTTCGTAAAGATGTTCCCGTTCTGCTTCGCGCACCCGTTGGAGCAGCACTTGTTTGGCGGTTTGGGCGGCGATGCGGCCAAACAGCGGGGTAGTGCTGTCGATGAGGATGATGTCGCCGATTTGGGCATCGGGGAAGCCTTTGCTCTTGGCCTCGCTCAATACCACTTCGGTGCGATTGTCTACGATATATTCCACGACTTCTTTTTCCGCAAATATGGTAGATTCACCGGTGCGTGGATCGATTTCCACCTGTACGTCTTGGATGCTGCTCAAGTTTAGATCCCGCCGAAAGGCGGAAACAAGCGCCGTTTTCAACGCATCAAAAACGTCTTCTTTCGGTAAGCCGCGTACTTCGCAAATTTCGTTAAAGGCTAAAACAAATTCACTTTTCATGGATTTCAACCTTGCTCATTTATCGTTTTTTGTAATGATAGAGGCAAGTTCCCTGAGCCTGTCGAAGGGAGCCTGTCGAAGGGAGCCTGTCGAAGGGAGCCGGGCTTCGACAAGTGGTTCTTGAGCTTGCCGTAAGGTTCAACTCTCGTCTGCCTGTATCGTTATATCATTATATTTTTAATTAAGTTCTGATGTAAATTATCTTTCTCAGAAAACAAAAAAAGTGGGGAGGCCCACTTTTCGCCGAAAAATATTTCAATCCAAAGCTTTACAAACAAGATTATAGCACGACAAGGTACTCTGAGCAAAAAGATAATGGCAGAAACCCATCTATTTTTCATGAATGCCACACTCTGTTTTGTCTAAGCCTGTCCAACGGCCGGCTCGCTCATCACCGCTGTTGCGTACAGCGGGTCTGGTGCAGGGTTGGCAGCCGATACTCGGGTAGCCGCGATCATGCAGCTTATTATAAGGAAGGTTGTGGGCGTGGATATAGCGCCATACTTGCGTGTGCGTCCAAAAGGCGAGTGGACAGAGTTTGAGCAGATGATTGGCGTTATCCCAGGAAACCAGCTCTGTTTGGGCGCGAGCGGGAGATTGGTCGCGGCGCAGCCCTGCTATCCATGCTTTCTTGTCCGCTAAAAATTGGCGCATGGGGTTTATTTTGCGCAGTTCGCAGCATAAATCAGGATTGTGTTCCCACAAGTTTGGCCCATAGCGGCGGCGCTGATCAGCCACGGATAAGACAGGCCGTACTTCAATAAATTCGATGTCGAGCCGCAGCGCCAGTTCATCCCGCAGCGCTAATGTTTCGGGAAAGAAGAGGTCTGTTTGCAAATAGAAGACAGGCGCCTTGGGACGAATTTGGGAGATCATATGTAAGAGGATGATGCTGGTGGGGCCAAAGCCAGTGGCAACGGCCGTTTCTTGGCCAAATGTCGTCAAGCTCCAGTTAAGCACATCTTCAGGCGCCAGGCGGGCAAAGCAGCGGTTGAGAGAAGGTAAATGGGATTGAAACCAGGAGAGAGATGGCGGGGTGCGCGGTGCAGGTTCTTTGTACATCTCAGGGTTCTTTTTAATCTGTGGGGTACTGTTCCCGTATTAAGTCCACCATATCAGCCAACACACCAGCCGCCGTCATCTCCACACCCGCTCCTTTGCCGCAGATCATGAGTGGTTCGTCGTGATAGAGGCTGGTGCGAAAGCTGATGTATTTGAGATTGGCGAGGCCGCTGCTGGCGGAAACGGCTTGCAGACCCACGACGCCACGGCCGTTTTCCACATGAGCCAGGTAGCGTAAGACCTGGCCGTTGGCGCGGGCTTTTGCCACACGCCGGGCTATCACTGCATCTAAACTGGAAACGGCCGTCATGAATGCTGGCACGGTCAGGTCAGCCATGTCTGGTGTATAGAGCGATTCCACTTCAATATCCTCAAGCGTCAACGGCCAACCCGCCATACGCCCCAGGATCAACACCTTGCGCACAACATCCATGCCACCCAGGTCGTCGCGAGGGTCTGGTTCGGTGTAGCCGCTGGCGCTGGCTTGGGCAACGGCCGTGGAGAAAGGCACATCCTGGTCAAGCTGCTGGCAGATGAAACCGAGGGTGCCGCTCAATTGTCCTTCAATGGCGGAGATGGGATCGTTGGTGTCCAGTAAATAGCGCAAGGTAGCGATAACCGGCTGTCCGCCGCCCACGGTAGATTCGTGGCGAATGCGTGGGTTGTTGAAATATTTTTGGGCGGTGGCGTATGGCCCGGCGAAAATCTTCTTGTTGGCCAGCACCACGCTGTAGTCGAGTTCCAGGGCGCGATCTACGACCGGTTCCAGGCCAGCGGCGGCGGTGACATCGACCACGACCACCTGTTTGAGACCGGCGGCGGCCAGCATATTGAGGCATTCCAGGTTAGACGGCCGTTTTTCACCTTCAGTCACCGTCTCCCCCTTGGCTTTACGGGCCACGATGTGGCGTAGCTGCTGGTCGCTCAAGCCACCTGGCTGCCACAGCCAGGTGCGGCTGTCACACACCGCCATGATATTGAACTGGATATGATTACGGGCGGCGGTGTGAGAACGGCCGTTTACCAGTTGTGTCAGCAGCGCCGAGCCAACCCCGCCCGCGCCGAATAAGATAACGGGTACTTGTTTCATGCAAACTCCTGAAAGGATAAAGATTGAAGCGTTAAGATTAACACGAAGTTGCCAATCTCAGTAGTTTAAAATCTTAAAAGAAATGAACCGCAGATTACACAAAGTAGACCCCAAAATCTGTGTTAATCTGTAGATAAAAATGATTTTTCGAACGACTGAATCTTCAATCTTTGATTGGTATATCGTTTAAAAGTGAAAGACCCCGTCCGAAGACAGGGCCTTTCTTGCACCGTAGCAATTACTTACTCTGACGAGGAGGTAATGCTACGGTGCAATTAGATAAATAACTATCCATATGCACCACCTCCTTTGTCATTAGGATGGCTGGGCAGCGGCTGCTGCAAATAAATTGGAAATGAATGGCAGCATTATGGCATACCTGGCTGGGCCTGTCAACCGCCACACTTGATTGTAATTTTTGTTTAACGATTTGGGGCTTTCGGGCGCCTCCCTTCAAAACAGCCAGCCATTCCCAGCAAACCATTCACCGTCCACCGTTCATCGTCCCTAAACGTCTCGTTCGAGGAAGAGGTTGAGTTCGGTTTCGGTGAGCGGCTCTTCCGATTCGGTGGCGTAGTAACCGGTTTCCCAGAGGTTGGCGGTGACGTTGAATTCTTGCTGGATGATTTCTTCTGAGCCATTTTTGAAGAGGTAAGCAGCCCAGGCGCTGTCCCGGCCGGGGGGACAGGTAACGACGAGGTGGATCAGCTCTGGCTGCACGGAGACTTGCTGCAAGCCGCAGCCATTGGTGGCGGCCAGCCGTTCTAAAGCGCGGCGCAGGGGGATTTCCAGGGCGGGCGGCAATTTTTTGAGCGGCCGCCAGACGATGGCGAAGGAATGGGTTTTTTGACGGGTGGCGGCGTATGTTTTTAAGGAACTTTCAAAGCTGTCTTTGCCGTGCATGGCTTCAGCCAGGTGATCGGCGATTTGGGCGGCTTCGATGCGCAGGCGGGTGAGGGGGGTTTCTGGCAGGGCGACCAGAGTGAGTAAAAAGAGCCTTTCCAGGCAGCGGGAGTACAGCAGCCGGTCGCCGGCGCGAGCCGGCAGCCGGTAAAACTGCACACGAGTATTGGCGTCGGTTTCCGGCCAGTTGTTGTGAACGTGGAGGGCGATGGCCGCTACTTCGCTGTCATTGAGCTGCCCCCAGTGAGCTACCACGCGCTCTTTCTGGGCGAAAACGGCCGTTTGGATCAACTGCCCTAAATTTGCTTGCTGTAAAACGGCGATGAGCAGAGCCGTGTCAGGCCGTTTGGGGGGGATGAGTGGTTTGGTCTGCCCTTTGATCAGCGGTTGGTGCAGGGCTTGCGCCAGGATGTCAGGCAGGTCTGCTTCCAGGTGAGACTTGATGAGGACGGCCTGCACCTGTCCTGAATAGATTTCCGGCACATGGAATTCAGGCGAGGGCGTCATTAAAACAATACGTAGCTCTTCCTGGTGGGCGCGTAAACTGCGGATCACCCGGTCGTCTTCAGACACGGGCACAAAGGCGAGATCGGGGTGGTATTGCACCAGTTGGTAACGCGCTTCGCGTACATTGGGGGCAGCGATGACGGAATAACGGCCGTTGGCGCGAATTTGGCGGGCCAGTTTGACGGTGAATTCCTTGTCGGAATCGAGGATGAGGATTTTTGTGCCGGAAGCATCCATGACCACATTCTACTCAGATCGGCGAGAGTATGCTACAGCCAATCCAGTGATAACGGCCGTTGCCCCCACCAGCAGCGCCAGAACAGCCCAGGGAGAAGCGGAGCGGGGCGCGTCTGCTTCTGATGTTGCGGGCGTGGCGGAAGGCGTCAAAACGAGACTGGCTGTCGGTTGGGCAGTGGCGGCGGGCGGCGGCGGATTGAGAATGAGCAGGGGCAGGTCGTGGTCGGTGGCTTTGTAGGGCAGGCCGGCCGGGCTGGTATCCAGGCTGAGGCTGTCGGGGAAGTCGGCGTTGACGTGGAGAATGGTGACGGCAGCCACCTCGTTAACCAGGGCCGGCGTGATGAAGACGCCGTCGATGAGTTGGGATGCGCCGCTGAAATTGTAGCTGTAACGCTCCGCCTCGGGAATTTGCAGCAGAGTATTGTGTAAACGGCCGTTTTCAGCCAACAGCTTCAAGGGCGGCGACTCGGCATAATCGTTGAAGTCGCCCAGAACGATGAGGCGAGCCTGGGCGTCGCCTGCCAGTTGGGCATCGACCAGATCGGCGATGTGGCGAGCTTGCGCCAAACGGCGGGACGCCGTTTCTACGTCGCCGCCCCGTTTCGATTTGAAATGGTTGACGTAAATGGTGAATTCAACGCCGTCAATGAGCATCTGCGCTTGCAACGGCGGGCGGGAGAATAGGGGAGATTGGTTAGCGGGGCAAACGGCCGTTTCGTCTTGAATGCCGGTTTCAATAGTGGTGCAGCCCTGTTGCAAGCGGGCGGATTGCACTTCAACGCGCTGTGGATTGGAGAGTAGGGCCACGTCAATGCCGCGCACGTCGGCGCTTTCCAGGTGGGTGACGGTGTAACGGAAGCCGCACGGTTCTGCCAGCTCTACGGCCAGCGCCTCGAGCAGCGTTTGCTTTTCCACTTCCTGGACGCCTACCAGGGTGGGGCAGCCGAGCAGGTCGCTGAGGGCATAGGCCAGTTTGCGCTGGCGTTGGCTGATGTCGGCGGGGGCGGGTTTGGGTTCGGCCAGATCGCCGGTATCGTCCAGGGCGTCGAAGTAGTTTTCCATGTTCAGGGTGGCGATGGTGATCTGCGTGGGCTGGCTGGCAGGCAGGGTGGGCAGAGGAGGAAAGGGAACGGCCGTTACCTCCAAAGCGCTGTTGTCTTGCTGCACCAGCTTGAACTGGTCGAAGTGGTAGGTGAGGGGGCCGCGCAGTCCGGTCACAAAATCGCCCGTTTTCACCTGGGGAAAGCCATCGCAGGTGACATCGGTGTGGTTGAGGATGGGCAGGATTTCGCCGATGGGGTCAGTTTCCTGGTGGCGGATGAGGCGCTCTGGGCCATCGGGGGCGACGACGGCAAAACCGCAAGCAACATGGGTGGGGCCGATGACGCGGGCTTCGGGCAGGGCGGTCAACATCCCTTCCAGCGCTTCAAAGGTGGCGGCGCTGTCGGCGGATGGCTCGAGGAGAATGGGGTCGGGCAGCGGTTGGGCGCTGGCTTCGACGGTGACTTCGAGGCCGTCTGTGTCGATTTCGGTGAGGCCGAAGAACTCGGTGACAAGCCCTTTGACGCGCACCTGATCACCGATGCTTAGAAACGGCCGTTGCCACCCCCAAAATACCGGTATGGCGTCAGAGGTGGCTGAATCGCCATCTTCTTGTCCCGGCGCATCTTGCACGAAAAGGGTGTAGTAGATGTCGCCGGCCGTGTTCTGATCGGCCTGGAAGCCGGTGATGACGCCGCGAAATTCGACGATTTGATTGACATAAGGCGAATAATCGCCGCTGCCCTGAATGTGGCCGATGGGCAGCAGCGGGTTGGTCTCGGCCGGATTGCGCGGAAGGGGGCAATCGCCTTCCAGGGTGATTTGGCCGGGGGTGGGGAATTCGCGGGGCAGCCAGCCGGCGGCGCTATCGGTGTCGCAGTCGGCGGGCACACGCTCGATGCTTTGCCCGGGCAGGACGCCGTTGATGGCGGGGGTGAGGAACTGTTCGCTGTCGCCATAGTTGATAGCGTCGAAGGGGGCCAGTTTGTAGAGGAGCAGGACTTCGTCGCCGTCGTTGGCCAGGCCCACGTCGCCGCTGGCCCACAGCGGATAGCGACGCATATCGGGCACGGCCGGGTCGGTGTCTGTGATTTCGTAGTCGGGGTTGAAACCGAAGTTTTGGCGGAAGGAAACGGCCGTTTGCGCTACTACCACCACCTGCCCGGCCTCAATCCTGGCGTCTTTAGGAAAGCGCACCATGCCTTCATGAGAGCCACTGCTTTGGGCGTCGCCCAGGCTGATGGCGGAGAGATCGATGGCGGCGCTGCCCACGTTGGCGATTTCGATCCATTCGTTGACCGCATCGTCGCCAGGTGTGTTATAGTAGACTTCGGTGATGAGCAGGGTTGGCGGAACGGCCGTTTGCGCCAACAGGGGAACTGGCCAAGCAGAGACAAACAAGCAAATCATCAGCTTTATCATTTTCATAGTGCGACTCAGTTTTAAGATTTGTGTTAGCGTTAAAAAAAACGGGCAATCATCTTGTAGTGCGATTTTGTAAATCGTCCTATATCGTCATTATGAAACAAAAGATAGCGCTTTGGCAAGGAGGATTTTATGGGTGAGATGACAAAACATTTCAGGTGGGGAAAGGTGACGGGTGAGCCGCAGGTGGTGGGAGAGCGAGTGATCCGGCTGCAAGCGCAGGCCGTGCTGCTCAACACCCCTTTTGGCGGCTTTGTTTGGAATCGACCAACGGCCGTTCTTGTGGAAAAAGAGGGCCAAGTGGATAAACTGCCCATTATAGACGCCACCTGTTATGCTTTAATCGGCCTGGGCGTCCTGGGCGTCATGGGCATGATTCTCCTGCGCTTGCTCACGGCCGCTCTAAAGCATTAACAGGCGCCACCTGACTACAAGACTACCCGACTACAAGACTACTCGACTACAAGAGTATCAGACTAAACAAGGAGTTGAAACATGAGCGTTGAATTTAATAAATTGATTTCAGAATCCTTTCCCAATCAGCGGGAAGCAAATGAGTTGATGGGCAAGCTGTTTGCAGCCGCCCAGCCAGACGCGATTTTTAGCCAGCCAGTGGTACAGGGTGAATACGCCATCATCACCGCTTCTGAAATGATTGGCGGCCTGGGTTATGGTTATGGCGGCGGCGGTGGGGTGGATAACTCAGAGGGTGTAGAAGAGAAATCGAGTGGCGGCAGCTATGGCAGCGGTGGTGGGGGTGGTGGCGGCGGTTCGATTATGGCGCGGCCGGTGGCGGTTATTTCGATTGGGCCAAAGGGGGTGCGGGTGGAGCCGATTATGGATCCGACGAAGATTGTCATTGCCTTTTTCACCACGATGGCGGCTGTTTTCATATCGCTGCGCCGGATACGGAAGATGAAGTAGCGATTTAGTTTAGCGCCTGGATAATTACCCAAATCCATAGACCAATGACAGAAGCGGCCAATTCTGGCAGCCGGATGACAATGGCAAAAAGGGCGATGACAATGAAAATGATTGTCCTTGAGCAGGTAAATTTGTACTATAAAACGGCCGTTTTCAAGCACATGCCTGTCACACGGGTTGGAGTATAATCAGGGAAAGTTTAACTATTTTAGGAGTTATATGACGATGAACAAAGTTTTTAGCTTTATGGCTGGCGCACTCTCAGGCGCCTTGGTAGGCAGTGTGGTGGTGGTTTTGTTTACGCCCGCCTCCGGGGCAGAGTTGAAGCAAGGCGTGATTGACCGCTGGAACTTAGCCCTGGAAGAAGCCCGCAATGCACGTGACGCCAAGCGCATCGAATTGGAAACCCATTACCGGGAGGCGTCCTCGGTTTAAGAATCTGGTGATCGGTAAACGGTGAACTGTCCACGGGCCACTGTTCACTGTTCACTAATTTTCAGCCAGTAATGGGCCGGGGCATCCACAAAGGGCGTCAGGGGGGTGATGGCCAGGACGCCGCCGCCTTTGCCGATTTCAGTCTGCCATTGGCCCTGGTTTAGCCCGTTGAGCAGTAACCGCGTCACCTGGGGAGTGGGGTTATCCGGTTCTATGAGTTGTACCGCCCACTGTTGGGGAAGCTGCTGACCGATTTGTACAAAGCCCTGGGCATCCCAGGTGATGGGTTGGGGCTGGTCGCGGCCCTGACTGTCGGCGGCCGTGACGGTAACGTCGTCCAGGGCGAAGCCGCGGCCGGAGACGGCCGAATCGGTGAGGACATCGAAGCGCGCCAGCACGGGCTGGCCTACGTAAGCATTGAGCGAAATGGTTTCTTTGACCCAGCCGCCGCGATGATCTTGTTCAAATTCGGAACGGCCGTTATAAGCCGGTCCGTATTCCCCAGCAGAGAGATGGTCTGGCGTCAGCAGTGACCAGTTTTCGCCGCCATCTGTAGAAATGGAGAGATAGGCATAGTCATACTCTTCTTCCAGGTCATACCAGGCGGCGAAGTTGAGGGAGGCGCGTTCCTGGTTGGTGAGGTCGAAAACGGCCGTTAACCGGGCATTGGAATCATCCTGGGCTGGGGCATACCAGATTTGTTCGCCACTGCGAGGTTCGGCGTTCACCAACGGGGCCATTGTATCCCCGGCAAAGGTGATCGTCAGCGGGCCGCGCACATCTAAATCCACGTAATGTGTGCCAAACTGACCGAGGGTAAAGCTCTTTTCTTGCGGCAGCTGTTTGATGCGCCATTCAAAACGGGGCCGTCCTAAATCTAAATGTTCATAATAAAATTGAGAACCGGCGTTGACGTTATCCAGGAAATTGGCGGCCACAAAATCGGCGGTGAAATCGACCAGGCTGCGTTCCGGGGCATACCCTTGCAGCACCGCCGCCACCGACGCCAACCCGTTGGCCGGATGACGCGCTAATTCCTGAACGGCCGTTTCTCCCAACTGCTCCCACACATACACCATATAGAGATATGCGGCGCTGTAATGGGCGTCCACCGCCTCAGATTCATAATCCCAGGTATTGAGGCGGGTTTCAGGGCGACGGATGTAATCAACGGCCGTTGCTGTATCCAGCCCCACGTAAATCTCAGCCAACTGCGACAGCCCCTCATTGAGCCACGTCGCCTCATTGGGGTCCACATACCATTGAATGAGATGTTGTAACTCATGCACCAGGGTGCCAAAATATAAATCTTCGCCCAGTTCCAGATTGCCCATCACCAGATAAACCACTTCTTGCTGGTTAGAATCGGCATAGAGCGATTTCGGATATTCATCAATGCTGCTGAAATAACCTAACTCGCTGGCGTGGGTATTCCCGGCCAAATGCAAAACCGTGAAATGGGGATCATTGTCTACGCCGGGCTGCCATTCCTGGCCAAACAGATTGACCAGGCGCGGGTAATACTCCGTTTCCAGCCGGTTTGCCATCGCCTGCACCTCGCCCGGATCATAGTTCAGCCCGTTCTCCACCCAGAAATAAGCGTGTTCACTGATGCCCAGCAGCGTGGCCTTAATGAGGCCATCGTCGGTGATGAAGGTTTGGCTGTCTTTTAACTGGTAGGGGTCTGCGGTGATGGTGCGCTCTCCAAATTTGCTGGCGCTGAGGCGTTCGGCCGTTTCAAAATAATCATGGGCGGGATAATCCGTATTCAGCAGCAACTCTAAATCGGCGGCGGCGCGAGGGGCGACAGGGCGCTGGTCGATGTCATCTGGAGGGAAGATGGGCAGGGGGAGTGGCGTAGGGGGCGGGCTGACGGTGGCGGGCAGGATAATGGCTGACTCACTGGTTGCCGCTGGCAGCGTGGGGTTGTCGAGAGGCAAGGTCGGTAATGGACTGGCTGAGGGCGGCAGCGGCGTGGCCTGGGCTACGAAGGCGGAGAAAGGGGTGGTGGTGGGTTGGTGGGCAAGCTCATCATAGCGATAAGCCAGGATAGCGCCGGTTAAACTCAAGCCGACCAAACAGATCAGGCAAAAGGCAATGAGCATGGCTCCGCTAAAAATAAGCCAGAGTTTACTGTTTGATTTCGGTGAAGGGGTTGGTTGTGTCATGTTGATAATAATTAAAAAGATAGGGAGATTAGAAACGAGGGATTCCGCTAATCTCATTTCTAATTTCTTATAACGCACTTTGGCGAATTACCGTCTGCTTGCCTCCGGTATGATGACAAACTCATACGGGGATTCGGCCCGGCTGACCGGGGTGTTGCCCGCTATGATAAGGATAGCTTCGTCGTAGTTCCTGTCCATAGGAAAGCGCCATTCTCCCCGGTTATTCTCATCTAAAGGTAAGCGTTCCACTTGTACGCCGTCGGCGCCGATGAGAATGCGCTGCACGATGAAGGAAGCAGGCAAGGTATTGCTGGCGCGCACGATGCCGGCGCTGGCCCAGCCATTCTCTTGCTCGGCGTCATCCAGGAAGCCCAGTTCCGGGATGGCGATGTCATCAATGAGGAAGCCCGCTTCGGTTAAGGCGCCATCGGTGACGGAGAGGAAGCGCAGCAAAATCGACCGCCCGGCGATGGGGGAGAGATCAACCGTCTCTTTTTGCCAGATGGGGTCAACGCCGCCGCCGCTTTTGCCGGTGAAGCCGGGACCGAGGCTGCTGCCCTGCGGATTGTCCAGGGTGGTGGAGGTGGCGGGCAGGATTTGCCAGGAACGGCCGTTATCCCCCGATCCCATCACATATGCATAATCCCAGCCTTCTTCAATGTCGTACCAGGTTTGGAAGGTTAAGGTGGCTTCCTCTAAACCGCTGAGATCAAACGGCCGTGTCAGGCTCAGGGCGGATTCATCGGCGGGCAGGCTGGCGTAGAAAAATTCGCCGCTGGGCGGGCGGGTGGGGAACAGCGGAATCTGCTGCGTACCGGTAAAAACGACGGTCACGGGATTGGTCGTGTGGAGGGTGAAATAGTCTGCGCCGTATTGATGGACGGTTTCAGCGGCGGCTCGGGGCGTGGATAGGTTGCCCAATTTGTATGGTTTGAATTTGGCTAATTCGATGCTTTGGTAAGCATATAGACCTTCGCCCCGGCCAAAGCTTTGCAGGATAGAAGCCACCAGCCAATCGGCAAATAGATCGTCAAAGGTGAGGCCGGTTCCGAGTTCTTGCAGAACGGCCGTTATGCCCTGAGGTCCACTGGCGCTGTGCTGCACTAAGGCGTGGGTCGCTTCTTCGCCAAAGCGGTCGAGCAAATAGGCCGTAAAGAAAAACGAATGGGCATAGTGCGCCGCTATCTCGTGGGGATCATGGCTGAGAGTGGTTAGCTGCGTATCGGTATGGGAGACGTAATCATCGACACGATTGATGGAAAAGCCGTTGACATGGGCGGCCAGTTCCGCCATGCCTTCGTTGAGCCAACCATCTTCGTTTTTATCGACGCGCCACTGGATGAGATGTTGTAGCTCGTGGGCGATGGCCTGAAAATAATTGTCGCTGCCCAGTTTGGCGTCTTTCAGGCTGACATAAAGCATTTCACGTTGGTTGGAAGTGGGGTTTATAGAAACTGGCAGTTCATCACCCGACCAGAAGTAGGCCACCCCGATATGACCCAGTTCTTTGAGATGCAGGATGTTGACGCGGTTGTCGCCATCGACGCCTGGCTGCCATTCGGCGCCAAAAAAGGCGCGGTTGGTGGGTAAAATCGCGTCTTCAAGGCGGGCGGCTGCGTTAGCCACATCTTCCGGGCGCGGCTGCAAACCTTCTTCAAACCATAAGTTTAGCGCATCTGATTGGTAGCGCAGTTCGGCTTCAATCTGGATGTTTTTGCCGCTGCCGGTCTCTTTGTACCAGAAGTTGTCGCGGTCCCCGGGCTGGAAGTGGGTCAGGTCTGTTTGGGCATAGGGTGAGAGGTCGGCTCCTTGCAGCCCGCTGACCAGGGCGACCATATCTCTTTCGGGCAGGGTGGTGGTGGTAACGGCCGTTAACGTTTCATACGCGCTTTCCGCTGGCGGGGAAGTGACGGGGGCTGGTATTGGCGCTGGGTCGCAAGCGGTGAGGGCTGCGAAAAGAAAAAACAGAAAAAAACGGACAAAGAGGGGATGGAATAATGAAAGTTTTCTCATAAGTTGATCGGTGTTGGTGGAAAACAGGCCGTCGTGTGGCAGCATGGTTAAGCTCGGGCAGCGAAAAATGAAAGAGATGAACGATTTTCTCCCACCCATATCCTGACTTTCCCCTGTTTTAATCGTCAAAAGGGATTATACGGTTGCCAACATGACGCGCAACTGATTCCCTGCGCCTGGGTTTTTGCTCACTGATACGGAGCCTGAAGAGGTTAATGCAAATGAGAGATACACACGCAGCTAATGGGCACAGACAATATGCCCATATCGTCGGTTGGGGTTGCTATTTGCCCGAACGCATTATGAGCAACGATGAGGTCGCTTTACTGGTAGATACCTCTGACGAGTGGATTTTTACGCGCACCGGCATCCGCCAGCGCCACATCGCTGGTGAAGATGAGACGACGGCCACGCTGGCTTTTGAGGCGGCCGCTCGCGCCCTCACCGTCGCCGATATACACCCCTCTCAAGTGGATTTGATTATTGTGGCCACTTCTACGCCGGAGCATATGTTCCCCTCTACTGCTTCTCGGGTGCAAGATTACCTGGGGGCGACGCGGGCTGGCGCCTTTGATCTGAGCGCTGCCTGCTCGGGATTTGTTTATGCTTTGAGTATGGCGGCGCAATCTATCCAGACGGGGGCTATCAAAACGGCCGTTATCATTGGCGCAGAAACCATGTCACGGGTGTTGGATTGGAACGACCGTACTACCTGCATCTTGTTTGGCGATGGGGCAGGGGCGGTGGTATTGAAAGGCTCCAGTGTACCCGGCGGCATCCTGGCTTCCACCCTGCGCTCTGATGGTTCGGGCAGCGATTTGCTTACTTTGCCGGCCGTCTACCACAATCCCGTGCCTATGCTGGGCGCAGATTATCTGCGTAACGGCCACAAACGCAATACCATCGATATGCGCGGCCGACAGGTGTTCCGGTTCGCTACCCAGGTGATCGCCTCTTCTGTGCAAGAGGTGGTGCAAAAAGCGGGCATGACGATGGCTGATGTGTCGCTGATCGTGCCTCATCAGGCCAATACCCGCATCATCGAATCGGCGGCCAAACGGCTCAAAGTAGACCAGGACAAATTTTATGTCAATGTTTCTACCACTGGCAATACCTCAGCCGCTTCCATCCCGTTGGCGCTGTGTGAAGCCATTGAAGAGGGGAAATTGGGGCCGGATGACAACGTGGTATTTGTGGGTTTTGGCGGCGGCCTCACCTGGGCGGCGGTGGTCTTAAAATGGGATGTGACGCCGCCAGAAGTGCCCCGGTTGGATCGGGAGTGGAAGCGGGCGCGGTATATGTATGCCCGCAGCCGCTCTAAAGCGAGACGATGGCGGCGGCATGTGGGCGCTTTGTTGGGCGGTTCGCCTACGCCAGACGCCCGGCTGAAACATGCGGCGCGTAAAGAGGCGGATAAAAAGGGGGAAGAGCCGACGTAGCTGGGACATCTGGAACGGATTAACACTCCATTGGTAACGATACAGGTAGGTTCCCTGAGCCTGTCGAAGGGAACCGGGCTTCGACAACTGGTTCTTGAGCTTGCTGAAAGGCTCAGCCCTCGTCTGGCTGTATAAGTGCATCTGTTCTACAAAAGCTGCTCGATTTACGGGGCCGGCCGTGTTAAGATTTGCCTATGAATGATTCTAAACAATTGCTGGATGGGTTCCGTCAAAAGCCGCTGCCCTGGTTGATTTTGGGTGGATTGCTGACAACGGCCGTTTTCTTCCTCTACCTGGCGCCCCAAGAAGCAACGCTGGGGACAGGTATTCGCTCCGTCTACGTGCATGTGGCTCTCACCTGGACGGGTATGGCCGGTTTTGTGTTGGCCGGTTTGCTGGGGCTGGCTGTGCTGGCCTCGGGCCATGAGAAACTGGCCCGTTGGATGATGGTTTTGGGGTGGGTGGCGTATGGCTTTTATGTAGCGGGCGTGGCCACCAGCGCTGTGGCTTCACGCATCAATTGGGGTGGGGTGTTCTGGCAGGAGCCGCGCATGATGGCGGCCTTTAACAGCCTGGCCATCGCCACCATTATCATGGTGTTCAATTTGTGGATTCCCTGGGTGCGTCTGCGTGGGCTGCTGCAAGCGGCGATACCGCTGTTGGTGGCCTGGATTACTTACAATGCCCCCCTGGTGCTGCATCCACGCAATCCCATTTTCTCTTCAGAATCCTTTGGCATCCAATTTGCCTTTGTGGGCATATTCCTTCTGTTTTTCGCCATCGCCGGCTGGATTGTGTGGCGCATCCTCAGGCGGTAAAGCAGTTGGGTAGTCGGATAGTCGGATAGTCTTGTAGTCGAGTAGTCGGGTAGTCGAGTAGTCGGGTAGTCGATCAGTCGAGTAATTGCATTACTGTTCACTGTCCACTGTTTACTGTTTACTGTCCACACTGGTGGGCAAACTGGAGCGCTTCTTCATGGCCGTTTATTTCCCCTGCGGCCTGTGCTTCCTCTATCAACCGTAAAATGCGTCCAATTTCAGGGCCGGCCGGGAGTTGTAGGGCTGCCATGAGTTCCCGGCCGTTGAGCAGGGGGGTGGGTGACACGGTGGTTTCGTGCTGCTCAAAGTAGTGGCGAAACAGTTCTGTGACCACTGCCACCAGGTTGCGCCACTGCTCAGAATCGCCTCTGCCGTCATAGGTCGCCAGGTGATCGGCCAGGGATAAGAGGCCAATGTCCAGGCCGGTTTCGCCGGTGGCCCGAAAGTAGCGGTAAATGGCGCGGCGGGAAGGGCGGGGGCCGTTTTGCGCCAGCTGCAAGGGGCGCATATGGTGGGCCACGGCCGTTTCCACTTGTTTAATGGCTTGATTGCTGAAGGCGAGACGACGCAGCTGCTTTTCGGCTATTTTTGCGCCCACCACATCATGGCCTAAAAAGCGGATGCGCCCATTTTCATCGATGGTCTGGCTCTCTTTTTTGCCGACATCATGCCAGAGGGCGGCCAGGCGCAACAGTGTACGGCCGTTCACCCCGCCATCTATCTCTCGCTTCAAATAAGTGTGCAAAGAGGGTTGGTAAGCGGCGAACGCCTCTGTCACATCTGGCAGGGAAGATAATTGAGGCGTGAGAACGGCCGTTTCCACCTCCACCAGCCAGCGCAGCACTGAGATGGTATGGGCCAGCGCCGCTTCATGATGGGGCGGCGACTGCGCCACCTCCGCCAGGGCGGCCAGGGGCGGCAGTAAAATGGGCAGCAGCCCCAGCTCGGCCAACAGCGCCAGCGCCCGGTCTGGCGCTTCTCCATCCAGCAGTTTGACCAGCTCATCACGCTGGCGTTCTACGGAACAGGTTATTAACAGGGGGGCGGCGGCGAGAACGGCCGTTTTTGTGGCCGGCGTCAGGGCGAAATCGAGATTGAGAGCCAGGCGCACGGCGCGTAAAGTGCGGATGGGGTCGCGGCTGAGGGCCTCGGGCTGCACCAGGCGAAGGCGTTTGTGGGCCAGATCATCCAGCCCGTTGAAGGGATCGATGAGGCTGGCGCTGGTAACGGCCGTGGCTGGCAGCGCCAGGGCGTTGATGGTGAAATCACGCTCCGCCAGGTCTGCTTCCAGGTCATCGCCGCGAAAGCTGCTGAAATCCAGCATGGTGTTTTGCTCGGCCAGCACAATACGGCCGGCGTCTCTTTCCCGATCCAACGCATAGGCTGGTTTACCCAGTTTATTGGCGAGTTTGAAGGTGAGTTGGATAGCGTTGTGGGGCGTGACAAAATCGAGGTCATGGCTGGCTTCGCCGCGCACGGCGTCACGCACGGCTCCGCCTACCAGGTAAACGGGGGTATCTAGCTCGAGGAGAAACGGCCGTAATTCTTTAAGCAAAGGCGACAGCGCCAACGACGCCCCGCCCGGCGCTTCCACAAAGCGCAGCGTCAGCCGTTCTTTTGAGCGGTTGTGCTGCGCCAGGCGTTTGGCTTCAACGGCCGTGTGGCCCACACCAGCCACAACATTCCCAATTAAGGCCACCCAGCGGCCGGCATATGGCGTTAAATCAATCATAAGGTAATCAGTGGACAGTATGAACAGTGGACAGTGAACAGTGGACAGTGGACAGTGGACAGTGGACAGTGGACAGTGAACAGTAATTCAACTACCCGACTACTCGACTACCCGACTATCCGACTATCCGACTACTCAACTACCCGTCTACTCACCGAGCAAATGGGCAAAAACGGCCGGTTTCAAGACGGCGATGAGCGGCAGATTGCGGTAAAGCTCATCAAAATCCAGGCCATACCCTACCACAAACTCGTCGGGAATATCAAAGCCGATGTATTCCACATGCACATCAATTTCACGGCGAGATGGTTTATTGAGCAGGGCGCAAATACGCAGCGAGGCGGGGTTGCGCGCCAGCAAATTGCGGCGCATATAATCTAACGTACGTCCACTGTCGATAATATCTTCCACAATGAGGACATTGCGGCCCACAATCGGCTGCTTCAAGTCCATGATAATCTGCACCGCACCGCTGCTAACCGTGTCGGAGCCATAGCTGGAGATACCCATGAAGTCAATTTCATGGGGGCGAGACAGCGCTCGGCTCAGGTCAGAGAGAAAAATATACCCCCCTTTCAGGACACAAATGAGCAGCAAGTCTTCTTCATTGACGTATGTTTTTTCAATCTCTGCGGCTAATGTTTGAATGCGATTTTGCAGTTTTGTTTCATCAACGAGTACGTAATCAATGTCCGCATAAAGATCGCGGATGTCCGCTTTAGCCATGTTGAACGCCTCCATTGCGAGATGGCAGCACCACGTGACATTGGCGACAGCGGGCTTCATATGTTTCTGAAGCGCCCACCATCACCACCGGATCATCATAGGCGGCCGGTTCGCCTTCCACCAGACGTTGGGTGCGGCTGGCTTCTTCGCCGCATTTCACGCAAATGGCGTGCAGTTTGGTAACCTGTTCGGCGCGAGCCAATAAATGGGGCATGGGGCCAAACGGCTCCCCCCGAAAATCTGTATCCAGCCCGGCGCAAATGACGCGCTTTCCGGTTTCAGCTAACTGCTCACAAATTGTGATGATGCCTGGATCGAAAAACTGCACTTCATCTATAGCGACGACGGTGGTGGCGGGGTCAAGTTGGTTAAAGATATCGGCGGCGGCGTTGACCGGGTGCGCTTCAAAGGCGCTGCCCACATGAGATGTTACTTTTTCAATGTGGAAACGGTTGTCGATGGCCGGTTTGAAGACCTGTACTTGTTGTTTGGCGATAACTGCCCGGCGCAGCAGGCGTATCAGTTCTTCTGTTTTGCCGCTAAACATGCTGCCACAAATGAGTTCGATGCGTCCTCTTGTATGTTTTGCCATCTGTTCTCTCGGATTTGATTTATTGCAACTATCCAGTCCCTTGAGGGCTAAGCCTGTCGAAGCCCGGTTTCACCTTCGACAAGCTCAAGCTGCACCCGGTATAGTTACGAATTGTAAAACGTTTTTGGGAATTGTTCATCTTAAATAAAGAAGGGCAGATACGTTTCCGCATCTGCCCTTAGATTCCTATAGTGGAGGTTCAATTTCTCTGAGAAGGTGAACTTCCAGGCGTAGGAACGGCCGTTTACTCGATCATCCCTTCTGCGCGTAAATAACGCTTGATGTCGATGAGCGCTTTTTGGCCAATACCGGAGATAGCTAACAGCGCGTCATCTCCTTTTTCGAGCAAATCAATTAAGTCTTGGGCGATGGTGACTTCAGCTTCTTTCAATGCTTTTTCGGCGCGAGTGCCCAGGCCCATCGCTTCCACGGAAATATTTGTCGGCTGTGAACTTTCTTCCTGCTCGTGTCGGGCAGAGATGTATTCCTCACGGCGCTGCAAACGGCGCATGAAGCGATCAACTTGACCTTCGGTATCCAACAGACGTTGGGTGCCGGTGTAAAACGGATGGGTACCAGACCAGATTTCGACGCGGATTTCTGGTTGTGTTGAGCCAACGGTTGCCACGACTTCGCCGTCAACAATTACTTTGGCGTCTGGGTACCATGCGGGATGGATTCCTTCTTTCATGATAACGTTGCCTCTTAACCTTCTGCTGCTGGATAAACACTGACGTATTTGCGGCCTTGTTTGGTTTCAAACTTCACCTCTCCCTCAATCAGGGAGTAGATGGTGTAATCTTTGCCCAAACCGACGTGATTACCAGGTTTAACTTTGGTGCCACGTTGGCGCACAATAATATTTCCGGGGATAACGAATTCGCCGCCGTAACACTTTACGCCCAAGCGCTTAGAGTTACTATCACGGCCGTTACGCGTAGAGCCTGCACCTTTCTTATGTGCCATGATTTTCTCTCCTTAACTCGCTACGATCTCATCGATGCGTAAGCGGGTATAGCTTTGCCGATGTCCTTTACGATTGCGGTACCGTTTCTTCGGCTTATATTTAAAAACAAAAATTTTCTTACCACGATACTGTTCCACGACGGTCGCTTTTACCGAAACGCCTGCGATAGTTGGTTGACCAATTTTGATCCCGTCGTCATTTGCCAGCAGCAAGACATTCTCAAGTTCAATTTGATCACCGACTTCGTAAGGCAGCTTTTCCACAGAAAAGCTGTGCCCTTCTTCGGCGCGGTATTGCCGGCCGCCACTTTCTACGATAGCGTACACAATATGCCTCCAAAAAGAACCGGCATCTGGGATGCCGGTCGGTTGTGATTATAAAAAGGTATGGGGAGTGGTCGGACAACCCACACAACGAAGGAAAATTATAGCGCCGATCCAGGGGATGTCAAAAGAAAACGATCTTTGAATGGTGAAGAGAGGATGGATAGTTTATTTTCATTTGCACCCCCGGCTAGATGGTACGAATTAATTGTTGGTTAGAAATTGTGCAAATACCGCTAATGATTTCACGGTTACCGCTTCACGATGAAGTATTTTAAGCCGGTTCATATCTTCAATCTGATTTATTTGCTCTTTAAAAAAGAGGGGTTAATTCCCCAAACCGGGCTTGCAATAAGTCAAATAACATTTCCCGAATGGCTTCCTGCCTACCTTCATACTTGCCTTCCTGCTTGCCTTCTTCTCTATCTTCTTCCAGGTGGGCCTGGGGAAAGAAGAATGCCATAAAATCCTAGAAGTAATGTTCAATGATGGTTTTCCATGGAGAATCGTAGCCTGCGGTTGATTTTGTCATAGCGTGAATTATAAATGTAAATGGTAGCCGAGGAGAGCCAGGAGTGCATTAGGGATGAAGAAGGGACGACTTTATTTTTCATGCACGGTGATCACGGCCGGCAGTGGGCTGAAAGCCGGTATGGAGAGGTTTGAATCGGCGAGCAAGAGTCCGGTAGAGGGACCGCCATCCAGGTTGAGGGCGATGTGCAGGTCGAGGTCTGAGTCCACGAGCCACCGGCTCATTTGGTGCAGGGTCATGAGGCCGCCGGGGGCGATGATGAGGAGGAGGTTCCCGTTTCTATCCTGCCCTATCACCGTCCTCCGCGCCGGTATGCCATCTTCGTCAGGGAAAGCCAAGACGCCGCCCGGTTTTACCAGCATAGGAAAGGATTGCAGGGCGTATGACAGAGGCTCTTGGGGGTCAAACGGCCGTTCCCGCAGCCAGCGTATTTCAGGGCCAGCTTCAGTGATGGCTACCATACCGGCGAAGTCACCATAGCTGGCGCCAAAAGGTTCGCCGGCCACTACCGTCAGTCCGGTGGCGTAGTTTTCTGCGGTGAAAAAGCCGCCGTTGACAACGAGGAGCGCCTCTGTTTCTGCCTGCCATGCTTCCAGGCTTTGGGCTTCGCCAGGGCGATAGGCGACGCGCACTTCATACAAAGTGGGGTCAAGGCGCAGGATTGTCAGGCGGTCGCGGGGCTGGTTTTGCTCATCCAGAACAAAGATATGGCGGCGCTCCAGGCCCTGCACCGTTTGCCAGCCGGTGTCCGGGTTGATGGTGGCGGTGGGGGCGGTCACCGGGATTTCGAGGGTGGGTATGTTCTCAGGGGGGACGGCCGTTTCCGTGGGCGAAACAGATGAGGTAACCGCTGCCGCTGCGGCCACAATAGGCGTCGGGGGCGGCTTCTCAAACCTGGCAGCCTGACAGCCGACCATTAAACCGGCCAATAAAATAATCTGCGCCGCTTGCAGAGCGGCAGATTGCGTAAGCTGCGGCTTATTCAGCTTCATCTACGCCTGTTCAGGCTCGGCCAATACAATCTCGGTGCGGGTGATGCGGGCGGCCATGGGGTCTAGTTCCAGCGCTTGTAACACTTCATCAGGGCGGCCAGTTTTGCCGGGCAGCATGGCCAGGCGCATGGTGAGCAGGGTGCTGCCATCTTCTGTTTCCACCAATGACACAGTTTCGATTAACGGCCGTAAATCATATTCCTTGCCACGCCGTTCGCGAATGAGGGTTTCGGCGGTTAGCAAGCCATCGATTTTTTGTTGCAGACCAACCGGATCAACAGGATCCAGGAGGAGGGCGGTGAAGGTGGTAACGGCCGTTAACGTCTGCAAGGTCGGCCCGCTCAAATCCACTTCTTCAACCCGCCATATCTCAATGCCCGGGGCCATCTTCTGCATCATCTGCTCCTGAGCGGCGGCCGGCTCCAGCCGTTCTGTCAGGTAAATATCAGCCAGTTCACACTTGCTGAGATAGCCTAAAGGCAGCGCCGCCGCCAACTGCATCCGCGGCCGTTTGTTAAAGCCCTGCGTGTAGGCAATGGGGATTTGGGAGCGGTTGAGCGAGCGTTCCAGCGTCTTTGCCAGGTCCAAATGGCCGATATAGCGGGCGGCCCCGACTTTGCGAAAAGTTAAGCGTAATCGTTGTACGTAATTTGCATGCATACGCCCATTGTCCCCCATCATTTTCAGAAGGACAAAAATGGAATAAGATTGGCGAGTGGCGAGTGGCGAGTGACTCGTCATCCTGCAACCTGCAACCCGCAACCCGCAACCTGCAACCTGCAACCCGGATTTTCTAAACTATGAATAGACGACAACAAAACTGGAGAGTCACAAATCCTACATTTATCATACTGGTCGTTTTGCTGCTTTCTGCCTGCGAACGGCCGGCGCCGCAAGTGTCGGTGATTGATGTGAACGGGGAGAACCCGGCGGTGATTGGTGAAGCGTCGCCGGCTTTGCCGCCTGATGGCGTCGCTGTCACAGAAGCGCCGCCAACGCCTATTATGCCAGAGATGCGCCTGCCCACCCGCGCCGTCTACAACGGCGATCCCACGCCAGACCCACCCCATACCAGCCTGGAAAATCTGGAAAACGGCGTGGCTCCCCATGTGGTTAATCCGGGGGAGACGCTGGCTTTCATCGCCCAGTTGTATGGGGCTGAGGTGGCAGAATTAGAGGCGTTGAATGCGGTAACGGCCGTTGACATCCTCACTATCGGTCAGCAAATCATGGTTCCCAGCCGGATTGACGCCGTAGGGCCAGATTTAAAAATCATCCCGGATAGCGAACTGGTGTATGGTCCGGCCGCAAAAACGTTTGATGGGGCTGCCTTTGTCGGGGCATATGGCGGCTTTTTATTAGACTATACCGAGGAAGTGGAAGGCACAGTCCTGACGGGACCGCAAATTGTGCAGCTAATCGCCGACCGTTTTAGCGTGAACCCCCGCTTACTGCTGGCCGCTTTAGAATATTCATCCGGTTGGGTTACAAAGGCGCACCC
>CAZXVH010000004.1:33281-46907 GCA_964643965.1 uncultured Ardenticatenaceae bacterium
CCCCGAGCCGTTCTCTGAGCCTGGCGAAGGGCAGACTCCTTCGGCAAGCTCAGGAACCGTCACTCGTTATCCCCTGGGCTATATCGACGAGAGCATCCCGTCGCTTTATTGGCAGTTGTACCGCGCCGCCAACCAGCTTAACTGGGGCTACTACGGCCGTTCTGAAGCCGGCATGAACGCCATTACTTTGGCTGACGGGAGTAAAATCGCCTTCGCGCCTACGATTAACGATGGCACGGCCGGCGTACAAACCTACCTGGCAGGGCGTACGGATACGACTTACGATTCATGGCTGCAAGCGGCCGGGCCAACCGGTTTCTTGGCCACCTACGAAAAACTTTTTGGCAGCCCCTTCGCCTTCACCGTCGATCCGTTGTGGCCCGACGACTTGCGCCAGCCGCCCTTGCAGCTTCCCTTTGCCAGCGGCGATACCTGGTATTTCACCGGCGGGCCGCATGGCGGCTGGGGGTCTGGCTCGGCCTGGGCGGCGCTCGATTTTGTGCCGCCGGATGTGGAGCAAGGCTGTTTGCAATCAGAGGCGTGGGTGACAGCGATGACGGATGGGATGGTGGTGCGCAGCGACAAAGGGGCGGTGGTGGTCGATGCGGATGGGGATGGTTTTGCCGGCACAGGCTGGGCGATTCTCTATCAGCACCTGGAAAGCCGCGACCGCATCCCCGCAGGCACGTTTGTGCAGACAGGCGACCGGCTGGGCCACCCCTCTTGTGAAGGCGGCTTCTCGAATGGGACGCATGTACATATTGCTCGGATGTATAACGGCCGTTGGCTCTCAGCAGATGGCGCCATTCCCTTTGAGATGGCTGGTTGGATTTCCCAGGGAATTCAGCGGGAGTATGACGGCCTGCTCATTCGCGGTGGCATCCAAAAAGAAGCCTGTGATATCTGCCAGGACGAGACGAACAGCATCACGGCGGACTAATGCTAGAAGTTCAACTTCTTGGAGAAGTTGAACTTCTGTGATTATCGCGCCAGCATGGGGCCTAACGGCCGTCCGCCAATCAAGTGCAAGTGCAAGTGAAACACCTCCTGCCCACCATGCGCGTTACAGTTGATGATGAGCCGATAGCCGTTTTCCGCGATGCCCGCTTGCTCCGCCAACTGCTTTGCCACCAGCAGCAGCTTGCCCGCTACCATCTGGTCTGCCTCTGTCAGATCGTTTACTGTGGGGATCGCCTTGTTAGGCACAATCAAAATGTGCGTGGGCGCCTGCGGGTGAATATCCCGGAATGCTGTCACTTCATCATCCTGGTACACCATATCCGATGGCAGATCACCACTAATAATCTTTTCAAACAATGTTGTCATACCGCTTGCTCCTTAACCAAAAGCTTACTCGCCTGCTTGACTGATCGACTACCCAACTAAAATTACCCGCAATCCACCAAGCTGGCAACAACCTGCTATAATCCTGCCAATGAAGAGAGGGAAATATGCCTATAGGATCTTTACGCACTGTTACACCCGCTATCGACATCTACATCAAACTGGCCCAATATCCAATCTTGTGCGACCAAATCCGGGTACAGATGCGCCAGGAACTATTTCGGCGGGGCATCATCTCCAAGATTGAATTTGAGCGCATAGTGCGTGACCAGTCCACCGACTCCCAGCGCCGCGAAGGCATGGGTGAAACCTTGGGACAAGAAGAAGCGGGCGTCTGGCAGCGGCGCAAAGACCGGGTGCGTGACTATCTAACCGACGCCTATTTTGCGAACAATTTGGGCAGCGCTGTTCTCGATCAACTCATTAACGAAGCGCTGAACAATCAGCCGGCTGCTACCCGCAGCATGGAGCTTAACTTCAACCCGGAAATTTCACCCTGGGAGATGCTCTTTCGTCAGGGCGAAATTTATGAGTCGCTGTCTAAACCAGAACAGGAAATCATCAAACATCATCTGGAAGAGATCAAGGTCGTTCTCATTAAGCGCCTCATTAGCGATCAACTGCCTTTCATCGGTGTGGCCAAAAAGGCGTTTACCATTGCCGACTTGCGCCATATTTACCGCAATCGCATTGGCTCGGGCAAAATTGGGGGCAAGGCGGCCGGGATGCTGCTGGCCCGCCGTATCTTGCGTAAACAAGACCCGGAGCTTGGCCCAGATATCAGCCAGTTTATCCACATTCCCGAATCCTATTTTGTGGGGACAGAGGTGATCTACGATTTTCGTTTGATCAATCATCTCACCCATTTCATGAATCAAAAATATCGGCCGTTGGATGAGATCCGGGATATGTACCCTAAAGTAATAGAGGCTCACTTGCAAGGAGAATTCCCGGAAAGCATCATCGAACAACTGCGTGAGGTTTTGGCGCATTTGGGCGAGACGCCCATCGTCGTGCGCTCTTCTAGTTTGTTGGAAGATAGTTTTGGTTTCTCATTTGCCGGAAAATATGAGACGATTTTTTGCCCTAATCAAGCAACTGAAGCGGAAAATTTAGAAGCCTTATTGAATGCGATTCGTCGCGTGTATGCCAGCACGTTAAACCCGGACGCCATTCTCTACCGGCGCAAAAATGGTATGATTGATTATGATGAACGGATGGCGGTGCTGATCCAACCGGTGCAGGGGCAGAGATATGGTCGTTATTTTCTACCGACGATAGCCGGGGTGGGCTTCAGCCAAAACCCCTTCCGTTGGAACCAGAAAATACGGCGGGAAGATGGTTTTGTGCGTCTGGTGTGGGGCTTGGGTACGCGGGCTGTCAGCCGTACGTCCAGCGACTATCCGCGCATGGTTGCCCTGAGCCACCCGCAACTGCGCCCGGAAACGGATACCCGCTCTATTCGCCAATACGCCCAATGGTTTGTGGATGTGATAGACCTGGAAGCCAATGAGTTCAAGACGCTGCCAGTGAATGAGATATTGACCGGCGCTTACCCAGAACTGCGTTATATTGCTTCATTGGATCAGGGCGATTATTTGCAAGATATTGTGTCGGTGGCTTCGGCGAATGAGCAAGCGCATTTTGTGCTGACATTTAATTACCTGACGGGGGATCGTAATTTCATTAAATTGTTACGCCTTTCTTTACGCCGCCTGGAGGAAAGCTATCAACGGCCGGTGGATGTGGAATTTACGGTGGATATTATCCCCAAATATCCTTACCCGGAATATCGTCTGAATATGCTTCAGTGCCGTCCCTTGAGCCAGCGCAAGGAAGGGGGGATGGTGGAGTTCCCTGAGGATGTGCCGGCCGATGACATCCTCTTTCTCACTGAAAATTTAGTGCCAGATGGGAAGGTAGCCGGTATCCGTTATCTGATTTACGTGGATCCTGAGGGTTACAAGCGGATGCCGGATTTGATTGTTAAACAAGAGTTAGGGCGAGCGATTGGTCGTTTGAACAAGAGGCTGGAAAATGAAAAATATATTCTGATTGGCCCCGGCCGTTGGGGTAGTGTAAACCTGGATTTGGGCGTCCACGTGACCTATGGCGATATTTATAATACGAAGGCGCTGCTGGAGATGGATGTGGCTCAAGAGGGACGTAAGGCTGAATTTTCATATGGCACTCACTTTTTTCAAGACCTGGTAGAGTCTGGTATTTATTCTCTGGCGCTGCAAATGAATGACGGCCGTTCCATCTTCAACCGTGATTTTTTCTTGTCCGCGCCCAACTGCCTGGCCGACCTGTCGCCAGCAGACGCCGCTCTAAGCGCCTATTTGCAGGTGATAGATTTAGCGGCCGTGACGCCCGGGAAACGCATGAAAATTGTGATGGATGGTTCTATTGATAAAGCGATTGGCTATTTAGAAGAGGGTGGGTCAGATGAGGTAGGGCATGGAACATATAGAAGAACTTCGTAGCGTCACCCCGGCAATTGATACCTATATCCGGTTGGCGCAGTTTCCCATTTTAAGCGATAAAATTCGCAAACGGATGCGCCGTGAATTATTTAAGCGCGGCATCGTTTCAAAAGAGCAATTTTATCAGGAGATTCGCCAGAAAGCGATTCAGTCTCAACGGCGGGAAGGGCTGCAAGACCCCTACAGTGAAGAAGAAGCGGTGACCTGGCAGAAACGCAAAGAGCGTATCCGGGATTTTCATACAGATGCGTTGTTTTCCAATAATCTCGGTCCCTTGCTTCTGAATCAAATTATTGAAGAGGTGTTGGCGGATCAGCCGGCGCCAAGCAGCTCCCGCGAGTTGACGTTTAACCCGGAAATTGCACCCTGGGACCTGCTTTTCCGGCAGGGGGAAATTTACGAGTCGATGCCGATTTCTGATCAGGAAAAGGTGCAGCATCACCTGGAAGAGATTAAGGTGGTTTTGATCAAGCGCATGATCAGCGATCAGCTACCTTACATTGGCGTCGCCAAGAAGGTGTTTTCTATCGCTGATTTGCGCAAGATTTACCAGCGGCGTATTGGCGGTGGCAAGATTGGGGGCAAGGCGGCTGGCATGATGCTGGCGTATAAGATTTTGCAGCAGCCTGATGCAGAATATGGGCCAGATATTAGCCAACAGGTGAGCATTCCCGATACGTTTTTCATCGGCACGGAGGTGATTTACGATTTTTACCTGCTCAATAATCTCACCGACTTTATGAACCAGAAGTATCGATCTGAGGAGGAGATGCAGTATGAATATCCAGAGATTGTAGCGGCTCATTTAGGGGGTAAGTTTGAGTCAGATATATTGGAGGCGTTGCAATCTTTTCTGACACACATGGGGGACAATCCGATCATTGTGCGCTCTTCTAGTTTATTGGAAGATAGCTTTGGCACGGCGTTTGCCGGTAAGTACGACAGTTATTTTTGTCCGAATCAGGGGACGCCTCAGGAGAATTTTGCGGCGCTTCTGGAAGCGATCAAGCGGGTATTTGCCTGCACGGTGAATCCGAATGCATTGGCGTATCGCAGCCGGCATGGCATGACGGATTATGATGAACGGATGGGGGTGCTTTTGCAGCGGGTGGTGGGGGGGCGAAACGGCCGTTACTATTTCCCCCCCTTAGCCGGCGTCGGCTACAGCCAAAATCCGTACCGTTGGAATCCGCGTATTCGCCGGGAAGATGGCTTCTTGCGCCTGGTGTGGGGTTTGGGAACCCGCGCCGTAGACCGGGTAGACCAGGATTACCCCCGTATGATCAGCTTGAGCCATCCCCAACTGCGCCCAGAAACCTCAATAACGGCCGTGCGCCAGCATGCACAATGGTATGTGGATGTGGTGGATTTGCAGGCCAATGCCTTTGTCTCCTTACCAGTAGCCCAGGTTTTGCAGGCCGATTATCCCTATTTACGCCTTATCGCTTCCCTGGATGAAGGCGAATACTTACAAGAGATTATCTCCAGCGCTTCGTTGGGTGATGGAAGTAAATTTGTGCTTACTTTCGATAAGTTGACACGAGACCGTAATTTTGCGGACTTGATGCGCGTCGCTTTGAAACGCCTGGAAAAAGTATACCAAACCCCTGTCGATATGGAATTTGTGGTAGAGATTTCTGAGGAAAACGGCCGTTCTCATTATCAACTCAATATTGTGCAGTGCCGTCCCCTGAGTGAGCGGGAGCAGGGCAGCGTCAAAATCCCCTCAGACATCCCCAAAGAAGACATCCTGTTTACCGCCCACAAATTGATCCCTGATGGCAAAGCAGAAGACATCCGGTATGTGGTATTTGTCAATCCAGAAACGTACCGCACCATCCCGGATAATTTCATCAAACTGGAGTTGGGGCGAGCCATTGGGCGACTCAACCAAAAGTTAGCCGATGAGCCTTATATTTTAATGGGGCCAGGCCGATGGGGCAGCGCCAATTTAGACCTGGGTGTGCGCGTTTCCTACATCGACATACACAATACCAAGGTGCTGATTGAAGTGGGTATACCTCAGGATGGGCAGATGCCGGAACTTTCTTACGGCACCCATTTTCTACAAGACCTGGTGGAAGCGGGCATTTATTCGTTGCCCTTGCACCTGGGGGATGGCAAGAGCAAATTCGATTGGGCCTTTTTCCGCAATGCGCCCAACAGCCTGGCGCAAATTCAGCCGGAAGACGCCAATTTAGCGCCTTATTTGCAGGTGATCGACTTGCCGGCCATCACCCAAAATCGCCGCCTGGAGATCCTCATGGATGGCGAAAACGATGAGGCAGTGGGTTATCTCGTGCACAGCAAAATCCCTGCTAAAAACGGCGAAGGCTCCGTTTCTAATTTTTAGGCAGCTCTTTATTAAGAGAAATCGATAAAAATTGACACCAGTCCGCTTGGTTGTTACAATGCCCCCATTGATTAGTATCGTCAGGGAGATGGCCTGTTTCCTGGCGTTAAATTCCCGAAAAAGGTGGATAACATGGATTTAGTAGAACAGACGACAATAGCGGAAGATACTTCTGCAATCACCATTACAGACAACGCGCTCACCGTGGTGCGTAAACTGTTGGCTGAGAAAAATGTGCCGGATCATGGCCTGCGCGTCTTTGTGGCCGGCGGCGGCTGCTCCGGTTTGCAATATGGCATGGCGTTAGAAGCAGAACCGCGTCCGTATGATGAAGTCATTGAAAACGATGGCGTCAAGGTCTTTATTGATCCCACCAGCATGATGTATTTGTCTCATGCCGTGATTGATTATGAAGACAGCATCATGGGCGGCGGCTTCAAAATTGATAACCCGAATGCCGTTTCTACCTGCGGCTGCGGCACTTCCTTTAAGACGGAAGGCAGCCAGGGCGCAGCGAGCAGCGGTGGTGGTTGCGGTTGCAGTTAAAAGAGATTTCAGCATGAACCAGATCAAACAATTCACCGTAGCAGAAGCCAATAGCCTGCTGCCTCAAATCAAACCATTGATGGCCCAACTGCTTGAGAAACGGGCCAAGATTGTGGTGCAGCAACGGCAGGTAGCGCCCCTGTTGGCCGATCTTCATCTGGATGTGGGTGGCCCTGAACTTTCTGCCTTAACGCAAGAGTTTGCTCTAATTGAACGCTTGATTGAGCGAATTCAGGAATATGGTTGCCTGGTTAGGGACATCAATGTCGGCCTCCTGGATTTTCCCGCCCAGTTTGAAGAGCAAATGGTATTTTTATGCTGGCGTTATGGTGAAGATGAGATCGCGTACTACCATGATGTGCATGAAGGTTTTAACGGCCGTTCTCCCCTCCACTAATATTTTTCCCCATAAACTGGTATAAAAAACGGCCGTTCTCGCGAACGGCCGTTTTGCATTACATCCCCTGTTAACCGATAAACGTCTACCGCTTACTCATCGGCACATAATCTCGTGCGCCTTCACCCAAATAAACCTGGCGCGGCCGGGCGATCTTCTGCTCCGGGTCTCGCAGCATCTCTTCCCACTGCGACAACCAACCCACCGTGCGCGGAATGGCAAACAAAACCGGGAACATGGAAATGGGGAAGCGCATCGCCTGATAAATGATGCCGGAGTAAAAATCGACATTGGGGTAAAGATTTCGTTCCACAAAGAACTCATCTTCTAAGGCAATCCGTTCCAATTCCAGGGCAATATCCAGCAATTTATTACGCCCCGTCACTTCAAACACCTCATCGGCAATTTGCTTGATGATATTGGCCCGGGGATCATAATTCTTATAAACGCGGTGGCCAAAGCCCATGAGCAGCCGTTCCCGGTTCTTCACATCTTTGATAAATTGCGGCACATGCTCAATATCGCCAATTTCCAGCAGCATACGCAATACTGCTTCATTGGCGCCGCCATGCAGTGGACCGTACAACGCGGCGGCCGCCCCGGCCATTGCCGTGTAGGGGTCTGTATGGCTGGAACCGATCACCCGCATAGCGGCCGTGCCACAGTTTTGCTCATGATCCGCATGGAGGATAAATAATACATCCAGCGCTCGTTCCAATACCGGATTTGGCTCATACTTGGTTTCTGTCATTTTATCCAGCATATTGAGGAAGTTGCCGGTATAAGACAAATCATTGTCAGGATATACATACGGCAGCCCGCGGGCGTGGCGATAAGAAAAGGCGGCCACGGTGGGCACTTTGGCGATCAAGCGCATCGTCTGAATGAGACGATTGTGCGGGTCTTCGATATTACGGCCTTCCGGGTAAAAAGCAGACATGGCCGCGATAGTGGAAATAAACATCCCCATGGGATGCGCATCATGCCGGAAATGTTGCATAAACCGTTTGATATTCTCATGCACAAAGGTGTGGTGAAGAATTTCATACTCCCAATCCGTGTATTCGGCCGGCGTGGGTAACTCCCCGTTTAGGATGAGGTACGCCACTTCCAAATAGTTGGATTTATCCGCCAACTGCTCGATGGGATAACCACGATAGCGCAAAATACCTTTAGCGCCATCAATATAGGTGATGGTGCTTTTCGTTGAGGCGGTATTTTTGAAGGCAGGATCATAACTCATCATACCAAAATCTTCGGGATTTACTTTGATCTGGCGTAAATCCATGGCGTTAATGGTGTCATGAGTAATGGGTAACTCATAGGTTTTACCGGTTCGATTATCCGTAATGGTGATTGTATCTTGTGACATATTTTGGCCTCCGGTGATTGTCCCACTTCTGTGGGATTGAATAGATTTTTGGGAAAAAAATTCTGCGGGTACACTACTATAGTAGTATATCTTTTTTTTTCCTTAGTACCATGAAGTTTCTCAAATTGTTTAAGCTTTTGTAAACCCAAAAGGGTGCGGATAAACTGCAAATGCTTTTTCCAGATTAAAACGGCCGTTATCCCAGAAAATAGCCCCGCGTAAATTGAACAGCTTTGTTTGGGGCGTACTTTGTAAAGCGTCTGAAAAATATTGGAGTGTGATGATGAACTCAAACCAACGCGCCGCAATTGCTGTGTCGATTGAAAAGATTCTCAGAGAAATGGGCGAAGAACCTCAGCGGGAAGGATTAAAAGAAACGCCGAGTCGGGTGGCTGACATGTTTGCTGAAATCTGTTCCGGCTATGAAACAAGCCCGGAAGCGTTTATGAATCAATCTATTTTCGCGGCATTTGGTAATGACATGATTGTGGTGAAAAATATCACATATCACAGTATGTGTGAACATCATCTGCTCCCTTTTTGGGGGGCTGTTCACGTGGGGTATTTGCCCTCAAATAAAATCGTAGGGTTGTCCCAAATTCCTCGTATGGTGGAAATGTACGCCCGCCGCTTGCAAATACAGGAACGGATGACCCAGCAAATTGCAACTTTATTGCAGGATGTATTGCAGCCCAAAGGGGTGGGGGTGGTTGTGGAGGGAGCGCATTTCTGCGCCATGATGCGCGGCGTCAAAAAAGAAGGGGTGCGTATGGTCACACGCACTATGACCGGCGTATTTCAAGAAGATGCGGCCGTTCGTTCCGAGTTTCTGAAACTTGTGTTCGGTGGGGAGGGGGGCGAATAAAGAGGGGAAACGGCCGTTTCTCTTCCTCCTGTTCCTCCCAATTTGCATCGCGTTTCCTTGACACGCCATTTCTGATCATGTATAGTATGTTCACTTGGAACCGGTTCCATTTAGATGGTTTCAATACCGCACCTAAGTTGTTGACGTATTTGCAGAAGGAGAAGAATTGTGTCCGCAGTGACAATTCGGGATGTTGCCAAAAAGGCAGGCGTGGGCGTAGGCACCGTTTCCAGAGTTCTCAATGACAGTGCCTCCGTCAGCAACACTACCCGTCAAAAAGTCCAGGAAGCTATCTCCGAACTGCAATACACCCCCAATCCCGCCGCCCGTCGTTTATCACGCGGCAAAACAATGGTCATTGGCGCCATTGTGCCCTACTTCACCAATCCCTCCGTAGTTCGTCGTTTACAAGGCGTCGTTTCGGCCATTACAGACAGCGATTACGATCTCATCCTTTTTGACATTGAAAGCGAAGAACAGCGCGATCTGTTTCTACGCAATGTCCCCCGCCGGCACATGGTAGATGGCATTCTCATCATCTCCCTCACCCCCACCGATGAAGATGTGGGCTACTTGCTCGCATCGCAAATCCCGGTTGTTTTAGTAGACGCCTATCATCCAGACCTGAACCGGATCATCGTAGACAATATTGCCGGCGGTTACCAGGCGACAAAACATCTCATCGATCTGGGTCATCGCCAAATCGGCTTTATCAGCGATTATCTGGAAGACCCCTTCAATTCACCGGTGAGAGATCGGTTTGCCGGGTACAAACAGGCATTAGCCGATGCCGCTATTCCATTTTTGCCAGAATATCACCGCCAGGGCATACACGGCCGTTCTCAAGCGCGAGACATGGCAAAACAGTTAATGGCGTTGGACACCCCCCCCACCGCCATTTTCGCCTACAGTGATACCCAGGCGGTCGGCGTCATCGAAGCCGCCCGTGAGTTAGACATCAAAATACCAGAGCAATTATCCCTCGTCGGCTTCGACAACATCGAAGCCGCTGAATATTTGCAAATAACCACCGTGCGCCAGGCTCTTTATGAATCCGGTGTGCGTGGCTGCAACTTACTCTTTCGTTTAATGGCCGATCCTTTGCCCACCCCCGTTGAGATTTCATTACCCACCGAACTACTGCAAAGAAACACCACCGCCCCACCTCATGAGAATAACAAGGAGTAGCCATTTCGTAACCTGAAGCGTGGCCCGTTTCGCACCAATTAAGGAGGTGATGCATTCACAAATAAGCAATTGATAACCACTTAACACAGCCAAACAAGCTGATTAGTGACAAACAAATTTCATTAACAACAACTTTCCTAGGAGGAAAAGAAAAATAATGAAAAACAAAAATTTTTTAATACTCATAAGTATATTCGCTCTCTTCGCGCTGGCGTTGGCAGCCTGTGGCGGTGGTGAAACAGCCACCCCTACCGCCGCCTCAGCGCCGGCCGAAGAAACGGCCGTTGAAGTAGCCCCGACTGAAGCACCAGCAGTTGAAGAACCAACCGCTGAAGAAACAATGCCAGAGATGGCTTTAGCCGCTCCTGCTGGCGGCTACCTGGAACAAGCCCTCAACGGTGACTTCGCTGGTAAATCCGTTACCGTAGACGGCCCCTTCACCAATCCCGACGATGTCCTCTTCACAGAATCTATGAAAGCGTTTGAAGAAGCGACCGGCATCACCGTCAACTACATTGGCGACAAAGAATTTGAAGGGCGTATCTCCATCTCCGTAGATGCTGGCAACCCGCCCGACATCGCCGACTTCCCCCAACCGGGTCTGCTGGCGAGCTTCGTGCGCCAGGGTCACGTCATCGACCCCACCAGCTACATGGATGCCGCCTGGCTCTCTCAACAATACAACCAAAGCTGGCTCGACATGGCCATGATGGAAGGTCAAACGGCCGGTATCTGGCATCGCTTCAATGGCAAAAGCCTCGTCTGGTATCCCAAAGCGCAATTTGATGCGGCCGGCTACGAAGTTCCTGAAACCTGGGACGACTTATTGGCCCTGACGCAAATGATTGCCGACGATGGCGACACCGCCTGGTGCATCGGCATGGAATCCGGCGCCGCCACCGGCTGGGTTGCCACCGACTGGACCGAAGATCTGATGCTGCGCACCACCTCGCTCGATAACTACGACGCCTGGGTCGCTGGTGATCTGCCCTTCTCTTCTGACGAAGTGAAAAATGCGGTGAACACCTGGAGCGACATCTGGTTTAACCCGGATTACGTCTATGGTGGCACCGATGCCATCGTCTCCACCTTCTTTGGCGATTCCCCGGCCGGCATGTTTGAAGACCCGCCCAAATGTTGGCTGCATCGTCAGGGCAACTTCATCACCGGCTTCTTCCCTGAAGGCGTCGAAGCTGGCGTAGATTACGACTTCTTCTACCTGCCCCCTGTGGATGACGCCTATGGCAAACCGTTCCTGGTAGCTGGCGACATCATGGCTCAATTCGCAGATAGACCGGAAGTCAACGCCCTGATGGAGTACTTCACCACCCCCGCCTCCGCTTCCGGTTGGTTAGCCAATGGTGGCGCCTTAGCTGCTCACCAAACCGCTACCCCCGACATGTACGGGCAAGAACTTGAAGCTGGTATTGCCCAACTGGTCACAGAAGCCACCAGCTTCCGCTTTGATGCCTCTGACCTCATGCCCGGTGAAGTAGGCGCTGGCTCCTTCTGGACCGGCATGACCGACTATGTTTCTGGTGCGGCCGATCTCGATACCGTCATGGCTGAAATCGACGCCTCCTGGCCGGCTGGGGTAGCCGGTCAAAGTCAGGGTGGAGCGGCAGATGGCGCCTTTGCTGTCATGCCTGGTGGTTTCCTGGAACAAGCCATGAATGGCGACTTCACCGGTGGTTCTGTCACCGTTGATGGCCCCTTCACCAATCCTGATGACGTATTGTTCATGGAATCCATGAAAGCGTTTGAAGAAGCGACCGGTATCACCGTCAACTACATTGGCGACAAAGAGTTTGAAGGTCGCATCTCCATCGCCGTTGATGCGGGCAACCCGCCTGACATCGCCGACTTCCCGCAACCTGGTTTACTGGCCAGTTTCGTACGTCAGGGTCACGTGGTAGATCCCACCAGCTGGATGGATGAAGCGTTCTTAGCTAATCAATACAACCAAAGCTGGCTCGACATGGCCATGATGGAAGGCCAAACGGCCGGTATCTGGCATCGCTTCAATGGCAAAAGCCTCGTCTGGTATCCCAAAGCGCAATTTGATGCGGCCGGCTACGAAGTTCCTGAAACCTGGGACGACTTATTGGCCCTGACGCAAATGATTGCCGACGATGGCGACACCGCCTGGTGCATCGGCATGGAATCCGGCGCCGCCACCGGCTGGGTTGCCACCGACTGGACCGAAGATCTGATGCTGCGCACCACCTCGCTCGATAACTACGACGCCTGGGTCGCTGGTGATCTGCCCTTCTCTTCTGACGAAGTGAAAAATGCGGTGAACACCTGGAGCGACATCTGGTTTAACCCGGATTACGTCTATGGTGGTACCGATGCTATCGTCTCCACCTTCTTTGGCGATTCCCCGGCCGGTATGTTTGAAGACCCGCCCAAATGTTGGCTGCATCGTCAAGGCAACTTCATCACCGGTTTCTTCCCTGAAGGCGCCGAAGCTGGCGTAGATTATGACTTCTTCTACCTGCCGCCAGTTGATGATGCCTACGGACGGCCGTTCCTGGTGGCTGGCGACATCATGGCGATGTTCAACGATACCCCAGAAGCCAAAGCGTTGATGGAATACTTTGCTACCCCTCAATCCGCCTCTGGCTGGTTGGCTAATGGTGGCGCCTTAGCGGCCCATCAAACCGCCACCCCCGACATGTACGGGCAAGACATGGAACGCGGCATTGCGGAACTGGTCACAGAAGCCACCAGTTTCCGCTTCGACGCCTCTGATCTCATGCCCGGTGAAGTGGGCGCTGGCTCCTTCTGGACTGGCATGACCGACTACGTTTCCGGCGCGGCCGATCTCGATACCGTTATGGACGAAATCGACGCCTCCTGGCCTCGATAATTCGTGAGTAATTAGGTTGCAGCGGGCAGTGAAACACTGCCCGCTGTGACAGAACCAAGAAGTTCAACTTTTTAGAAAAGTTGAACTTCTCTTTTGCAATATTCTATAGGCAGGAGACGATAGCCACTGTCGTCGTCCACTATGAATGAGAATGGGAGCGGGGGCCGAATTTGCCCACCCAGTGTGGACAAAGTACCCGCACC
>CAZXVH010000004.1:46917-78249 GCA_964643965.1 uncultured Ardenticatenaceae bacterium
TTTATATTGGGCGCGCGCACTGCTTGCCCCCACCGTGTGTAAAAGCTGTCCGCGCTCCCATTTTAGGAAGGAGGAAGAGTCTCATGCAGCAAATTGAAGCAAATGCCCATGAGAGTACAGGTGCAAAGCTCGTTGCTTTAATTCTCCGAGTCGTGTTCGCGATTGCTATTCCCTTGATTGCCTTTTGGGTGCTGTACCAGGGATTTCTGTTTTTGCGGGATAGTGATTCACCCAAATCGGTTATCGTGTTGGTGGCTATCATTTGGGGCGTGGGTGGGGTTGCTGCGCTTTATTGGATATTCAACTGGTTGGTTGAACAATTACCAGGGGAATGGACATCAAGATTGCAGCCCTTTGTCTTTGTCGGTCCGGCCATGGCTATTCTCATCTGGTATCTCACTCTGCCGGTTTACCGCACATTTTGGTTAAGCCTTTTTGATAGAGATGGTTTCCCCAAGGATTTTTCAGTTTTTCAACCGTGGACCTGGATTGACGGAATTCAAAGCAGTTCGTTTGTGGGGTTCGCCAATTACACCAGTTTATTTACAGACCGTCTATTGCAAGAAGCGCTGCGTAACAACGTTATGTGGATTGTATTTGGCAGCACTATGTCTGTGGTCACCGGTCTTTTGGTGGCGACATTGGCCGACCGCAGTAAAACGGAGCGGGTGTCTAAGACGCTCATTTTCTTACCCATGGCCATTTCTTTTGTGGGCGCTGGTGTGATCTGGAACTTCATGTATGAGGTGAAACCGCTCGGCGAAGCACAAATTGGTGTGTTTAACGCGGTTGTGGTGGCGTTAGGCGGCAGCCCGCATCCGTGGGACAAATGGGTAGCCATCGCCCCCTGGAACAATCTCTTCTTGATTCTGATTGTGATTTGGCTGCAAACGGGCTTTTCTATGGTGCTGTTTTCGGCCGCATTGAAAGGCGTTCCCCAAGAGTTAATGGAAGCGGGGCGGGTAGATGGGGCCAGTGAGGTACGCATTTTCTTCAACATTATACTGCCCTATATTCGTCCCACGGTGATTACCGTGTGGACGACGATTGTGATCTTTACGCTGAAGATATTTGACGTGGTGTGGGTGATGACGGGGGGACAGTTTGGTACCCATGTGATTGCCACGCAGTTCTACAGGCAATCGTTCACCGCCCGAAATTCAGGTGTTGGCTCAGCCATTGCTATCGTGTTGCTGTTAACGGTGGTGCCTGTGCTTGCTTATAATTTACGCCAATTCCGCGACGAACAGGAGGGATTTTAAGATGAAGAGACAAAAATGGGTAGGTTTCGCAGCAGTCAATGGCTTGCTTCTGCTGATTGTGATCCTGTGGAGTATTCCGACATTAGGCTTGCTGATTTCTTCGTTTAGAGTGCCTTTTGATATTCAAACCTCAGGCTGGTGGACTGTTTTCCCGCATAAGGAATGGCAAACGGTGTCTGTGATTGAAAAACCACGAGAAACATTAGGCGTGGATCCCGATACCGTCATGGAAATTGAAGGAGTTACGGGCACGTTTGAGGAGTTCCGTAAAGGCGTGGCTTCCGGTGATTTGCAAGTTACCTGGATCGGGAATAAGCGAATTGGTCGGGTCGAAGTTCAAGAAGAGGTGTGGACGGTCAATTGGAATTTTACACTGCAAAATTATCAAACGGTTATCTTCGGCCGTGATACGGTCATCCAGAATCCAGATGGCAGTTCATTGACGATTCCCGGGCAGAATATGCAGCAGGCATTCTTGAACAGTATGGCTGTGGCTATTCCGTCTACCGTGATTCCCATTTTGATTGCGGCGTTTGCGGCGTATGCCTTTGCCTGGATGAAATTCCCGGCGCGGCGCTGGTTCTTCATTATGGTAGTGGCCTTGTTGGTTGTGCCCTTGCAGATTGCGTTGGTGCCTATTTTGAGTGACTACAATGCGTTAGGTATCAATGGTGAATTTTTGTCGGTGTGGCTGGCGCATACGGGCTTTGGCCTGGCGTTGGCGACCTATCTGCTTTACAACTACATTTCCACCTTGCCCCGAGAAACGTTGGAATCGGCGTTTATTGATGGCGCTTCCCATTTTACGGTATTTATCAAATTGGTATTGCCCCTTTCGGTGCCGGCGCTGGCCTCTTTTGCCATTTTCCAATTCCTTTGGGTTTGGAATGATTACCTGGTGGCGCTGGTGTTCTTAGGCGTGGATCCCAGCAAGAAGGTGTTGACGCAGCGTTTGGCTGATTTAACGGGTACGTTTGGCAATGCGTGGCATCTGTTAACGGCCGGCGCCTTCGTCACCATGATTTTACCGATGATTGTATTTATTGTGCTGCAACGGTATTTCGTGCGTGGTTTGATGGCTGGCTCGGTGAAAGGGTAAGCAGTGGGCAGTGGACAGTGAACAGTGACGCTGGTTTGAGTTTACGAGAATAATAGGGAGCACGGCCGTTTTCTGCCGTGCTTCTCTCTTATCTAAAAAAAGGTGTTTTATGACAGCATGGTATCAGGAAGCAGTTTTCTACCAGCTATACATTCGGGCGTATGCGGATAGCAATGGGGACGGCAATGGCGATTTTCGGGGAGCGATAGAAAAGTTAGACCACATTCAATCGCTGGGCGTGACCTGTATCTGGATTATGCCCCATTACCCGTCGCCGCTAAAAGATGATGGTTATGACATTGCCGACTACACGGCCGTTCACCCCGATTATGGCACACTCGACGACTTCCAGGCGTTTTTAGAGGCGGCTCATGCACGCGGCCTGAAAGTGGTGACGGATCTCGTCATGAACCACACTTCCGATCAACATCCCTGGTTTCAGGCGGCGCGGCAAGATAAAAATTCACCCTACCGTGACTATTATGTGTGGAGCGATACCGGCACAGAATATGCGGAAGCGCGCATCATTTTTCTGGACGATGAGTCATCGAATTGGGCGTATGATGAGGTGGCAGGACAATACTTTTGGCATCGCTTCTACAGTAGTCAGCCCGATTTGAACTACGACAACCCCAAAGTGCATGAAGAAATGTTCAATGTCATTCGCTTTTGGCTCGACAGGGGATTGGATGGCTTTCGCGTCGATGCCATTCCCTATTTGTATGAACGGGAAGGCACGAATTGCGAGAATCTACCGGAAACGCATGAATTCTTGAAGAAGATGCGCCGCATGGTGGATAGGGAATATCCGGGAACACTGTTGATTGCGGAAGCCAATATGTGGCCGGAAGATTTGCTGCCTTATTTTGGCACAGTCGAAGAACCGGAGTTCCCGGTCTGCTTCCATTTTCCGATTATGCCGCGTCTGTACCAATCCTTAAAATCGGGCGATAAGACGCCGATTGTGGACATTTTGAACGCCACGCCCGCCATCCCCGAAGGCACACAGTGGATGACGTTTTTGCGCAACCATGACGAGTTGACGCTGGAAATGGTGACGCCAGAAGTGCGCCAATGGATGTGGGAACAGTATGCGCCGGAGCCACGCATGAAGCAAAATTTGGGCATCAGGCGGCGGCTGGCGCCCCTGTTGGACAATGACAAGCGGCGCTGGTTTTTGCTCAATGCCCTGTTTCTCTCGCTGCCCGGCATTCCCATCATTTACTATGGGGACGAAATTGGTATGGGCGACAATATCTGGCTGCCCGACCGCAATGGCTTGCGCACACCGATGCAGTGGGACGACAGCCTGAATGCCGGTTTTTCTGAGGCAGAAAAAACGTATTCTCCGGTCAACAGTGATGCAGTGTTTGGTTATCAAACGGTGAATGTAGCCGCGCAGGAAGATGACCCGGATTCTTATTTGAACTTGACCCGATTTTTGCTGAAAACGCGGCAGAGCCAATCCACGCTGCGGCATGGAGAGTTTGCTTTTGTGGAGACAGGGAATGCGGCGGTGCTGGCTTATCGCCGCTTTCTGGATGATGAGGGGATTCTGTGTGTGTTTAATTTAAGTGAAGAGCCGCAGTCGTTTACGCTGCATCGGGAGCGGGTGGATTTGCTCTCACGGGAACAAAGTAAAGTAGCGGGACAGATTGAATTAAGCCCTTTCACCGCGCATTGGTTGGGATAAGAAACGGCCGTTTTGACGTCAGCCGCGTAGAGCGATATGGAAAATCAAGAAAGCGCACAGGAAGCCCGTCTGTATTGGGACAATGAAGCAAACACGTTCGACCAGGAACCGGATCATGGACTGCTCGATGCCAGTGTGCGGGCGGCGTGGCAAGAACTGCTTGAAAAGTCACTGCCGCCACCGCCAGCCACAATTTTAGATGTAGGATGTGGCACCGGTTCCCTTTCGGTTTTGTTGGCGGAAGCAGGCTATGTCGTCACTGCCATCGATTTTTCACCTGCCATGATTGCTCAGGCGAAAGCAAAAGCTCAACGTGTGGGACAACCTGTCTCGTTTCAAGTTATGGATGCGGCTGCTCCTTCACTGTTACCGCAGAAATATGATGCGATCCTGTGTCGACATTTGTTATGGGCGCTGCCGGAACCGGCACAGGTTTTACAAAATTGGGCGAGGCTGTTGGGGGAAAACGGCCGTTTGCTTCTCATAGAAGGATACTGGCACAATGATGGTGGTCTACATGCTCACCAAATAGTTGATGCTTTGCCGGATTCGTTTTCACGCATTGTTGTGGATGATTTAAGCGATAAGCCAGCGCTGTGGGGCGGTGGCGTCACCGACGAGCGTTACTTGATAACCGCTTTTTTAGCATGAACCTTATAAATTGATGACAACGAATTTGAGTAAAAAGCGAATTCGTTCCTTACTCAAATTCGTTGTCATGCCTAAAAACCGAACCTTTTGAGCGTTTTTTTATGCAATTACTCGAACAACTACTCGCCGGCCCCCTGCGCAGCATGGAACAACTTGAACAACAAATTTTTGCCTTACGTTTTGCCCAACACTTGCCAGATGTAGAACGGCCGTTACGCCAACTCTACGCCCATCGTGAAGATTACGACGCCTGGCTGGAAAGGTTCCTCATCCTCGTCGCCAAAGCCTACGCCGCCCGCCCTGCCGCCCTGCGTTTGCTGGATTTGAAGCGCGTCGAAGAGCCAGACTGGTTCCAACAGTCGCGCATGATGGGCTATGTCTGTTACGCCGACCGCTTTGCCGACAATCTCAACGGCGTTGCCACGAAAATCCCCTACCTCAAAGAACTGGGCATCACCTATCTGCACCTCATGCCCCTGCTCAAGCCCCGCCCCGGGACCAGCGATGGCGGTTACGCCGTCATGGATTACCGCGCCGTGCGCCACGACCTGGGCACGATGGATGATTTGGCCGACCTGGCCGCCCATCTCCGCGCCGCCGACATGAGCCTGTGCATCGACCTCGTGTGCAACCACACCGCCAAAGAACACGCCTGGGCACAGCAAGCGCTGGCCGGCGATCCCGACTATCAAGCCTACTACCATATGTTCCCCGACCGCACCCTGCCCGACCAATACGAAGAAACCGTGCGCGAAATCTTCCCCGACTTCAAATCCGGCAACTTCACCCACTACCCCGCCATCGACAAATGGGTCTGGACGACCTTCAACGAGTTCCAATGGGATCTCAACTATGCCAATCCGGCCGTGTTTGGCGAAATGCTCGACATCATGCTCTACCTCGCCAATCAGGGCGTAGAAATTTTGCGCCTGGATGCGGTGGCTTTCATGTGGAAGCGGATCGGCACCGACTGTGAAAATCAGCCCGAAGCCCACGCTATTTTGCAAGCGTTCCGCGCCCTGAGCCGCATCGCCGCGCCCGGACTGCTGCTCAAGGCGGAAGCCATCGTGCCGCCGCCGCAGCTCGTGCCGTATTTGGGACGGGGCGAAGCGGCCAACAAAGAATGTGAAGTGGCCTACCACAACGTCTTCATGGTCATGCTCTGGAGCAGTTTGGCGGAGCGCAAAGTGGCGCTGATGACCCACGCTTTGCAGCAAATACCGGCGATTCCCTCGCGCACCTCCTGGTTAACCTATGTGCGCTGCCACGATGACATCGGCTGGGCGGTGACGGAAGAAAACGCGGCGGCGGTGGGGCTGAACGGCTACTTGCACCGCACGTTTTTGAGCGATTTTTACAACGGCCGTTTTCCCAACTCTTTTGCTCGCGGCGCCACCTTCCAGTTCAACCCGCGCACCAACGACCGGCGCATCAGCGGTTCCTGCGCCTCGTTGGCTGGCTTGGAAATCGCTTTAGAACGGGGGAGCGCGCCCGAAATCGACCTGGCGCTGCGTCGCATCACGCTCCTGCACAGTATGATCCTCGCTTTTGGCGGCATTCCCCTGCTCTACATGGGCGACGAAATCGGGCTGCTCAATGATCACAGCTATTTGCAAGAGCCGAATTTGGCGGGGGACAACCGTTGGCTGCACCGACCACGCATGGATTGGAAATTGGCGGCGGAGAGAGGGGCTGGGGGGGTAAACGGCCGTTTATTCCAAGCCCTCCTCTCCCTCATCCAGGCCCGCAAACGCACCCCTGCCCTCCATGCCCAGGCGCCCGCCTACCCTGTTTGGACCCACAACGACGCCGTCTTTGGCTTGCTGCGCGAAAGCCCTCGCGGACGGATGCTCGTCCTGGGCAACTTCAGCGAACAGTCCCAAACCGTGCCCGCCTACCGTTTGCAAGAGATGTACTTTGGCGGTCAACTGGTAGACGCCATTACCCAACGCCCCATCCCAGGCTGGCATGATCTGCCACTAAAGCCATACCAATCTCTTTGGCTAGTAGACGATACCCCCAATCTGCCTTAATTTCCCCATTTTTGTAGTCTTCAATAAAAAACTCAGTTACAATTTAAACATACCTTAAGCGCTTTCCAGCAGCTTTCGGGCAAAAATATCCCAGGTTTATGTGACTGTAACCAAGTTACCCCCATAGGAGATAAAAAGATGAAAACGGTTTGGAAACTTTCAAGTGTCCTCCTGGCAGCCGGTTTGCTGGCCTGGGTGTTCACCCTTGCCCCTCTCAACAAAACAACCCCTGGCGGCGACGCCCAACGCAGCCCCAACGGCTTTTCAACCAGCGCTGCCACAGACGATCTCTCCATCAAAGTCGGCGAACTGGTCACGCCCACCCTCACTCAGGCTGCACGCGATCTGCCTCCGCCCCAAATAGAACCCACCCTGGATCGAGAAGTGAACCCTCGCATGAATTTTAACGTGGGCAAACTCGACTATAATCCGCCCAGCGGCCCGGATCCCCTCCTGGCTGTACAGGCGGCCGCCCCAGACCGCGCTCCGGATGGTTTTAACACGCCTATCTTAAACTTCAACGGTCAGGGATATACCTTTGTCAACCCGCCGGATACTGTCGGCGATATCGGCAAAAACCATTACGTGCAAATGGTCAACGGCGGCGGCACCGTTGTCTCCATTTATAACAAAAGCACTGGAGCCTTGATTCAAAGCTTCGGTTTCACCTCTTTAGGCGGCTGCACCACCGGCGGTGGCGACCCCATTGTCCTCTATGATCAATTGGCCGACCGCTGGTTTCTCAGCGAATTCGGCCCCGGCAACTCTTTGTGCATCCTCATCTCCACCACTCCAGACCCTACTGGCGCTTACTATACCTATCAATTCAATACCCCCGGTTTTCCCGATTACCCCAAATATGGCGTATGGCCCGATGCTTATTATGCCACCACCAACGAGAGCAGCCCTTCTATTTATGCGTTTAACCGGGCGGCTATGTTGGCTGGGGCGGCCGCCTCTTCCGTCCGCTTCACCGCGCCAGACCTGGCCGGCTTTGGTTTCCAGGCGCTCACCCCGGCAGACTTAGACGGCATGACCCCGCCGCCGCCCGGCGCGCCCAACTACATCATGCGCCACGTGGACACGGAAGCGCACAGCAGGCCCGGCTATCCAGCCAACGACCTGCTGGAAATATGGGCGTTCGCTGTAAATTGGGTCACGCCCGCCAATTCCACTTTCACCAAGCTGCCCGACATTCTCACGGCCGAATTCGATTCTGCGTTGTGTGGCCTCTCTTCTTTCTACTGCATGGGTATGCCCGGCGTGCCTCAGGGCAACAACTCCTCGCTCGATCCCCTGCGCGAAGTGATTATGAACCGCCTGGCTTACCGCAATTTTGGCGATCATGAAACGCTGGTGGGCAACTTTACCACCGATATTGGCAGTGATATTGGCGGTGTGCGCTGGTTTGAACTACGTAAAGTGGGGGCTGGCCCCTGGACGCTGCATCAGGAAGGAACTTATGCCCCCACTACCAACGATAACCGTTGGATGGGCGGCATTGCTATGGATGGCTCCGGCAATATTGCCCTGGGCTATAATGTCTCCAGCCAGACCATTTATCCTTCTTTGCGCTATGTTGGCCGCCTCTCCAGCGATCCCTTGGGCACACTGCCGCAGGGAGAATATACGTTGGCGAGCGGAACGGCCGTTAATGGCAGCAACCGCTATGGCGACTATTCAGCGATGGGCATCGATCCCGTTGATGACTGCACCTTCTGGTTCACCGGCCAATGGAACAACGCCAGCCAGTGGAACACCCGCATCAGCGCCTTCAAATTCGACGCCTGCGGCATGGCCGATTTCACCCTCTCCGCCACCCCTGCCAGCCAGGATATTTGCCGGCTCAGCGACGCCCTCTACACGGTAGACGTCGGGCAGGTATCTGGCTACAACGATCCTGTTACTTTAAGCGTCAGCGGGCAGCCGGCCGGAACCACCGCCGCCTTTAGCGTCAATCCCGTGACAACCCCTGGCAGCAGCCAGCTCACCATCGGCAACACCGGGGCCGCCTCCCCTGGCGGCTATGCCCTGGAAATCACCGGCATTGCGCCCACCAGTACCCACACCACTACCGTGCAGCTAAACCTGTTTAGCGGCGTACCTGGCGTAACCAGCCTGCTCACCCCGGCCAACGGGGCTACCAACGTGCCGGTCTCTCCCACCTTTAGCTGGTCAGATGCGGGCGCGGCCAGCTACCTGTTGGAAGTCGCCACCGACGTGGGCTTTAGTAATGTGGTTTATACCGCCACCGTGAACGGAACCAGCCACACGGCCGGCGCCGCCCTGAACACCAGCGCCACCTACTTCTGGCGAGTACAGGGCAGCAACGCCTGCGGCAGCGGCGCCTACTCGACCATCGCCTCTTTCACCACCGTCGCTGGCCCCGGCGACTGCGGCCCTGGCACTGCCCCCAACGTCCTCTACAATAATGGCTTTGAGAGCGGCGATGGCGGTTGGACGAGCAGCGGCACGAATAATTCCTGGGCGCTGGCGCAAACCAATCCCTACAGCGGCGCCTGGCATTTCCATGCCAACAACCCTGGCGCTGTGAGCGACCAACGCCTGGTCTCGCCGCCGGTTGTCCTGCCCAGCGGCCAGAATCCACTGGTCTTGAAGTTCTGGCACGTCCCCAATATGGAGTCCAGCGGTTCCGCGGCTTGTTATGATGGCGGCATTTTGGAGGTCTCCAACGATAGCGGCGTCACCTGGATGCAACTCCCCAATGCCAACCTGCTGGCCGGTGGCTACAGAGGTCCCATCTCCGCCAGTTACAGCAACCCGCTGGCCGGCCTGCAAGCCTGGTGCGGCGCCACGACTTATTTCCAAACCATCGCCGATGTCAGCGCCTACGCCGGCCAGACTGCCCAGTTCCGTATGCGTTTGGGCAGCGACGCTTCTGTTAGCCGTCCCGGTTGGGATGTGGATGATGTGATGGTGCAATCCTGTGCCCCCGGCGCGGTTGCCAGCATTGTCTTGACCAAAACAGTGGGCACAAGCCCCACCGTTTATCCCACCACAGATACCATCACCGTAACGGCCGGTACCGAAGTGACGTACTTTTACATGGTGGAAAACACCGGCGCCGTCACTTTAACGCTGCACACCCTGCAAGACAGCGAGTTGGGTAACGTCCTCGGGCCAAACTTCGCCTATGACCTGACGCCAGGGGCAACGACGATGATCACGGCCAGCGTCACGCTCACGCAGTCGGTGACGAACACAGCTGACTGGATGGCGACGGATGGGGGGGCGGGAACGGCCGTTGCCAGCGACAGCGCGACGGTAAACGTGATCCCGCTGCGTTATATCTATCTGCCGGTGATCATAAAACCTTAAATCAACCTCTGTTTTAGCCCTGTAAAAATTAAGAGGGGCAGACCCCAAGTTCTGAGGTCTGTCCCTCTTTTGCGTGGGGGGGACCCTCCCGGGTTTAGCGATTTACCTGAAACCTAAAGAATATTATCTACCTATGCAAATATTTTAATAATATAATCAATTATCTTAAAGAGAATGCTTGACATTTGTAATATTATTTACTATGATGGTGGAAATTGATAAATTTATCAGCCCTTCTGTTGATTTTTGGGATGCATACCTGAAATTGGCAGAAACCAAAGATTTACAAATAAGAGGAGTTTCGGTTCATGAATCCTGTCATTGGTCAATGTCCCATTTGTCAAGAAACCCTGCACGTCACCCGGCTGCACTGCCGCCACTGCGATACGAGCTTAGAAGGCAACTTCACCTTGGGTCGCCTCTACCAACTGTCACCGGAACAGTTGGGCTTTGTGGAGACTTTTGTACGCTGCGAGGGCAAAATTAACCGGGTGGAGCAAGAAATTGGCATGTCGTATCCGGCCGTGCGTGCCCGCCTGACAGAAGTGATCCAGGCCATGGGTTATGAAGTGGGTGAACCAGAACCCGCCCCTTTGTCTGAAAGCGGCCGCCGCGAAGTGCTGGCAGAGTTGAGCGCCGGGGCCATCAACGCCGACGAAGCTTTGCAAATCCTGCGCGGCGGGTGAGAAGTGGACGGTGGACAGTGGACAGTGAACCCTGAAAACTACTTGAAAAAAATGGAGAATATGATGTCAACAACAGTAAGTCGTCAAGAGATTTTGGATCTGCTCGCAGCAGGAAAGATCAATGCTGTGGAGGCTGCTGAACTTTTAAGCAATGTATCTGCCACAACAGAAATGGTTGAAAAAGAAGAAGTTTTGAAGGCGGAGTTAGATAGAGAGCCGGAGATTAAAATTGTGGACCCCATGGCAGATGTGGCCTCATTAAAACAGGGCCAGGGCAGCAACGGCCGTTGGTTCCGGGTGCGGGTAAAAAATCTGAAAACAGGTCAAAACAAAGTCAGCGTCAATATCCCCCTGCCTCTGGTGAAGGTTGGCCTCAAAATCGGCCGTCAATTCTCACCAGAACTGAATGACCTGAATTTAGATGAGATGGTCGCCGTCATGGGCGAGGTGGAAAATGGCATGATCGTGGATGTGCAAGACGAAGATAGCAACGAACATGTGCAGGTCTTCATCAACTAAAAGCGGAAAAGCAGAAAGGCGGAAACATAGAGCGTCACAAAGGGTAGATAGAGTTTCCCAGAGAGAAAAAAGAGACGCCTCTTTTATTTCTCCGTGCATCTCTGTGCCTTCTCCGCGCCCTCTGCGTTCCAAGAGAGGTTTTTTACCATGAGTCAAGAACGAATTGAAACCAACAAAGCGCCGCTGATTGAGGTAACTGCCTGTCATGGGGATTTGGTGATACGCAGTTGGTCGGAAACGGCCGTTTCCATCCAATCCGACCAACACGAAGCCAAACAAACCGAAACCGGCCTCGCCCTCAGCAGTCACGGCGATCTCAAATTGATCGTGCCTACCAACGCCAGCCTCCACATCGGCCAGGTGCATGGCGACCTCGTCATCAAGCGCGTCAGCGGCGACCTCAGCCTGCAAATCGGCGATGGCGATGTGGTGCTGGTGGGCCTCAACAACGTCAAACTGGGCACGATCAACGGGGACCTGTCCGCCAAACAGCTGGACGGCGACCTCAGCGTCGAAACTGTCAACGGGGACGCCGCCTGCCGCCAGGTACAAACTGTCAACGCCGGCGTCATCAACGGCGACCTCAGTATCAGCGCCGCCAACGGCGCCATCAACTTGCAAGAGATTAACGGCGACATTACCTTGCGCGTCGTCAGCGGCGAGGTCAACGTCAAGCAGGGCAGCCGTGACATCAACCTCAACCAGATTGAAGGCGCCCTCTACCTGCCCCGTATTCACGGCGACATCCGCCTCAAAGGGCCGCTGCCTGCCGGCAAACATACCTGCCACGCCGACGGCGACATCGTGGTGCGTTGGCCGGTAGACGCGCCCGTCACGATTAACGCTCAGGCTTCTGCCATCAAAAACCGGCTGCCGCTGCAAGATGTGGCCGAAGAGGCAGGCGTCTTAACCGGCCATCTGGAGCAGGGCAGCGCCGTTCTCAACCTGGAAGCAGGCGGACGCATCATCCTCAAAGAGGCGCAATTGGTCAAAGATGCGTGGGCGCAAGACAGTGGCGAAGATTTCAACTTTAATTTCGGTTTTGATTTTGCCGAGATTGGTGAACGTATCAGCCGTGAAGTGGAGCAAAACGTCAGCCGCCTGGCAGATGAACTGCAACACCGCTTTGGCCCCAATTTCGGCGAGGAAATGGCGGAAAAGTTTGCCCGCAAAGCGGAACACGCCGCCGCCAAAGCAGAGCAGGCGGCAGCCCGCGCTCAACAACGCGCCGAACGGCAACAGGCCCGGCACGCTCGTTGGACGCCCCCACCACCGCCTAAACCGGCCGCGCCGCCTAAACCAAAATCATCGCCGGAGGAACAGATTAAAATTCTCAAGATGGTGGAGCAGGGTATTATCTCGCCCGAAGAAGCGAATACGCTGCTGCAAGCGTTGGAGAATTAACGACGATGCGTGAGGCGTGAAATTGTTTACGCCTCACGTGTTACGCTTCACGTTTTATGAGGTAAAATAAGCAAAATCATGTGAGCTGTTTTTACTTATGGTCATTACCGCACCGTCAATCGCTCGGCCCGGAAACGGGCCACGACCCATCAATATGAACAAAGATATCCCCCAGATAATGGCGCTGCTGCGCCTTACCTTTGGGGAATCTTTGGATGCGGATGGTCGCCGTATTTTAAAAGGGCAAACGGCGATTGGGGGACAGCCGGCTTTGTTGTGGCGCTTAAACCCCATGGCCAACCGTTTGGCGTTGGGGTATGTGTGGGAGTATAACGGCCGTCTTGTGGGCAATGTGACGCTGTTAACTACCAAAATGCGGGAACGGTATCTCATCGTCAATGTGGCCGTTCATCCCGATTTTCGGCGGCAAGGCATCGCCCGGCTGCTGATGAATGCCGCGTTGGGCCAGGTGCGCCAGCGTCGGGGGCGCGAGATTCTGCTCCAGGTGGATAAGGATAACGACTCCGCCATTCATTTATACAGCACGTTGGGGTATCAGAATTTGGGCAGCATGACCACCTGGATGGCTTCGGCCGGCCGTATCCACGCCATAGAAGATGCGTCCCCCACACCCATTCGTGAACTGGATAGCAGCGAAAGCCAGGCGGCGTACAAACTCGATGTCCTGGCCCTGCGCCCAGACTTGAATTGGCCGGAACCGGTACCGCCAGACGCCTACCAGTTCGGCTTATGGCGGCAGTTCTCCAATTTTATCAACGGCCGTCGCGCAGAGATATGGGTGACGACAAACGGCCGTTCGTTAACCGGTTCCGCCGCTTTATGGAGTGAATGGGGGCGCACACACCAACTGACCTTACGGGTGCATCCCCATTGGCAGGGAGAAGTGGAACGGCCGTTACTCGCCAAAATCACCCGACGGCTGCCTTACCTGCCCCGGCGCAACGTCCGCATTGATCACCCGGATGCCGATGAACCCACTACTGAATTACTACAGGCTGCCAATTTCAAACCCCGGCGCACCCTCACCCATATGCGCCTGGATATAACCTGACAAGGAGCAACCCATGGCCAGCACAGAAGAACGTATGCAAATCCTGAAAATGATAGAAGAAGGCAAAATAACAGCCACAGAAGGGGCTGAACTGCTTCGCGCCCTGGATCAAGAAAGCCAAAATCCCCGAAACGAACCTTTAAAAGGGGCCAGTTCTCCCCGCTGGTTCCGGGTGCGCGTCACCGATATGCGCAGTGGGCGCAACAAAGTTAACGTCAACATCCCTATGGGGCTGGTCAATGTGGGCATCAAAATGGGCGCCCGCTTTGCCCCGGATATGGAAGGGGGCGAGTATGAGCAGATTATGACCGCCATCAAGAGCGGCCAACAAGGCAAAGTAATGGATGTCACCGACGACGAAAGCGGTGAGCGCGTCGAGATATTTGTAGAATAATCCACAAAAAAGCCCGGCTCATCACCGGGTTTTCTTACTGTTCACTGTTCACTGAAAACTGTTCACTGAAAACTGTCCCCTATTCCTTCTTCACCACGGCAATATTCAACTCCGCCAACTGCTTGGGCGCCACTTCTGAAGGCGAATCTGACATCAGGTCGGTAGCCTGCGCCGTTTTGGGGAAGGCCATCACCTCACGGATATTCGGTTCACCAGCCATGAGGGCCACCAGGCGGTCGATGCCGGGGGCAATGCCCCCGTGCGGCGGCGCGCCATATTCAAACGCCTCCAGCATATGGCCGAACTGCTCCTGCGCTTCTGCCATAGAGAAGCCGATGAGTTCCATGATTTTGCGTTGTAACGGCCGTTCATGAATTCTGATACTGCCGCCCGCCACCTCAAAGCCATTACATACCAGATCATACTGTTCGCTCAACACCTCGCCCGGAGCCGTCTCCAGCAGCGGGATATGTTCTCGCTTCGGCGCGGTAAACATATGATGGCTGGGCGCATAATGCCCATCTTCCAACCCTTCCTCAAACAGCGGAAAATCCACCACCCAACAAAAGGCCAGCGAATTCGTATTCTTTAAACCGAGCCGGCCGCCCATTTCATCACGCAGCGCCCCCAAAACAGCATATACCACCTGCTTTACATCGCTGGCAAAGAGCAGCAAATCGCCGGGTTTGGCGTCCAGCCGCTCCGTAATGGCAATCAGTTGATCCACCGTGAAGAATTTGGTGATAAACCCCTTCAGTTCACCCGTATCCGGCAGCAGCGCCATGGTGGCCAACCCTTTGGCGCCATTGGCCTGGGCAATCTCTTCTAACTCGCCCACTTCCTTGCGGCTGTACCGGCCCGCCCCCGGCACACAAATCGCCTTCACCGGATTCCCGGCCGCCACATTCTCGGCAAACACCTTAAAGGCGCTTTTACCGGCAATATCAGAAATATCAACCAGTTCCAGGCCAAACCGGATATCCGGCCGATCTGTGCCAAAACGTTCCAGCGCCTCCTGGTAGCTTAAACGGGGAAACGGCTCATAGGCCAATGGTACCAGGCTGGTATGTTTTACCAGACCAATCATCAACGCTTCAATCAAATCCAGGATGTCGTCCCGCTCGGCAAAGCTCATTTCCAGGTCAAGCTGCGTAAACTCCGGCTGCCGGTCGGCGCGTAAATCTTCATCGCGGAAGCAGCGGGCAATCTGGAAATAGCGCTCATAACCGGCCACCATAAGCAGCTGCTTCAACTGTTGCGGACTTTGCGGCAGGGCATAAAATTTGCCGGGATGGACGCGGCTGGGAACCAGATAATCGCGCGCTCCTTCCGGCGTGGATTTAAAGAGAATAGGCGTTTCCACCTCAATGAAGCCTCGTTCATCCAAAAAATCTCGGATGAATTTGATGGCGCGGTGGCGAATTATCAAATTGCGCTGCATCTTCTCGCGCCGCAAATCGAGATAGCGGTATTTCAGGCGCAAGGTTTCATCCGTCACGTCATCGCGATCAATCATAAAAGGCGGCACTTTTGAGGGATTGAGCACCTTAAACTGGTCAACATATATTTCAATGTCGCCGGTCGGCAAATCAGGGTTATTCATGCCCTCCGGCCGTCGCGCCACCTTACCCGTTACTTGCAAAACATATTCCCGGCTGACCTGCGCGGCCGTGGCAAAAGCGCCTGGATTTTCACCGGCATTGATGACCACCTGGGTTTTCCCATCCCGGTCGCGCAGGTCAATGAAAATAACGCCGCCCATATCTCGGGTGCGATTGACCCACCCGGCCAGCGTCACCACTTGTCCAATATGATCGGCGCGTAACTCGCCGCAAGAATGCGTTTTTAGCATAATTTCCTTCCTCACAAATAAAGGGCGCACCTAAATGCACCCTAATAAAATAGCGACGCGCATTTTATCATGGGCCTCAGGGGGACACAAGGATATAAAGTTGCAAGTGGCGAGTAAAGGGTTTCCTCACGGGCAAAGAGCTATATTTCTTGCCAGTGTAAGGCCAATGTTAACTTGAAAGGGTAAAAATAAAGGGTGACAATTTTCGCCTCCTTCAAAAACCGGCAGCCCTGCCAATTTTGGTTTTCTGCCGCCAACGCCACTGATTAAAAATTTGTGGCTGAGACAATAAACATGCTGTTGCGCTTTAATTTTTTAATATTGTTTTATGTCCTGGAGGGCCTGTTTTAATGCGTTTTTTTCAGCCGATGAATTCATTCATTGGCTTTTTAGAGGTTTTGGGAGATATGATGATTTATAAGCACTCATCCACATCATGCAAACGAACGGGTTTGTCATGCGGCGCTCTCGTTTTTGGTTTGCTGCTCCTGGTGGCCTGCGGCGGCGCAGCTAAACCCTCGGACTCGAATCTTACGCCGACAAGCGCCATCATGACGGAATCCACTGCACTCGCCGAACCCGTTCAAGTGGAGATACCGCAGGGATTCAACAACCCTACCCCTCAGGAGGCCGACCCAATTACGCCTGAAGATCGCCTTGACATAACCCCAAACGGCATTATCATCGATTTGGCTGCTCCTGAACGGCCGTTTGATAAGCGACTTCTGGGCAGCAATGTACCTGCCTGGCTAAACAGCCAAATCGTGGAAAACGAGAGCTTCCTGGCCCGCACCCAGGCGGCTGGGATAACGCTGCTGCGCATTCCAGGCGGCAGTTGGTCTAATTATTATGAATGGCTGCCTTGTGAACAGGAAGGCATATGTCCCTGGGATTGGGGCGTTTTGCGGCCTACCGACTTCATCAACTTGATCTACAACAGCGGGCTGGAAGCGATGTATACCATCAACATGAACGGCACAGCTCAGGAAGCGGCCGCCTTGGTCGCCTTTTTTAACGGTTCTGTAGAGGATGACAGCGTGATTGGCGTCGATGTCTTGGGTCGTGATTGGGGGCAGGTGAATCAGTGGGCGGCGCTGCGCACTGCAAACGGCAACCCAGACCCCGTTGATCTACGTTATTGGGAAATTGGCAATGAAGTGTATGCCGGTAAGCCAGGGATGGGCGCGGAGTGTGACTTTGAATGGGGTTGGGAAGATGTCTGGACTTGTGACGGCGCGGAATACGTGGCGGGGATTGGCAGCGGCGAAAATCGCAAAGATGGGTTCCTGGATTATGTGGCAGCCATGAAAGCGGTGGATCCCACCATCTTAATTGGAGCGGTGGGCGTGGATGCCCAAGACGCCTGGAGTGATTGGGGCCATGAGGTGTTGGCCGGCGCAGGCGAGGCTATGGATTTTTATGTCATTCATCATTATGGCTTCTTTGATCCTCCGGCCACCTATGAAGCGGTGTTGGCGCTGCCGCAGGCGGTGTGGGAGCCGTTGGCGGCAGGCGTGGCCGCTGCCACGGAAACGGAGGTACCCATTGCCATTACCGAATACAATCTCTTTTCCTTTCAAGACGCCGACAACGAACAGTGGATGACCCGAGCAGTCAATATGCTGTATCTGGCCGATACCCTGGGCCAGATGGCGACTCACGGCATCGCCATCGCCAACCAATGGAATCTGACAAACGGCCCGGCGGCCAATGGCACGGATTATGGCATGATGAATGTGGATACTTTTGCACCAAATCCTCAGTATTATGCATTTCTCTTATGGGCACAATTTGGCTCGGAACTTTTGCCGGTGACATCTCCTTTTGCCGCCGATACCAGCTTGAGCGTTTACGCCGGCCGGGACGAGCAAGGGGTGGTTTCGCTGTTGGCCATCAATAAAACGGGGGCGCCGCTTACTTCTGAGGTGGCGTTCTTAAACGCGCCGGCCGACTTTTTGTCGGTAGAGGTGAATGTGGTTCAGGCGGAATCGTTGGACAGTCAGCAGGTGACGCTAAATGGCGTGGCTGACCCGGATGATGATCTGGCGAATGCGCCGCCTACCATCTTACCAGGCGGGGCAGCGCCGTTTTCCCACACGTTTGCCCCTTATTCGATCACGTTATTGCGCTTTTTAACCAGTAATGGTAGGCTACCATAACTATAGAGGGAAACGATCTATGCCAGTTGTCTGGTTTATCCGTCATGGTGAAAGCGAATCCAACGCCAACCTGAAAACAACGCATCCGGCGCTCTCCGTGCTGACGCCACAGGGAGAAATGGAGGCCCGGCAAACGGCCGTTGCCATTCCCCCCTCTCCCGACCGCATTATTCTCTCTCCCTATCTCCGCGCCCAACAAACGGCCGTTCCCACCCAAGAAAAGTATCCCCACGTTCCCTGCGAAACCTGGCCGGTTGAAGAATTCACTTACCTGCATCCGCGCCATTACCAGGCCACCACCGGCGCCGACCGCTGGCCCGCCGCCAAAGCCTACTGGGATAAAAACGATCCCGAATTCAAAGAGGCCGGCGAAGGGGAATCCTTTGCGGAATTGATGGTCCGGGTGCAAACGCTCAAAACCCGGCTGGCCGCTCATCCGGCTGAATTCATCGTCCTATTTAGTCATGGTTTGTTTTTACGCGCTTTTTTGCATAGCTGCCTCACCGGGCAGCACAGCGCCACCGCCGAACGCATGGAACGCTACCGCCATTTTTTGTGGGCTGTCCATATGCCCAATTGTGCTATCCTTAAAACCATCCTCAGCGCCAACGGCCGTTTTACCTTTTCCGGCTTTGATACCGCCCATTTGCTATCTGATTGATTGAGTACCTGACTATGACGTATGGTTCCCTGACTCTGCATCTACCCACCGGTGAAACGGCCGTTGTCGATCTGACCGTTTCCGAAATTGTTCTGGGACGCGCCAAACAAGCTACCGTGCGTCTGACCGACGAGTTGGTTTCCAAGCAGCACGCCCGCCTTATCGTCAAAGAAAACGGCGTCTGGCTGGAAGACCTGGGAGCCACCAACGGCACCTTTGTCGATGGCCAGAAACTGACGCCCCACCAGATGCTGCAAATCAAACCGGGCCAGTCGGTGCAAATTGGCGATACCGTTTTTCAATATGCGCCGCCGCGCCACGCCTTGGGTACGCCCTCTGACGCCGCCGCTGGCGATCCAGCCTGGCGCAAACCTTTAATCGTCGTCCTGGCCGTGTTGATGGTCGTGCTGCTGTGCGGTCTGATCAGCTTTTCCGCCTGGTGGTTTACCGTCGGTCGCCACGCCGCCGACGGCGACATGCCCGCCAACGGCGTCCCCCTGGTGGGCGTCTCCCTGGAAGCGTGCCTGGAACCCCCCATGACGGCCGTTTCCCCGGAAAATGCCGCCTACCAGTTGATCCCTTTGCTCGACCTGCCTTTTGCCTACGGCGGCGACGCTGCCGCCTTCCGCCAGGCGGCTCAGCCCACCCAAAGCGGCGGGCGCGTTAACGCCTATTACGATCATCTTTACCCGCTTTATCCGGCGCGCCAGGTCAGTGCGGCGCAGGGGCAGGAACCGGCGGAACCGCTCATCGGCGGCCATGCCTTGCGCTTTAACGGCCAGCTGGCCCCGGCAGACATCGCCCACAACGCCGCCGCCAGCGGCCATCCCGGCCTGGACTTTGCCCCCGAAGAGCCGCGCCAGGCGACAACGGCCGTTCTCGCCGCCGCTGATGGCGTCATTACCGAAGCGGGCATAGACGAATCCGGCAGCTATTTTGTCACCATCGTCCATGTCGCGCCCGCGGTCGGCAGTTTCCAGACCAGCTATTGGCATCTGGAGCCAGACGCTCATTTTAACGACAGCCAGGCGCAAGTCGGCCAGCCCATCAGCGGCGGCGACCGTATTGGCACAATGGGCGGCAGCGGTTGGGGCGGCGGGCGCCAGCTCCATTTTGAAGTGCGCTTCGACCAGGACCAAAACGGCCGTTTCACCCTAAACGAAGCCATTGATCCCTTTGGCTATCTGCCCAATCCCGCCTATCCTCAAGACCCCTGGAGCCAACCGGTTGAGTTTAGCGATGGCCGCGGCGACTCCTTTAGCCACAGCGGCATCGGCCCCTTTTACTTGTGGCGTTTCCCGGCCGGTTTTCTGGGGCAGGTGAACGAAAACGGCGGTGGGGCCATCCTGGCGCAGGACGACAGCGGCTTAAACCAGGCCGCCTTGTGTGCGCCAGCCGGTAGTTTGCCAACGGGCGGTACGGTGGCCTTTGCCTGGTCGCCTGATCCGGCCGACGCCCCGGGACGAGTGGGCCTGGGCCTGGGCTGCACCCTCAGCGCCGCCGACGCGGCCGGGGCGCAAGTGACCCAGTTTTCCCAACCGGTGCGCCTGGAAATCCCCCTCAGCGCCGCCGATTTAAGCGGCGTCAACCCGGAGACGGTCGCCATCTTCTGGCAAGACGTGTCGGCGCAAACGTGGCAGGCGCTGCCCACCTTTATCGACGAGACGCAGCAAATCGCGGTGGCTGAAGTGGATCGCCCCGGCTCCTGTGCCTTGTTGGGCCAGCCGTTGGCCGATGGGCAGGCGCCCGTTACCAGCATTGAGGTGGATGGGCCGGGCGGCGCGGCAGGCGTATGGGCCGGGGCGGTGACGGTGGCCCTGACCAGCGAAGATGTGGGCGGCGGCAGTGTGGCCGAGATCGAATACAGCCTGGACGCCGGGCGCAGCTGGCAGCGGTATACTGGCCCGTTCACCCTGGAACCGGATGGGTCGCCAGCGCCGCCGCGTCTGGAACCGATTGAGGATTTTGGCAGTGGGCCGGGCCGTTTTTTGGTGCTGGCGGCGGCCGTAGACCAGGCGGGCAACCGGGAAAACCCACCAGCGGCCCGTTCTTTCATCATTGACCCGGCGCAAGAGCCGGCGGTCGCGCCGGAAGCGACGACCGAGACGCCCGCGGGAACGCCGGCTGTTTGTGAGGCGACCATCACGGTGGATGCTCAGTTTGGCGTCAATGTGCGCCGGGGGCCAGGGGTGCAGTATGAGATTGTGACCACGCTGCCGCAAGGGGAGACGGCCCCGATTAGCGGCCAGAATAGCAGCGGCAGTTGGTGGCGGTTGGCGCTGGATGTGGGTACAAGCTCGCAGTATTGGGTGTCTGATGATGTGGTAACGGCCGTTTGTGTGGAGGATGTGCCGGTGGTCGCCACGCCACCGCCGCCCACGGCGACGCCCACCGCCACGCCCACGGCCACCCCTACGGCCACCCCCACCGCCACGCCCACCGCCACGCCCACGGCGACGCCCACCACCAATCCCGATACCACGCCGCCGCTGGTCTCCATTGTCCATGCGCCCACGTCGCCTACCGACGCCGATAAGGTGACGTTTACGGCGCAGGCGGTGGATGATGAGGCGGTGGTGCGTATTGAGATTTGGGTCCAAGCGCCGGATGATGTGGATTTGCTCCGGGTGAAGGTGTGTGAGGATGTGGCGGTTTGTGTCTATCTGGGGGGACCGTACCCGGTAGGAACCGGAAAGTACCGCGCTTTTGCCTGGGATGCGGCCGATAATCAGGGCAGAACGGCCGTTCTTGAGTTCACTGTGGCGAACGGCGTCTATCCGTAAGGGGTGATCAGGAATTAGGGATCAGGTACTCGACCAATTTCTAATTGCAAATTTCTAAATTTTCGTGAGTTGTTTTATTCTTGTTCCTCAAGTTTTTGGATAGCAAAAGGAGAATGCCATGCCTCAAGAAACGAAGTCCAGCTTTGATCGATTGTATGAGAAGATTGAAACGGCCGTAAAAGATTTGACCACCCTGAAAGTGATAACGGCCGTGGGCACAGTCGATGTCAGCCGCAAAACCATCAAAAAAGGGGATGAAACCAGCGAAACCCGCATTGAAAATTACCAAAACGCCAAAGCGCTCCTCAGTACCATCGACTTGATTGACGGTGATATTGTCACCGTCATGGATGAGGTCTTTGTCAAAGATGAAGCGTACAGCAGCCTGCGTGAAGAGCATATGGCTCGCATTCAGGAGGCGCAAAGTATTGTCAAGACAAACGTGGAAACCTTGCTGGCCATGGTGGAAACGGTCGGGAAAATTTTACGGGAAATAGACGACCAGCGCGAAAACCCGGAAACGCCGCCGGCATAAGGGATAGCAGCCCATGGCCGCAGAAAAAAAACCAAAAACCACGCAAGCTCAAATTTCTGAGCAGTTCACCGACATCGCCAAAGATTTATTTAGCATTGAAGTGAGCCTGATCCTGCGCAACTGCATCTCTGCCCAAAAAATGCCTTCGCCGCGCCACGCCCTGCTAGACATTGGCAAAGCGTACTGTGCCGCCTTGCAAGAGATGGAGATTTGGCGGCAAGATTATTTGCGCAGGATGGGGCAGCCAGCTTTAGAAACCAACCAGGATATGTTTACCGTCAAACGGCTAGAGATGGGTTTTTTTACGCCAATGGAATCTCTTAATCGGTTGGGTCAGGGGCGAAACCGGCTTGTTTCTCATAACATTGATGACGAATTAGGCGGCTTTGATGCTTTTGATGTGCTGCGCACCTGGGCCAACAGCCATTTGCAGGATCTCTTTCGCGAGATTTACCTCAGCCCAGAGCAGATCGCCATCCTGCCGCGCATTAAAGAGAACGCCGACCTGTTCAAAGGGATGTTTAGCGCCATTTGTATGCGTGACCCGGTTTTAAATGGTCTGAACCCGACTGAAAGCGAGGTTGTGACGGCGCCGCCCCCGCCAAATTTGGGCCAACAGTTGGACGCTTTACGTACCCAAGCGGAGGATAAAATCACCCCTGATACCGTTGTCAATCTGAGCAAGGTCTTGAATCGGAAGCGCACGGTGAGCCTGGCTAATGAGTATACGCGAGCGGATTTAGTGACCCGAGATGATATTGCGCCGCTGCCCTTACGTGAGCAGGAGTTGGTCATGCTGCGCAAGGTGTGGGAATTGGGCACAGAGGTGATTGCCATGCAGACGATTGTGCAGTTAGATGGCGATGTGATCACCCGCCTCGACCCTTATTACATGGATGAAAAGAAATATCCGCGGCTGCATGATTATCACAATGAGGCGATAAATGTGGCTTTGAAACATTGGTCTGAGATGGTGGCGGTGGCGCAAGAATTAATTTCGGCCGTTGTGCGGGGTGTTTCCAGGCGAGTGACGGGATGAGTCTGTGGCGAGATGTGGGCGATCTGCTGGAGATGTATGCCACCGGTGGGTTGGTGATTCAGACGGGGTTGGATTGTGTGGCGGTGGAAACGGCCGTGCCCGACCTCACGCTTTACGATGGCAAAACCTACACCCAAAAAGGCATCCGCACCATCATCCAGTTCGATTCCGACTACGTAACCACCCTGACCCCAGAGATTTTGACCCGCCCGGAAATCTGGCAATGTCACCTGACGCAGATTGAGGCCAAACTGGCTGTATTGACCACCTTGCGCCAGGCGGCGCAGCGGAGTTGGCTGCTCTTTTTGCTGCCCACATTGGCCTGGTTGATCGCGGATCTGTTTAAACTGGAATCGTGGGCGGACGTCTGGCGGCTGCTGCTGCCGATGGCGATCAGCGGCCTCATTGTGCTGCTGCGCAAACAGATTGTGTGGCTGCTGTACAAGGTGGTGTGGCCGTTGGTTTTGAAAGGCGTGGTCTGGTTTGTGGGGCGGCGGTATAAAGCTTTTATCGCGGGTAGGGGATAGCCTCCAAGATTGGTTCAATCTTGGAGGTTGAACCAATCGCATCTAGTACGTAATTTCCAACAAACTCTCCGCCACCAGGCGCAGCCGCTGTACATCCATCTCACTGAGCGTCTTAGCCGTTTCCATGTAGCTCATATTGGTGGGGTTTGCCAGGAACATCTGCATTTCTGCCGGTAATTCGTCAAAGATTTTTTGTAAACGCTGGCCCGCTTCATGGCGGCGCAGCGGCCCATGCTGATCATCCACAAAATGATTGATGGAAACCTCAAAGTGGCGGCTGAGCTGCTCTAATTCCAGGTAAGGGATGGCCTGACTGCCCGCCTCATACGCCGTTATCGTGCTTTCATCTACGTCTAACAGCGCGGCGATATTGCCCGTAGTTTCCCGTGCTTGCAGCCGCAGCTGCCGGATCATAGCGCCCACCACGCGCTGCCGCAGGTCGAGCATGCCGCTGTAATTGACTTCTTGTTTTTCCGGGAGAGAGGCTGTACCCCAAAAATAACCCATGGGCACTTTCAAATAAAGCGCCAGCACTTCCAGGTGCGGTAAAGAAAGAGCGTAGTCACCCGCTTCGGCTTGTTTGTACTCTTCTTCGGTTAGCGTTAACGCCTGGGCGCACTCTCGATGACGTTTTCCGGCATACAAACGGGCGTCGCGGATTAGATTGCCGAGGATTTGGGCGCGGGTGAGTTCAGTTTCGCTCATAGTTTTTCTCCCGATTATTGGCCTGGGGCGTGGCTTTATTTGGCTTCACATAAGTGGGAAAATATTAGCATAATCCCCCCATATCCACAACTTTAACGGAGTATTGGGAGGTAGGCGTAAGTTTTGTTGATAAGCCGAGTTTGCACGCCCACGCGCAAACGGGCACGCCCACGTTGAATGAAAAAGGGACGTCATCTGGAAGATGGCGCAGGGCGGGCAAGCTGCCCGCCCTACCAATTACGAAGGGGGCCAGGTGGTGGTAAGCAGCACGTTTGCCTGATTGTCCAGCAGGCGTATTTCCCAGGGGGCGGATGAACCGGGCGTTGGCGACCACCGGGTATGCCAGGCTGCGCCTGGCGAAAGCTGCACCGGCCAGGAAGCCGCCAGGGCGCCGTTGGCATAGAGTTGGATGGTTCCGGGGGTAACGGCCGTTACCCCCACTTCTAGCGTCACCCCTTCCCAGGTTTCAGTCAGCCACAAAGCGCCATGTTCATTGGCGGTGCGCACCCCTTCTAAGCCGCTGACCGGATACCACCGTTCTGTCCACTGGCGCCGCTCTCCGGGGGCGATGGCGGTGTAGGTCCAGAAGTCTGGGGTGACGCCACTGCTCCACATTTCCACATATTCGCTGTTGTCGTCCGTCCATAAACCGGGCGGCAGCGTACCGGGGCCAAAGAACTTGTTCCCAGGGATAAGCGCCGGATCGATGATGCGCAGCAGGCCGTGACGCCGGTTGTGATCATAAATGCCGGTATAGCCAGCGTCCAGGTCTGGCGCGAAAAAGCCAATCCATTCATGCCAGTTTTCATACAGGTTGAGAGAACGGCCGTTATACACCGGCCAGCTCATCACCCCATGCTCACCCGGAAGCTGCCCATCGCCGGTGGAGTGAATCACCACTGCCGAGGCCGGAACTAAAAACTCCGTCTGGCCGCTGGTGCTGTTGTTATCCAGGGCGATCATGGCGTTGAGCCAATATTGCATGGTGTGAGCTTGGGCGGTGTTATTTTGCAGCCAGGGATTGATGTGCAGATAGCTGTGGTCGGCGTCCAGGATGAGGGTAAAGCCCACTTCGACGCCGGTCTGGCTTTCCACATCTTTCACGGTAAGAAGCACGGCGCCGGGCGTGGTGAGGGTAGTCGCCTGCCAGGGGCGGTATTCGTTCAGGCCGTGCTCATCGGTGGGGAAAGCCCATTCGATGCCGCCGCTGGCGAGCCACCACCCTCGATGACCCCACACGGTCGGTTTGAGAATGGGATTGTTGTAGAGCAGTTGACGCCCCGTCATTTTATCGGTGAACTGGTATAAACGGCCGCCTAATTCTGGCAGCACGGTGGCCGAAACGTACCGGTTGTGCAGGGTGATGGCCTGAAAGGTGCGCATGATTTTGGGTTTTTGGAATACGCAGTCGTGGTTGAGGCGGGGATACGGGTAAACAAAATCGCCCGGATTGGTGGGTCTGAGGCAGTCGGGGTGATCATACTGGTAGGATTCAATGGAGATGGCGCTGGTGGTGATCCAGGGCTGCTGTGGGGGAACGGCCGTTGCCGTCGGCGTACTTTCTGGCGTGGGCGTAAACGTGGGCGTCATCCCTTTCTCGATGATAGGTAGATACGCTTCAGGCGTTAACGCCTCCTCATGCCCGGTTGCGTACAAAAGCGCTTGCGCCGTCAACCATAACAACAAGAACAAACCTGCCAACAAACCCATTATCAAACTGAATCGTCGCATCTTGCACCCCCGTTTGTAAAAATATTTTTCACCTTGTCTTTATTATGGTGGATAAAATGCTCCCCTGTCCATAAATAAATCGAAAATTAGATCGCCAAACTCTCATAATGGTTTTTGGGCGACCTGTGTTATACTCCCATCGGTTTCATATGAGGAAACCAATACTTTAGCAAAAACAAGTTTTGACCTTCCCAAATGCCTCTCCAGGTGATGAGGCATTTTTGTTGCAACAGCGTGGCTCCATTGGTGCATGTGCGTGAGTCTGCTGTTAGCCGGCAGATGGGGTATGGCCCGCGAGGGCGATACCGTTTTAGGACTCATCAAAACACAAGCCAATAAGGCCCCGGGCGCTAACTTGACAGCGAGAGTGCTGCCAATTTTTGTTTGCCTCGGTCCGACAAGGAGCATCATGACCGATTTTTCGCAGTTGAACTTAAACGCGGCGCTGTTACAGGCCATCTCCGAGCAAGGGTATACTGAGCCAACCCCCATCCAAGCAGAAATGATCCCCCTCATGTTGTCTGGGCAAGATGTCATTGGTCAGGCGCAAACAGGAACCGGTAAAACGGCCGCTTTTGCCTTGCCCATGTTACAAACCATCACCCCACAGCAGGGCAAGGTGCAGGGCCTCGTGCTGGCGCCCACCCGGGAGCTGGCGATGCAGGTTTCTGAGGCCACCTACGCCTATGGCAAACATACCGGCGCGCGCGTCCTGGCCGTTTATGGCGGGCAGCCGTATGGGCGGCAAATCTCCCGTCTCAAAAAAGGGGTGGATATTGTGGTGGGCACACCGGGGCGCTTGCTCGACCTGATTAAGCGCGGCTCGCTGGACCTCAGCGGGGTGCGCGTTCTGGTCTTAGATGAAGCGGATGAGATGTTGAGCATGGGCTTCATCGAAGATATTGAAGCCATTCTCAAGGAAACCCCATCCGAGCGGCAGACGGCGCTGTTTTCGGCGACGATGCCTGGCCCCATCCGCCACCTGGCAGACAAATATCTACGCCTGCCCCAATCGGTGACGATTCAACGTAAACAAATGACGGTTGCCAGCCTGGATCAACGTTACTACCTGGTGCGCGAAGAGGATAAACTGGCGGCGTTAACCCGCTTGTTTGAAACAGAGGAGATCACCTCGGCGTTGGTCTTTGCCAAGACGCGCGTAGGCACGGGCGATCTGGCAAATGAACTCTCTGTGCGTGGTTTCCAGGCGGAAGCGTTGAGCGGTGATTTGAGCCAGGAAGCGCGGGAGCAGGTGCTTAACCGCTTCCGCAATAACCAGATTCAGGTATTGGTGGCGACGGATGTGGCGGCGCGGGGTCTGGATATCGACGATATTTCCCATGTGTTTAACTATGATTTGCCCCAAGACCCGGAGGTGTATATCCATCGGGTAGGCCGGACGGGACGGGCGGGCAAGACGGGCGTGGCTATCAGCCTGTTTACGCCACGAGATCAGGGGCGGCTGCGGCGCATTGAAAATATGACGCGCCAGAAGATCACGCAGGTGAATTTGCCTACGTCCGAGGAACTGCTCCAGCGCCGCGAGGAGGCGCTGGTAGAACGGATGCTGGTCTGGCTGCGTCGGGATCGGTGTAACCGGGAGAAGGAGATCGTGGCAGAGTTGGCGGCGGAAGGGTATAACGTGGCCGATGTGGCGGCGGCAGCCTTGAAGTTGGCGCGGGCGGAAGAGAAGCAGCGCCCGGTACCTCATATCGGCGAAGTGAGTGGGTTTGAAGCGCGTAGTTATGATAAACAGGGGAGAGGCAGCCGGCGCAATGGCAACGGCCGTTCCCCAATGAATAGCCGTGGCAGCAGCCGCGCCCACGCCAACGGCAGTTACAAACCACGCAGCCAGGAACAGGGCATGGTGCGCCTCACCCTCAATAAGGGCAAAACGCACGGCGTTCGCCCCAACGATGTGGTGGGAACCATCGCCTACCACGCCAATATCCCCGGTAAAACCATTGGCGCCATTCGCATCAACCCCCAGCATACCTTTGTGGATGTGCCGGAAAAATTTGTGCCGCAAGTGCTGGCTAAATCTGGCAGTTACCAGATTCATCAGCAGTCGGTTTCGGTTGAATTGAATTCTTAGTAACCGTTTGCTTTTAACCCGGCAAGATTGGTTCACTCTCCAAGATTGAACCAATCTTGATAAGGCAGTAACTTCTCAATAAGTCGCGGTGGAGTTGGTTGAGCCTGTCGAAACCAACGGTCTTCGACAAGCTCAGACCTCGTCTCCCCAAAATATTGAGAAGATACATAAGGCAGAAGTAAGCCATGACGATGACCCCGGATTCGCTCATTCCCCTTTTGGTAGGGGGAGCGCTACGTTTATTTGGCGGGCGGCTCTGGAACTTGTCGAGAGGCGCGCCTCAGCTATCATGAATGAAAAGGGAACGTCATCTTCCAGATGGCGCAGGGTCGACAAGATGTCGGCGTTCTTATTTACAGGGGATACTTATGATCGATTTACCTTCTAAAAAAACAAAAATTATTTGCACCGTTGGCCCCGCCTCCCAATCTCAGGCTGTGTTGGAGGAAATGATCGCCAGTGGCATGAACATCGCTCGCATCAACTTTGCCCATGGCGATTGGGACGCGCATCGGGAGACGATTGCCAACATCAGAGCGGCCGCCGCCGCTTTGGGACAGCGGGTGACCCTGTTTGGGGATCTGCCTGGCCCTAAAATGCGCATTGGTAAACTGGCAGAGGAACCGATTGAACTGGAACGTGACGCCCTCTTTGTGCTACAAACGGCGGAGATCCTGGGCAATCATGAACGAGTCTCCCTGGATTTTCCCAGGCTGCCTGAAGTGGTGAAGCCGGGCGACAGCATTTTTATGAATGACGGCTATATTGAACTCAAAGTCATTGAAGTAAAAGCAGGGGAAGTGCATTGTACGGTGAAGGTGGGGGGCGAACTCCGTTCTCACAAGGGGGTCAATTTCCCCGGGATCGATTTGGGCATTAGCGCGTTTACAGAGCGGGATCGGCAGTTTCTGGCATTTGCCGCCGAACAGAAATTGGATGCGGTGGGTCAATCCTTTGTCTTGGGACCTGAGGATATAACGGCCGTTCGTCAGGCCGCCGCTCAACTGGATTACAAACCCTTTATCATTGCCAAAATTGAGCGCTCAGGGGCGTTGGCCAAGTTGGCGGAAATTATTGCCGCCGCCGATGTCGTGATGGTGGCGCGGGGTGATTTGGGCGTGGAAATTCCCATTGAGGAGATTCCGGCCGTGCAAAAATGGATTATTCGCCGCTGCAACCTGGCCGGAAAGCCGGTGATTACCGCCACGCAAATGCTGGAATCCATGACGACCAACCGGCGGCCTACTCGCGCCGAAGCCACCGATGTGGCCAACGCCATTTTAGATGGCTCAGATTGTGTGATGCTGTCTGGGGAAACGGCCGTTGGCGAATATCCCATCGCCACCGTGGCCCTCATGTCGCGCCTTGCCCAACAAACCGAAGAGAGCATGTCTGCGTTTGATATTGTCGACCAGTTCAAAACGAAACAGCAAGAAGGGCGGCTCCACCTGGATGATTTGCTGTCATTGGTGGTCTTTGAAACGGCCGAAATGCTTGACCCCAAGGTGGTGTTTGCCCCTTCTCGCAGCGGGGGCACCGCCCGTCGTTTATGCCGTTTTCGGCTATCTCAATGGATCGTTTCACCTAGCCAGATAGAGTCCACCTGCCAGGAACTGCAATTTTCTTATGGCATTTTCCCGGTGTATGTGCCTGACCCCACTGTGCTAACGGACCCTCATTTGCGACGGCAGCATGTGGGGCAATGGCTGCATGATCATATGGAAACGGAGGAGTCTGGCGCCGTGATTCTGGTAGAAGGGGCGGGTACGCTAAAAGTAGAAGATACCAAACGCATTGATATTATTGCCTTTTAGGTTAACCGGGAACCAGGTTGCTCAGGGCAACCTGGTTCCTCAGATTCTCTATTTCCAGGCGGTCACTTCATCTAACGCTTCTTTTTCCTCAGCAGACAAGACAATCTCTGCGCCTTTCATCGTGTCGGCGAGTTGGTCGAGGGTATTGGCGCCGATAATGGCCGAAGTAACGGTGGGGTTTGTCAATATCCAGGCGACGGCCGTTTGGGCAATGGTGGCGTTATGGGCGCGGCCGATCTCTTCCAGCTTATTGACCGCGGCAAAACCCTGCTCGTTCATGTATTTCTTCTGGATGCCTTCTGCCCGGGCTGAATCAGGCATTTCTGTATCCCGGCGATATTTGCCGGTGAGGAAACCGGCGGCTAACGGGCTGTAAGGGATGACGCCAAGGCCCTGATCCGCGCAGACGGCTTGTAGTTCCCGCTCAAACTCGGCGCGGTGTACGTAGCTGTAATGGGGCTGGAGGCTGTCGAACCGCGTCAAATCCTTCACATCGCTCAACCAAAGCGATTTCATGAGCAGCCAGGCGGGGTAGTTGGAGCAGCCGAGGTAGCGTACTTTACCGGCCCGTACCAAATCGTTAAGGACGACCAGCGTTTCGTCAAGCGGCGTTTCCTGGTCGGGCCAATGGACTTGATACAGGTCGATGTAGTCAGTTTGTAAACGGCGTAAACTGTCTTCAACGGCCGTCATGATGTGAGCGCGGGAGAGACCCTGGTCGTTAGGGCCATCACCCATTTGCCCCCGCACTTTGGTGGCCAGCACAATGTCCTGGCGGCGCAGGCGGCTCTGCTGGAGCCAGCGCCCGATAATTGCTTCGCTGACGCCGCCCTCATTGCCTTCTACCCAGCGAGAGTAAACATCAGCGGTGTCGAAGAAATTGCAGCCCAGTTCGACGGCTTTGTCCATGATGGAGTAGGCGGTGGCTTCATCGGCCGACCAGCCAAATTGCATGGTTCCCAGGCAGATGGGAGAGACTTTAAGGCCGGTGCGGCCCAGGTTACGGGTGTTCATAAGATTTTCCTCCAATGTAAAATACAATGGCTCAGAAGTTCAACTTCTCAGAGAAGTTGAACTTCTAAAATAAGAATGCGGCGAATCTACCGGTGGATGGTGACGACGCCATCGGCGAATTGTACCAAAACTGTATCGCCCTCGCTTACGCAGGGTTGGCTTAAAACGGAACCGGGGGTGAAAGACATGGCCCCTGAGCCTGTCAAAACTGAGCCTGTCGAAGCGGTCCCTGAGCCTGTCGAAGCGGTCCCTGAGCTTGTCGAAG
>CAZXVH010000004.1:78349-100485 GCA_964643965.1 uncultured Ardenticatenaceae bacterium
ACAGTTTACAGTGAACAGTTTACAGTAGACGACAAAGCGTGACGACTAACCGATTAACCGACTATCCGACTAACCGAGTAAACATGGAGAAAACAAAATGGCCCGAGTAACCAAAACGATCACTGTTGTCCATTGCGTCAAAATGGACGCGGAACTGCCTGCTTTAGAGAGACCGCCGTTCCCCGGCGAGTTGGGGGAGCGTATTTTTAATAATGTTTCAAAATATGCCTACGCCATGTGGCCACAGCAGGCCACGCTGCTGATTAACCATTATGGTTTGAACATGGCTGATCCGCAGGCGCAAGAGTTTCTGATGGGCGAAATGGATCGCTTTTTCTTTGGCGAAGGCGGACAACCACCGGAAGGGTGGACGCCGCCGAATTCAGCGCCGCGTAAAAAATGACAATTTTTAAGACAAAGGCACAAAGAGACAAAGGTTTTTCTTTGTTCCTTTGCGCCTTTGTATCTTTGTAATTAATTTTTCTTTTTCATGAATAATATTCTTCTCCTTGCCTGTTATGAAATGGGCCATCAGCCGCTCAGTTTGGCCTGGCCCACGGCCGTTTTACGTGAAGCTGGCATTGGCGTAACGGCCGTTGATTTATCGGTCTCGTCTCTGCCCCGGGAGCAAGCCGTTTCCACGCCATTTGTGGGCATTGCTGTGCCCATGCACACCGCACTCCGTTTGGGGGTGCAGGCGGCGAAACGGATTCGACGACTCAATGCTGAAGCCCACATCTGCTTTTATGGCATGTATGCCTGGCTCAATCGGGACTACCTGTTGGAGGGGCTGGCGGATTCGGTGATTGCCGGGGAGTATGAACGGCCGTTGCTGGCATTGGCGCAGGCGGTCTTGGCGGGTGGAGATGGCGCAGCTGTGCCTGGCGTTACCAGTCAAACCGTTCATAGCGTCCCCAATCTGGAACGGCTTCATCTGCCCCTGCCTGACCGGGCAGGCTTGCCCGCGCTCAACCAGTATGCCCGCTATGAGGCCGACGGCGAGATGCTGTTGTCTGGCTACGTGGAAGCGAGCCGCGGCTGTTTACATACCTGCCAGCATTGTCCGGTGGTGCCTGTTTATAACGGCCGTTTCTTCATCACCCCCCTGGAAACGGTCCTGGCCGACATTCGGCAGCAGGCGGCGGCGGGCGTGCAACACATCACCTTTGGCGATCCCGATTTTCTTAACGGTCCAGGCCACGCCCTCAAAATAACCCGGGCGTTGTACGCCGAATTCCCAGGGCTTACCTTTGATTTCACCACAAAAGTGGAACATATTCTCAAGCACCGGCACTTATTCCCCGAGTTCCGGCAAAACGGGGCGACCTTTGTGGTGTCGGCGTTTGAGGCGGTGAGCGCGCACATTTTGGCGCGGCTGAACAAAGGACATACGGTGGCGGACATGGAAACGGCCGTTGCCATTTTACGGCAGGCTGGTATTGCCGTGCAGCCCACCTGGATGCCCTTTACCCCCTGGACAAGCGTGGCGGATTACCTCGATCTGCTGGCCTGGATTCGGGCGCAAGAGCTGATCCCCCATGTGCCGGTGGTGCAGTTGTGTATTCGCATGTTGGTACCGCCGGAAAGCGCCCTGTTAGACCATCCTGATGTGGTGGAGTGGCGTGGGCCGCTGTCGCCGTCAGATTTCACCTACCAATGGCGGCATCCTGACCCCTGTATGGACGAGTTGCAGCAGCAGCTGGCTGCCTTAGCTGAACATGCCGATGAGAATCCCTTCGTTAATTTTGCAGCGGTGGAGAAGGCGGCTTACCAGGCGGCCGGTCTGCCGGAACCGCAGGGGCCATCGCCCGGCTTCACGGGGTCGCCGCCCCGCCTCACCGAAGAGTGGTTCTGTTGAGCGGAGCCAACCGCTGGTCAGGTTGATCAGCTTACTAATAATTAATGGTGAATGGTGATTGAGGGTTCCGGTGCATAATTCATTATTTTGAGGTTGTTATGAAAGTTCGTTTCCTGGTTGCCCCTTTCGTTTTATTGACTGCAATCCTGTTTTTAGCGGCGTGTGGTTTGGCGGAACCTGCGCCCACGCTGCCGCCGCCGCCCACGCTGGCAGCGGATGGCAAACCGCCCGCCATTGTGGTAGATGGGGGCACGGCCGTGGCTGACTCCTCACCCACGCCGTTGCAAACCACGCCTATGGAAACCCCGACCCTGGCGCCCACCGCCACCGCCACGGCGCTGCCCGACCCCGTTATCAACCCGGCGCAGATGCCCGCCATCAGCCATGATTTATTGTTTGTGGGCCAGGGCAAGCTCAAACGGTGGCAGCGAGACGGGCAGGTCGTGACGCTGCTGTCTGGCGATGTGGTCGATTATTCGCTGAGCGCCGATGGGAAGCGGGCGATTGTGGCGCAGTTGGTGGCTGCCACGGAGATTTCTAACACGGTAACGGCCGTTACCGAGACCATCAAAACATTTGCCCTAAACGAGGTCAACCTGGAAACTGACGGCAGCGAAATGATGATACCGGCGGCCAACAGCCACCGCCCCCTGGCCTTTCAGCTTTCCCCGGATGGCAAACATCTGGCGTTTAGCGCCTTTGGTTTAGGGGAGCCAACTTCGTTGGTGTTGACGGAAAAACCAACGACTGGCTTGTATGTCATGGCTTTAGAGTCGGGGCTGCCGCCGGTAAAGGTGCGTGACTGCGCCGGGGTTTGCAGCGGTTTGGTGTGGCATCAGGACAACAACTTTTTTGTGTTTGGCGATGATGAGGGGCTGTTTTTATACAACCTGGCGGCCAAAGCGCCGGAGCGCCTTACCGGCGGAGAAAGGCAGCATTTTCAACCGCTTTCTTGGGCTAAAAACGGCCGTTGGCTCATGCTGCTTTTTAGCGAAAACATCGAAGGCGCATCAACGGCGATTTTCGATGTGCCTACCAAACGGCTCATGGAAATCCCCCACACCTTTTTCTACGCCGGGCCTTATTACCCGCAGTTAACCTGGATGGCGGATGATCGCATTTTCCTGACGCGGCTGGAAGGCATTGATCGAGGGCCGGTATTGGGAGAGACGTACCGCGTCGTGCCTGAAGAGGGGCGTGTGCAGCTGGATGAACAAGTGGTATTAACGGCGGAAACGATGCAATCTTTAGCGCCGAAGCATTGGCAGAACGGCCGTTTCGGGTATGGTCTATACGCCGACGGCCGCCCAGAAAACGGCTTTTACCAGCGCATTGCTTTTAATGAACCGGCGGAGCGGCTCTTTGCCATGCCGCTGATTGCGCCGGATGAAATCGTGTGGACGCCGGATGGTTCCGGGGCCATCATGACAGGTGGCGGGGGAATGGCTTACGGTGTGGTGGGGGGTGAACTGCTGGATTTAGAAACGGCCGTTGGCTTGCGCGGACAGAACTTCACCTGGCTGCCCTGATCATGTTAAATGAATGAGTTGGGACATCTTCGCCACTTCCCTGTTCATTCTCCTCAGTTGAATGTTATAACCGGCGTAATCTCAAAATGAAGCCGCTGGTGAGCATCCCGCAATGCAGCTTCAACCTTGCCTGCCGTTTCTCCTCGGGCAAAAATGAAACCCAAGTAGCTCTCCCCTTCCGGCAGTGGCGTGACCATATTGTTTAGCGGCGCGGTGATCTCGACGCTTTCGATGAGGTCAACTGCTTTCGCTTCAGCTACGCCGCTAAAGCCTCTGAGCAAGCCCCCTTCGGGGATGGGGATCATCATGACGCCGCTGGCCCGGTTTTGGCGCTGCGTATCACCTAACCCCAGGCCGGCCGCCTGCCGCAAAATAAGTTCTTCCAATGAAACATCGACGCCAAAGCGCAATGTTTGGGAACACAGGCCGCCAATGGAGCGGCCGGCCATCTCGACCAGCCAGGGGCCTTGTTCATTGACGCGCAGTTCGGCATGGATGGGGCCGGTGCGTAAGCCCAATGCCTGGGCAGCCTGAGCGGCCGCCGCCAGAATCTCTTCTTGTACGGCAGCCGGCAGGCGGGAAGGTGTGACGTAGATGGTTTCTTCAAAGAAGGGGCCTTCCAGGGGGTCGGGTTTGTCGAAGAGGGCCAGCAGATGCAGTTTCCCGTTGTCCAACATGCCTTCCAGGGCTACTTCTACGCCAGGAATATAATCCTCAACCAGGAACGGCCGTTCCAGTTCTGGGCTGAGTTTAAGCAGGATGCGGCGCAGGCGGCCGATGGCAATGGTCAGCTCCTGGCTGTTATTGGCGCGAATGACGCCACGACTGCCGGAGAGCGCCAGCGGTTTGACGACGCAGGGGAAGGTCACCTGGGCTGCAATTTCTTGAGGGTCATCGGTGAGCGTAAAACGGCGAAACTGGGGTACGCGCACACCGCCCGCTTGCAGCATGGCGCGCATGATGTGCTTGTCGCGAGCAGCTAAAGCGGCGGCCGGATCGTTGTGGGGCAGGTGGAGGGCGGCGGCGGCTTTGGCGGCCAGCAAGGTTCCGCTGTCATCGACGGCGAGGATGGCGTTGAGGGGGTGGGTTTGGGCGTAGTCGGTGATGGCGGCAACGGCCGTTTCCACATCCTCATAATCTAGCGCCAGGGTAGCCCCTGTCTGTTCAGCGAGGGGGGCGGGGGTGTGAACGGCCGTTACCATTTCAATGCCCAACCGTTCCCCCGCCGCTAAAAACGGTTCGGCGCGGTAGGTGTGGGCGGTGAGGAGAAGCAGGATTCGTGACATAGTTTGTGAGGCGGAGAGCGCCGGTTTTACGCTGCTTCATTCATCAACGCTTCCCGCGCCTGGGCCAATTTCACTTTTTGGGCATCATCTATGGTGGGGAAGGCGAGGTCGAGCGATTTGAGCTTATGGACGATGATGTCGGCGATGGCGCTGCGGCTGAACCATTTATGGTCGGCGGGGATGATGTGCCAGGGCGCCCATTCCGTGCTGGTATGGTTGAAACAATCTTCATAGACGGCCTTATAAGCATCCCAATAGCCCCGTTCTTTAATATCACCCAGAGAGAACTTCCAGTTTTTTTCGGGGGTGTCCAGCCGCGCCAGGAAACGTTCTTTTTGCTCTTCTTTGGAGAGGTGCAAGAAAAACTTGAGGATGATGATGCCGTTCCGCGCCAAATATTTCTCGAAGTTATTGATGTCTTCAAAGCGGTTTCGCCATATAGCTGGCCCTTTGCAGGATGCTGGCAGCTTTTGCGCTTCCAGAATGGTGGGATGCACCCGGGCGATGAGGACTTCTTCATAATAGGAGCGGTTGAAAATGCCGATGCGCCCCCGTTCTGGCAGCCGTTTCAGGCAGCGCCACAGAAAATCATGATCCAGTTCTTCGGCAGAAGGTTGTTTGAAGCTGAAGACCTGGCAGCCCTGCGGATTGACGCCGGACATGACATGTTTAATGGCCCCGTCTTTGCCGGCGGCGTCTGGCGCTTGCAGCACAATGAGCAGCGCATATTCATCCTGCGCATAGAACTTTTCTTGCAGCGCTTGAAGGTGTCGGATGTCTTCTTTTAACTTTTCAACGGCGTCTTTTTTCTTTTTAAAGTTGCCAGTGTAGGTGGTGTCATAGTCAGCTAGTTTGATCTTTTTTCCAGGGGGGGCGATTAACTTTGTGTGGTCCATGAGGTCTCCTAATTGACGATTACTACGGGTGCGCGCCCTGCTCTGCGTCAACAAAATCTGCGCCCACTCATTACTACCATTATCTTGACAAGTAGCGATACAGTCAATAAGCTTGGAGTTATCAGTGGATATCCCCCCTGGAAAAGGTAAAAAAATGGTATGAGTGAAATGAAACAATCTTCAACCCTCTATAAAAATGGCTTTAATGAGGCGGTTGAGGCCACCACCGTCTCTGGAGAACTTGATCAGGAGGGCGGCCCTACTATTATCGAAGCGGAACCGGTGACGGTAACTGTGACGGATGTGGCGCCGGACACCGCAGAAATGTTTGATGAAGCTATTACCCCGGCAGTCAGCGCCCCGGCTGATGGGCTGATGGATGAGGAAACGGCCGTTTCCATCACAGCTGATCCTGAATTCGATAAGATTCAAGCCATCACCCGTTTTTTAGTCGGCGGAGTATTGGAAGGCGCGGATGAATTTACCAAACGGCTGGAATTATGGGAAGCGTATTTACGCGAAGAACTGCCGGTCGTTCCTTTGGATTTATCTGAGACGTCTGAACGAGATCTGCTGCGGTATGGGTTAGTGGGGTTTATCTTTGAAAGTGAAGATACCGGACGCGCTCTCTTGAAGAAATTATTGAAAGTACCAGGCGGCGTAGCGAGAACGGCCGTTCGTCCCACAAAATCCGTCGCCAACAGCCGCTTCACCCGCCCCATTCGCCATCGTCTCGACCGGATGGCTGACCGGGGCGGAAACCAGATAATGCGTTGGATAGAGCGCGGATACGCTGAAGAACCGTTAAGCCGCAATTTAGCGCGTTTAGGTGTGGCCGAAATTACAGATGAATACATCGATTTGCTGGCGCAAAATGAAGAATTAAAAGAATTGGTGCAAGAACAGAGCATAGGCCTGGCTGGTGAAGCTGTGGGTCAGGTGCGTGAACGCTCCTTTTCCGCCGACACCTTGATAGAACGCATCGCCCGCGCCGTCACCCGTCGCAGTCCGCGCCTGGAGCCACCCCTGGCTGACTTATCTGAATTTCATGGCGGAAAGAGATTTTTTGAGGGGGACGATACCGGATGACGCTCAACCTGGGACGTAAGAAAAAAGTAGAACCGCCTACATTCAAAGGACATTATGCTGGTTTTGTCACTCGTCTGGTCGCTTTTGTTATCGACATTTTGATTGTCTCTATCTTTATAGCCGTTATGCTGGGCACGATTACCCTGATTCTCAGCTTCTTCAATATTAATGTGGATTCAATTAAAGCCGGAACGCATGATCTCAACAAATTTGCGAATGGCGTAATTATATTTTTGACGAGCTTTGCCTTCACCTTTTTAGTCAGCATGGTGTATACCATGTTTTTTTGGATGTTTGCCGGAAAAACGATTGGCAAAGCGGTGATGGGGGTGCGCGTCATTGGCCCAAAAGGGGCCAGGATGACGCTTGGCAGATCGTTTAAACGTTATATTGGCTATTGGATTTCCGCAATTCCCCTGTTTATGGGCTACTTTTGGGTGTTGGTGAATGATCGTCGGCATGGCTGGCATGATATGTTAGCTGGCACCAGCGTCATTTATGATCATGATGCGCAATATGCAGAAGGGAGTCTGGGGCGTTTGGCGCTGTATGCGCCCAAGGTTGAAGCTAAAATGAAGCAAAAAGCAGTGGCAGAGGCCGATCCTCAAACTGCTTTGCCCAGTGGTCAGCAGGACGAACAAAAAGAGGGTTTTGAGGAGTAGCTATTCGTGCCAGAATCGTATGAACCCCTATCCAGCTTAGACGCCGCCATTTTAGGTATTGAAGACAAAACGAACTTAATGATGGCGTCTGGGGTGTTGACGTTTGCCAGGCCCCTGGATATCGATAGGCTGAAAGTTGTCCTCAAACAACGATGGCTTACTCAGCGGCGTTTGCGCCAGCGTGTTGTGCAAGCCAATCTGCCGATGGCGTGGCCTTACTGGGAAGAGGACCCAAATTTCAACCTTAATGCGCATGTTCATCGGCTGGCGCTCCCGGCGCCGGGAGACCGGGCCATGTTACAAGCATTTGCCAGCGATCTGGTGAGTACGCCGTTGGATTTTTCAAAGCCGCTGTGGCAGATTCATGTGATTGAGAATTATGGCGAGGGAGGGGCGCTGCTTTATCGTATTCATCATGTGGTGGGGGATGGTTCAGCCTTGTCTGCTTTGCTCATGTCGGCGCCGGGCACTGCGGCAAGCTCAGCGCCGGGCACTGCGGCAAGCGCGACGACGGCCGTTTTGACCAGCGCCGGCGACATACCACAAATTGCGAAACAGGCGGTTATGGCGGCGATGCTGGGCCGTCGCCTGGCCAAGAAGCTTGTCATAGCTGGGCTAGACATCCTCAGCGACCCAGATAAAGCGGACGATTATGTCAATAAAGGGGTGGCCTATACCCACTCTTCATTGCAGCTTGCCCTCAAAGTTTTGGAACCGGAGACGGTGTTTCCTAACAAATTAGGGGTGAGTAAACAGGTGGCCTGGTCACGGCCGTTTTCTATCACAGAAATCGATGGCCTGCGGGCAGCGTTGGGTGGCACGCTCCACGACATGATGGTTACGGTTATCATCGGTGGAGTGCGCCGGTATATGGTGGCCCATGATAAACCGGTCAACGCCGCCCGTTTTCGCGCCGCCATTCCGGTAAACTTGCGCGGAAATAGCGGCAACGTCAATTTAGGCCATAAGTTTGGCCTCGTTTTCCTTTCTGTCCCCCTGGCTATGGCAGATCCGCGAGAACGGCTGGCAGAAGTGCGGGCGCGTATGGATTTGCTTAAACAGTCTCCAGATGCTCAAACCGTTTATAATTTGGTGAGCGCCTTTAGTTTTATTCCATCGGTGATGCAAAATGCAGTGGCGAAGCAGGTGGGCGTATTGGCTTCGGCCGTGATCACCAATGTTGCTGGTCCCACAGAAGCGCGTTATTTCGCCGGGCAAAAAATTGAAGAGAGCATGTTTTGGGCGCCACAATCTGCCCGGGTTGGTTTAGGCATTACCATTTTTAGCCTTGCGAATGATGTCTATGTGGGCATCAATGCGGATAGAAACGTGCTGCCAGATCCAGAGATGTTTGTGCAGGCTGTGACAGAGGAGTTTAGGGAAATGAGGGCGGTTATGAAGTAAGGGTTATGGAAGGGAGCGCCTGGGTTTTTTTAATCGTTACGCTTTAATCATCAATCAACAGGAGACACGTACATGAAACGAATTGTGGGTGGCATTATGTTTGTGGTGGGCATCATGGGGGTGATCCTGGCCGGGCTGGGTTTTTATTTTGGTCGGGATGTTATCGACCAGATCGGCAATGGGCTGAACAGCGGTCTGGTTTTGGCGCTGGATAGTTTGGATACGATTCAAGATACGGTGGCTTTGACAAAAACGGCCGTTACCGAAGCCGGCAGTACCATTGAAACAGTCGAAAAAACAATTGGAGATTTGAGCAAAACCATTGGCGATACCGGCCCGCTCGTTGACCAAATGTCGGTCGTTGTCACGCAAGAAGTACCCAACAGCGTGGAAGCGATTCAGGCGTCTCTGATTCCTACCGCCGAAGTCGCCCGGCAAATTGAAAGCGCCTTATTCGCCTTGAGTGACTTTTCACTCGACAGAAGCTTTTTGGGCGTGGAGTTGCAGTTTGATTTAGGCATTGATTATGAACCACAAGAGCCGCTCGACGAGTCGCTGCTGGCAATTAGCGACAGCCTGGACGGCGTGGCCGGGGAACTGCGTCAATTAGAGCCTTCCCTCACCACAAACTCGGAAAACGTGGCGCTCATGAGTGAGAATGTAGCGCTCATTGCCAAAGACATCGCTTCCATCAACGCCGTCGTCGCCGATATTAACCCGCTGTTGGATCAATATGGCGCGACCTTTACGCAGCTTGAAGATGCCATTTTGCAAGTGCAGGCAAACCTGGATACTTACCTGCAATTTGCTAAAATTGTTTTAACTGTTTTAATGTTGTGGCTGGCGGTGCTCAATTCAGCCTCTTTGGTTTTGGGTTATGAAATGGTCACAGGCCAGTTGGATAAGGAACTCGTGGTCTACGTGCATGATGAGACGGATAAATATGCCCGCAGCCGCCACGATGAGTCTCCCCAAAAGGAGAAGGAGGAAGACGAGAAGTGAGATTATTAATTCGTTGGGTTGTGATCGCTTTTTCATTGTGGGTGGCGGTGCTGCTGGTGCCGGGTCTGGAAAAGGACGGCAATTTGCTGACCTGGTTTTGGGTGGCGGCCATTTTTGGCCTGGTAAACGCCATTATCCGGCCGATTGTGCTGCTGTTGAGCTGCCCGCTAGTGGTGTTGACGTTGGGCTTGTTTGTGCTGATTGTGAATTGGATCATGTTGGCCCTGACCATTTGGATTTCGTCGGATGTGTTTGACCTGGGTTTCACCTCCACCGGTTTCTGGGCCACATTCTTTGGCGCCATTGTGATCAGCATTGTCAGTGCGCTGCTCAGTATTTTCCTGAAAGATAATAATGAGAAAGGGTGATAAGCGGCAAGCCGTCAAATATTTATGACAAAGAGACAAAGGGTGAAAGAGACAAAGAAAACCCCTTGTCCCTCTGTATCTTTGTATGAGGTTTTAAACGGCCGTTTCCCACAAACGGCCGTTTTTTTATAAGCCCTTCATGAATGCCCGCGACCAGAACCAAAATTCCGCGTAGCATACGGTGATATCAGCACGTAAAAAGGATGGAAGTATGAAACGAAGAGGCATTTTATTGGTATTGTTGGTTGGATTCATCGGGTTGATGATAAACAAAGTGAGCGCTCAGGAACATCGTGCCCTGAGCTTGTCGAAGGAGCCTGCCTTGAGCTTGCCGCAGTTTGAGCCGTCTCCCTGTCCATTCCCTGGTATAGAGAGCGGCGTCGTCAATATGTCGGCCGCTGATTTGGGTTTTGAATGTGGCTACGTCACCGTCCCGGCCGAACACGCCCAGCCCGATGGACCCACCATTCGCATTCCGGTAGCTGTGATGCGAGCAACGGGGCCAAATCCGCAGCCCGATCCCCTGTTTTTGGTGCAGGGCGGCCCTGGCGGTGACGCCTTTGAACTGTTCAGCTTCTACCTGCCCCAATCGCCGCTGCGCCAGGAGCGCGACCTGGTGGTCATCAACCAACGCGGCACGATTTACGCCGAGCCAGACCTGCGCTGCTCCGAAATTAGCGACGGCATGGGCGAAGTCCTGGGGCTGTCCCTGGAAGCAGGCACGGTCCGTTACAATGAACTGCTGCAAGCCTGTTACCAGCGGTTGACCAGCGAAGGCGTCAACCTCTCCGCCTTTGACAGTGTGGAAAACGCCGCCGACATGGAAGCGGTGCGCCTGGCCCTGGGCTACGACGACATCAATTTCTACGGCGTCTCTTACGGTACGCTCCTGGGCTTGCACCTCATGCGCGACTATCCCGACCATTTGCGCAGCGTCATTTTAGATGGCGTGGTACCGACCAGTTCCAATTTTATTGCCAGCCTGCCGCAGAACGAAAACCGCGTCTACACAGAACTGTTTAACGCTTGCGCCGCTGACGCCGCCTGCGCCGCCGCTTACCCTGACCTGGAAAGCCGCTACCAAACAGTGGTGGATCAGCTAAACGTTCAGCCGCTTACCTTGAGCCTGACGGATCCAGACAGCGGCGTGGAAACGGCCGCACTGTTGGATGGCGTGACGTTTGTGGATGTGATGTACCAGACGTTGTATTTGCCGGAAGCGTATGCCATGTTCCCCAAGCTGGTGGCCAATGCCGAGGTGGGCGATTTTGCCTTTTTGCAGCAGCTGTGGGCGCTGTTTACGTTTGATCGCAGCAGCAGTTATGGCATGTATTATTCGGTGGTGTGCGCCGAGGATGGCGATTTTGAGGTCCCTCTAATAGGCTCCGGGAGCGATGCCATTTATCCGCCGTTCATCGCCGATAAACTGGTCGATGAGATGCAGAGCTACCTGGACGCCTGTGAATTGTGGCCGGTGACGCAGCTGCCTGATTTTGTCGATGAGCCGGTGGTCAGTGACCTGCCGGTGCTGCTGATGTCTGGCCGCTTTGATCCCATCACGCCGCCTGAATTTGCCGAGGAAGCGGCGCAAACTTTGCCCAACAGCAGCCATGTCGTGCATCCCTGGGCCAGCCACAGCATCGCCTTCAATGACGACTGCGTAAACGGTATCATGGCGGCGTTTCTGGCAGCTCCCGGCCAGCCGGTGGACGACGCCTGCCTGGTCGCCAAACAACCGGCTGATTTTGTGCCGGCCGATGCCATTTCTGTGCCGATGTTGGCTAAACTGGCGCAGTTGGATGGCGGTTTGATGCTCCAAATTGGCCTGTCGGCTTTGCTGCTGCTGGCGATTTTGTTCGCCATCCCGGTCTGGTTTGTGACCTGGATCGTGCGGTCTGGCAGAAGCGATGAGCCGTTATCCAGCCAGCAAAAATGGCTGCGCTGGACGGGGCGACTGTTGGTGATTGCTTATGGCTTGATTGGGATGATGTATGCGGCGGCGTTAACGGCCGTTCTCTTCATCCCGCTGCTTGATATGACGCCAATGGCTTCGATGCTGTCTGTGCCTGGCGCTACCTGGCCGATTTTTGCGGCCGGCTGGCTGCTGGTTTTGTTGGCGCTGGGGATGGGGGGAACGGCCGTTTTCTATTGGCGGCAGAATTGGTCCAAGTGGGACAAGCTGTACTACTCGTTCCTGACGCTGTGCGCCGTGGGTTATGTGATGGTGCTGGGCGTGAATGGGCTGCTGACGGTCATTTTCTGAGGGCAGACGTTCAACTTTTCTAAAAAAGTTGAACGTCTTGACTTTTACTCTGTTCGTTACGTAACGGCCGTTCTCCCCACATATCCCCAACAATCCCAATTCATTTTGATGCACTGTTCTTATGATAAAATATCTATACCATGAAAAAAGAAGAGGTGGCTCTTTATGAAGGCTAAAGATTTAGACAAGTTATTTGATAGCGGTGAGGTAGATATTACCCCTTATCTGGAATTAGCTCAGGGGCAGCGTCCCGACCAGGAATAGAAAAGAGTCAACGTCGATTTTCCTATCTGGATGCTGCGCGACATTGATCGCACTGCTAAAAGATTAGGCGTTCCCCGGCAATCTCTCATCAAAGTGTGGCTTGTTGAACGACTGGCTCAACAATAATTAACGATTGACGATTTTTGATTAACGATTGACGATAACGGCCGTTTTGCACCCCCACCACTCCACTAGACGATTTTCCCTCTCGCTCTTGCTCCGACCTCTTGCTAAAGCGCGTGTAACGCCTCAACCGGCTCCATCCTGGCGGCATACCAGGCCGGATAAAGCGATACCAAAGAGACGATGACTAATAGCATAATCGTCAGGATTATGAAATCGTCAAAGGCAAAACCCCCGTAAATAGTTGTACCCAGGGTAAAGCCCTCCACCATCGCTATGGTTTCTGCTGGATAGGAAATACCGACATAGGTCATATACGCCACCAACCCTAAGCCCAATATCCAGCCAAAAATAATACCCAAGATGGCTAACAGCACCCCTTCAATCACAAATAACAGCGTAATTTGACGCTGATTCATGCCCAAAGATCCCAAAATGCCAATCTCACGGGCGCGGGCAAACACCGACATGAGCAGCGTATTGGCAATCAGCACCGCCACCGCTAGAAAAACAATCGCGTACAGCACATAATAGAAAATCATGCCCATCTCCACACTTTCCGTGATAAGGCTGTTTAACTCGCGCCAGGTGTAAGCTTGAGTCTGGGGCGTGGCCAAAGCGGCGGCCACCGCCTCAGCCTTTTCGCCATCATTGAGCATGAGGATGAGCGAACTAAAGCGGTTGCCCACGCCGCTGTAGGCTTGGGCTTGCGCCAACGGCAAAATAACGCGGTGTTGGTCGATGCTAGGAAAACCGGTATCGACCAGGCCGACGACGGTAAAGGTATCTTCCTGCCCCTGCCCGTTGGCATTGCTGGCGGCCAGGCTCACGCGCTGCCCCACGCTGATTTCCATCTCATCCGCCAACATTTTGCCCACCAGGATTTCGCCCCGCGCCTCATTTTGCAAATAGTTGCCGGCCACCACGCCCTCGCGGATCGGTTGGTGGAAGGCAGCTTCGGTGTCAATGCCCACAATCTGAATGCCCACAGATTCGCGAGGGGTGCTGAGTAAGCCTCCGCTCCACAAAACAGGCGTGGCGGAGACCACTTCCGGCAGCGCTTCGGCCCGGGCCGCCCACGCTTCCCCATCTCGGAGTAAATCTTGAGACAATAGGCTGGCTTTATCAACTTCGTAGTGGGCATTGCGTATTTGCAGATGGCCGGTGCTGATGCGGATGCCATCGGCCACCATCGTTTTGACCATGCCATCTATCAGACTGGCCATGGCAAACACAACCATCAGCCCCAGGGCAACGGCCAGGGCGGTTAAGGTGGTACGACGGCCGTTTCTGACTAAGTTCCGGTAAGCAATGACAAAGAATTTTTTGAGCGCCATCATGTTCTCCTTGGGCTTAGACGTAATGCAGTGATTCTGCCGGTTCTCGTCTGGCGGCCTGCCAGGCAGGAATGAACGAGGCAATCGCGCCCACCGCCACCGCCGCCAGGCCATAAGCCACAATCACAGAGAAAGAGATAGCCGGATACAATACCGTCCCCATCAAAGCATAAATTTCACCCGCGTCCTCAACTTGTTCGATGATAGACGAAAAATCTATGCCCGTTTGACCCAACCACTGCACCAACAACCAGCTAAAGATGCAGCCAATCACCGCCCCAATAAGGCCAATGAAAGAGCCTTCCAGGACGAAGAGCGCCATGATCTGTCGCCCCTTCATGCCCATGGCCGCCAGGACGCCCATTTCCCGGGTGCGTTCAAAGACGGCCATCAGCATCAGATTGAGGATGCCAATGCCGCCCATCAACAGCAAAATGCCGCCAAACAAAATGCCAAATACACGATCCGTGGCCAGGGCGTCGGCAAACTCAGGGCGCAGGGTGTAGATGGAATCTACTTCGTGGTTGGGGAATTGGGGGGCGATGGCCTCGATTAGCGCATCTTCCTGCCCAATCTCTTCCAGGATGACGGCCACCTCCGTCACTTCGCCGCGCAGGTTATAGAGGGTTTGAGCGGTGGGCAGGTTCATGAACACCAAACCCTTTTCAGCGTCGCCCAGCCCCAAGTCAAAAATACCGACAATGGTCATAGTGCGTTGGCGCATGGATTCATCTTTGCGCCGTCCCAGCAGGGAAACGCGGTCGCCGACGGTGACGTTTAAGTGATCCGCCAATGCCTGACCAATAACGATATTGTCGCCATCTTCTGGCAGTAAAAAGCGCCCCGCCACCAAATTTTCTGCTGCCAGACTAATAGGCGCTTCGATGGCTGGCTCGATGGCGGTGATGTTGACGGCGTTGGAGGCATCCCGGTTGCTGATCAAGCCGGCGGTGTTGATGCGTTGGGAGACGGCGAGTACGTTTGGCTGGCTGTTGATGGCGGCGATGACAGCTTCGACATCGGCCACGGGCAGCATGGGCAGCCGGGTGGAGATGTCGCGGTAGCCCGGTGCGTGTATCAGCACGTTGCCACCGTATAGGCGCACGGTGTTGCCGTAGATGGATTGATCCATGCCGTCCATAAATGCCTGGAAAAAGATGAGCAAAATCATACTCAGCACAATGGCAACGGAGGCGATGAGGGAACGTCGCCAATTGCGCCACATGTTACGCCACGCCATTTTTATGTATTTGAACATCGATTCCCCTCCTTTTTGACGGGGTGTGATGGAGAAGGATGGGGATGGGAGAAACGGCCGTTTCCTCCATCCCCATCCCATCTTTTTGCTGCCTACTTGATTGTTAATCAGCGCAAAGGATTGTAAATGAATAGCCGTTTTCTGCCACAATTGACAAAATTCAAGATGTAGATGCATGATGCAGACATCTATTATGGTAAACAGAAGTTTCACCGAGGATGATCCTATTTGGGATCTGGTGGGCATGATAGAAAGTGGTATTACCGATGGTTGAGTTAATCATGACAAATACATTCTCAAGGGATATGGTATACTATTCTCAGTGAATTAGCTTTATAGAGTTGAGAGGATTTGACTCATGATATGGTCTGAAAATTGGACGTTTGACCAGTTAGCCAAATTACAAAAACAGCAGCCTAAATTGGTTGATGATGCATTGCAGAAAATGATAGAAGGTACGCCAGATTTAGCATGGTCATTGGTTATCAGTGCGTATCTGGATGAAGAAATTAATTTGGGTAAAGCGGCTGAAATGTTGGATATTCATGAATTGGAATTACGTGATCGTTTCATTGAGTTAGGTATTCCATTGCGAATAGGCTCAGTAGATAAGGTTGAGGCGAGAGCTGAAGCACAGGCGTTGGATTTCTGGTTTTCCCAAGAAGATAATGCGCGTCGCTCATGATCCTGCTTGACAATACAATTCTTTCCAACTTTGCTTTGGTAGGACGTATTGACTTGTTGCCTAAAGCTTTGGGGGTCAACGTGGCAACGACGCCTCATGTTATGGGGGAGTTTGCTGATGGGGTTTCCAGAGGTCGTTTGCCAAAAACGAATTTCGATTGGCTTGAACTTATTATATTAGAAGCGGAAGAGGAAATACATTTACAGAAACTTTTAGCTCGGGTAAATGTTATAAAAGTTCCTTCCTCTGTTGTTCTACCCATTCACCAAGGGCGATACTTTTTTCCCAATTAGCTCAATCGACTGCATCAGCTTCTCGTGGGGCATACCGGCGCTAACCATCTGGAATGTCACTCTCGATATGCCGCCCAGCGCCTCGCTGTGCCGCTTGATTTTCTGGGCGACTTCTTCGGGACCACCGACCAGCAAGGCGCCTGTTGGCCCGTTTTGGGCGTCGAAGCGGGCGCGGGTGACGGGCGGCCAGCCCCGTTCTTTGCCGATTTGGGTGAAGGTTTCGGCGTAGCCCGGATAGTAGGCGGCGATGGCTTCTTCGCTGCTGTTGCCCACGAAGCCCAGCGAATGTAAGCCCACTTTCAACTGTTCCGGCGCATAACCTGCTTGTATGCCAGCCTGCCGGTACAGGTCTATGAGCGGCCGGAAGCGGTGGGTTTCGCCGCCAATGACCGCTACCATCAGCGGCAGCCCCAGCATTCCGGCGCGAACAAAAGAGGCAGGTGTGCCGCCCACGCCCAGCCAAATGGGCAGCGGCTCTTGTAACGGCCGGGGGTAGATGGGTTGATTGTCCAGCGCCGGCCGAAATTGCCCTGACCAGTTGACGACTTCGTTTTCGCGGATTTGCAGCAGGAGGTCTAGTTTCTCGGCAAACAGGGCATCATAATCTTCCAGTTTGAAGCCAAATAGGGGGAAGGATTCGGTGAAAGAGCCACGGCCGACGATGATTTCGGCGCGACCCTGGGAGATGAGATCGAGGGTGGCGAACTCTTGGAAGACCTTGACAGGATCGGCGGCGCTGAGCACGGTGACGGCGCTGGTCAGGCGAATGCGCTTCGTGCGGGCGGCGGCGGCGGCCAGGATGATGGTGGGGGCGGAATCCAGAAACTCCAGGCGAAAGTGCTGCCCGATGCCAAACACATCCAGGCCAACTTCATCGGCATAGGCCATTCTTTCGAGCAGCTGGGCTAAGGCAATGTCGCTGTGAATGGCTTTCTCTTTATCTTCGCTCAATGTGGCGGCGGCAAAACTATCTATTCCTATTTCCATAATTGAGTATTCCTTGTGATTTTAAGTTTCGTTACAAGTGGACTACCGTCTACAGCTACTTTGATTCAAAAAACGCCTCTGATTATCGTTTTCAGAAAGGGGTATCCTTGTTAGGTGATTCGTGCTACGGCGCCCATGCCCATCGTGGTTTTATGGCCTACGCCGCAAAATTCGGCCAGGGTTCCAAGCGCCTGCCAGGCCCGCAACTGTAACTCACTGCCTTGATGAGCTTCAAACCATACTTCGCCGACAAAGCCAGTAAAACGTTCTTGCTGGCTGATATTGACTTGCACAGTCTCGATGTTGTGGTTGGTAACAAAGACATCACGGGCACACCACTCCAACCAATCTCCAGGTAAGACCATCATGGGTGGCGCAAAGGCTTGCCACATGTGCACGGCGCTGCCAAATACATTCCTGGGCAGGGGCAGAGGCAGATGACCTGGCCCTTGTTTGAACGATGTGGGGGAAATAAAGCGCAAGCCCAATGTTTTGGCAGGCTCTGTTAACGCCAACTGCTGCCAGTTTGGACCAGGCGTCACCCGGCATTCACTGACGATGAATTCATGACCGCCTAGATGACACGGCCGTTCAGTTTTTCTGAACCACTCACCGGTGCGTTGGAACAAGTTAGCGGCGCGATCTGTTAAAGCAGATAAGCGGATGCCAGCTAAACAGTCATCTTCGGCATAGAGCGGGGCCAAGGTAAACGGCCGTGGCGACCCATGTTTATGCAGCCAATCCGACTCTTGTCGATCTGTCTGACGGGTGATGTTGAAAAGCAGGCCGTGCAGACCTTTGGCGTGAATGAAACGGCCGTTTAGCGGATCGTGCAGGGGTGTGAAGAGGTAGGTGATGGTATACATAACGTTTCATCACATCAGGTTAATTGAAACTTAAAGGGATTTAGTAAAGGCAAACTTTTACGGGGTAGTTGTTTGTTGTTCATAAGATATTCTTTTTGTGATATTTGGGTGTCAAACGTCTTTGGCTGTTCCATCAAAAATTCGGATGGCGTCCATATCGGCAAAGACGACTTTCCTCGAAAGTGACGTGCGTTCCATGTTACAAAACAATTTGCTTGCACCTGTTCTGCCAAATCTAAAATCAGAGCATCCATATATGGCATCTTAACCGCTTTCATACGATTTAAAGGACGAGAAAACAGGAGTTCATGCCATGCCAGATAAGTAATAGCCGTAGTGGGAGCAACAGGCCAAATAACCTCTAATTGGTATGCATCAATAAGCCAACTCTGCCACTGATCTAACCGGTCAGGCGCTAAATTAAAAGAAAGCTTCCCCAAGAGATCCATCAAGGTATAAATCGTAATGGCGGGTACGGCCGTTTGCACATCTTGCAAAAAACGGCTGTTTTCAGACTGGTGGGCATCGGTTTGAAAGGTAAACGCCAACAACAACACGTCTGTGTCTATGATGACCATGAACGCCCTCGCAGATCACTCATCGCTTCCTCTAAGGATTCATCGGGTTGAGTCTGCATTTCTTGCTGCACCATTGTGGCCATTTCCCGACCGAGCGCTTGCGCCTCCAGCGAGCGATCTGGAGGTGTCACATAGGGACGATCTGCGGCAGCTTCTGCTTGTAACAGTTGTTGGTATCGTTGGTAGCTGAGAATTGCCACCCGGGGTTCACCATACCGTTCCACAACGACTTCATTCTGGATGAGCGCCTGATCCATGACGCGGCCAAAATTTTGTTGGACTTCACTGGATTTAATGAGCAATGCGGGCATACTTCTTCAACCAAACAATCAATCCACCCCGTGTCATTTCACGGCCGCAAAAGGTGCAACTGCCTCTGGATTGTTTTGTTCTTGGCATGTGATTCTCCTTTTTAGACTTTGGAAAGGCTTATTGTGAAACCGTTTTCTGTTACGAAACAAACCAGTTTTCGATTTTTAGTTCATCAAAATCTGAAAAATCTGAAACGTTACGGGTGACGAGAATCAAATTATTGGTGGCCGCAATGGCGGCAAATTGCCCGTCAGGATAAGAGGGTGGACGACCTAATTGGCTTAAACGCGCTCTTTCAACCGCAAACCATTCTGCTGCCGTTGCATCGAAAGGTAAAATGGCAATTTCCGCTCGAACTGTTTTATATAGATATTGCTCAATAATTGTGCGTTTATGCGATTTGGGCAGCCTGAATACACCAAACAGCATTTCATGCCAAGTGGTCGCTGCGATAGCGAGGTTGCCTGCATTTTTTTGGATACGACTGACGATTGGGGCATAGGGTACTTTCCGAATGGGTTCGGAGAGTATGTTTGTATCGAGTAAATAAATTAGAGCCATGGGTTTGTATCTGGTGCGGGCGTTCGGTCCCGTACATCTGCCCAAATATCGTCAGGGTCAATGTCCAGGTTATCAATGTCCCACTTTTGGCGCCACTCAAGATACGCCGTCCAAAAATCTCGTTTTGGTTGATTCGCCAACAGCTTGGCATACTCTTCTGCTGACAAAATAACAGCGACAGGTTGTCCTCTGCGGGTCACTTGTACAGGCTGGTTTGTCTCTTCTGCATCCCGCACAATCGCCGCAAACTGGTTGCGCGCTTCGGCGATTGAATAGGTTGTTTCGCTCATAGCACCTCCATGTAGCCATTTATATGGCTATTTTACAGAGTGCAGAGAAGGGATGTCAATGGGAAACGGCCGTTTCCACACGTCTGAAACATCAAACAACATCTCCCAAAAACAATGCTTATTTTTAATAGCTATCTTTGCGATGTAAAACACGACCAATTTCAATGTGATTCTCAAACACATCAAATAAGATTCTGTAGTCACCAACTCTGATGCGGTAGGCAGGTTCAAAGTTTGTGAGCTTTTTGACATTGGAAACATGAGGAAATTTTTCTAACTCCAAGATTTTTACATGAATTCTTTGTTTGTTTTGCTTGTCGATCTTTTTCAGGTCTTTGATCGCAGTTTTACGAATATTAATCTGCATTTTTCAAATAATCTGCAAATGGGATGGTTTCATCATTTCTGGTTGCTTTGAGCAACTTTAAATCATCCATATCTTCTTTGGAAACGATTTCTAGTTCATCACTTTGAAATCGTTCTAGGAACCATAAAACTTTGTCGGCTAATTGTTCATCTTTTATATTTATAGTGATTGATCTCATAATCTACCCTTTTTGTCCGTCTGCCACTTTTTGTTTTCTTGATTGTAACATGAGAAACGGCCGTTTGTCTTTGTGGGTTTTTGGGTGTGGTGGGTGGAGGGGAACGGCCGTTAGGAGTATATCGCTGACGGCAGGAGCAAAATAGCGTCGGATTAGCATTATTCGTCCTTAGAAATTAGACGACAAATAAGATATATTTCCTGTGGATCACTTTTATCAATTTCTATTACCTCACAAGTAACAAGCTCTCCTTTTTGATACTCACCTTGTTGAGGAATCCCGTAAATAAATACTTGATCGTTGGTGCTAACAAATTCACTGAGTACATCTGGCGGTGAATAGAGACTCTGTCCGGCCACCAGATCACCAACCTCAAGGGAGTCTGGATCGATTTGTTGATTCAAAAAAGCGGTGGCAAACTTTGAAGATTGAGAAGCGATTTCGGGCAATTCTTCATCCTCAAACTTTGTTTCGTAGTAAGGTTTGCCTGAAGAAGATGGTGAACGATAGTTAGTTGCATCACTGTTTGGATCTCACCTCTCTTTAACAGATTGCGCAACCCGTGAAGAGCGGGATATATCCATGATTTCCAACGGGTCGGGTAGAACTGGACGTTGACGGAAAGTTGGAACTTGACCTTGTATGTCCATTGCCCTCGTTTTTACAGCTGATGGGCCAGGATAGCGCAACATTGCAAGAAACATTTTAATACGGTCTAGTTCGGCAATTGAACTTACATCCTTTACTTGCAGTTGATGGAGCAAAAATGCCTCAAATTTCTCCCTAAAATCTCCAATCGAGGATTCTGTCCTGCCCTCAACGAAGGCATTGTTTGTAAATAAAGTCGAATGGCGTTGCCTCATATTAGTCAAATATAAGGAAGCAAACAGTTGTACTGAGCCATAACCAAGGCTTTTTCCCATGCCTAGGCGATGAACGCTATTCCCATTCCCCTGCGGCTGTACAACCCATGCCAATGCACCGAGTTCCTTTGCTGTGAGATTCTCAAAATAGATGCGAAAAGTGAATGTCTTACCTGCCTTAACCGGTTTAATGGTGGTATGTTGAGTGCTGGTAGGTGACACATCATTCACAGTGCGTTTAACGTTTGGCCGATGCCAGTACAACTTGTGGTCTCGCAATGTCGTGGTTCCAGGCCCATTCCGCTTATCAGTGCGAACAAAGCCAAAAACGGCTTCTGCAAAATCGATTATATTGGGATCATGCAGATGATAAAGCATCAAGTCAATTGGTCGGTCTTGATAAGGGATCCGAAAGAATTGTGTAGAGCCAAAGAAAATTAATTCACCGTTCGAATCAACCAAGTAAAACAGCGGATCGCCTATCGCACTCAGTTCTCTAGTCAGGGGTTGAAACGAAAGCAGAAAATATCACCTGCACGGCCGCCTACCGCAGCAGCGTTGAACAGGACATTGAGCGCGAAGAAGCGATCACCTTTGCCGACAGTGACGACGAGCAGGCTATACCATTTACCAATATGGTATTTCACGCGACGTACAGTACCGGCGAGGTTCACATCATCCCCGGCGGAAGCCACAACCAATCCACCAAAACTAATCCCCTGATACCTCTTTCGATGTATGACAGTAATCCCCTCTGGCTGCTATTGTCAACATCGGGTGTATAAGTCCCCAAAACATCGGGTTAAAAAGTCCCCTA
>CAZXVH010000005.1:0-47058 GCA_964643965.1 uncultured Ardenticatenaceae bacterium
TTGCGGATTGTGGATTGCGGATTGCGGATTGTGGATTGCGGATTGCGGATTGCAGATTGCGGATTGCGGATTGCGGATTGTGGATTGTGGATTGCGGATTGACGCTCGCCCGACTACTCGACTACTCGACTACCCGACTATTTGACTACCCGACTACTCGACTACCCGACTATTTGACTACCCGACTACCCGACTACCCGACTATTTGACTACCTGACTACCCGACTATTTGACTAAAAGAATGATTCAAACGAACTTGCTTATTATTCTACCGATATTGATTCCCTTGATAGGGGCGATTGTGGCCTTACTGTGGCGGCATAAACGGCCGTTGCGTGATGGTTGGACGCTGGCTGTCATGATCGTGTCGTTGTTGGTTAGTTTTTGGCTGTTGGCGGCGGTGTGGCAAAGCGGGGAACCGTTGGTCTACCAGAGCGGCGGCTGGCCGGCGCCGTTTGGCATTTCGCTGGTAGCCGATATGTTGTCGGCGCTGTTTGTGGTGATGGTGCAACTGGTGATGGTGACGGGCGTTATTTATGCGTTGGGCAGTAAGGATACCGTGGTCACCTATCCCGCCTTCTTCACCTTCTTCCTCATGTTGGCCACGGGGCTGACGGGCACGATGCTGACGGGTGACTTGTTTAACCTATATGTCTTTGCGGAGTTGTTGGTGATTTCGGGCACGGTATTAACGGCCGTTTCTGATGACAGATTTGGCACGGAAGCGGCGTACAAATATTTCTACATGAGTTTGCTGGCCTCCTTCTTTATGCTGCTGGCGGTGGGCACGTTGTATGTTTCCTACGGCACACTCAATATGGCGGATTTAGGGATGAAGGTGGCGCTGGTGGGAGAACGGCCGTTGCTCTGGCCCGGCATCGCCCTGTTGTTGGCCTTCTTCATGGTTAAATGCGCCGCCGTCCCCTTTCATTTTTGGCAGCCCGATTTTCACGCCGCTGCGCCCACGCCCGTCAGCGCCATGTTGTCGTCGGTGGTGGTGAAACTGGGCGTTTACGGCTTTTTGCGCATGACGACGCTTTTGTTTGTGGCGCAAGCGCCCACCATTCGCCTGATTTTGCTGGTGGCGGGGGTGGTGGGCGTGGTGTTTGGCGGCTTGTCGGCCATCGGTACGCATAACGTGAAACGCATGTTGGCCTATTCCACCCTGGCGCAGGTGGGCTTCATTTTGGTGGCGATTGGTTGGGGCACAGAACTATCAATCATGACGGCGATTGTGTTTGCCTTCAATCACAGCTTGATCAAAGCGGCCATGTTGATGTTAGCCGGTTATGTCGCCAGCCGCGCTTCGGTTAAATCGGCGGCGTTTGATATCGTCACGGGAGTAGGACGGCCGTTGCCCTTGGCCGGTCTCTTGTTTTTTGTCGGCAGCCTGGCGCTGATCGGTATTCCACCCACGAATGGCTTTGTGAGCAAGTCGTTGCTGTTTAGCAGCGGCATTGCGGGGGCAGATTACTGGTCGTTGCTGCTGATTGGCGTCACCAGCATCTTCACCCTGGTCTATACCATTCGCGCCTTCCAACGGATTTGGTGGCTGGCGCCAGCTGAAGGGATTTATACCAAACCGGCCGGCGATCAATTGGTGGCGCCAGTGCTGCTGCTCATCTTGATTATGGCGCTGGGCATTTGGGCCACTCCGCTGGTGCTGGCGGCGCAAGAGGCGAGCGCCTGGTTGAGTGACTCGTCGGTTTATATTCAGGCGGTGTTGGGTGGGTAAGATGATTTTTAGATTTTTATTACAAAGATACGAAGGGACAAAGATACAAAGAAAAGCTTTTCTTTGTCCCTTTGTTCCTTTGTAATAAGGTTTTAAGATTTTATGAAATACGTGTGGCCTGTAGCTGTTTTGACTTTAATTTACTTAGTGCTGACCGCAAATCTTGCCCTCAATAATATTGTGATGGGGGTGGTGGTGGCGCTGGTGGTGGTGGCGCTGCTGGGTGCAAAACCAGAAAAAGTGGCCTGGAAGCGGATGCCAACGGCCGTTTTTGCCACCATCAAATACATCATCCGTCTCATGATCGATTTGCTCATCAGCGGCATTCAAGTAGCGCGAATTGTGCTCAGTCCCACCATGCCTATCAACCCGGGCATTGTGGCTATCTCCACTCAATGCCAGAGCGATTTGAGCCGCGCCTTAAGCGCCCATGCCATCACCCTCACTCCTGGTGAAATGGTAGTCGAGATCGGCGCAGATGGCACGATGTATACTCACATGCTCGACGCCACCGATGCTGAGGCAAAGGTGCTGGAAGCGCAGGAAATGCGCGATAATATGTTGAAGAATATTTTTGAATAACGGTTAAGAACGACTATGGAACAAATACTCCAAACAGTGCTGTATGGGTCACTATTCATTCATTTGCTGCTAACGGCCGTTGCCATTTGGCGCGTGTGGCGGGGTGAAAACGTAGTAGATCGGCTGGTCGGCGTAGACCTGGTGACGACGCTGGTGCTGGCGGTGCTGGTGCTGGTCTCCTTGATTGAGCAGGACAGCATCTACATTGATATTGCCTTAGCTTTGGCCGCGCTGGGCTTCATCGGCACCATTGCTCTGGCAAAATACGTGGCAGAGGAAAAACTATTTTAAAGTGGCAAAGTGGTAATCTTGCCACTTTGCCACCATAAAACCTATGGAAACAATCCTTCAACTCATCGCAATTATCGCTGTTATTAGCGGCACCTTCTTCTCGATTGTGGGGGTGGTGGGCATGGTGCGCTTGCCGGATGTCTATGCCCGGCTTCATGCCACGGGCAAGGTGGGCGTATTTGGAGTGGTGCTGCTCCTGACGGCGGCGGTGGTATGGACGCCGTTGGGTTGGGCGCGGGCGCTGCTTTTGATCGCCTTGCTGATGGTGGTGGGGCCGGTGGTGGCCCATGCTTTGTCGTCGGCGGCGTACCGCATTGGCATCCCCCTGAAGCGCTCGGTGCGCAATGATCTGGAGCAGAAGTGAAGTTTTTGGTATGATTATGGTGGTTAAAAACTAAAAGGGTAAAGATTGTGGGCGCCATCTGGGTTGGTTTTCGATCTTTATTCTTCACTCAATTATTTTGGAGGTTGAGGCATGAGCGAAATGGAACAAGAGGTTCAAGAGTTGGAATTAGAGCGGTTCAGCAAGTTGCCGGGCGGTTGGCAGCGGGTGGCCATTGCCGTTGTATTTGTGGTGATTCTGGTAGGTGTGGTGCTGCTCAAACAAATGATCTCGACAAAAGAAGAGGTCCATCACGACGAAAATGCGCATTAGTTTTTTTGCATAGTTTAGAAGTTTGATTGATGAACGGCCGTTTCCCATAGGGAACGGCCGTTTTTATGGGGTGGGTTTACAAGATAGATATGTCTCGCTTTTACTCCAAATCTATCGTGTGAATGGTGCGCCAGGCGGGATCATTCTCGCCCCGCTGCATGAGATGAAGTTGGCTGATGGGAGATGTGAAACGGCCGTTTTCCCATTCATTTTCTCGCAATTTAGCCAGCGTCTCGTCAAAAGCAGGTTGTTCCAGGCGCATTGCCAGGGTGAGATGGGGTTTGAAGCGGCGATGCTTGTCCTCGCCAATGGTGTTGAGGAGGGCGCGCCGCGCCGCCAGCAGGGAATCAGTCGGTTTCACGCCCAGGTAGATGACACGCTCCCCAAACGTCTGGATGCCCCCCAGTTCTAAATCAAACGCCTTCAATGTGCCAGATAAGGTATCCAATCTGTCAATCAACCCTTTTGCGCCAGCACGGGTGGCTTTGCCATTGCGCCAATAGATCCCGGCCAGCGTTACATGTGGCGCGGTGATTTTGGCGGTTAAGCTGTCTACATCCAGGCGCACTTGTTGGATGCGTTCCGCCAATTCGCCTGTGGGGAATGCGCCCACAAAAATGCGGTAATCGCCGATGCGCTGGCGTGGAGTTTTGGCTGCTCTTCTCGGTTTGTACGGCTTTGGTTTCCAGTTTTTATGTGGCATTGTGTTGTCCTGTTTTAAATTGTTGGAACATGTCAGCATCCCGTTCAGGTGGATTTTGCCGATGTGCTCTTTATTCATCTGCCCTTCTTCGATGAGCAGTCGCACGACGCCGCCTTTGCTACTGGGGGGCGGGAGACCATCTATGTATATACTCGCAGCGGGCATAATCTGACATTTTTACCAGAGGAGGCGCGGTTAAAAAGCAGCCCTTCGGGACTGAGATGCGGCCACAGCGAGTATGGCAGTTCCATGATAGAGAGACTTTAACGCAGAACGGCCGTTGTTACCAGAGAACAAGAGTGCTTCAACTGGTCAAGTGGTTGGTTGAGTGACAAAATTTACTTAAGTGAGTATGCTTGCAAAAATTATCGGCGTGGAGCTCCTTCGTGCCGTGCTCCCAGGCGGAGTGTACCGTCGCCCATGTTAACTCCTCTCAAAAAAGTAATAGAGGTTGGTAAAAACTCATGAAACTGCCTTTCAAGAAAACATTTGTTGTACTTTCTCTCCTTTACTTGCTATTTCTTACGCCCTTGATTATGTTGGCGCATCCACAATGGCAGACGGGGAGTAATGTGATCTTGGAAGAGGTTGATCTGGGCCTGACAGATCAAACCTTGAAAGAATGGTATGAAAGTCAGACCGAAAACAGAGGCCATGTTAACTATTTTGGTATCTATGCCACCCTGCCGATAGGAAATGATCTTTATATGGGCTTCGGTTCTGCCCGGCCGGCGGAACAAGACGGGGCATATTTTGCCAAATTTGATGGGTTCACCCTCACCGGTATTGGCGAACCGGATGAGCAAGGCTTCCATGAAATGATTTATGATGGCGCTTTGATCCACATCGCCGGCACAGACCCCCGGGATGATCACACGGCCGGCACTCATTACACCTATTCCCCTGACCACAACAGCTTCACTAAATATAGAAACCCGGCCCATGGATTGGTGAATGTCTACCATACCTGGGGGCTGTGGTACGCCGGATCAACGCTGTATGCGGCCGTGGGCGCCCATGACGGGCATGATGATTGTAACGTCCACGCCTGCATGGGCCAGATTTTTTCCAGCACAGACAGCGGCCTCACCTGGCAAAAAAGAAGCGATCTGGGGACGTATCGCGCTTATGACATCACCCGTTTTGATGGTGATTTGTTTGCCAGCCATAACGACCCCGGTATGCTTACCCTGTCTAAAAGCACGGACGGGGGGGATACCTGGCAAGCGGTTCCTGGTCTGGAAAACAACTTACTTCATGTCAATACTATTGAATTTAATGGGCGGCTTCTGGCGGTCAGTTTCGACCGGCGTTCGCTCTATGGGCTGGATGCTGATGACAGGGTAAGCAATTTCCCTTTGCCCACAGGCTACCTGCTTGGCGCTTCCTATCCTGAAAACGGTTACGCTGATTTTAATCTCATGGTTGTGGTGGATGGCTGGCTCTATCTTATTGCTGAAAAACAGTCGCTCACAGATCCCATAGAACGCGCCATCATCCGCACTCAAGATTTTAACGCCTGGCAACGCATGGTTCATACCGATGAAAGATTGATTTCTCTCGCTTATTGGCCGGAAAAAAATAGGTTGATTACGTCTACATCAGGCATAAATGCCAGCCTTTGGCAGGTCGATTTAAGCGGAACGCCAACCGCTGTCAGTTTGCAATCGGTTGAGGTTCAGGCGTCGCTGCCCGCCTGGTATTCTGTGGGGATTGTCCTGCTTGCGCTGATCTTGCTTCTGTGCAGGCAGATTTTCCGCTGGCGCGGGCAGCCTTAAGCCAACCGAGTCACTAAAACTTTATCGACGCGCCGCCAATCCATATCTACCACTTCAATATGGAATTGCTGCCAGGTAAACTGATCGCCAGTCTGAGGAATGCGACCCAGATAGTTCATGACGAAACCGCCAAGCGTCTGGTAGAAATTTCCCTCTTCGTCAGGTAGTTCGGAAATATCGAAAAGCTGCTTGAATTCTTCGATGGGCAGTTTACCATCAATGAGCCAGGAGCCGTCTGCCCGACGAACGGCCGTGGGGTCGGCCGGGTCCCCCATTTCAGGCACGTCGCCCACAATCGCTTCCAGCAGATCAATAAAGGTCACCAATCCTTCCACGCCGCCATGTTCATCGGTGATGAAAGCGATTTGCGCTTGCGCTTCCTTGAAGCGCTCCAATACCTGGTAAATGGGCAGCCCAGATGGAATGAACAGCGCCGGTTTTACCAATAATTCCAGCTCTGGTAGTTCCTTGCCCAGCGTTTGTACCAGCAAATCTTTCACAAATATCAAGCCGATGATGTTGTCCAGGTCTCCGCGAGCCACCGGATAGCGGGAATGAGCGCCGCTGCTGATCTTGGCCTGAATTGCCTCTGGCGGATCATTTATATCCAACCAGACAATATCGGTGCGATCTACCATCAAATCATTGACGTACAAATCCCCCACGCGAAACAGTTGCCCCACGATTTTTTCCTCAATGGGTTCGACGATGCCGACTTCTGTGCCTTGTTCCAGTATCATTTGAATTTCTGCTTCGGTGATGACCGGTTCTGTGGAGGGATGAATGCGCAGCAAGCGTATGACCAACCGCGTAGAAAGGCTCAAAAAGCGAACGAGGGGTGAGGTGAGCCGCGCCAGCCATGTCATGGCAGGGGCGATGCGGCTGGCGATGTTTTCCGGTTGGGTCAGGCCGATCTGCTTGGGCGCCAGTTCACCAAATACCAGAGAGAGATAGGTCACTAAAATAACGGCCGTTATCTCTGCCACATTAAACGCATACTTTCCTATACCGGGAATTTGGGCGAAATACGGTTCTAACGACTCCGCAATCTGCACACTGCCAAATGCCCCCATCAAAATAGCCACCAACGTGATGCCAATTTGAATGGTTGCCAGGAAATTTTCAGGCGACTCCGCTAATTTATAGGCGGCCTGAGCGCCCTTATCGCCTTGTTCAGCGTGTAGTTGCAGCCGCGCCTTTCGCGCTGAAACCACTGCGATTTCTGACATAGAAAATAAGCCGTTGATAAGAATAAGAATCAATAGGCCAAACATAAAACACTCTCCAAAATACGTTTGAGGTTTGTGAACGAGGCGTTTATTTTTACGCTGTAGAAATGGCTCGTTCCGCAATGCCAAAGAGGAACAACGTGGTAAAGGCCAGCACCCACTGCGCCTGGTTGGAGTCATCCCCCTTTAGCCACACCAGGAAGACAAACGGCAAGAAGACCAGGGCAAACGCCCCATAAAGAATGTGCATTTCCGGTCGGGCCACTGCCCCAATAAAACCGGATGCCCACAAAATTGCGCCTAGAATTCCTTGCACCATGAACAAAATTTGGCCGATGACCAATGCGCCCATGTAGCTGCCATCCACACGATACCGGCGCGCCGCCCGATAGACGCCCCAAATGCCCAAAAACAAAAAGAATAAAACCACCGTCTGTGATAAACGGGAATGAACCAAGATGAGTGTGTCCATGTTTGTACCTCGAAATTTAGTGAACGGTGAACGGTGAACAGTGACCATTGACCACTCATAACCGATAACCGAGTTTAGCCCCGCCACAAACCCCTGTCAACGGTTCCATTTTTGCTTGATGTTGGTACAATACGCGCCCTATGAATCAGAACGAACAAAACAACGATCTTCTGGGCGCAGCTGCGGCCAACCGGTACAGCGCGGCCTTGGATTATTTGTACAGCTTAATCAACTTTGAGCGGCAGCGGTTGGACCGCTATTCCGCCAGCAAACTAGACCCTGACCGACCAGAAAAGTTGGCCGAATGGTTGGGATCGCCGCAGAACCAATACCCGGCCGTCCACATTGCCGGTACGAAGGGCAAAGGCTCGGTGGCGGCGATGACGGCCGCTTGCTTGCGAGCCGCCGGTTTGCGCGTGGGTTTGTACACCTCTCCTCATTTGCAGGAATTCCGCGAACGCATCCGCATCCTGACGCCTGCTGACGCGGACGGCCGGATCAGTGAAGCTGAGTTTGTGGATTTAGTGGCGGAGATGAAAACGGCCGTTTCCCACATTCCTGAGATCACCTGGTTTGAAGCCGTCACCGTCATCGCCTTGTTGTACTTCGCCCGACAGCAGGTAGACATCGCCGTCATCGAAACCGGATTGGGCGGCCGTTTGGACGCCACCCGCATCGTCAAGCCGCTGGTGACAGCTATCACCAGTCTGAGCCTGGACCACACAGACCTGCTCGGCGACACCCTGGCAGAAATCGCCTATGAAAAAGCGGGCATCATGAAGCCGGGCGTCCCCCTGGTGATTGCCGCCCAAGCGCCGGAAGCAGAAACCCGTTTAAGAGAATTGGCGCAGGAGCGGGGTGTCCCGTTAACGGCCGTTTCTCCACAGTGGCAGTTCCAGGGCGCAGACGACCCCAGCGGCCAGGCATTGATCATCACGCAGTCGCCGGATGAGGCATTCATACCCACCCCCAGCCGCTTCACATTGGCCCTGATCGGCGACCACCAACTGGGAAACGCCATGGTGGCGCTGGCGGCGCTGAATCATTTACGCCCCTATTTCCCGGCCCTCAGCGCAACGGCCGTGCGCCAGGGTTTGGCGGATGTGACCTGGAACGGCCGTTTACAAACCGTCTACCAATCTGAACAGACCGCTACCTTCCTGGTCGACTGCGCCCACAATCCAGACTCCGTGGCCCGCCTGGTTGACGCCCTGAACCATCATTATACCTACCAACGGCTCATTTTGCTCTTTGGCGCTCCCGCCGATAAAGACGTGGCCAAGATGTTGGCCCCACTGGTTCCCCTGGCGTGCCTCACCATCACCGCCGCCGCCGACCATCCCCGGGCGGCGCAGCCTGAGTCTCTGGCGCAAATCGTGCGTGAACTGGGGGGAACGGCCGTGATTGCCGCCTCTGCCGCCGAGGGCCTGACCACCGCCTGGCAAAACGCCCAACCGGGCGATCTCATCTGCGCCACCGGCTCCATCATCTTTGTTGGCGACTTGCTAAATCAGTGGGACAGCTTAAAATCAAGCTTGTTGGCCCAAGAGGAACCATTGCCCATAACGGCCGTTACCCACCACTCGCCTGAGGAAAAACCATATGATGCCTGAAGAAAACTTTGAATTAGCGCAATACCCGGATTTTATAGACAGCATCCCCGGTTTTGACCAAGAACTGTTTGGAACCGATACCTATTTAGACGATGATGGCTATATCGACTGCCCCTTTCTGCCCCTGAGAGACCTGGTGTTGTATCCACAAATGGTGACGCCGCTTTTTGTGGGGCGTGAACGCTCCCTGGAAGCCATTCGCGCCGCCGTTAACAACCATGAAAACATCATCGTCTCCGCCCAAAAAGATGGCGAACTGATGGAACCGGCCGTCAACGACATTTTCCACATTGGCACAGAAGTGACCATCGGCAAAGCGCTGCGTATGCCCGATGACAGCACCAGCGTTTTGGCCCAGGGTCGCCGCCGTATTGAGATCGTCGAATTCACCCAATGGTCGCCCTACATCCGCGTTCGCGCCCGCCGCATCCCGGAGCCGGGGGAATGGGATCGCAACACCGAAGCCCTGATGCGGGCCGTCATCACCCTCTTTGAGAAAGTGGTATCCCTCAACCGCAATCTGCCTGAAGACGCCTACACCTTCGCCATCAACATTGAAGAACCGGGCTGGCTGGCCGACTTTGTGGCTTCCACCCTCACCACCACCCTGGAAACCAAACAAGACATCCTGGAAACCATCGATCCGGACCTGCGCTTGCAAAAAGTGAGCATCTCCCTGGCTAAAGAGCTAGACGTGTTGGAGCTGGAAGACCAGATTCACATGCAAGTGCAGCAAGAAATGGACAAAAACCAACGTGAACATTTCCTGCGTGAACAAATGCGCGTCATCCAGGGAGAATTGGGTGAGGCGGATGTCTTCACCCAGGAAATCAACGAGATGCGCGAATCGGTTGCCGCCAAAAACCTGCCGCCAGAAGCTCGCGCCCGCGCCGAAAAAGAGTTAAGTCGTCTCAGCGCCATGCCGCCCATGTCGCCAGAAGTGGGCATCATCCTCACCTACCTGGATTGGATCCTCAACTTGCCCTGGCTGGACGAATCTGAGGACAACCTGGATGTGCTAAACGCTGCCGAGGTGTTGGCTTCCGACCATTATGGCCTGGAAAAAGCCAAAGACCGCATTCTGGAATATATCGCCGTCAAAAAAATCGCGCCGGATACCCTGCGCAGCCCCATCCTCTGTTTTGTGGGGCCGCCCGGAACCGGTAAGACTTCGATTGGGCGTTCCATTGCCCACGCTCTGGGACGGGAATTCATTCGCATGAGCCTGGGCGGGGTGCGGGATGAGGCGGAAATACGAGGCCATCGTCGCACCTACATTGGCGCTCTGCCGGGCCGGGTGATTCAGGCCATGCGCCGCGCCGGCACCCGGAACCCACTCTTCATGCTTGATGAGGTAGATAAATTGGGCCAGGATTTCCGCGGCGATCCCGCCTCTGCCTTGTTGGAAGTATTGGACCCGGAACAAAACAATTCCTTTGCCGATCATTACCTGGGCCTGGATTTTGATCTCTCCAAAACGATGTTTATCACCACCGCCAATTATCTGGATAATATCCCGCTGGCGCTGCAAGACCGCATGGAAATCATTGAATTTTCTGGCTACCTGGAAGAAGAAAAGCTGGAAATTGGGCGTCATTTCCTGGTTCCCAAACAGGTGCGGGAACATGGCCTGGAGGAGAAAGGAGTGCGCTTTGATGATGAGGCGCTCAAAATTATCATCAGCGAATATACGCGAGAGGCGGGGGTGCGTAACTTTGAACGGGAAACGGCCAATGTCTGTCGCAAAATCGCTCGCCTGGTGGCTGAAAAGCGGAAGTATCCCCGGCGGATCACCGCCAAACGAGTGGGCGCCTTATTGGGGCCGCCCCGTTTCTTATCTGAAGAGCTACAAACGGAAGATGAAGTGGGCGTGGCCACCGGCGCCGCCTGGACTTCGACTGGCGGCGAGATTATGTTTCTGGAAGTGAATCTGATGCCAGGCAAGGGCCAACTGACGTTGACCGGGCAGTTGGGCGACGTGATGCAAGAGAGCGCCCAGGCTGCTCTCACCTATACCCGCAGCCAGGTGGATGTCCTGGGCTTAGATCCGGACGTATTTGATAAAACGGATATTCACATTCATGTGCCGGAAGGGGCAGTGCCTAAAGATGGCCCTTCGGCGGGGGTTGCGTTGGCCACGGCGCTTATTTCGGCCTTTACGGGCCGCGCTATTTATCGGAATGTCTGTATGACGGGTGAGGTGACGCTGCGCGGGCGGGTGCTGCCGGTGGGCGGGGTGCGGGAGAAGGCGTTGGCGGCGCGGCGGGCGGGCATCGAGACTTTCATCCTGCCGCAGAAGAATGAGCGTGACCTGGAGGAGATTCCCAAGCGGCTGCGGCAAGATGTGAAGTTTGTGTTGGCAAAGCGGATGGAAGATGTGTTGCAGGTGGCTTTAAGTGAGAAAGCGTAAACCCCTTCCAACTGTCATTCTGAACGCAGTGAAGAATCCCCATTATTTGGCTCAATTATTGCCGTAGGGATGCTTCGTTTCACTCAGCATGACATGTTTTTTGCAAACTTTGCGAATTTCATCTCAAGGTAATAATTTGGGTTCTATAAGAACAAGAGAACTAGTCCAACTCATCCAACACCGCTTGATACAGCGTATCCGCCCGCAAATCTGCCAGGGTGTGGCAGGGGGCATCCAGCCGTTCCGCCAGTTGTTTTGCCAACCCCTGGTCGAAGGCGGCGTGTTCCATATTGATCACCACTGAGCGTACCCCCGTTTCCTTGATCATGTCGGCGATGCGGTGCGCCTCCACCTGCGGCGGCAGATCAGACATGCTCACATTGCCCGCGCCGTCAGTCAGCAAAATGAGCATGGGGATCACATCCGGGTGGGTGTAAGATTCCTTGCGAAACACTTCATGCGCCATCATCAGCCCGGCCGACAAGGGCGTTTTGCCGCCGACGGCGATGTCGGCCAATGCCTGCCGCGCCAACTGCACGGAATTGGTGGGCGGTAGCACCAGATGAGAGTCGTTCTTGTTGAAGACGATGAGGCCGACGCGATCCCGACGCTGATAGGCGTCGGTGAGCAGCGACATGATGGCCCCTTTGGTGGCTTCCATACGCTCGGCCACTGCCATGCTCCAACTGGCATCGACGGCAAACAAGATCAGGTTTGCCGACCGGCGCACCCGCACTTTTTCACGCAAATCTTGTTTTTCTAAAGCCAAAGCCACATCGGTATGGTCTCGGGATTTTTGGTAAGGGGCGGCGGCGCGGAGGGTGGCGTCAAAGGCCAAATCGGTGACGCGATCTTTTTGGGGCAGACGGGATTGGATATAACGGCCGCGTTTGCGTTCTGTTTTGGTGACGGAGCGACGGCCGGCCTGGCTGCGGGTGAGGCGGTCGAGTTGGGTGTCGAGGCGGCGGGCGGAAAATTCTTCTTTGGCGGCCACTTTCTGCCCCCCTTCCCACCACTGCCCATCTTGGGCGGATTGAGGCACGGTTTGCGGACCAGCCTCGGTTTGGGAGACATCGGCCCCTTCTTCCGCTTCGGCTTCAGACTCTAAGGCTTTTTTTTTTCGGCGGCGCCGATTTCTTGCTCGTCGCCTGGCTCCCCTTCTTCGCCCAGGCCCATTTCAGATTGCACATCGTTTAGCTGTTCTTCCAAATCAAAGGCGCTCATAGTGGTGTCCTGGAACGGCCGTCCTTTGATGCGATGGGGCAGGGCCAATTCAGCCGCCAGCACGATATCTTCATCGGTGATTTGGCTGCGCCCTTGCAGGGCGGCATGAGCCTGCGCTCCGCGTAAAATCACCAGGTCGGCGCGGTGGCCGTCCACCTTGAGCGAGGAGGTTAGCCCGGCGATGGAGAGCATATCGCGCCGCGTGTAAAGGATATTGTTCACCTGCCGCCGTGCGTTGAAGATTTTCTCAGACAGCGCTGTTTCTTCGGGAATCCACTGTTGGCGGAAGCCTTCGGGGTCAATTTCAAAGGCGAGGCGGCGCTCCATAATGGCTACCCGCTGCTGCGGATCAGACAAGCCGGCCATATTGACGGCAAAGGCGAAACGGTCGAGTAGTTGCGGCCGTAAATCCCCTTCTTCCGGGTTCATGGTGCCTACCAGGATGAACTTGGCCGGGTGGGTGAAGCTGATGCCTTCCCGTTCCACCACGTTGACGCCCATGGCGGCCGAGTCGAGCAGCAGGTCTACCACATGGTCATCGAGCAGGTTGACTTCATCGACGTAGAGCAGGCCGCGATTAGCGGAAGCCAACACGCCCGGCTCAAAATGTTTCTCCCCTTTCTGGATCGCTTTTTCGATGTCGAGCGTACCCACCACCCGGTCTTCGGTGGCGCTGACGGGCAAATCGATGAACGGGGTCTCTCGAACGGCCGTTGTCAAATCCCCATCCGCATGACGCACCCGGCAGTCGTCGCACCATTCATTGGGGCGCAGCGGGCTGCAACCAAAGCGGCAGTCTGATACCACTTCAATGTCCGGCAGCAAAAAGGCGAGGGCGCGGGCGGCGGTGGATTTGGCGGTGCCTCGTTCGCCACGAATGAGGACGCCGCCAATTTGGGGGCTGACAGCGTTGAGGATCAACGCTCGTTTCATACGTTCCTGTCCAACAATTGCGGTAAAAGGGAAGACTGCGCGACGTGCCATATTTTTCTCCGTTTGTAGTGTGCTTCAAGCTTATGCCTGACGCATGGGCGATTATACTGCATGGCAGAGTGACGGCAACCTGGAACGGCCGTTTCTATTTCAGTTTTGCTTTTGTTATACTTGGCTTAAAGATTGAACCACTCTGCAACTAATCTACAGATGTACAGTGACAAAGAGAGGTAAACATGACTTTCACATACGAAAAAGATGCACAACATATCGTCACACTTACACTCGACATGCCCGGCCGTTCGGCCAATGTGTTAAACGCCGAATTTGGCGAGGGCCTGCGCCAAGCATTGGCAAAACTCACGGCCGAATCGGAACTGGCCGGCGTCATCCTCACCTCGGGCAAGAAAACATTTTTGGCCGGAGCCGATTTAGAGATGCTGGCGGCCGAAACTGACCCCCAGCGGATTTTTGAAGATACTCAGTCCCTCAAAGCCGGTTTCCGCCAGTTGGAAACGCTGGGCAAACCGGTGGTCGCCGCCTTAAACGGCACGGCGTTGGGCGGCGGCATGGAACTGGCCCTGGCCTGCCACTATCGTATAGCCATTGATGATGCCCGCAGTAAGTTTGGCTTCCCGGAGGTGACATTGGGGCTGATCCCTGGCGGCGGGGGCATCGTGCGTTATACGCGCCTGGTGGGGCTGCAAGAGGCGTTCCAGTTTCTTTCGCAGGGTAAACAGGTTCCGCCTCAGGCTGCCAAAGCCGCCGGGTTGGTCGATGAGCTGGCGGCCGACGCCGACGAGATGATGGCCAGGGCGCGGGCCTGGATCGCCGCCAATCCTGGGGCCAGGCAGCCCTGGGATCAGCCGGGTTATCGGATGCCGGGCGGCGATCCTCGCCAGCCACAGGTGGCGCAGATGTTGGCGATTGCCCCCGCTATTTTGCGCAAACAAACGTATGGCAATTACCCGGCGCCGGAGGCGATTATGACGACGGCCGTTGAAGGGGCGGTTGTCGATTTTGAGACGGCGCAGCGTATCGAATCGCGCTATTTTGCCCACATAGCGGCCAGCCAGACCGCCCAAAATATGATCAATGCCTTCTGGTTCCAGTTAAACGAGATCAACGCCGGCCGTAGTCGGCCGTCCGGCATTCCCTGGCAAGAAACGAAAAAAGTGGGGGTATTGGGCGCAGGCATGATGGGGCACGGCATTGCATATGTCTCGGCCCATGCGGGGCTGGAGGTGGTACTGAAAGATGTAGACCAGGAGCGGGCGGACGCCGGTAAAGCGGCCGTCGAGAAGATCATGGACAAGCGGGTATCACGCGGGCGCATGGATCAGGCGCAGAAGCAGGCGATTTTGGCCCGCATTCTGCCCACGGGCGAGGCGGCCGATTTGGCAGGCTGCGATTTGGTGATTGAAGCGGTGTTTGAAGACCGGGTCTTAAAAGGCAAAGTGACGCGGGAGGCAGAGGCGGTGATGAGGGAAACGGCCGTTTCGACAGGCTCAGGGCAGGCCGTTTTTGCCTCCAACACCTCTACATTGCCCATCACCAGTTTAGCCGAAAGCGTGGCCCGGCCTGAGAACTTTGTGGGGCTGCACTTCTTTTCGCCGGTCGATAAGATGCGGCTGGTGGAGATCATCGTGGGCCAGCAAACCAGCGAGGAGACGCTGGCCAAGGCGTTTGATTATGTGCTACAAATCCGCAAAACGCCCATCGTGGTCAACGACAGCCGCGGCTTTTACACCTCGCGGGTTTTTGCCACCTATGTGCAGGAAGGGCAGGCGCTCTTGGGCGAAGGGCAAAACCCTCGCGCCATTGAGTCAGCTGGAATGCAGGCGGGGATGCCGGTGGGGCCGTTGGCGCTGTCTGATGAGGTGAGCTTGAGCCTGATGCAGCACATCCGGGAGCAAACGCGCCAGGATTATGCAGCGGCCGGCCAGACGATGCCCGACCATCCCAGTTACCGGGTGCTGGATGTGCTGGTGGAGGAAAACGGCCGTTTTGGCAAAGCCAAAGGCGCCGGTTTCTACGAGTATCCCCAAGACGGCAGCCCTAAATATTTGTGGCCGGAATTGCAGACGATCTTCCCACTTCAGGGTGAAAAACTGAGCCAGGCGCAGATGATCGAGCGCCTGATGTTTGTGCAGGCGTTGGAAACGGTGCGCTGCTATGAAGAAGGGGTGCTGACCTCGGTGGCCGACGCCAATATCGGCTCGATTTTTGGCTGGGGCTTCGCTCCGTTCAAGGGCGGGACGCTGCAATACATCAACGACTATGGCGCAGCGGCGTTTGTGGCTCGCAGCCGCGAGTTGGCGGCCTGGTACGGCGCTCGATTTGAGCCGCCGAAGCTGTTGGTAGAGATGGCGGAAAACGGAGAGGTCTTTTGAAAGACGTGGCGCGTGATGCGTACCGTTACTCACGCATCACACGTCTCATCTCCTCTACCGCAAACCTGTTAAGCTTCGCGCAATCACCATACGTTGGATTTCGCTGGTGCCTTCATAGATTTCCGTGATTTTGGCGTCGCGGAAGTAGCGTTCCAGCGGCATTTCCTTGCTGTAGCCCATGCCCCCGTGAATCTGGATGGCCTGTGTGGTCACCCACATCGCCGTCTCGCTGGCGAACAGTTTAGCCATACTCGCTTCCATGGAGTAACGGCCGTTTGTTTTCTTCGTCGCCATTTTTGCCAGGCAAGCCTGGTAAATGAGCAGGCGGCTGGCGTCGACGCGGCATTTCATGTCGGCCAGTTTTTGCTGGATCATCTGGAACTGGCCGATCTTCTGGCCAAACGCCTCGCGCTCCTGGGCATAAGCCACCGAGGCTTCCAGGGCGGCTTCGGCCAGGCCCAACGCCTGCGAGGCGATGCCAATGCGGCCGGCGTCCAGCACCGTCATGGCGATTTTGAAGCCTTCACCTTCTGCGCCCAAGCGGTTTTCCAGTGGACATTCATAGTTATCGAAGATGATTTCGCTGGTGGCGCTGGCGCGGATGCCCAGTTTTGGCTCCGTTTTGCCGCGGGAGAAGCCCGGTTTGTCCGTTTCGATGATGAAGGCGGTGACGCCCTTGTGTTTTTTCTCCGGCTGCGTCATGACAAAGAGGACGATGAAGTCGGCGTAGGGGGCGGAGGTGACCCAGGATTTACGGCCGTTTATCAAATAATGGGTTCCGGCGTCATTGAGGACGGCGCGGCTGGCCATGTTGCCGGCGTCGCTGCCGCTCATCGGCTCGGTGAGGCTGTAAGCGCCGATCTTTTCGCCGGTTGCAATAGGCACGACGTAGGTTTGTTTCTGCGCTTCCGTGCCGAATTTGAGCAGGCCGTGACAGTAAAGCGAGTTGTTGACAGACATGACGGTGCCGTGGCTGGCGTCTACTTTGCAGATTTCGGTGAGGGCCAGGGCGTAGGCCAGGGTGTCCATGCCGGCGCCGCCGTATGCTTCCGGCACTTCAATGCCCATAAAGCCCAGTTGGCCCATTTTGCGGATGGTGTCGATGGGGAATTCGCCAGTCTGGTCGTGATGCTCGGCGATGGGGGCGATCTCGTTTTGGGCGAAGTCGCGGGCGGCTTCTTGAATCATTTTGTGTTCGTCGGTGATGAAATCAAACATGGTGTGGGTCTCCTTTTGTGGGTGGCGAGTGGCAGGTGGCGGGTGGCAGGTACGCGCCACCTGCCACCCGCTACGCCAAATATTGTAAAAACGTCTCGAAATCTTGACGGGTGAGTTCTAAACCTTCACGCCAACGGCGCTGTTCGGCCAACCAGTAACGGCCGTTTTTGCTGTTGAGAATCTCTGAGGGAATGGTATCAGGTCGGGTGGGGGGTGCAAAACGGCCGTTCTCGGAGGCGTCATAGACCTCAACCGGGTTGATTTTTTGGAAACGGAGCGGATGGGTGGGGGTGTAAACGGCCGTTTGGGTGGGCGGGGCAAAGGTATAGACGATGAAACGGTTTTCGTCCTGCTGCACCTGGCAGCAAAAGCAGAGCCAATCCTTGGCCACCCGTCGTTCCCGACCGCCTCGTTTGTAACCCACCAGTTTAAAATACCAGGCCAACACCGCCACATTGTTGCCGCGCACAATTTCAATATCTTCACCAAGTGGTTGCTGCACTCGAAGCTTTTCCGCCGATAACGTGACCTGGTAGCCGCTGTGCCACACCGTTTTCAACCATATTTCCAGCAGCCAGGTGAGGCCAATGGCCACGGGCGCGGCCAGGATGCAGGAAAGCAAAAAGGCATAACTGGCAAGGGTCGGCGGCAGAAAGCGCAGTAAGAGGGTGAGCAGCCAAAAAGAGAGCAGGTATATCCCGGCCATAGCGAATACAACCACAGCGCGTAAACCGGCATGTTCTTGCTCGGCATAAAGTGTTTGGGGCAGGTCGATGGCTTGGGTCATAGTCTCTATAGTTGTAATCCGACTGCCCCATTCTGGCAACTGTTTTCGTGATACAATCAGCCTCATGTATGCAGTGGTTGTCATCAACATCGAAGCGCCCCTGGAAGGCGTCTTTCACTACGATATCCCGCGAGACCTGGAGGCAGAGCTGCGTCTGGGCCACCTGGTGGAGGTGGAGTTTGGTCGCCGCCTGGCGCAAGGTATTGTGGTCGCCTTTGATGAGAACGCGCCGGTCGAGGAAGTGAAACCGATCATCGCCCTCATCGAGGCGGAGCCGGTGCTGGTCCCCTGGCAAATTGAACTGGCGCAGTGGCTCAGCCAGCAGTATTTAGCGCCGCTAAACGGCTGCCTGCGCCTGATGTTGCCCCCCGGCCTCACCCGTTGGTCGGATATTGTGGTGGACATTAACCCGTATTGGGATGGCAGCGGCCGTTTAACTGATCTCCAGACTCAGCTCATCAGCCTGCTGCGCGAACAGGGCGATCTGCGCGGCCGTCAACTGGCCCGCCTGCTGCCTAAAACGGATTGGAAAACGGCCGTTACCCAACTGGTAAACCGCAATATCCTGCGCAAAGCCTCTGTCCTGGATCCGCCCCGCGTCCGACCCAAACAAATCCGCAATGCCGAACTCATCGCCAGTCCGGCCCGCCTGCAAGAAACCCTGCCCCAACTGGGCCGCGCCAGCAAACAAGCCGACGTCCTGCTCTACCTGGCTGACCTGGATGACCCACTGCCGGCGGAAACGGCCGTTCTGGAAGCCACTGGCGCCAGCCAGAAACATCTGCAAGCCCTCATTGAGGAGGGCCTCATTACACGCACCCATTCACAATTCACAAGCGACCAAGCGTCGCCCACAATCTCGCAATTCACAATTTCTCTGTCTCTGCCTCTTGCCGCCGTCCTGCCCGCCGTCATGCGCCTGCGTTCCGCCGAACCCTACTACCAGGTCATCACCTTGCTCACCCAGGCGGCGCAGCCCGTGGCCGTCAGCGAACTTTACGCTGAAACCGGGGCCAATATCAACCATCTGCGTAAGCTAGTTAAGCTCGATCTCATTCGTTTCGGCGCGGAAGAAGTGTGGCGTGACCCCCTGGCCGACCGTGACTTCACCCCCGCCGCCGCCCCCCAACTGACGGCCGATCAGGTGCGCGCCTGGGGCCGCGTTAAAGTGGCCATGATCAACGCCGATGATGAGAGACAGCAAGGGGAAGATAAAAATTCCACGTTTTTGCTGCATGGCGTCACCGGCAGCGGTAAGACGGAAATCTACATGCGGGCCATCGACTACGCCCTGGCGCAGGGGCAGCAGGCCATCGTCCTGGTTCCCGAGATCGCCCTCACGCCGCAAACGGTGCGCCGCTTTTCAGCCCGTTTTCCGGGGCGGGTGGCGGTGCTGCACAGCCGTTTAACGGCCGGTGAACGGTATGATACCTGGCGGCGGGCGCGGCAAGGTTTGTTCGACATTGTGGTGGGGCCGCGCAGCGCCTTGTTTACGCCGCTGCCCAATATCGGCGTGATTGTGGTGGATGAGGAACATGATGGCAGCTACAAACAGACGCCGCCTGTGCCGCCGCCTTATTACCACGCCCGGGAAACGGCCGTTCAACTGGGCGCCATCCTCAACGCCACCGTCATCCTGGGCAGCGCCACGCCGGATTTAGTGACCTACCATTTGGCCCAAAGCGGCCGTTATCAACTTATTGAGCTGCCCAAACGCATTATGGGCCACCGGCATCGCCTGGAAAGCCAGGCTGAGCGGCTGCATATTTTGTCCGCCTACCAGCGCCAGCCCGATGACCCTGACGACGCCCTCACCATCCCGCTGCCCCCCATTCAAGTGGTCGATTTACGCCAGGAACTGCGAGCGGGCAATCGCTCCATCTTCAGCCGCGCCCTGGACAAAGCGATAACCGAGACGCTGGATCGCGGCGAACAGGCCATTTTATTTCTTAATCGGCGCGGCACGGCCAGCTTTGTCATCTGCCGGGATTGCGGCTACATCGCTCGCTGCCCCCGCTGCGACATGCCCCTCACTTACCACCGGCCTTACGCCAGCCTGGTTTGCCACCACTGCGGCCGGCGTGAACCGCAAACGACGGAGTGCCCGGCTTGTGGCTCCAAGCGCATCCGTTATTTTGGCCTGGGTACGGAGCAGGTGGAGGAGCAGGTGCGGCAGCGCTGGCCGCAAGCCCGCCTCACTCGCTGGGACAGCGATACCACCGCCGGCCGCACGGCGCATGAAGCGCTGCTCGCCAGTTTCATCAACCACGAGGCGGATATCTTGGTGGGGACGCAGATGATCGCCAAAGGCTTAGACTTGCCTTTGGTGACGCTGGTGGGCGTTATTTCGGCGGATGTGTCGTTGGGACTGCCGGATTACCGCACCGGGGAACGCGCTTTTCAACTACTGGCGCAGGTGGCCGGGCGGGCCGGCCGGGGGCTGCTGGGAGGGCGGGTTATCATCCAGACCTACCAGCCGGAGCATTACGCAGTGCAGGCGGCGGCGGAGCATGATTACGCCGGTTTTTACCTGGAGGAGATTCGTTTCCGCACTCAGCACACGCTGCCCCCTTTTCGGCGATTGGCGAAGCTGGTCTGGGTGGACCCGGTTAACGACAGGGGGCGGCGGGAGGCGGAGAAGATGGCGAAAGCGCTGCGCCGGCACGCCCGGGAACTGGCTTTAGCGGCCACCGATATTTTGGGACCGACGCCACCCTTTTTCAACCGCATAGACGGCCGTTATCGTTGGCAGATCATCATTCGGTCACCCAATCCAAATAGACTGCTGGTGGATTTTCCGCTGCCGGCACATTGGATTTTGGATATTGATCCGGAAAGTACGCTGTGAGGGGATTTTTGACTGGTAAAGATTGGTTCAACCTTTAAGATTGAACCAATCTCTAATTTTGGGGGTTAATCAAATTCCGTGAGATGCGCCATGGGGTCTTGGGTATGCACGTAAACCCAAAGATCGTTGGGCGCTTCGTCAGACCACCAGTAAGTCCATTCGGCGTCCTGGATAGACATGTTAACGCAGCCGTGACTGTGTTTGAAACCGAAACGGTCGTGCCAGAAGGTGCCGTGTAGACCGATGCCGTTGAATTTATCAAAGTACATGATGTAGGGAATATCTTCGATGAAGTAGTAATCAACCTGACCTTCGGCGCCGGACATCTTGTGTTTTTCCCAGCGGTCCCACACCTGGAAGATGCCTTCGCGGGTGGGCCAGCGATTTAGCCCGGTGGAAATGAGGGCGGCGTAAACCATCTGGTCGCCTTCATAGGCAGCAAAGGTTTGTTCAAACAGGTCTATTTCTGTCCAATATTCGTTTTTGCCCACTTCGGCAGGGCGTGGATCCACATCGACCAGGCTCATGAAGGTTTGGTTAACCCAACGGCCGTTACCAATGTCATACCACAGCCAATCCTCGTCGCCTAACACGGCGTCGTATATCTGGACGAAGGTGAGGCGGGGCAGGGCTTCGCCATTTTCTTCGTCTGGTTCCACATCGGGGGCGGTACTGGGGATGACCTCTTGTACGATCCAGCCAAACGGCCGTTGCGGTTGGCTGGTTATTTCTACCCCTTGAAAGGCGGATGCCGTCACCATGCGAATGTCAGCTTCATGCACGTATTCGTTCAGGTTGATCTCATACCAGGTTTCCCCGGCCTCATTTTTGGCCCAGCTATGCACTGTCACAAAAATATAGCCATCGCCCACATTGCGCGCTGGGGCCACGTTGCGGGTCGGTTCTGGATAAACATTGGTATAGTCAGCTAAACGGGCATAGTAGCGGTGGCCGTAGATGGTGTCTTCATTTACCGCGGGAGTGATAAAGATACTGTTGTCTGCTTCAATATCTCGGGGAGCGTCTGCCGCCAAATCAGTGGACAAGCTTTTATCAGCTTTTGCCACGATGTCGTCGTTGTCACAGACATAGGTGTATACTTCCGTACTCCAGTAGCATCTAAGCGCAGCTGCGGGTGAGGCAAAAACAAAAACGGCCGTTGTCATGAAAATAATGCTAAATAAAGTTGCTGCTCGTTTCAATTTTAATAACCCTCCGAGGATAATCATTTGTAAGTAACTCATATCGTAACCCAAGCGGGTAAAAATTTCCAGCCGTTCAGCCTATGATCTGGGAGAATGCCTTCATTTTCTCATTCGTCATGAATATTCCCCATGTATATTTACGATTTGCTTGACAGTGCGTAAACTTGGGCAAAGTGGCGCGTTACCCTGCAACCTTACCACCCGCCACCTTTTTATTAACCTTCGACATTACTTCAGGGAGAATCCTTTTGCATACAATCACACTTTTTCACGGAAAACGAATCTTATTAGGCGTTACCGGTTCGATTGCCTGTTATAAGGCGGTGGACCTGGCCTCAAAATTAACACAGGCTGGGGCGGAGGTGGATGTTATCCTCACGGAGGCGGCGCAGCAGTTCGTCACGCCGCTGACCTTTCGCTCTGTCACCGGCCGGCCGGTGTATACCTCGATGTGGGATTTAGACGACCATGTGCGCCATGTGGGGTTGGGGGAGTCGGCCGATCTCATGATCATTGCCCCGGCCACCGCCCATACTTTGGCCAAGTTGGCGCAGGGGTTGGCGGACAACCTGTTAGCGGTGACGGCGCTGGCTGCCCGCTGCCCGCTTCTGGCGGCGCCGGCCATGGATGGCGGCATGTATGAACATGTGGCCACGCAGGCCAATATCACCCTGTTGACCGGGCGTGGGGTCACGTTTGCCGGGCCGGCCGAGGGGCGCATGGCGTCTGGTTTGAGCGGTTTAGGCCGCATGGTGGAGCCAGAAGCATTATTGGCTCAGGCCCGCGCCCTCCTCGCCAGAAATGGCCCGCTGGCCGGCTGCAAAGTGGTAGTCAGCACCGGCCCGACCCGCGAAGCGCTGGACCCGGTGCGCTTCATCAGCAATCGCTCGACGGGTAAACAAGGGCTGGCGGTGGCGCAGGCGGCGTTAGACGCCGGGGCGGAGGTGACGCTGATCGCCGGACCTATCAGCGAACCGTCCCTTTGGGGGGCGACTCGGGTTGATGTGGAAACGACGGCCGAGATGGCTGAAGCGGTGTTAACGGCCGTTCAAGGGGCGGATGCTCTGTTCATGGTGGCGGCTGTAGCTGATTTTCGGCCGGGCAATCGGTCGGAGCGCAAAATCAAGAAGACGGAGACGGGTGAAGATTGGGGGCTGGCGATTGGCCTGGAAGTGACGTTGGATATTTTGAGCGCCGTCAAAGCGCAGCGCGAAAAGACAGGCTATCCTCGCGTATCGCTGGGTTTTGCTGCGGAGACGCATGACGCCTTTGAATATGGGCGGCAAAAGCTGCTGCGTAAGGGACTGGACTTAATTGCGGTGAATGATGTGCTGGAAGCAGACGCCGGTTTTGCCGTCGATACCAACCGGGTGGTGCTGCTCAGTTCGGCTGGGGTGTTGGAAGAGATGCCGCTGATGAGTAAAACGGCCGTTGCCGAGCGGCTGGTGCATTATGTGGCGAAGGCGTTGGGGCGGAATGGGAAGTAGGGATGAAGGATGAATCCCCGGCGTTTCTGAGAAGCGCCGGGGATTTTCTGATTAATTATCTGCCAGCGGGGTCAGAATGCCGGTGATGACGGGGTCGTATTTACATAAGAAGGGTGTATTGACTTTGACTTCCACGTTTAATTCTTCGCCGTCGGCTGAGATTTCGCCGGTGATGTCGGCGGTAATTTTGACGCCGCCGCTCTCTACCGGGATTTTAGCGGTTAAGAGGCGCGGCTGGCGGGCGGAGATGGCGCCGCTGGCGGTGGCGCTGCTGGCCGGTAAATCGAAGACGCCGCACATGCCGCCGGCGTTTACCGTCAAGCCGGGTTCCATATAGACGGTTCCGGTGACTTTGCGGCCGCTCTGGGTCATTTCTAAGGTTAAAGGGGCGCTGCTGTCATAGTCGCCGTAGGCTGTGCCCACAAATGTACCGGTGAATGGGGGGGAAACGGCTTGTCTTGAGTTTGTGGAAACGGCCGTTTCTGCGCCCGCCGCATAAGTGGGAGCCACTATGCTCAAACTGATGAAACCAATTGCCAGAATAATACCTAAAAACCACTTTTTCATGATGCACTCCTATTTAAATGATGAAGGATGAATAGGTTGATGTTCAGCCTTGAATTGTTGATATAAATATGTCAGTTGGGTATAGGTTATCAGGGGAGAGCGGCTGGGACTTTAAAGGCAGTTATTGCTTTCCTAATGGGAACCTTATGAATTTGCCGAAACGTCCGGTAGGGGCGATGCAGCCGGACATGATCTTTGCCCTGCAAAACCACCCCATTACCGGCTGCCTCGCCCGCGAAACAATTGGCAAATGATACGCCCGGACAACGCGATGGCGTAGGGGCGACGCAGCCGGGCATGATCCTTGCCCTGCAAAACCACCTTACCACCGGCTGCCTCGCCTGCGAAACAATTGGCAAATGATACGCCCGGACAACGCGATGGCGTAGGGGTGATGCAGCCGGGCATGATCCTTGCTCTGCAAAACCACCTTACCACCGGCTGCCTCGCCTGCGAAACAATTGGCAAATGATACGCCCGGACAACGCGATGGCGTAGGGGTGATGCAGCCGGGCATGATCCTTGCTCTGCAAAACCACCTTACCACCGGCTGCCTCGCCCGCGAAACAATTGGCAAATGATACGCCCGGACAACGCGATGGCGTAGGGGCGACGCAGCCGGGCATGATCCTTGCCCTGCAAAACCACCTTACCACCGGCTGCCTCGCCCGCGAAACAATTGGCAAATGATACGCCCGGACAACGCGATGGCGTAGGGGCGACGCAGCCGGGCATGATTTTTGCCTTGCAAAACCACCTTACCACCGGCTGCCTCGCCCGCGTTGCGTTTGCAAATGATGCACACGGGCGAGGCGATGGGAGAATAGGCCATCCGCTGGACAAAAGTAATACCCCATCGCATCGCCCCTACGAATGTGTTTTAATGTCTGATTCGTTTGGCTCGCTGTTGAAAGAAGCCAGTAAGCGGATTTATGTAGTCCATATCCGTGCCGATGTTGATGCGGTCGACGCTGGAGCGGATGAAGGCCTGGCGCTTCTCTTCTTCTAGTTTGCCCACGCGCTGATGGAACGCTTGCTGCCATTTCTTGTCGCTAGTATCGACCCAGGTCAGTTCGCCGGTTTCGGCGTCTTCCAGGGTAAGCAGGCCCACGTTGGCGATGTCGCGTTCCAGGGGGTCGCTCAGGTCTACGGCGATGATGTCGTGGCGGCGGTTGGTCATGGCCAGGGTTTGGCGGTAATCGGCCGGTTCTTCCAGGAAATCGGAGATCAGGAACAGGATGCTGCGCCGTTTGATGATCTGGTTGATGGTGTCGAGCGCCAGCTTGATGTCTGTGCCTCTGCTTTGCGGCTCGAAGGCCAGCAGTTCACGGATGAGGCGCAGCACATGGCGGCGGCCTTTGCGCGGGGGAATGAACAGTTCCACCTGGTCGGTGAAGATGAGCATTCCTACTTTGTCATTGTTGGTGGTGGCGGCAAAAGCGAGAACGGCCGTTAATTCCGCCGCTAATTCCCGTTTAAACCGATTCACAGAGCCAAAGTCGCCCGAGGCGCTCATATCGACCATGAGCATGACGGTCAGTTCTCGTTCTTCGGTATATCGCTTGACATAAGCTTCGCCTGTACGCGCCGTCACATTCCAGTCGATGGTGCGAATCTCGTCGCCAGGGGTGTACGGCCGTACTTCATCAAAAGCCATCCCCCGACCTTTGAAAATGGATTGGTAATCACCGGCAAAACTGTCGTTAACCAGGCGGCGCGTTCGTATTTCGATGCGCCGGATTTGTGTCATAAGTTCGGATGTGAGCATAGAAACCTCCAGTGGTCAGTGGATAGTGGTCAGTGGATAGTAGGAAGTCTCGCAACTGTTCAATGACCACTGATCACTGTTCACTATTTATGGTACGTTCGTGTAGTTCAAAATGCGCTGTACCACATGGTCTGAGGTGATGTTTTCCGCTTCGGCCTCGTAGGAGGTGATGATGCGATGGCGCAGCACGTCGGGCGCCATCTGCTTGATGTCTTCCGGGGTGACGAAGCCACGACCTTTGATGAAAGCGTGGGCGCGGGAGGCGTTGATGAGGCTGATGCTGGCGCGGGGTGACGCCCCAAAGTCGATGAGATTGTTCAAGTCGCTCAGGCCGTTTTGCCCCGGATTGCGGGTGGTTAAGACCAGATCAAGCACGTAGTTTTTGATTTTGTCGTCTACGTAAATGTGGCGCACGGTTTGCCGCGCTCGTAATAGATCTGCTGGGGTGACAACGGCCGTTACTGGAGGCAGGGGGTCGCCAGTCATGCGGTCGATAATGAGTCGTTCTTCGGCGCGGGTGGGGTAATCGACCTTCACTTTGAGCATGAAACGGTCAACTTGCGCTTCGGGCAGCGGGTACGTGCCTTCTTGTTCGATGGGGTTCTGTGTAGCCAACACCAGGAACAAATCATCCATTTTATAAGTGACGTCGCCGATAGTAATCTGTCGTTCTTGCATCGCTTCCAGCAAGGCGCTTTGCACTTTGGCGGGAGCGCGGTTGATTTCGTCGGCGAGTACCAGATTGGAGAACAGGGGGCCGCGATGGATGCTGAATTCGCCCGTTTTGGGATTATAGATTTGGGTGCCAACGAGGTCGGCCGGTAGCAAGTCGGGCGTGAACTGGATGCGGGCGAAGTGGGCATGAATGGCTTCAGCGGCCGTTTTCACCAGCAAAGTTTTCGCCAGCCCCGGGACGCCTTCGAGCAAAATATGGCCGTCGGCCAATAGGGCGATCAACAGCCGCTCGACCAGCGCTTCCTGGCCGACCATGACTTTGTTGATTTCGCTGAGCAAGGTTTGTAAAAATTGCGCTTCTTGTTCGACGCGCAGGTTGAGGTCTCGTACTGTTGAGATGTCCATGTGTGATAATCTCCTTAAATTTGTGATGCGTAACACGTGATATGTGACACGCCAATCGTAAATCGTCAATCTAAAATCGTAAATCTAAAATCGTAAATCTAAAATCGTAAATCGAATAATGTCTGGGGTCGGCGTCCAGCCTGCCAGACGCCGACCCGTTCCTCTTTTCTCTTCTTCGGCAGCCTCTTCCTGACTGCCATACGAAGATAGTTTAGGGGGGAAACGGCCGTTTGCCTTTAAACCGAGCTATTCATTACCTTATGAAAAGCTTAAGAAACTGACGGATGAGGGAATAGGGTATAATCTGGGGCAGATATTGCCTTAATTCTGTTTTTTGGATTGTTAGCAATGGTGGGCTGTTTCTACTGATGGCAGAAAACAAAAAATTAGAAGATTGGTTTGAGGTCTCCTGGGACGACGAATTTATTTACAGAAAGGTGTCACCACCGGGCATGGCGCCATGGCGCGATCAATTTCGTTGGCGCGATTTGATCAGGATTTGCTTTGAAGCTACTGACTATTTGTTCTCCGATGACATCTATTTTTTTACAGCGGAACGTCCGGAGAGCTATGTTGTTCCCATAGAGGCCAAAGGCGCTTCTGCGCTTTGGCGTACCATCATTGCCAAAGGCTTTTTTGACGCCAAACTGGCTATAGAAGCGGCCACAACAGGCAGTGGTATTTATTGCTGGCCACGCTCCTTCAAGGTTTTTGTTGATGATAATTTCCACTATCAGGACAAATCAGACCGCTATGAACTGGGCGAGTTCGACTCCTTTGAAGCTGCTGTGGCAGCGTGTCAGATGATCATCGATCAGTATCTTATGGCGGCATTCAAAGAGGGGATGGATCCGGCAGAATTGTATGAGAAGTATATTTCATTTGGTGAGGAGCCGTTTGTGATACCCATGCCTGAAGGCGCCAGCTTTTCTGCCTGGGTTTATGCCGAACAACGTTGTTCCCAGATATGTGAGGCAATTTAACGAAGCATCGACGGCTCTGTGGCGAAGTTGGATTCTGTTTGCCTGCCGCTGAATACAACGTTAACTATCGGAATCGAGTGCAAAGCCAGCCAGATTTTCTAAAGCTTTGATCAGGGCGTGGTTGCCATCGCCGCCGAAGCCTTGCTGCTGCAAAGTACGGTACAGTTGGAAGACGGCGCCCGTGCCCAGGGTGGGTACGCCAAACTGGTCGGCGGCTTCCAGGACGAGGCGCAGATCCTTTTGCTGGAGGTCAATGGTGAAACCGGGCCGCCAATCCCGCTGCACCATCTGTGGTCCGCGATTGCTCAATGACCAACTGCCGGCCGCCCCCCCGGAAACGGCCGTTAACGTTTTCTCCAGGTCTAAGCCCCCAGCCTGAGCAAATAACAGGGCTTCGCTCACCCCCAGCATCGTCACCACCACCAAAATTTGATTGACCAGCTTCACCGTCTGCCCTGCGCCGTTCTGGCCCACATGGGTGATCGTTTTGCCCATCGCTTCAAAAACAGGCAGCGCCCGGGCAAACTGCGCCGCCTCGCCGCCCACCATGATGCTCAACGTCCCTTTCGCCGCCCCTTCGCTGCCGCCGCTGATGGGCGCATCGAGCATATGCACCCCTTTCTGCCGCAAATCGGCGGCCATGGCGCGGGTAGCTACCGGGCTGATCGTGCTGTGATCCACTACCAGCGAACCCGGTTTCACGCCATGAATCACGCCATTCTCGCCCAAGATGATTGCTTCCACATCCGGGGTATCTGAAACGCAAATCAGGGTGATGTTGCTCTTGGCGGCCACATCGGCCGGACTACCCCCGGCTAAAGCTCCCGCTTCAATAAATGGCGTCATGCGGCTCTCCGTGCGGTTCCAAATGGTGACGATGAAACCGGCGTTTAGCAGGTTTCTCACCATGCCGCGCCCCATAATGCCTAAACCAATAAATCCAATTTTTTCGCGCATCGCATCTCCTCATTTTAGGGGAGTACGGACAGGCTGTCCGCGCTCCCGTTTAGTTTGGCTATTTTAGCATAGACGGGCGTGATAGGAGAGGAAGCGCCCCAAACAACAGAAAACGCCCGGTTTATCAGTCGCTTGACCAATAAACCGGGCGTTTGATGACGGCCGTTAACCTGCGATACGGCGCTATTTTTCCAGAGTGCGCATATAGGCGATGATGTCCATGATATCATCATCTGTGAGCGCGGGATTGCCACCGCGGAGGGGCATATCTACCCCGGTGGTGTTCGCCGGATCAGTCGATGAACGGCCGACCTTGATAAACTCCAATAGTTCGGCGTCAGACAAACCTTTGATGAACTCGCTGGTGGTCATATCTTTACCCAGCCCTTCAATACCTTTTCCGCCTTCACCGTGGCAGGCCAGGCAGGTGCCGACGAACAGTTTTTCGCCATTAACCGGATCGCCAGTAGAAACTTCTGCGACTGTCGGTTCAGGGGCGCTGCTGCTGGACGAGGATGAGGCGCTGCTACTATCGCCGCTGCCGCCACAGGCAGCCAGCGCCAATATCATGACGCCGATCAGCGCCAACCATAAGAATGTATGTTTTGTTTTCATATAACCTCTCTTCATAATGTTCTCTCCAAAAGTTGATAAAATTGGTGAAGCGATTATAAATCGCTCCGTTTAGAAGTTCAACTTCTCTGAGAGGTTGAACTTCTGGGCGTGACTTCAGGTGTTACGGTCGGGAGGGCAGCCACAGCAAAGGGCTTAGATTTACTCTTCATGCCCATCATGATCCAAGTTTCCATTGGCCGCATCTTCTATTTCATGGTCGTGCAGGTTACTGGTCAGGGAAGCAGGATCTAAGGCGCCAGAGGCGATCTCTTGTTGCAAGGCCGCAAAGGTGGTAATGACGCCCCCATTTTCAGCCACAAACTGCTCAGCGTCAGCCTGGTTGGCGAAGGCGGCCAGCCCCCAGGCCATGGGCGTCACTAATTCCGGGCTGTGGACGAAGGTGGCTTTGGTGGCGTCAAGCCATTCTTCTGTGTTGAAATCATGAACCCAATAAATGTGCACCTTTTCTTGCCGCTGTTGGTCATGAACCAACATGCCGCCTGCATCATCGAAGCGGCGCACCTCGCCGTTGGTGGTGACGTAGGCGGCGGCGAAACGGGGTTCGTTGATGATCATGCTGCATTGATCGCAGGGGTCTTGTCCATACAGAATTTCTGGAGGCGTGTTCAGGTCTGGGGCGGAACCGCAGGCGACTAAAAAGAGCAGCAAGCCAATAAATAAGAATAATGATTTGATTTTCACAATATACCTCGTCGTTTGAATAAGAGGGCAGCCAGGACGAAGGGCATGACGATCCAGATGAGCAGCAGGCTGATGAGCAAGGGCAGTAAACGAGGGCCGTAGGTGCGGAAGGCATAGATGCCGACCGGTCCCAGCACCTCCAGGTTATTGCGCAAATCCAGGATAGCGGCGATTTTGAACAACTGCAACGGGTTGACCAGCGCCAGGGCAAACAGTTGGTTGACGTTTAGTTCCAAAACAAGCGCTGTGCCCATCAAACCGAGATCGCCGAAGAAAACGAGCAGTAGCCAGAGAAAGAGCGCCAGCCCAACGGCCGTTGCCCCTCGTTTAACGGCCGCCGAAATCAGGAAGCCCATACTCAAACTGGCGACGGCCAGCAGGCAGGCCAACAGCAGCAAGGTCAGGTAGGTGTTGATTTGAGCGCCGCCGCCGTTGAGCGTAATGAGCAGCGCCGTCAGGCCAAATCCCAATACCAGGGCGGCGATGAGAGCCAGCGCCAGGCCGATGAATTTGCCCAGCAGCAGTTCGATCTGGTTGATGGGCTGGGCCAGCAGATACAGCAGGGAGCCTTGCTCTCGTTCGCTGGCCAGGCTGAGCGCCCCCAGCGTCAGACCCATGAGGGGCACGATGAGCAGGATCAGGTTGATGAGGCTGGCGCTGGTGCGGCCAAAGCCGGCCAGTCCATAATCACCTGTGCCCGAGAGGGAAATCCAGGCCAATGCCAGAGATAGCCCGGTGAAAGCGATGGCGTAAAGCAAAAACCAGCGGTTTTTACGGGCATCCCGTAGTTCTTTTTGGGCGAGAATCAGTATATTTCCAAAGTCCATGGTTAGTCCGGTAGTTTTGTAGTCGATTAGTCGGATAGTCGGATAGTCGATTAGTCGATTAGTCGGATAGTCGATTAGTCGGATAGTTGGTTAGTCGAGCCGCTGTGACTACAAGACTACAAGACTACACGACTACGCGACTACGCGACTACTCAACTGTAAAGTCGTTTATGTTGATGCCTGCTTCAAAGAGGATGCGCAGGACTTTACCTTTTTCGCCGGGCTTGACTTGTACACGCAGGCCACGACCGTTTTTATGGGCAGTCAGGCCGTAAGCGGTCAGTGATTTTGCGGCCGGGTTGACGAGTTCATCGGGCAGGTAAAGGTGGAGCGTGGTATGCCAGCCCAGGCGTTGTTCCAATTCGCCGGGAGGCGCATCAACGACCAGTTTGCCCGCTTCTAAGAGCAAGACGCGGTCGGCCAATGCGGTTACTTCTCCCAACCGATGGGAAGAGAAAACCATTGTTTTGCCGGCTTCTTTCAAATTATGCAGCACCATCAAGAAATCTTCACGGGCGCGGATATCGAGATTTGCCGATGGCTCGTCGAGAATCAAGATGGGGGGGTCGGCGAGCAGCGCCAGGGCTAAAGCCAGGCGTTGCTTGAGACCACCAGATAGATCACGGATCGGTTTTTCGATATGGGGCATCAAGGATAACCGCGCCAGCAAGTCGCTAAAATCGGCCCCGGCCGGTACTTTTTTCAAGCGGGCATAAAAGGTGATGGTTTCGGCGACGCTCATATCATCGTGGAAGGTGATCTCTTGGGGCACGAAGCCGGTGAGGCGACGCGCCTCTTTGCCCTGCTTTTTGACGTCGATATTGTCGAGGGTGATATTGCCTTCAAAGGGCATCAGGTTGAGCAAACAACGAATGGCTGTTGTTTTGCCGGCCCCATTTGCGCCCCACAAGGCCACCGCTTCCCCTGGCTGCACGGTGAAGGAGAGGTCGTCAACGGCCGTTAAGCGGCCAAATCGTTTGCTTAAATTTTGGACTTCAATCATGCTGTTTGTCTGCTTTTTGTCTGTTTGTGGAATTGATACCGTTGTCGCTGCCAGGTGGACAGGGCGATGATGCTGCCTGCCAGGCCGACCAAGGCCACGGCCACTAGCCCCCAGCCTTGATTTTCTGTCTGGGGCAGGGGCGGCGCCATGGTGGGGATGATGGGAGAGGTTAACGGCCGTTCATCGACCAGTTTAGGTTGTGGTTTCACCAACGGGAACGCTTTGGCGGCAAATTCAATGGCGTTCGTGGCCGGGCTGTAGAGGAAAAGGCGCAGTTGCGGTTGCTTTTCCATCAGGTTCTCAAATAAGCGATCAGAACGGTACGCCATCTCCCCCAGACCGTCGCCATCGGCGTCATAACCGGCGTAATCGCTCCAGTAGTTGCCGGAGTCGTTGATCGTCCACCAGTTTTCGCCTTGCTTGCCACCGCCCGCGATAGCCATTTGTTCTTCATTTTCCACAAAGCTGTTGTTGAAAAACTCATTGTGGCGCACCGAAGGCATCATCTGTACGCCGATGTCGTTGTAGGCAAACACGTTGCCCTCAAAACGGCCGATGCTGTCCACTTCACGGGGAGAGGTGTCGAGATGTACGCCGACGCGATTGTCCAGAATGAGGTTGTCGGTGATGATGGCGTCGTCCATATCTTTGAGGCCGATGCCATAACCACTTGGTCCGCGATTGTTGGCAATGGTGTTGTTTTGGATGTGAACGCGGCGGCTGTACATCATAAAGGCGCCGACGGAGTTGTTGTAGAGACGGTTGAATTCGATGGTGGCGTCGTCACAATACATGAAGTGCAGCCCATAACGGCCGTTGCTGACATCATTGTTTTGCACCGTCAACCGCTCCGAATACCACAACACCACGTCGCGCCCTTTGTCGATTTTATTGTTTTCCAGCGTTACGTCATTGCTGTACCAAATGCGGATAGGGTCGCCGCGCCGTTGGGTTTCTAAATCTTTGCTGGAGATGGTGTTGTTGCGAATGATGGTATTGTGGGCTTTGCGGGTGTAGATGCCAAACAAAGTATTTTCAAAGCGATTGCCTTCGATGAGCGCATTCCCTGCTTCGACGGCGACGCCGGAATTTTCGTTCGCCAGGGATTGGCCGCTATTTTTGATGACAAAACCACGCAAGGTAACGTCAGGAGCGATAATGCTGACGACTGTGCCTTCGTTCTCACCATCGATGATCGGCCACTCTTTGCCGATGAGCGTAAGCGGTTTATCGATAACGAGGGCGCCGGTGTAGACCCCACCTGTCACTTGAATGGTATCGTCGGGGGAGGCTTGGGAAACGGCCGTTGCCAACGCCTCAGCTGAAACAGAAATCACCTGTCCCTGAGCCAACGCTACGCTGTTCCCCCACAGCACCCCCACCACCAACAAAACCAAAAAAGCAAAACGCTTCATATTATTGCCCACTGTCCACTGTTACAGCCCGCTGTCCACCAAAGGCTTATACGCCTTCCGATGGAAATACAAGCCCACAATAGACAAAATCGAGGCAATGACCGCTAAATAAAGCCCGACTCCAGGCCTGGCTATGGTTTCAAACTGAGCAATGAGGCCACGCCCTATAACCGAGGGCACAAAGGGCTCAATCGCCGAACTTAAGGGGGCAGTAGGGTCTAAATTGGTGCCAAACTTCCACAACCAAAACTGTAAATCAGCCAGGAAGAGCAGCGGCATAAGAATGGTGGGCAGCACCAACAGCACCACCCATTTTGTATGCACAAAAATTGCCCCCAAGATCAGCAGCGAGAGAGTTACAATCGCCAGCACACTCACCGATTTTTCAAACTGAGCAGCTTCATCCAACGGACTCATGCCAATATAATGGTTCAAACCGTCAATCTCAGCCACATCACCCTCCAAACGATTGACGTAAGAAGTGATATGTAAGCCTTTGGGATATTGTGGCGCAAGCAGTGTCATTTCCCAATAAGGAAGAAAGATTGAAATGATAAGTAAAATGGCCGCCACACTAAAAAGAATAGTTGGCAATCTGTATTGATGCTTTTCATCTGCCGGGGTATCCGCAGGAACACGGGGGCCGATTATTTTTTGAAAATCACTCATGATATTTATCCCACTAGGTACTTATGAAAATCATTTAGGTAGCGTCTCAACTAATCAAAATAAAAACCTGACAGGTTCTTAGTGACTCATTGAGAAGTTGTGAAAATATTAACAATGAGATTATATAGGCAAATTGATCTTTGCCTAGTTCATTAAAAAGAGATTGGAGTTATTACTCCAATCTCTATTTTGATTTTAATAAAAGATGGTGTTTGCTTCGTTTTTGCTTATTCGCTTGGCTCAATCAGCAGGTAGCCAGTCATTTCTAGATGCAATGCGGAGCAGAATTCGGTGCAGTAATATGAGAAGACGCCGTCTTTTGTGGCATCAAACTCAAATGTGACAGCTTCGCCCGGTTCAATACTGAGAGCGATATTGTAGTAAGGAATTGAGAAGCCATGGGTGGCATCATAAGCCCGTTCTACATTGGTAATATGCCAGATCACGTGATCACCCTGTTTAATATTGACTCGTTCTGGGGTGAAGTGACTGCGAACGGCCGTCATCCAAACTTCAACCTCATTGCCATTCCGTTCCACCCGTTCTTCACCCAACTGTACGGCGTTCTCATCAACAGCGCCCGTGTGCGGATTCCAACCAACTTCTGGATATACTTCCCACGGATCCAGCTTGTCGGCCATGATGATTTGGGCGTAATGAGGCTCGCCGTCAGGAATAGGTAAGTCATACAAGACCGGCATGTTGGCGCCGCCTTGGCCAATATCTAGTAGTTGGAAGTTTTGGGGGAGCAATGGGCCGACATTGGTAAAACGGTCAATGGCCCATTTGTTCATCGAAACGAGGTATTTCCCAAGCGGGTTTACCGTATCGCCACCGACTGTTGCCAGATGTCCCACATTGTACTGTACGGGCGTCTTTGTCACTAAAGTCCAATCTTCTTCTTCGTGCAGATCGGAGAAGTCACCACCCAATGTCCAGCGGGCAATGGCCGGTTCCAGGAATAGGCTGGTGTAAGCGTATCCTTTGTCATCATATTGGGTATGCAACGGGCCTAAACCCACTTCAACTTGTGCTTCAACAGCATCGTCAAAGTTGATAATCGGCACACCATAATCATCATATTCAAAATTGCCAGCAGCAATGGCGTCCTGAATTTTCTGGAAGCTGTAAATGCTCACATGGGGGTCTAATTTACCGGAAACCGTCAGGAATTTACCATCGGGCGTCACGTCTACACCATGGGGGCTTTTCGGCTCAGGCACAAAGTAAAGCAGCCCTTCATCAATGGCAGTCTGCAAGGGGATAACGGCGAATCCTTTCACATCCTCTGTTTTGCCAGCGGCAGCGACTTCAATGGCTTTATCTTTGTTAATGACATGGAGGAGATCCATATCATTTTGGGAGGCGCCGGCTTCAAAGGGCGGATTGCCATCTTCAACGCCACCTGTGGCGCGTTCGGTGTTGAAAGAATTGCAGAAAATCCACCCATCACTGGCTAACTTACCGGCATCGCATAAATCTTGCCAATAGGGGGGCAGCTCAATAGCAAAGGAGGCGTCTTCGTCAATGCGGCCGGCTTCGCGGTCGAATTTCCAGAAGGTGACCATGCCGCGATAATCTTCATTATAATCTTCAATGGAAGCATAATCCCAGCCTAATGGGGCTCCATATTGTCCCCCTTCAATGACCCATTCGGTATCTGGCACAGCAAATGTGCCGCCATGATCACCGAGGGCGATGGGGTTCTTGACGATCTGTTTGGTTTCAAAATCTTTCAAGTCAATGACGGCCACACGGCCGTTTGATTTATCATTGATGAAAAGGTATTGGCCGTCGTAATCGCCATCGGTTTCGCTGAGGGCGGGATGATGGGTATCGCCCCAGGTGAGGTCACTGTCACCGGTATTGCCGCCGGCCAGCACTTCCATCGTGCCTTGGGCGCCATAGCCGTACCCTTGCCACGGTTCCGGTGTGAAAACGGCGATTTTTTTGATGATGCGCATGGAAGGCAGGCCAATAACGTATACTTGCCCATTATGACCACCGGAGGCAAACATGATGTATTCATCATGTACGCCGGAGGGCGTATAGGTTTTGAGAGCGGCGGCGATGTCGTCTGGAGTGAGGCCACGGGCTTCGGCGATAGCCATGGCATCGTTGGATACGCCAGTTGTACTAGTGGACGAGCTATCTGTGGTTTGGGCGCCACTGCCATTGTCGTTACAACTGGCCATGATGCCGATCATCAAAATGAGCAAAATAACAACAATGCCAGTAATGACATTTCGAGACATCCTATTTTCTTGTAGTTTCATCTTCATCTCCTTGATTGAGGACTAAAATTGGGAATGGGTTCCATTTTGCGCGTGTGTTAACTTAACAGGCAAGAGTGTATAGTAAATGGAATATGACAACTTTGCAAATTTGCAAATCCACTCAATTGCCAGCAACAACCACTGTTTACCTTATTTACCTTCAGCGATGAGAACCAGATCATGCGCTTGGTGAATGGTGATACGTTTGTTTTGGGAATGAATGAAACCGCTTTGTTCCCATTTGCTTAAAATGCGGCTGACGTTGTAGATATTGGTGCCGGTCATTTCAGCCAGGTCTTGGCGGGAGAGAGTCATGTCGATAATAGTGCTTTCTTCTATGCGCTTACCAAACTGCCATGATAGACGGAGTAGGGTTTGGGCGATACGTTGTTCTACGCGCTGGGTCGCCATTTCTTGGTACCGATCTTGCAGCCAGGAGAAGCGATTGGCGATGATTTTCATGCCATTGAAGGCGATTTGAGGGTACTGTAACATGAGATGTTGGATTGTTTCGGTATCCCAACTTAATGCCTGGCAATTTCCGATGGCTTCGGCCGAGGCCGGGTATTTCATGCTGCTAAGCGCGACGATGATGCCCAGACCATCACCGGGGCCAAAATGGTAGAGGATAACCTGGTTGCCACTGATATTTACCTGGGTGAGGCGGGCTTGGCCGCTGAGGAGGATGTAAAGCTGGTTGGCGGGTTCACCCTGGTGGAAGAAATAACTACTTTGCGCCACGAATTGAGGACGGCCGTTATCGACAAAATCTCTACATCCCCCAGCATCAACATTGTGCAGCAAGGGGCAGCGTGTGACAATATTATAAATCTCTTGTTTTTGCATAACGTACAAAATGGTTCCCCCATTCTCATTCAATGATCAGGGATGATGAAGACGATTGTAACATGATTTAATAGAGTGGGCTTGAAAAATGAGGTGATAATGTGCAGCGATCTTATTGCCTTCTTTTATAATAAAATTTTTGTAAATATTTGGCCCCTACATGAAAAATACTTGACAAAGATAGATAAAAATAGGATAAACTGTCGAATAACCCAGTGTTATAACTCTATTTCAAAACTGTTTCTTAACTAACTAAGGAGATAAATATGAGTAATTTAGTCGTTCTTGCATTTAAGGATGAAAAAGGGGCCTTTGCCTTGCGTGACAAGCTGATCAGCTTGCAAAAGCAACATATTATTAGCCTGGAAGATGCTGCGGTTGTGGTGCGCAAGCAAGATGGCAAAGTTAAGGTAAAGCAGGTCAATAATCTGGCCGGCGCTGGCGCTTTAGGCGGCGCTTTCTGGGGTATGTTGATTGGTTTGCTGTTCTGGGCCCCCTGGTTGGGTCTGGCCATTGGCGCCGTAACGGGTGCGATTGCTGGTAAATATACCGACATTGGCGTTGACGACAAATTTATTAAGGAAGTTGGGGAACAGATTGAGCCGGGTCACTCCGCTTTGTTCTTGCTTGTTCAGAGCGCCACGCAAGACAAGGTATTGGAAGAAGTGAAAGATTTTGATGCCACTATCATCCAGACATCCTTATCTGAAGAACAAGAAGCGCAGCTCCGCGAAGTTTTCAGCGCCCACGATGGCGAGGACGAGGAAGAGGAAGAGGCTGCATAAGGCTTTCGCCCGATAAAATTATAAATTAGAAAAAGAGCGACCATATTGGTCGCTCTTTTTTTGCCTGATTTTCAATGATATGCGTCTCAGGGCCGGCCGTGTTAAGTGTAGGAGACGGAGTTCATAAAAAGAGAGCGTTATTTCTTCTTTTTGGAATTACCTTTATCCTCTTTTTTCCTTTTACTTGATTTTCCCTCTTTTATCTTCTTGTTTTTATCTTTGCCAGGTTTGTTACTTTTCTTTTTGCCCTTACTTTCTTTTTTAGTTTTCTTTTTCTTGCCGATTTTCTTAGTTTTGGCTTTTGATTCCTCTTTTTTCGTGCGCTTCTTCTCTTTTTTGGCGGGCGGAACCTGGTCGCTGAGTTCGGTAACGGCCGTTTCCACCACAAGCTCGTCCTTCTCCCGCTCCCCTTCAGATGGCGTCTCACCTTCTGCTGCCAGCAGATCAGCGGGGAAAATGGCCAATCCGGTTTTGCCATATCGCCTAAACCAATAACGTACCTGGGTCGGGCGCAAACCGGAAAAAGCGCTGGCTTCTTCATCGGTTTTGCCTTCGTTTAAGGCCAGGAGTGCTTGGGCGCGTTGACTATAGGGCGTTTCTCTCTGGCTGATACGGTTCAAGGTGAGTTGCGCTTCTGTGGTTAACAAGGGGCTGACTTTATTTTGTTCACTCATCTTATCCTCCTGGAAAGATAAACAATTTTTTGATATATGTTGGCGCAGGCCGTCGGGATGTAGGCGTCACCAGCTGCTACGCTGTCTAATTGTATATGAAAATCTGGTTTCGGGAGAAACGGCCGTTAATGCCACATTTTTCGCCAGAGAAAAAGAAAGAGGGTCGGCGAAAAAAGAGAATAAAAAAGGTGGGATACCCATGGCATCCCACCTTAAAACGCTCCGGTGAAAATAGACAGATTGCTTTAAAATATTAACGCAATCTGAAGGCCGAAACAATTGCCATAATACCACCGGCAATGCCGAAAATACCAAGTACCCAGGGTAAAGAGAAGGTGGCAATCCAAACATTGCTGAGCAGGATAATGCCGAACAGTATGCTGATAGCGCCTAGAATAGCGGCGCCCCAACCAGCCCCTTTAAAAGCCTGGAAGACGCCAACAGCGCTATACACAATCCCCTGGATACCCAGGATGATAATGAGAACGCTGCCCACAACCAGAGGACTCCACAACGGATTATCGAGGACAATGATACCGGCGATAATGCCCAAGATACCGGCGAATAACTTCCAACCCCAGGCCGTATGGTCGATAAAGATGCTGATAATTTGGAAAATACCGGCGATGAGCCAGTAAAGACCTAAGATCCGTACCACACCAATGCTTGTCTGGGCCGGATTTGTCAGCAGCAGAAAGCCGATAACAAGCAGGGCAATACCTTCTAAAAGGACCAGCCACCAGGGAATTCCTACTTTTTCTTGTGTTACTGTTGTCATCTTAATTCCTTATTCTTCTTCTTCGTGGGCGCTGAACGTATCCCGTAATTTTGCTTCATCTTCCGCAGAAAGTGAAGTTTGCAAAACTGTGGCGTCAAATTTGGACAATCGCGGCAAAACCTTATCGGCCGTCGCGCTGTGGATGAGTAAGAAGAGGGCAGAATGGCCTGGTTCAATGGTGCTGCCCACTTGTTTGATGAATTTGTCATCTACGCCAATATCCGTGAACTTGCCGCCAATAGCCCCGCCCAATGCGCCCGCAGCCAGACCCAACCAGGGCATAAAGAACAACAAACCAATCAACATGCCCCAGAAAGCGCCGCCTAAAGCGCCAGCGCCAACCAGGCTGGTTGCCTGCTTCACCTTAACTTTGCCATCTTGCTTGCGGATAACAACGGCCGCATCTTCCAATTCGATAAGATGCTCTTTCTGCATCTTGACCAGGGCGTCACGCATTTCTGTTGCGCCCGTGCTGGTATCGAATGCGAATACAACTAAATCACTCATGTTTTCCTCCTATATTTGTTAGAAATGAAAATAGATTTTGAGACTTTGGATTGTCCGGCTGTTAAAAATAGGCCGCTAAAATATAATGATTTGAAACAATTTGAGACCGGATAAGTTACGACCTGTTTGTATTATACGCCAGATTAGAAAATCGGAAAAAAGAAAATTTGACTGAATTCCTTTGCTGATCCGTTGGCAAAAGCGGTTTGACATGCTAAAATATAGAACATGAGTGCTAATTCCGAGATGCTGACTTTTAATGATGATTTCTTTACCAATCTTTATCCGGCAGATGAAGCATGGCAAGATGAGCAATACTCATACCCTTATGACGCTGGAGTTGGCATTGTACACCCGAGAAACCAGCTTAACCCGCCCCTGATATTAATAGGGGCGGTGGTTATGTTGGCCGTTTTATTTGCATGGGCGGTTTCCTCAATAAAGTTTCAGCCGGCCGCACAAACTAATGATGGTACAGTAGAAGTAGATACAGTAGATACACCCGCAGAAACAGAACCGGCCGCATTAACGGCTGTCGCCCTGACCTTTGTCGCCCCATATAAAGAGTACGCCATCACGCAAGGTCCGCATGGTATGTCATACGGGCATTACGCTATCGACATCGCTGCCGGCCGGGGCGCGGAAATTACGTCCCCTATCAATGGCGCGGTGACGCAGTTATATGTGGATGAATATGGCAACCCCACGCTTGTTATTGAAAACGAAGTGTATGCCGTGACTTTTTTGCATGGGGATTACAGCGTGGCCGTGGGGGATGTGCTGAAAGTGGGGCAGCCTATTGGGGTGGAGAGTAATAAAGGGTACACGATGGATATGGCCGGTAATCTTTGTTACAACCGGGAATGGTGTGGCAATCACACGCATCTCAATGTGTATGACAAACGTATCTTCTCAAATGTCAATCCACTTGATCTGTTTGGCTAATCTTTGCGGAAATAAACAAGACCAACAAGCGCAATCATCACTAAGCCCACGCCAAAGGCCATGGCCCCAATGCCAAACATATTGGCTATATCGGATGGGGCTGAAGCGGATGCAGGGGTAGCGCTGACGGCCGTTTTCGGCAAAGGTGTGCGTGAAGGCATCTGTTGTGCGGGGGTAGGAAACGGGCTGCTGGGCATGAGAACGGCCGTTTCTGCCAAAACCGGCGTCGACGTAGGGGGTGGGGTGGGCGTGACTGTTGGCGTGGGCGAGACAATTACGATTTGATCGCCAATGCCCAGGAATGAATCCTCAGTCAAGCCATTATAAGCCAGTAAATCTGCTAACGACAGATTGTAGCGGGCGGCAATGCTCCAAAAAGAATCCCCACTTTCTACAATATGCGCCAACTGCGGCGTAGGCGTGGGTGGCGGCGCTTCGCCGGGAACCAGCCTGATTTTGACTTCATCTCCCGGTTGCAGCATCTCATCTTCCGCCATGCCGTTATACCAGAGGAAATCCGCCAGACTGATATGATACCAGGCGGCAATGCTCCAGGCGTTGTCCCCCGCTCGTACAATGTGGTGGACGGGCGGGGTGGGTGTGGGCGGCGGTTCCGCCCCCTCTGCCAGGCGAATGATCAGTTCATCCCCTGGTTGAATCACCGAATCTTCTGTCAGCCCGTTATAAAGCATGATCTCCCAAATAGGCACTTCATAACGGGCGGAGATGGCCCACAAGGTATGGCCGTCGCCCAGCACATGCACGATGGAGCCATCTTCCCGCGGGGCATTGGTGGTAATCGGCTCCACAAAGAAGGGGATGTCCAGGTAAGTGACGGTTTCTTCGCGCTGCGGCGTTTCCGGCGGGATATAGGAAGGGTAGCCCACCACCAGCACATAAAAATTCTGGTCATGTCCCTGGGCGAACCCGACGCCCGCCTGGGTGTGTTTGTTGGAGATCATGGTGGCAAAATGCACGGAACTGTTGCGCCACCAGGTGACGCCCCCACCAGGAGCCAGCTTGGTGCCGCCCACGATATTTTCCGAAACATAACCGGGGTAGCCAGCCTGGTTGGCCCGGATTTGAGGTGTGGAACCGCCAGCGCCGGTGTGACTGTAAACGGCCGTTTCTGCCATCCAATTGGCGTGGGCTTGAGCGGCGGCGGCTAATTGGGCGTTGTAGGTGAAACCGGGCAGCCCGTAAGAGGCGCGTAGTTGGTTGACCAGGGTGAGGATATCAGAGGTCGGAGATTGGGCGAAAACGGCCGTTTCCGGCTTGCTCATCCCCACGGCCAACAGCATGATCACCCACACGATCCCCATGACAATTTTGCGTTGCATAACGGAGAACTATATCAAGAACAGGGCGGCTGTCCAGATTTCCCGGAGCCGCGTTTATCAAATACCCAGAAAAAATTTGGCGCAAGCTTGCTTGACAAGCCTGATTTTTCTGTGCTAGACTGCTGGCAGGCTAGACTGTTATTTTGTCTATGAAAAGTGTGTTCTTCGAGGAGAAGGAGTTTTACTAAAGGCGCGGTGTGGTTAACCACCGCGCCTTTTTGGTTCTTGGGGATGGGTAGAGGCAGCGTTTAATTGGACTGTGGGTAAACCGGTACCTCTGGCCCCACAATTTCTTGGAACATCTCCAGGATTTCGCCTGGCTCGGCATGGCGCTTTTGCCGGGTCAGTTTAGAGTAAAGCAAGTTGTCGTTGACGGTAAACTCAAACGCCCCTTTTGTGCCGGTGATCAAGGTGAAGCTTTTAATCACATGTTGATAATTGCTCAGTATTTCGTCCGCCACCCGGGCGGCTCGCTGCCAGTAGTTTCAAGGGACGCAGTATTCTAAAGTGATGGTGTATTTTTTCTCCATAATTTGTCTCCTTCATAAATTTGACTTTTTGTCGGTTCAGGAGGGAGTATAACGGCCGTTCCCATCTTGGCAACTCGCTTGACAACATGCCGGGTGTGGGCTAATATTTCCCTCGCTTTAGGGCCTGTAGCTCAGCTGGGAGAGCGCTACAATCGCACTGTAGAGGTCAAGGGTTCAAATCCCTTCAGGTCCATCAGATGGCCGAGTTTCTATAGCTCGGTTTTTCTTTGAAAACTGAATAAATAAAAGCTTTGATCAGGAGTAGTAAGCCAGTTAATAATTAATTGTCAATTGTGAATGAAAGAGAGCGGCGTCATTGGCTGAAAGCGCGGCGGATTTTGCCAATTCAACTGGATTGTGTTAAAGTCCCCGTCGCCTCAAAATTTGGGCCTGTAGCTCAGTTGGGAGAGCACTACAATGGCATTGTAGGGGTCAAGGGTTCGAGTCCCTTCAGGTCCACCAAATTTTAAGATTCAGCCATCAACCAGAGTGGTACCGCGGAAGCCCTTTTTCGTCTCTGAACGAAAAGAGGGCTTTTTTGTTTCCTGTTAGCTTTACACTTTTTACAATGATGACAACGAATTTTAGAAAGCAACGAATTCGCTCCTTTCTAAAATTCGTTGTCATCACAAAAAAGAGATCATTTCACAAAAAAGTGTCAAGCTAATTTTATGGACATTTGAACCATGCCGAAAATTGAAAACCTGGGAGCGCGGACAGCCTGTCCGCCCCCTGCTGGCGAGACGCCAGCGCTCCCATTTACGAGGAGATTGATAAAGATGACAACCTACAATCCACAAGAAATCGAAGCTAAATGGCACAAACAATGGCAAGAAACCGGCCTGTATCGGCAGGTTATCGACGAGAGCAAAGAAAAACATTACGCCATGACCATGCTGCCCTATCCTTCGGGCGATCTGCACATTGGACATTGGTATGCCATGTCCCCTTCTGATGCCCGGGCGCGGTATATGCGCATGAAAGGGTACAATGTCCTGTTCCCCATGGGCTTCGACAGCTTTGGCCTGCCCGCCGAAAATGCGGCCATCCAGCGTAACGTCCAGCCCAAAGAGTGGACTTACAACAACATCAGGCGGATGCGTGACCAGCTAAAAAGCATGGGCGCCATGTTTGACTGGGAGCGAGAAGCCATCTCCTCTGATCCTGAATATTACAAATGGTCGCAGTGGTTTTTTAAGCAGTTGATTGAACTGGGATTGGGCTACCGCGCTAAAGCGGCCGTAGACTTCTGCCCGAATTGCAATACCACCCTGGCCCGGGAACAGGTGTGGGGCGACGACCGCCATTGCGAACGCTGCGGTACGCCCGTCATCAAGAAAGAGCTGGAGCAATGGTTCTTTCGCACTACCGATTACGCCGATGATCTGCTGGACTTTAGCGGCATCGACTGGCCGGAGCGCGTCAAAGTAATGCAGACTAATTGGATCGGCCGTTCCGAGGGAGCGGATGTGGTTTTCAAGACAGAGCGCGGCGACGAGATGCCCATTTTCACCACGCGCCCGGACACGCTGTGGGGCGCCACTTTCATGGTGATGGCGCCCGAGCATCCCCTGGTGGCGGAAATCACCACGCCAGCCCAGACGGAGGCGGTGCTGGCTTATCGTGAAGCTGCGTCGCGTATGACCGACATCGACCGGGAATCGGCCGACCGCGACAAGACGGGCGTTTTTACCGGCGCTTATGCCATCAACCCGGTGAACCAGGAGCGCATCCCCATTTGGATTGCTGATTACGTCTTGATCAGCTATGGCTTTGGCGCCATTATGGCAGTACCCGCCCACGACCAGCGCGACTTTGAATTTGCACGCAAGTTTGGCCTGCCCATCATCCCGGTGATTGTCCCGTCTGAGGGCGAGTTGGACGCGGATGAGATGGCAGTGGCCTACATCGGCCCGGGGGTGATGGTGAACAGTGGTCCGTTGAACGGAACGGCCGTTACCGAGGATAAAGGTCGTAAAAATCCATCCATCGCCGCCGCCATCGACTGGTTGGTGGCGCAGGGAGCCGGACATGAAGCCGTCAACTACCGCCTGCGCGACTGGTTGATCAGCCGCCAGCGCTATTGGGGGGCGCCCATCCCCGTTATCTACTGCCCGGAACACGGCGCAGTGCTGGTTCCCGATGAAGATTTGCCGGTAATGCTGCCGGATGAAGTGAATTTCTTGCCCACCGGCGAAAGTCCGTTGAAGCTAGATGCAAATTTCCTGCACACTACTTGCCCTATATGTGGCAAACCGGCCCTGCGCGAGACGGATACGATGGACACCTTCATGTGTTCCTCGTGGTATCAATACCGCTACCTGAGTCCCCATTATGAAGAGGCCCCGTTCGACCCCAAAGAGGGGGCTTACTGGCTGCCCGTTGACCAGTATACTGGTGGCATTGAACATGCCACCATGCACCTGATCTATACCCGTTTCTTCACCAAAGCGATGAAGAAAATGGGATTGGTAGACTTTGAGGAACCGATGCTGGCCCTGCATAATCAAGGCATGGTGTTGGGCGAGGACAATGAAAAAATGTCAAAGTCTCGCGGCAATGTGGTGGCCCCTGATGATCTGGTGCAGAAATTTGGGGCGGACACGGTGCGTACCTATCTGATGTTTTTCACCAAATGGGAGCAGGGTGGCCCCTGGAATTATGACGGCATCAAAGGGCCACAGCGTTTGTTGAATGATGTGTGGGCGGCCGCCACCACCGCTTACCAGCCTGGTCAGGTTGACGACGGCGCCAGCCGCCGTCTGCGCCGGAAAACCCACCAGGTCATCCGCAAGGTGAGCCAGGATATGGAAGATTTTTCCTTCAACACGGCCATCGCCGCTCTGATGGAGCTGCGCAATGCGCTGCTAGACGCCCGAAAAGCGAAGAATGTCAGCGCCGCCGCCTGGGCGGAAGCGGTGGATAATCTGCTGCTGCTGCTGGCCCCCATCGCCCCGCACATCACCGAAGAATTGTGGGCGCAGCGCGGCGGGGCGTACAGCATCCACACCCAATCCTGGCCCACCTGGGACGCCGAGATCGCCAAAGAGGATATGGTGATTGTGCCGGTGCAGGTGAACGGCAAGGTGCGTGACCGCCTGGAAGTGCCGGCCGATACCGCTGAGGCTGAACTGAAAGCGCTGGCCCTGGCTTCTGAAAATGTGCAGACGCATCTGGAAGGGGCGGAGCCGCGCAAGGTGATTGTGGTGAAGGGCGGGCGGCTGGTGAATATTGTGAAGTAGGACGTAGTGCGTAGAACGTAGATGGAACGGCCGTTTCTGTTTGGGTGGAAACGGCCGTTTTTTTATGTGTAGGGTCCAAAAATAGCGGGCAGATGAGCCGGTTTGAGGATGGGTACGGGGTGGGTCTCGAAATCTTTGGGGTTGCGCGTGACGAGATAATCCAGATTGCTGTGAACGGCCGTTGCCATTTGCACCGCGTCTTCAAAATCCTGCCAGCCCCAGGCCAGCGCCTGGCGGATAATGGCGTCGTTGAGGGGGGCGATTGAGAAAACTTGTAAGGTTTGGTGTAAAACGGCCGTGGCCTGTTGCGATCCGATCTGCTTGTCTGTCAGATAAAAAAGGGTTGTGATGCTATGCGCCGCTAAAAAGCCTGTAACCTGACCTGTTTCCACTGCCCGCCAAACAGACATTGAATCTGGAAAATGTGGATTACGCTTGCTGATCACATCCAGAATAATATTCAAATCGACAAGGATGCGCACTTTATTTGTCACCGGCATATTTCTCCATCAGATAATCGTGATAATCTTCAATATTAGCTTCGGCCGGGAGAATGCCTGTAAGTGCATCTAAAATAGGGGTAGACGACTCTACTTGATTTTGTTGATTAAGTTCCAGAAAATACGCCTCTACAAGCTGCGATACAGATGTATTGTGAGTGGCGGCATACACCTTTACTTTTTCGATCAAACGGGCATCAACGCGAATGGTTAGTTTCTTTTTTTCTGTGTTTGTGAGCATAAATCACCTCATCTTTGCCGTATAGTTTACACGAAATCGGTACGGCATTCAAGTGAGGTGATCGGGCGATTACCTCCAGGATGAGACAGGCGGGAGCAAAGGCTTTTCTGCGCAGCAAAGGCCATACCCGCCTGTCCCACCCCTACTGTTTGGCGTATAGAGTGACGGGGCGTTTAGCTGGCTGAGATAGGCGGATTGACCAACGCCTGAAAGCGCGGATCATCCCGAATGAAATCAAAATCAGG
>CAZXVH010000005.1:47158-54914 GCA_964643965.1 uncultured Ardenticatenaceae bacterium
GAGTTCGATGGCTTTGTGGTAGGCGGTGATGGCGTCTTGGTAACGGCCGTTCTTGCGGTAGACAATGCCCAGGCCATTGTGTGGGAGGGCATAGTGGGGGTCGAGTTCGATGGCTTTGTGGTAGGCGGCGATGGCATCCTGGTAACGGCCGTTCTCGCTGTAGACATTGCCCAGGCCATTGAAAGAGGCAGATACGTACCACGGGGTAGAGCCTGCCTGGGGGGCTAAGGCAATCACTTTTTGGAAGGTATCGACTGCTTTTTGCCACTCCCCTTTGGCTGCATAAAGAGGAGCTAATGTGTACAGCAAATCCAGGCGATTGGCGGCTGCCTCTGGCATGTTAGTGAGATCTGCCAAAAGCTTTTCCCGGTAGGCAATTTTGGCATGGGTGTCTTCTTTAGTTTTGCCTCCCCATTGGGTGTCAAATTCGCGCCAGGCTAAATTATGGCTGTGCTTGCTCATTTGGGCGGGGTGCGGCTCATCAAAAAATGTCACCACCAAATGGCGGAACGCCCAAAAGTCCGGGGCATAGCGGGGCAGCAAGCGTTCTTCTTCTTCCGTTAACCACAGCACCAGGCGCAGCTTGTACTCTACAAAATACTCGCGCCGGATGTTGAGCGCCCGGTACGCATTTTGCCCGTCATCTCCCCCGCCAAAGCGTATCCCCGAAACAAAAAACACCGTCTGGGCGCGGTCAGCCCGTTCCCGTAAATAGAGCGGTAAGTCATGGTTTTGCTCATTGATGTACACGCGCTCGGTCTGCTGATTTAGCTCAAGCAAGCGGCTGGTTAGCGCGGCTTCTACATCCTCCCGCACAAACTCAGAGCGGTATACGGCCAGCAAAATACTGGGGCGGTCAAATTTGATGGCGAGTTGCAATTCCTGGAATAGGGCGTCGATGCGTTCTGCCAGGTCAGGCGTTTCGGAGCTAATCATTTTCTTGCTGTTCATAATCATCCAGCAATGCTTGTAGTTTGTCTGGATTGAGTTCTGCTAAAAGCGTTTCCAACGTCGGATGGACAGCGCACCAATTATCACCATTACGGTATTCAAGCAAGGCTAATAATTGCAAAAGAGGGCGCAGGCAGGGATGGTTAAGCAATTGATTGTCGATATGCCGGTCATATAAAAAGGAAAGGTCTTTGGCATTTAATATGCGGCGGTATTCATTACGAATATCGACGGCTGCCCGCTCCACAGTTTCCACCGTAACGGCGGCTTGTTGTCTCCGGCGAGTTTGCCCAATGGCGGCTCTCATCACTCGCGCCAATTCTCGGAAAACACCACCACTGTATAAAATGGCTCTTTCTAAGGCATCTTCTGTGATGAGCTGGGCTTCCATACGCTGGTGAACGCACATTTTCATGGTCCAGTAGCCAGCCGCGTCCCGGCCGTTCTGGTCATCACCCGCATAACCGCGCTCATGTAACTTGATATTGGGCAAAAAGACCGCCTGATCCCGGATTGCTTCAAACTCAGTACTGTAAAATAAGGCGCTGGAAACGGTGTAGACGATGGCGCAGTTTGGTTGCAGCATGGTTTCGCGGTGATTGAAGAAAATTTCTTTCGCTTTTTCTAAGGTTGGTTTATCTAAATCATCAATAAGAATCAAGGGCAGCTTTTTTTTCTGGCTTACTATCTCAGTGGAGATGTTGTTGATAACCTGGATGAGGCCGGTGATGTTTCGTTCTAACACCTGGCGCAGTGTGCTGCGCGTTTTGGGTTCCAATTTCATTTTGAGACCGGCATTGGTGAAGAAGGCATTGAGGCCAGCATCGATTTCAAACCCGGCAATGCTTCCTGACTGGACCTCTATTTCCTGGATAACTTGACCTTGCCAGCTTTTTAATTATTCATGTAACTGTTTATCAAGCTTACGGCCTTCTTCACGATATTGTCGATACATTTGGCCGCCAATTGCCAGCAGAACGTCTCTAAAATCAAGGTCGTTGATGTCAGCTTCATCGCGGATGGTGAAATGGACGGGCCAAAACTTTTGTTGAATCTCTGCATTGTCGGATAGGCGGCGTAATTCTGTGGATTTGCCGCAGCCTTTATGACCGGAGAAGAAGAATTTGGGCGGTTTGAAGTAAGGCGCTAATAAGGCGTCTTCCAATTCGCCGGTGGGATTGCCAGGACGTTGTACATAAAAAGGATTTTGTGCGCCATCTGGCAAGGACATGAGGGGTAAATCAAGTTCAAAGTTAAGCCAGGCTCTATCTATATCTTGAGCGAGGCGGTATTCAAATTCCATGTGCTTTTCCTTTATGGACAATTAAGACTTCAAAAGTTTAGTAAAATTCCTTAAATTGCGATCAAGACTTGTGAAGTCTTGTTGTCGTATGCGGTGAATTGTATCATGAATTGCGGGGTGGGCGTTTTCGTCTGAGGGTAAGCGGATTATGGTCACGGCCGCAGCAAAATCTTGCGCACCCCGTGTTGGCGGGCATGGGTGAACGCTTGCACCGCCTGAGCCAGTTTGTATTCGCCGTCGATGAGGGGGGCCACCTCGATGGCGTTTTTCTGCAAGAGGCGCAGCGCCGGGGCGAAGGGGCCGCAGCGGGAGCCAATCACATTGATTTCGGCGACGACGAGCTTGGTGAGGTCGAGGGTGGCCTGGCCGGCAAAGGTGCTTTTGAGGACGAGCGTACCCAACGGCCGCACCAGTTTCAGGGCCAGGGCGAAACCGGCTTCGCTGCCGGTGGCTTCGACAACGGTCGTGAACGCCTCTTCGTCAAAGGCGTCGGTGAGGCCGGTGGCCAGACCCAGTTGGGCGGGCAGCGCCAGGGAGCGGCGGCTGCGCCCAATCATGACCACATCCGTGCCATCCAGGGCCAAGACCTGCCCTACCAACATACCCAACCGGCCGGGACCGATAACGGCCGTTCTGCCTCCAGGCATCAGTTTGATTTGCTCCCGTATTCTGAGGGCGGCGGCGAGGGGTTCGGTGAAAACGGCCGTTTCGTCACTCACTTCATCTGGCACGGCAAAAAGATTGGCCTGGGGCAGCGTCAGATAGTCGGCGAAAGCGCCATCCTTATCCTGGATGCCCAACACCCGCCGCTGGGGGCAATGTTCCGGGCCACGCTGGCGGCAGACGACGCAGTTGTTGCAGCCCAGGTTGATGCTGCCCACCACCCGCTGGCCCACCCAGGCGACGTCCGGCGCTTTTTCCACCACGCCCACAAACTCGTGGCCCAGGATACCCTGAAAGCCCCGTTTATATCCCTTGAGCATTTCCAGGTCGGTGGCGCAAATGCCTGCCAGCGTTACTTTGATGAGCGCTTCGTCGAGTTTTGGCTCGGGGATGGCATATGATTTTTGGTACTGTAGATTGTCTTGGGTGAGTAGGAGTGCTTGCATGAGCCTATTTTAGCTGAAAATGGCAATAGTGGGCAGGTGGGTTGGCGGCAGCGAGTGACTGCCAGCGTATCAAGGCGTAGGTGACGGTGCGGCGGAACCATCGGGAACTTCTGGTGTGGCCGGCGTCTCGCCAGCAGGAACTTCCGTGCTGGCTGGCGTTCCGGCGGCGTCGGGGTCTGTGGGTACGGGGGCTGCTGCCTGGAGAAGCGCGTTTAACAGTTCGTTTAAGAAGCGAATGGCGTCATGATCTGGTGGTACTGTCCATTCTGCGTCGTAAACGCCGTCCGGTCCGCGCACGGCCAGAACTGAGGTTGGCGGCACGGCCGTTACTGTGCCGGTGATCGCTTCCGTATCTTCCAGGGTAAATGTTTGGTAGCCGGGCTGCAAAAGGGGGCCATCCAGCAGCGTGCCGGTGAGGCTAATGGGCAGGGTGGTAGTGAGGGTAGAGGTGAAGACCTCGCCTGAGGGGGCGGCGGCTATCAAGACGCCATCGGCAAAAAGGCGCAGGCTGGCGCCGTCGGCGCGTTGATATTGCAGCAAACCATCCAACGGAAAAGCAGCTGGAGGCCGTTCCAGAAAGGCGTCGGGCAGGTTGGCGGCGATTAGCGTGTCCAACTGGACGTAGAGCGGCTGCAAGGAAGTGGGCAGCGCCAGTTCTGGGCAGCGCAGACGGCCGTTCCAGGCGTCGTCATTTTGTTGCAGCGCCAGCGTTTCCGGCGAGGTTCCGCGGCAGTTGGCGGCGTAATGGTCGGCCAGCGTATCCAGGGGTATCTGTTCCAGTTCGGCCAGCAGCGCCCCTGCGTTTTCCAACAAGATCGGGTCGCTGACGGTATCTTCATTTGCCAGCCAGAGCCATAGACGGCCGTCTTCCGTCAGCGCCAGGGAATGGGCGGGGGCAAACGGGGAGGCGGCGCGGCGCAGGCCAATCACCGTGTTTTCCGGGAAGTGCGGCCCCAGGGTGGCGCTCATGAAGTTTTCGATGGAGGCCAACAGAACCGGCTCTTGCAGCCAGCCGCTGCCTGCCAGTCCGGCATCTGTTAAGGTGAAATCAACATACACGCAGCCGGGACACTCTTCAGGCATGGGGGCCAGGCTCATTTGCGAGAGCGATTGGCGCAGTTCAAACATGACGCTGCCTTCGTTGTTGCGCTGGATGGCCCGGCCGCCGGCTGCTTCATCGGCGACGATGAGTTTGTTGGCCACATTGCCTTGTATGCGCCGATCCAGGCCCAGCAGCGGGATGCGGTAGTGCAGTTCCAGGACGGTTTCTTCAAAGGGGATGGGGGTATTTGGAACGGCCGTTTCCCGGGCAGGTGGCGGCGTAATGGTGGGCAGAGGGCCGATGGTAGCCGCTGGCGTGAAAGTGGGGGCCAGCGTCATGGGCGGACGTGGCGTAGGCATGACATAGGCGCCCTCGTTTTGATTGTCATCAGACAAATTGCAGCCAGCCAACAGCACAGCCACCAGGAGAAGAAAGCCAGTCCATACACGCATTGTTTTATTCCTCAAGGGCAATTTTAGCGAAAATCAAGGTGTCGCGTAATTCGCCCGTGCTGTGATGGCGCAATTCCTGCCGCAGCGTAGCCTCGTGGGTGAACTGGAGGCGACGGGCGATGGCGGCGCTGCGTTCATTCAGCTTGTCGCAGCGGATTTCTACCCGTTTGGCGTGCAGCGTTTCAAAGGCAAATTGGGTGATGGCCTCGACGGCTTCAGTCATATAACCGTGGCCTACATAGCTGGTGCGCAGCCAGTAACCGATTTCAAAGCGGGGCACTTCCCAGTTGATGCGATGCAAGCCGCTGCCGCCGAGGCAAATGTTACTGTCTTTGAGAAAGAGCAGCAGCCAGAGGTCTTCACGGGTGAGAAAACGGGCATGACCCTGGCGCACGCTTTCTTCGCTTTTTTCAGGAGAAGGGTCGGCCATAGCCCAGGGCAGCCAGGGGCGCAGTTCCGCTATTGATTCATTGACGGCTTCATAAAGCGCCAGCCCATCGCCGGGCAGGGGGCAGCGAATGGTGAGGCGCTCGCTGTTAAAACGGTGGGGGAAGTCTTTGAGAATAGGTTCCATAGCGCCCATTTTTATCACGAATGAGCGCGAGGGCAAAACAAAACTTGCCCCTCGCCACTCTGCCACTTCGCTACTTTTACCGCTTTTGCACGGTGGGCAGATAGACATGGTTATCCAGGATGGAGGCAAAGACGGTGGCCGATATGCCATCGCTGACATTGCCGGCCTGATCCCGGCCGTAAACGGTGAAGATATAAGTGCTGCCTTCGGTGAGAGAGGCGTAGGTGGCGGAAACGGCCGTTGTCTCCACAAGCCAGGGTAGAGCCGGACCGCCGTTTTCGGAGACGGTGAGGTCAAAATTGGCGATATTGCTGCCCAAATCATTGCCCGTCCAGGAAACCATGACGTTGACGGCCGCTGCCAGCGGAGCGGTGATGGTTGTTTCTGGCGGCAGATCATCTGGTTCAATGAGTAAAAACGGCCGTCCGCCGATGGGGTTGTAGGCCGTGCCGGTGGGGGTGTTGTTGTTGGTGGCGGCGGGCAGGGTGAGGGTAAAAACCTGGTTGGTAGCCGTGATCGTTTGGCTGACGCCATCTGGGGTGATGAGCATACCGGTTTGCTGGCTGTGGGTGGTGGGCAGGACGGCCGTTTGCGCCTCCCCCACCAGAGACCACAAAGCCAACACCCGTTCACCGGTGGAGGGTTTGTAAAAGGCAAACCATTCTTGGACGCCATTGTAAGGGGTGGAGCCGCCCGGCCGGCTGCGCCAGGTAGGTTCTACATCTACAAAGTAGCGGGTTAAGAGTTGGAAGGCGGCCAAAGCCGGCCGCGCCGTGTCGGGTTGGGGATGGTGGGTAGCGCAGAAGGCATCGGGGCGGTTGCGGTTGCGGAAGAGGCCAAAGGCGTCGCCGGCATAATTGGGTGGCGGCGGATTGCTGGCGCATTGCTCCGGGGGGAAGTAGGGGGGATTAAAGCCGCTGGGGGAATTACCGCATTCATCATAAAGCGAGAAGAAAAAGAGATTGTCTACATCCACGTAACGGGCGTAAACGGCCGTTTGGATGACAAAATCGGCCTGTTCCGTCATGGTGGCGCGATAGGCGCTGTTTGGATCGCAGACCGGGCCGGGATAATCATCCCAAACGGGGACGCCGGTCTCGTTGAGCCAGATTTCATTGTCTAATTGGCGGGCGTCTAACCGCGCCTGGCTGATGTAGACGGCCTTCCACGAGCGATAGGCATAGCTGTAGTTGTGGACGGCGATGATATTGTGGAAGTAATTGTTTGTTTGCGCCAGGGGGTCGCTGTCGAAGAGGGTCAGCACGGCGGTGAGGAAGGGGATGTCTGCGGGATGGCTGTAAATGTCTGCCAGGCCGCCAAAGATGATCTGAGCGTCGGGGTCGGCGTGTTTGGCGGCGAGATAGCCTACTTTAAGCAGGCGGGCGTACTCTTCGGCGCTGCCGTCCCAAAAATGGATGAGGTCTGGCTCGTTCCACATTTCCCAATGGGTGACGCCTATGCCGTCCGGCCAATTTTCTTCTTGGGCTAAGTCGCCGCCGGGTTTGTAACGGTTAACGGCCGTTGCCACAAATCGCGCCCATACGTTATTTGGGTTGATAGTTTTGCCAGGCCCCGGTTCATCGCCGTCTGCGAAGACAGGTTCATATAAACCGAGGGGGACGCCGGTTTGGGGTTCGGCCAGCGCCAGCGGGGAATAACTGGGCAGTTCGGGGGTGGGGCGTTTGATCTGAGCGCCATTGGAATCGGTGCGGTAAAAATCAGGCGTACCGAGCAAAATGGCGTTAAGTTTGAGACCATGATTGATGACGCCGATAACGGCCGTGTCCTGATACTCCCAGTGAAATTCTGCCGGCGCGGGAAACTCAATTCGGTTCCAATAGAGGGGCCAGCGATCCCAGGTGGCGCCGGTGGCCAGGCCGTTTTGATATTGTGATTCGGGCACGGCTTCCTGCTCTGAATTGCTGATACGGTTGAGACCATAAGCGGGATTGGTTTGGGTGATGGGGATCGTCGGTACTGTTTCAACCCGGCTTTTTTGCAGGAAGTGAGCCAGATTAAGCGGCTCTTTCTCAGGGGAAACGGCCGTTTTTGTGGGTGGGGCAAGGGGGGTATTAACGGCCGTTTCTGCCTCCGCGCCCGTGAAATTTTCCGCCAGGTAGATCAGGGTAGACAGGATGAGCAGCGTCCCTAAAAGCAAAAGACGGGTGATGTGAAAGAGGCGAGGGCCGACGAGATTATCCATGCAAATTGATTCCTGAATAGGGATAAGACGAGAGTGTAACTGAAAAACGGCCGTTCGTCACACCAGCGCCAGCCTCTGATCCTCTAACCCCACTACCCAACTACCCAACTACCAGACTACCC
>CAZXVH010000005.1:55014-99693 GCA_964643965.1 uncultured Ardenticatenaceae bacterium
GCCAGCCTCTGATCCTCTAACCCCACTACCCAACTACCCAACTACCAGACTACCCGACTACCAGACTACCCGACTACCAGACTACCCGACTACCAGACTACTCGACTACCAGACTACCAGACTACCAGACTACCAGACTACCAGACTACTCCACACAATAGCGCAGACCGGCAATCAATATCCGCAAGCCCTCGCTGATTCTTTCTAACGAAAAGCCGCGTACTTCACGCTGAAAGCGGAAAATATCGGCCATAAGCGGCGCCAAAATAGCATCCGCCAGATATTCCGTATCCAGCCCTTCCGGGATTTCGCCATCAGCGATGGCCGCCTGAAATAGGCCGTTCACCGTCATGTACTGCCAGAAATGGGGCATTTCAGTGCTGCGTCCTGCTTGAAACAAGCCTTCACTTTGCACTTCAGTGAGCAGCGGCGAATGGGCATCGGTAAAATGCACCAGCGCGTCAATGAAAAATTCAAGCTGTGCCATTTTGGGCACATTATTGGCCGACATGCTGCGAAACTCAGCCAACATTTGATTCTGGAATGAGGCCATCTGCTCATCCATTAGCCCCAGGCATAGTTCGGCTTTGTTGGCGTAGCGCCGATAGAGCGTACCTTTGCCCACTCCGGCTGCCTGCGCAATATCAGCCATGCACACATTGGCTACACCTCGCTCTGCGAACAGGGTTTCAGCGGTTCTCAGGATGAGGAGGCGGTTGGCGGCGGCGTCTTTGCGTTCAGAACGGCCGTCTTCGTCAATGTTTCCGAGTGGGATGGTGCGTGAATTAGAAGTCATGGGTTCTGTTTACCTGATTGAAATAGTAGAATCTGAGATCAATCCTTGACAAGTGGACTCAAGTCCGTTATTATTCTATCAGATAAGCGGACTAAAGTCCACTTGCAAATAAAACTAACTACTTTACTTAAACAACAAGGAGATTATAACAGATGAACTGGCAAATTGATTATGCACATTCCGAGATTAACTTTACGGTACGGCACATGATGATTTCAAAAGTACGGGGCAGCTTTGACGAGTGGAGCGGCATTATTAACTTCGATCCCGAAAATCCTACAAACACAACAGTGGATGTAACCGTGCAATTGGCAAGCGTCAATACCAACGAGCAGCAGCGTGATGATCATTTACGCTCTCCCGATTTCTTTGACGTGGCGACTCACCCTGAAATGCGCTTCAAAAGTACCAAAGTTGAACAAAATGATGTGGATGAAGGGTTGCTCTATGGTGAGTTAACGATTCGCGGCATCACCAAACCCGTCGTTTTAGATGTGAATTACGCAGGACAGGCAAAAAGCCCTTGGGGGACAACAAGCGCAGGTTTCTCTGCCTCAGCCACCATCAATCGTAAAGATTGGGATCTCACCTGGAATCAAGCATTGGAAACAGGTGGTGTTTTGGTCAGCGACAAGATCTCAATCGGTATTGAATTGGAATTGATACAGCAAGCTGAAGCAGTTCCAGCTTAAAAACCAAAACTGTAATGAGCTGTCAGTACCTTTTTGGTTTTGGCTTGCCCAGGTCAGGTAAGATGGCAATTGCATTGAGCGTCTAAATTTTCAAACAAGTGAGTAAGCGTCGTTTTTAACTTGGCCAGAATGAACCAATCTCCTTGCACTTTAAATATTTATTTCGGTAATAGATGGTGACTACAAGGATTCAGAAAGATAGGGATTCGTAGGTCTAGAATCCGCTTTTATTTCCCAATCCTTGTAGGCTTAGAAATTACCGATTTAATTTCTTAATCTGTAACGAGATTGGTTCATTCTGGAAACCGTTAACTTATTTTTGCCTGCTTATTAAAAGGAAATTTAAGGGATATGAACCTCGAACAAAACAAGAAAAATGCAATTGCCTATTACCAAATGGCCTATGATGGTCAACCTCGTCAAGCGGTAGAACGATATGTTGGCGCTGAGTATATTCAGCATAACCCTCTGGTCGGCAATGGCAAAGAGCCGTTTATTGCCTACTTTGAAAGAATGGCAAAAGAATACCCTGAAAAAAGCATTGAATTCGTGCGCTCAATCGCAGAAGGTGATTTAGTGGCGCTTCATACGCATCAAATCTGGCCCAGTGGCATCGAGTATGTCACGATGGATTTTTTCAGGTTTGATGAAAACGGCAAGATTGTTGAGCATTGGGATGTGTTGCAGGAAATCCCTGAAAAATCTGAAAATGGCAATACGATGTATTAGAAGATTAAAGATGGGTGGCAAGCTCCAATGCTATATCATTTCGCCTTGCTCTTGCCTTCACGCCTCGATTTAGCCAAAGGCTTGCGCCACCTCATCGACACCGATGGTTGATGTTGCCCAGATGGTTTCCTGATAAATAATGGGGAGCGTTACTCAACATTTGTCAGAATGAGAATATCTTGAGTGCCATAAACATGTTGCGAAACGATAGCTGTCCAACGATTATCGGGTGAAACGAATCCCTCGCTTTTTAAGTTAACAGATCTCGTGTTGAGTTCGGCGCTTTCTGGTCTTACACCATAGGCGCGTACCATATCTAATGCGTTATTTTCAGAAACGGTTGCAGAATTGAGCGCAATTTGCTGAATAGTTTGTGTGTGGCTGTTCGCCTGGTACGGAGAATATTTCCAAGTTTGCGTTTTCGTGGCACACGTTTCCTGATAATAAAGCCAATTGTCTGTATCCCAGCCAAGTAACTCATAATTGCATGGTGTTATTTCCGCTAAATTTTGGGATGCTTTAACGACCCCTTTTCCAAAGCCAGGATCAGTCACCAATTGCATTTTATATCCAGGCGCAGCTCCTAGCCCCGGTTGGTAGCGAAAAATGAAGGGGAAGGCGATGATGCTGCCGATAAGAATTATCCCCCATGCAAGAAACAGCTTGTTTGACCGTGCTTTTATCATGCCAATGATGACGAGCGAGAGGCTGGCTATAGAGACCAAAAGGTACACGTAAAAGTTACTAAAAAGCGTGTAAGCAAAAAATGCAAAGGGTAAGTAAAGTATGATTGATAAAGCATTTATTACATTAGATCGACTTGATATCAGGGCATCCGGAATAAAGTAACTCAAAGACAGCCAATAAAATGTTAAAAAAGGGATGCTTACGATGGTTGCAATAATTAGGATAGATTTTGAAGAAAACGGCAACAATTGAGGAAAATGTCGACTTGTCATTAAGAACACTCCTGATAGGTAGATTAAGCCAAACTCACTTCATGTCACCCTTACTATCCACCATACCGTTTTGTCCTGCCCAACTGCTGTCATACGGAGTGTGTACGTTGTTGGTAGGGCATAACGGCCGTTTCCTACAATGCCAAGCCCCGTCTGCCAAGTCGTTAGAAAATCTGGTGTCGCAAGAACTCTGAGGCTGGCAAACGGCGACGACCATGCAGGATGCAATAAACGCGCACGAGATTGTCTTCTTCTGTGAAACGATAAACGGCGCGAAACGACCGGATATTTAACTGGCGGTATGCTTCGTAGCCTTCTAATGAAATGGTGGGGACGGATTGGGGGAAAGTGCGTAATCGTTGCAATGCTTCGATCATTGCTCGACAACTGGTGGAGGCATCTCTTTTAGCTGTGCCACTGCCAAATCAGAGAGCAATATTTCTGTCATTCAGCCAATTCCTGAATTTGCCAGGCTTGTTCTGCTAAATTAGCAGCTTCGACCAATGTTTTATAAGCGCCTTGCGCAAATTGCTGTTCTCCAGCATCGATATTAGCTCGCAGCTCTGTATCATTAAGATTGGATAGTTGGTCGATAATCGCATCGAACAAATCCACGCTGATCAAATAAGCAGCAGGACGGCCGTTTTCCGTGACAACCAATGGCTCCGATTGGGCATTGCTAATCGCTTTCTGTGTACTTTCTGCCAATTCTTGGGCAGTGATAATGCGTTCTCGGGTTTTTAGCATAAGTCTCACCTTTTTTACAACTATTATAGCAGACTGGCGGTGACTTACAGCGCCTGGCTGACAAGATACAAAGATACGAAGGAAAAAGGGTTTTCTTTGTCCCTTTATTCCTATGTATCTTTGTAATGAATAACCCAAATTAACCAAACTCAATGCCCTGCGCCAGAGGCAGTTCTTTGCCCCAGTTGAGGGTATTGGTCTGGCGGCGCATGTAGATTTTCCAGGCGTCGGAGCCGGATTCACGGCCGCCGCCCGTCTCTTTTTCGCCGCCAAATGCGCCGCCAATTTCTGCGCCAGAGGTGCCGATGTTGACGTTGGCGATGCCGCAGTCGGAGCCGGCCGCGCTGAGGAACGCTTCCGCAGTGCGCAGGGAATTGGTGAAAATGGCGCTGGAGAGTCCTTGGGGTACGCCGTTGTGCAGGGCAATCGCTTCATCCAGGCTTTCATACTCGAGCAGGTAGAGGATGGGGGCAAAAGTTTCGGTTTTGACAATATCGCTTTGCGCCGGCATTTTTACCAGGGTCGGTTCCACGAATTGGGGGCCGAGATCAGGCCGCGTTTTGCCCCCAACCAGAATGACGCCGCCTTCTTGCCGGGCTTGTTTTAGAGAAGCGAGCATGTGGGAAACGGCCGTTTCCGTCACCAATGGCCCCATCAAAGTTCCCTCATGCAATGGGTCGCCCAGCGGGACTTGTTTGTAGGCATCCACCAGCCGCCCCGTCAGTTCAGCGGCGATTTCTTTGTGCATAATTAAGCGGCGGGTAGAGGTGCAGCGCTGTCCGGCCGTGCCCACCGCCCCAAACAAGACGCCGCGCACCACCAGGTCTAAATCGGCGTCCTTTTCCACGATGATGGCGTTGTTGCCGCCCAATTCCAACAGCGACCGCCCCAGGCGGCCGGCCACCGTTTGCGCCACTTTGCGCCCGGTGGGGATGGAACCGGTGAAGGAGATCAACGGCAGCCGCGCATCTTCCGTCAGCAGGCGGCCGATGTCGCCCGCGCCCGTCACCAGGCTGAAGACGCCGCTGACGCCGTGGTCGGCCATGACCCGGTTGGCGATGTGCTGCACGGCGATAGCCACCAGCGACGAGAGTTCCGACGGCTTCCAAATGATTATATCGCCGCACACCGCCGCAATGGCTGCATTCCACGACCAGACGGCCGCCGGGAAGTTGAAGGCGGTGATCACGCCAATGGGACCGAGGGGGTGCCACTGCTCATACATGCGATGAAACGGCCGTTCCGAATGCATCGTCAGGCCATATAACTGCCGCGAAAGCCCCACGGCGAAATCACAAATATCCACCGCTTCTTGCACCTCGCCAATGCCTTCCGCCCGAATCTTACCCATCTCCAGGCTGATCAATTCGCCCAACGGCTCGATCTGGTCACGCAGCGCTTGCCCTAAATCACGCACCAGCAGCCCTCGTTTGGGCGCTGGCATATCTCGCCATTGCACAAAAGCATCCTGGGCGTGGGCCACCACTTTCTCATAAACCACGGGAGATGTTTGTACAATTTGGGCAATCGCTTCGCCCGTGGTTGGATTATAAGAGGTGAACGTTTTTCCTTCTGATTCCAGCCAGCCATCTGGCCCCACACAAGCGCCGGCATTAACGGCTTGCAGTCCCAACTTATTTAGTAATGCTTTTACCATGCTTACTCACTCTCCTCTGTCGTAGAATCCCGGGGTCCTCTGGAGAGGTTTGGGTGGGGATTCTATACTCACTGTGGCCGCATCTCAGTCCCGAAGGGCTACTTTCTGACCGTGCCACCTCTAGTAAAAATGTCAGATTATGTTCGTTGCCAGTATAACACGTATTTTTTGTTTGCCTTCGGTCACAGATATGACCGTTTCTATAGTTACCTCGTGGAGAATAAATCAAAAGCGGGCGCTGTTCAAATGAGGGCATGTGGCGGCGCAAGTACGCCTCGCAGCGGTGAAACTTCTGGCACAGGAGCGTTTGGATAATGCGCCTCGTTGTTAGGAAGTTACGGTACTTGTGGGGTGCTGGTTTCCAATAGTATGGGCGTGAAGGTGGGCTGCGGGGTATGGGTGCTGGAGGGTTGAGGCGTACTGGAGGGTTGAGGCGTGCTGGAAGGTTGAGGCGTGCTGGATGGTTGAGGTGTGCTGGATGGTTGAGGCGTACTGGAAGGCTGAGGTGTGTTGGTCGGCTGAGGCGTGTTGGTGGGGCGGGGCGTATGAGTGGGATGGGGTGTGTTGGTCGGCTGAGGGGTCAATGTGGGGCGTGGGGTGTGGGTAGACGACGGCGTGTTACTGGGTTTGGGGGTGGGTGTTGATGTGGCCCCTGGCGGCGGGGTGTTGGTGAGGGTTGGCGTGGATGTGGGGCTGCTTACGGCGGTATTGGTGGGTTTTATTGTGGCTTGGGGCGTGTTGGTTGGCGGGCTGGTGGCGTCGCCGGCTGGCGTGGTGGTGGCGGTGGTGCGGGGAACGGCCGTTCCCGTTCCCGTTTCTGTGGGGGATGGTTGGGGGGTATTGGCGTGGGTGGTGGGGGTAGCGGCCGTTGGCGTCGGCGGCAGCGGCACGATGCCTTCAGGCGTACTCTTTGCGCTGCCATTGCCCGGGGAATCACCGGATGGCGTAACCCGTAAATGAGCCTCATCTGTCGCCAATCGATCAATGATGCCTGGATCAACCGGGGCAAAGATCAGCCCTTCCTTCGCGCCATAATCTGCCTGCCGTTGGGCCAGGAGCGAGGCTCTGGCATCTTCAGGCGTATTTAGCAGAATAGCCAGCCAAAAACCGGAAAAGATACAAAAGAAATTAGCGAGAAGGGCAGCGAGGAAGAACAGGGCCAAACCACTTTGTTGCCTTGTTTTATTGGAGATAACCGTTTCCGTTTCTGTACGGCTCATGGTTCTGCCAATGGCAGCGTGATGGTAAAGACACTGCCCTTTCCTAATTCACTGCTCACTTCGATACGTCCTTGATGTTTTTCGACCACGGAACGCGCAATAAATAAACCTAAACCCACGCCGCGTGTTTCAAAGTTCAAAGAATTTTTCGCCCGGAAAAAACGGTTAAATAACTGCGCCTGATCTGCGGCCGCAATGCCAATACCGCTGTCCTTTACTTCCAGCCGGGCGTTTCTCTGTTCTGCCCGCACCGTGACCATTACTTCCCCGTTGGCCGGAGTGTAATTGTGAGCATTACTGAGCAGGCTTTCCACCGCCCAACCCAACTGCGACTTCTCGGCCGATATAAAAAGAGGCGCATCTGGCATATTCACGCTCAATTGGATGCCTTTGCTTTCCATTTGATTGCGCCAATTTTTCACCGCCTTCTCCACCAATACCCTGAAATCCTGGCGTTTCCTGTTGGTTTGCAAAGAGCCTGCCTGAATTTCTGAAATGGTAATCAACTGCGAAATGTGATTTTCTAACTGGCGTGAACTGCGATCAATATTATGGATGAATTGGCTTTGCCGGTCGCTTAACGTCCCGTTTCCCGCTTTTTGCAGCAAGTCTGCATACACTTTTATCACGGTCAGCGGCGTACGTAGCTCATGAGAGATGTTGGTGATAAAGGCGTCCTTCAAATTTTCTGCTTCCACCTCGCGGGTAATATCACGCAAGATGATGACGGAGCCGAGCAGCTCACCCTCGTCTGTTTCCACTTGTGAGGCCAATGTGGTCAAGGTGCGGTTGCCAATCTGGTATTGCCGGTGCAGCGGTTGGGCGTCAGCGCCGGCCGTGTCACCAGGTGCAATGGTCGTTGATTCATCCCCTTCTTCTGGTAATTCACGGAAGGGACCGCTGGCAAAAAAGTCATATGAGAGGTCTGAAAGCAGGCGTTGGGCAGCGGTGTTGGCGGTGACGATATTGTCTGTGGTATCTAAGAGAATGACGCCATCACCGATGCTGTTGAGGATGGTCTCCAGTTCGGTGCTGCGCCGCATCAGTTGGTCGGTGCGCTGCGAGAGGCGGGTGGTCATGAGATCGAAGGAGGTGGCTAATTGGCCGATTTCATCTGGGGAGTGGATACCGGTACGCTGTTCCAGGTCGCCTTCACCAACGGCCGTTGCCGTGTGTATCAGTTGGCCCAATGGATTCGTGATGCGCCGGGTGATGGTAAATCCGACTGTCAATACAAAGAGGGTGGCCAAGGTAAAAAGAACAAAAAAGCCGTTCCGACCGGTATTTTGAATGGTGGGTAAAAAGTTGGTGGGCAGCGCCACGCTGAAAAGACCAAACGTTTGGTCACGCAGCCGCCAGAGGCCATAGGCCAGTGAATATTCCTGGCTGAGCAAAGTGACATCGGCGATGGGTACTTCTGTTTGCGCTTTGGCGCGTACCACCTGCACCCGTTCTGGGCTGAGCTGCAACTGCTCCCGGACGAGCGCCAATTCTTCAGGGTTTTCCGCCAGTGACGAGGAGAGTTCAGTGGCGCTGCCTAAGGTGGTGTCAATGACCACGCCATTTTTATCGTAAAACGTGACTCTGGCCACGGCGTTTTCAGTGAGATCGATAGTCATGAAGCGCAAATAGCTGCCCACCAGCGCTGCGCCCACCTGTCGGCCGTCGGCGTCAAACACCGGGCCAATGGTAAACAAGATGTGGCCTTCCGGCGTCTCGCTGAGGAAGACGCTCTTGTCGCCAAACTCATCTGTCTGGCCGTTTAAGACAAATTGCACATCAGCCAGGTGGGCAAAATCACTGCCGCTGCGGGTGATGGCGTCTGAGAGGGGCGCGCCGGGGATACGCTGCCAGCCATATACCTCCGTGCCCTCCATATTGAGCAGTTCGACGGCATCGGCGTCGTTGTTGAGAATGAGGGGCAGCACCAATGTTTCCAGGGCGTCGGCGTTGTCATGGATGAGGTTGTCTGCCACGCCTTGGGTGCCGGCCACCAGTCGCAGCGTGTTTAGCCGCTCTTCTTCATAATTAACCATGCGCTCTGAGACGACGCGGCCGGCGTCTATCAACTGGTTGGTGAGGCGTTCATTGAGGGTGTCGGTGATGAAGGTGGTGAGCAAAAAGGCGCCAATGCCGGCTACGGTGAGGGTTAGCAGCAGGTAGGGGATAATTATTTTTGCGCCGAGGCTGTGGTACAGTCGGCTGAGGGATGATTGATTATCGTTCACAGTGGCAGACAGTCGGGAGGGAGCTGTCGTTAACTCTTCTTCCATTTAGAAGTTCACCTTCTCAAGGAAGTTGAACTTCTGGGTTACTGAGTAGCATATCGGCAAACGGGCCATCTGTTTGTTAAGGAGATGTGAATAAAGTAGACTTCGCCCATGTCTTATGTGAAATGGATTCGGCGACATGTGGGCGCTCAGAAGATTTTTTTGGTGTATGCCACGGTGATTCTGGTGGATGATAACGGCCGTTTCCTCTTGCAGCAACGTACAGATTTTGAAGCATGGGGGCTGCCGGGCGGCGTCCTGGAATTAGACGAAGATATCCGGCAATGCGCTCAGCGGGAATTGACGGAAGAAACGGGTCTGTCTGCTGGTAAACTGCGTATCGTTGGCGTGTACACACATCCCTGTTTTGAGGTCGTTTATCCGAATGGGGACCATGTTCAACAATATACGGTTTCTCTTACGGGCAGGCTTACCGGTGGCGTCATGCAGCCGGACTTTGTGGAGACGAGCGCCCAAGGTTTTTACACGCTGGCGGAAAGTGCGACGATGCCCCTGCTGCCCTGGTATCGTACCATGTTGGCGGATGCGGCGCGAGGTGGCCTGCCCGCCTTTACGTCCCCCTTTACCGCCGACGCCATCGTGGATCAGATCGCCCTGATGCGCCGCTATGTAGGGCATGAGCGCATTGTGGCTGTGGGCGCTTCTTCTGCCGTGCGCCGGGATGACGGCCGTTTCTTAATGATTCAGCGAGCCGATGATGGCGCCTGGACCTTTCCCGCCGGTTATTCAGATATTGGCGAAAATGCCGCGCAAACGGCCGTTCGTGAAACATTTGAGGAAACGGGCTACCAGGTGCAGCCGGAGCGCATCCTGGCTGTCTACTCTTCGTCCCAATACCATCATACCTTCCCCAACGGGGACCAGGTGAAAAACGTAGGCACGCTCTTTTTGTCGCGGCTGATAGGCGGAGAACCCCTCATGCAAACGAGCGAACTGCGCGATATGGCCTGGCTCACCCCGGCGGAAGTGATTGCCGCCTCGCCGCCCATGCTGCGCCGTCTGCATGAAGAAGCGCTGCACTGCCTGGTCAATGGCGGCTGTTTTCTGGATTAGCGCCAGAACTCCAGGCCAGGTCTTAAGTGACTGCATGAAGAAATCGCCGTTCAACCGTATCTTTCTCCTATTTTTGATGGTGGTGGCCTTGTTTCTGTTTGGCGCTGGCGGCTATATGCTGCTGGAAGGGTGGTCCTTTTTAGATGCGGCTTATATGACTATGATCACCTTGAGTACGGTTGGTTTTGGCGAAGTGCGCCCGCTTTCCAGCGCCGGACGGAGCTTTACCATTCTCTTGATGTTCCTGGGCATTGGCGCGTTGGCTTATGGGCTGCGCACGATGGTGCAATATTTTTTGGAGCAAGATTATTTGCGCCAATGGCGGCAGCGTAATACGATGCGGAGTGTGAACAAAATGCAAGATCATTATATTATTTGCGGCTTGGGACGGGTGGGTTTGAGCGCGGCTGTGGCCTTGTTGGATGTGAAACGGCCGTTTGTGGCCATTGAAAAAGCGCCAGACTCGACTGTGTTGACTGATTACTCGGATATGCTCGTCATCGATGGCGACGCCACCGACGATGATGTGCTGCACCAGGCGGGGGTGACGCGGGCCAAAGGCATGTTGGTGACGGCCGGAGATGACTCCGTTAACTTGTTTATCGTCTTGTCGGCGCGGGCTTTGAATCCAGACCTGTTTATCATCGCTCGCAGCGTGGCCCCTGGCAATGAAAAGAAGATGCTGCTGGGCGGCGCGAACCGCGTCGTTTCTCCTTACCAGATTGGCGGCCGTTACATGGCAAATATTGCCATTCGCCCCCATGTCACTGATTTTTTTGAGATCGCTACCCTGGATGATGGCGTGGAAGTATGGGTGGAAGAACTGGTGATCAGCGCCGATTCTGAATTGACGGGTGAAACGGTGGGTGACATCGACGTACGCCGTCGTTTTGGCGTGACGCTGGTGGCGGTGCGCCATCGAGAAGGGCCGGCGGGCAAACGGGGTTCCACCGTGATTCCCGACGCCAGCACTTATTTGCAAGCCGGCGACGAGTTGATTGTGCTGGGCACGCGGGAGAGCCTGGCGCAGTTGGAAGCGATTGCTTGCAGGTGAGCCATGTTGAAACGACGACATAGTTTGGTTTTTGGGGTGATGACGGCCGTTCTCCTCCTGGCTGTTTTGTGGGGGCGGGAGGTACGCTCCATGCAGAATTACACCGATCCGGCCGGCCCCCGCTTTGTCGGCGAGTTTGCCCCGCCGCCGCCCTTTTTTGATGGCGTCCTCACTGTTGTCACCTGGAATATTCGCTATGGGCTGGCGGTGGAAACGGCCGTTACCGAGTTAAAAAATAATCCCACTCTGCACAACGCTGATATATTGCTGCTGCAAGAAATGGATGAAACCGGCGTGGCGGCCATGGCGCAGGAATTGGGTTATAACTACGTTACCTACCCGATGTCCGTTCACAGCTATCATGGACGTAACTTTGGCAACGCCATCTTGAGCAAATGGCCCATTGTCACTGATGGCAAACTGCTTTTGCCCCATAGAAACCCCAGCAATGAACAACGGCGCAATGCGGTATACGCCACCATTTCCGTAGCAGGTCAGGAGATAGAGGTCTACAGTGTGCATACCGAAACGGCCTGGCTGCCGGCCGGAATGCGCCAGGCCCAGGCGCAGGCCATTGTCGATGACATAATGGCCCGCTCAGAGGCAAATAGGGTGATTATCGGCGGCGACTTTAATACGATTACAGACGCAGATGGAACTGATTTGGCGCAATTGATGGCCGCCGGCGGTCTGGAACCAGTGTCGGCTGGCGCTTCGGTGTTAGTGGCCGGGCTGCCCATCAGCGCCGACCACTTGTTTGCTCGAGGCTTCACTCCGGTAGACAATGGAGTTTATTCTGAAACAAAAGCCAGTGACCATTTTCCGATCTGGGCGCAAATACAATTGCAGGAAGATAACGGAGGGATAGATGTTGATTAAACAAACACAGGTGAAAACGGCCGTTTTGCTGCTGCTGGCCCTGATTTTCTTGGCTATCACCCAATCGGTCCGCGCCGATGGCATCTTTATGGGCGAGAAAGTGGCGCTGGGTGAAGTGGTGGAAAATGACGCCATCATGAATGGAACCGCTGTCATGGTTAACGGCGTCATCGAAGGCGATCTGTTTGTCGTCGGCAAAACGGTGACGATCAACGGCACGGTTGAAGGCAGCCTCTTTGCGTTGGCGGAGACGGTGATCATCGCCGGAGAGGTGCAGGGCAGCGGCTATGTAACGGCCGTTTCCGCACAGTTGCATGAAGGAGGCCAGGTAGATCGCACTCTCTACGTGGTGGCCGCCAGTTTACTCGTCGAAAAAGGGGCCACCATTGGCCGCGATCTGATGGCTTTGACGCTCGGTGTGCGTTTTGACGGCAATGTGGTGCAGCGTGACACGGTGGTGATCAGCGGCATCCTGGAAGTCATCCGCTGGGTGATGAACAATGTCAACCAGATCACGACCGGCAAGTCGGTGGCTTTTTTAGAACCGCAAATCACCTTTGATACCCGTGAGCGCTCCAGCAGCTACCGCGTCCGCGCTCAGGATGGCGCCGAAGTGAGCGAAGCCGAAGCCAATGTGACGGTGGCGTGGTTGTTAACTCATACCCGCCTGTTTACCAGTTACCTGTTAGTGGGCATTTTGATGCTCTGGTGGCTGCCGGCGCTGCATGAAAGCTGGGCGGATAAGGTGGGGGAACGGCCGTTTGCTACCTTTGGCGCCGGTCTTGTTTTTTACATTGTCGGCTTTATTGCGACGCTGCTCCTCTTTGTGCTGCTGTGCGCCGTGGGCATTGGTCTGGCGGCGCTGACCTTTTGGGGGCTGGCCTGGACCTGGTGGGGCTTGACGCTCTCCAGCTTAAGCCTCGCTTTCTGGCTGTTTGTCACGCTGGTGGCCTACGCCAGCAAAGTGATTGTGGCTTACTGGGGCGGGCGCTGGCTGCTGCACCGTTTTTGGCCGCGGGCGCAGCGCCGCATCTGGGCGCTGCTGCTGGGTCTGACGCTGTTGGTGTTGTTGATTGCCATTCCCTACGCCGGTTGGGCCATCAGTTTTGCCATTACCTTTGTCGGTATGGGAGCAGTGGCGTTGATTTTCCTGGCTTCCAGACGAGCGGGGCTGGTAACGGCCGTTGCCCCCACCGCAAAATAATGACAACAATATGGTTCAGTTGTCTCAGTCGCCGATTTTAAGCGATCTCTTGTAACATCTCAATATTTGGGGGCAAAGATTACAAAAGTTTTAGAATTAGCTTTGTATGAACACTCTGATGCCAAAACTTTTGTAATCTCCCAGTTTATTGAGAAGATACGATCTCTTCTCACAAATATGTATAATTTCGACGTTTCCACCCTCTCTGGTTTTTTAGCCGCCTTATGGGTCGTGATCAATGGCGTCTTGTTTTTTAATGCGGACATCTATCTGGTCGTCCTGACCGAGGATGGCGGCGGCCGTTTGTCGTTGGCAGTGCTGTTTTTAGGCACACTTTCCCTCAGTATCGGCCAGAGCGTGGTGCTGTTTGCTAACCGGGTAGATCGCCGTCGTTTTGTCTTGAGCCTGCTGCTTTCGGCGGCGCTGCTGGTGGTGGGCGTTTATTTGTGGGCCACGGCCGTTTGGCTGTTGGCTACTTTCCTCTTTGGCGGGCAGCAATCCTTTCGCAATGTGTTTATCGTTGTGGCGCTTAGTTATGCCCCGCTGCTGTATGGCTTTTTGGTGCTGCTCCCTTATTTGGGCAATATCATCTACATGGCGCTGCGCATCTGGATTTTGCTCATTTTGCTCATGGCGGTGCAGGCGTTGTTTGCCTTTGGCTGGTTTGAGGCGATTGTATGCAGCCTTTTGGGCTGGCTGATCTTGGAATTGATCGTGCGCCTTCCAATGATAACGGCCGTTGAGCGCTGGTTGTGGCGCATCACTTCCGGTAAATATGAGATGGTCGATACCGAGGACATCGTCACTGAATTTGCAGACAGGATGCGCCAGTCGGTGCAAGCGTGGGAAAACGAGGCCGATTCATGAGCTTTATCATACAACCGCTTTTATGCCTGCTCGGCTTTAGCGGCCTTTTGCTCTTTGTCATGGCGTTGCTCTCCCCGTTGGAAGCGTTGGGCTGGTGGGCGGGCTGGTCTAAGAAACGGGTGACGCTGCAAGAGCCAGCCGCCGGTCTGCCCGACCGCCGCTCGGTGACGACGGTGGATGGCAGCTATTACCTGGTTTATTTAACGGCCGTTGGCGGCGTCTCCGCAGTTGATATTTCCAAACGAGAGCGGGGCTTTTTAGAACGGCTGCAAGCCCTGGTACCAGACGCGGTGATAATAGACGACGTATTTCCCTTCTCTGTGAGTAACAATCCGCTGAATGGGGAACGGCCGTTGGGCTGGTTGTGGCGGCGCATTCATAATAGCCGGCTGCGCCGGCGCGGCAGCCTGTTGACCGCCTTAATCTTTGTGCGCAATGTGCTGCAAGTGGCCGTCTCCGGGGATCATCGGTATGGCCCTATTTACAATATGGGCGTAGCCCGCGAAATCGCCATTAGCCTGCTCAAACATGGTTACGACATCGGCAGTGGCAAGCCCATCACTGTCATGGGTTGGAGCGGTGGCGGCCAGATTGCGGTGGGCGTCGTGCCTTATTTGCGCCAGGCGCTCAACGCTCCCATCTATGTCGCTTCCATTGGCGGCGTGATCTCCGATGATCCTGGTATTGCCTCGGTGGAGCAGTTTTACCACCTGCAAAGTTCCAAAGACAAATTCCCCAAGATTGGTGAATTGCTTTATCCAGGCCGCTGGAAAATGGCGCGTTACTCCGCCTGGAATCAAGCCAAAGCGGACGGCCGCATCACCGTTGTCGATCCGGGACCGATGATCCACACCGGCAAGGGGGATTATTTTGACCGCCACACCACGCAGCCGGATGGCACGCCCAATGTGGATAGAACCGCCAGTTTGGTGGCTGCCTTTGTCCAGAGCCAACCGCTGCCGCCGGTTGAGCCGCTGGCAGGAGCCTGATTATGCGCTATTTTGCCCTGGTGGTCGCGGCTATCGCCCATTCTGTTTTGCTTAACCCCCAAAATGGGCCTCTGCATTTTTTGCTGTGGCTGCCCAAGCTGCTGGCGGATGCCTTATCGCCCCTGTTGATGGTGTGGAGCGTCATCGTGGGATTGGTGGGCTTGAAACGACGCGATTGGCTGCTGGCGCTGCTGGGGATGACGGGAACGGCCGTTTCCCTTAAACACGTCATCGATGTCACCACCCCCCACGAACGAGATTTTGCACACGCTTTTGGCCCTGATTGGGAAGCTGATATCCCGCCAACCATAAAACCGAACTTGTCGCCTCGTCGCTGGCGGCCGTTTATGTTGCCGCCCGCCCATGGCCCTGTGGAATGGAATGTGCCCTATGGCAGCAATCCCGACACCCCAGACCATGAGCAGCTTTACGCCGATATTATGCGCCCGCTGCCCACTGTGGCCGCCAGTGGGCTGGCCCTGATTTATATGCATGGCGGAGCCTGGACGTTTGGCAAGCGCAATATCGCCAAGTTCCCTTACTTCCGCCAATTGTCTGCCCAGGGTCACCTGATCATGGACATCGATTACACCCTCAATCCCAAAACCTCTGTGCCCGGTATGGTGATGGATGTGAAGCGAGCCATCATCTGGCTCAAAGCCAACGCCGCCACATACCAGATTGATCCGGAGCGTATTGTCCTGGCGGGGCAGTCCGCCGGCGGGCATTTATCGCTGCTGGCGGCTTACACCGGCAATTATTCAGGCTTGCAGCCGGATGGGTTGGCGGGCGACACGGCCGTTAAAGCGGTCATTTCTTACTATGGCCCCCCGGACATGGCGGCGCTCCATGAAGATATCGAAGCGCGGTTCCATGTGCTGCGCCAAAGGCAGGTAGCTCGTGGCTTGCAAAGCGTGGCTAACCGCACCGGTGAGCCAAATTTGTTGCAAGGAATTGCTGGTTTGGTGGGCGGGGAGGTGGCTGATATTCCTGAGATGTACCGCCTGATTTCGCCGATTACGCATGTGGATGCAAACTGCCCCCCGACCATGCTTATTCACGGAACCCATGATTTACTGGTGAGTCATCGAGAAGTGGAGCGGTTATTGGTGGCCTTGCAGCAGCAGAACGTCCCGGCCGTTTATATCCCCTTGCCCGGCTGCGACCACAGTTTTGAATCGATGCTGCCCCATCTCTCCCCCTCAGCGCAAACGGCCGCTTATTACATGGAACGGTTTATCGCTTTGATGTAAAAAAAGCGTGATGCGTGAGACTGTTTCACGCATCACGCACCGGTAAACTGCTCAACTACCAGATTGCTCGACTAAAAAACTAGCCACCTGCCGGCAGCGGAACGGCCGTTCCCATACTCTGGAATTGCAGTAGAACTTGCCCTTGAGCATCCCTGATAGTCAGTTGGTTGCTGCCCATCTCATACGTGGCGCTGCGCTGGAGAAGTTGGATGTATTGCGCTTCTTGTTCCATGATGCCGGCCGGGTCCATGCAGGCAAGGCGTCCTACAGCCATATTGTTGATGGCGAGGGCGCTGTTATTGACAGTGTACAAGCCATCATAGGTGTTGCAGCCGGCATTGCCATTGATATGACCGTTGTTGGTGAAAGCGGCCGTCAGTTGTGTACCGGCGATGGGCACGACCATGGCCCCGCTGCCATCGGCGTAGCTGGTGAGCTGCCAATTGGTATTGGCCAACGGCGGCACGGCGCTGCTAACGGTGACGGTGCGTTCTTCAGCCACTTGCTGACCCAGGTTGTTGCTGGCCTCCAGGCGGTAGACGTAAGCGCCGCCTTCGTTGAGGCAGTCTGTGCCGCTGCCGCTTAAGGGGGCGTTATCCAAAACTGCCTGGCCGTTGCGCAAGATGCGGGCGCGGGTAGCGCCACCGCCCACATTCCAACTGCCTTGTATACATTGCCCCGCTTCGATCTGCTGTGGTTGAATCACGAAGGAGTTGATGATGGGTGGTTGGGTGGTGGCGGTAGGAGGAACGGCCGTTGGCGTGTTGGGCTGTGGCGTGGCGGTAGGCAGCGGCGTGGGCGTGGCGTTTGGCGGCTGTTGGCTGACGGGCACGATCTGCTGCTGGCGGCTGGTCCCGCCGGGACCGCTGGCGCTGATGGCGTATGTCACCTGTCCGGCCGTTTGCGGGCAATCCTGCATATTGCCGGCCACCGGCGCCCCATCCCACAAGCTGGCATTGTCCTTCAGGATTTGCACCGTGTTGATTGTGCCTTCTACCCACCAGTTCAAAGTGACACATTGTCCCGCTTCCACCTGCGCTGGATTAACCGTGAAGCGGTAGATGATGGGGGCATCAGGGGATGATTCTACGTAAATCGTGATCTGGCGCACTTCGGCAGAGCCGTCTGCCCACTGAACGCGCAGTTCGTAGGTGGTGGTGGAGGCGGGGCAGTCGCTTTGGCTTCCGCTGGGCGGCGCCGGGTTAGACTGCCAGGCTGTGCCTTGCATGTAGAAGAATACGGCCGAAGCGCCCACCACATTCCAGTTAAAGGTGGTGCATTCCCCTTGTCTAATTTGGGTGGGATTGGCGGTGAACGTGATGCTGGGATTGGGCGTCTGGGTGGCGGCGGGGGTGGCGGTGCTGGCCGCAGGCACGGTGATACCGACCCAGATGCGACTGCCAAAGGTTTGCCCGGTTGGATCGCTCATGGACCAGAAGCTTTGATAGGTTCCGGGCTGCAAGGGCGCTACAAAATCGACGTAGATGTCGTAGCTCTGGTTGGGCAGGATTGTGCCCTGGATGGGCGTGGGCTGGCCGCCCATTTGCGCCAGCGGGTTGTTGCCACCCGTGAAAACGAGCTGGTAGCGGCTGTCCCAGGTGCAAGTGCCGCTGTTTTGGATGCGCCACCATTTGCGGAAGGGCTGCCCGGGGGCGATGCTGGGCGGGGACTGCATATTGTTGTCGTTGAGGTTGAGGTCTTCGAGGAATTTCATGCCGTTGATGCAGGGAACGGCCGTTGCCGTGGGCAGCGGCGTGGGCGTCACCGGCGGTGGGGTGGGCGTGGGCAGGATTTGATCCGGGAGCACACCCAGGTATTGGGTGATAAGGGCATTGAGTTGACCCGAATTACCCAATTGGGTGAGGGCGTTGTTGAGTTCACCTTGCAGCGTACTGGCGCCTTTGAGCATGGCAATGGCGTACAGTTCTTCGTTCAGACCTTGCCCCACGATTTTAAGACCACCAGCGGAAACGGCCGTTTGCGCTGGCAGTAAATCCATCACACCCAAATCAATGCGGCCCTCGCGCACATCCTTCACGATTTGGTCCGCCAGTTGGTAGCGGTGCAAATTGCTTTCTGGCATCAGCCCCGTGTCAACCAGGCTGGTTTGCAGCCAACGTTCGTAGACTGTGCCCCGCTGTACGCCCACACGGAAACTCGCCATTTCGCTCACAGTGGTAATCGTGACAATATTCGAATTTTGGTTGGTCAGGACGGCGTCTGAACTGACATAATAGACATTAGAGAAATCAACCTCTTGTTCACGGATGGGCGTTTTGGAGATGGCGCCGATAGCGGCGTCGATCTGGCCTAATTGGATGGCTCCGTATAAACCATCGAAGGCCATATCCTTGAATTCGACTTGTACGCCCCAACTCTGTGCAATTTGGCGCATCAGGGCGATGTCGAAACCGTCAAGTTGATAGGCATCGTTGTAGTAGGTAAAAGGCGGGTAATCGGCGGAAGTGCCCACTATAATTTTGCCCTCAGCCTGGATGCGCTGCCAGGGGTCAGTGACGGTGGGAGGGGGAACCGGGGTCGGCTGCGTATCTCCGCCGCCTATTCCCGCAAAAAACTCCAAGAGCGCCTGAGCAAATAAAACAGCGACGATAAGCGTCACAATTATCAGAACAATAAGGAGAATGTCATAGGCTCTTTTGGACATGTGGTTCCTCCTGAGTCGGCTGGAGCGGCCGATTAAACAAGGGTAAATTAACGTGAGATGGATCAATCCATGTTATATCATAACCTTACATAATCTTGCAACCTGAAAGAGTGGTTGCGTGATAGGTAATAATTTATACAATGTGAGATGTAAGTCATTCATCAATTTTTATCCATTGGAGGTTCATATGATTGACGCGGAGAAAAAAGAAACAGAAGCCACAGAAGATCAAATTCAATTTTCCCCACAACTTTTTATCAGCACGGCCGAGGTGCTGCGCGATTACAGTCTGGCAGCGCAGAGTCGGCAGGCCAGCCTGATTGGACGGCGTGAAGTGTTGAGCGGTAAGGCCAAGTTTGGCATTTTTGGCGACGGCAAAGAGGTCGCCCAAATTGCGATGGCCAAGGCGTTTAACAAGGGTGATTTCCGCTCCGGTTACTACCGCGACCAGACCTTGATGTTCGCCCTGGGCATGAGTACCATCCAGCAATATTTTGCCCAACTGTACGCCCATGCTGACATCGCCCATGAACCCAGTTCGGGCGGACGGCAGATGAACGCCCATTTTGCCACCAGAAGTTTGGACAAAAACGGCCGTTTCTTCCCCCTAACCGACCAATACAATTCCTCCGCCGACATCTCTCCCACCGGGTCGCAAATGCCACGACTGGTGGGGCTGGCTTACGCTTCCCGGCTCTACCGCGAACTGGAGGATCTGCACACCCTCACCCAGTTCTCCCGCAACGGCGACGAAATAGCGTGGGGTACCATCGGCAACGCCAGCACCTCTGAAGGCATGTTCTGGGAGGCGGTCAACGCCATTGGCGTGCTCAAGGCGCCCGCCATCATCTCCATTTGGGACGATGGCTACGGTATTTCCGTGCCCAGCGAGTACCAGTCGGCCAAAGAAAACCTGTCTGAACTGCTCAGTGGTTTCCAACGCCAACCAGGCAGCGACGACGGCTTCGACATCTACACCGTGCGTGGTTGGGATTATCCGGCGCTCATCGAAACTTACCAGAAAGCGGCCGTCATCGCCCGCCGCGACCATATTCCCGCCATCGTCCACGTTATTGAAATGACACAACCGCAAGGTCACTCCACCTCCGGCAGCCATGAGCGCTACAAGCCCGAGGCGCGGCTCCAATTTGAGATAGAGTATGATTGTCTGACCAAAATGCGCCAGTGGATTATCGAGGAGCGCATCGCCACCGCTGGCGAGTTGGATCAAATTGAGCGCAACGCCCAAAATCTGGTGGAAAATACAAAAGTGAAGGCGTGGAAGGCGTTTACGCTACCCTTTTTCAAGGAGCGCGATGAAGCGAATGCGCTGATACATGCCGTCGAGGCCACATCGAGTCATGCTGCTGAACTGGCTGAAGTGCGCCACCATTTAGGCGAATTGCCCACACCCTATAGAAGAGAAATATTAACGGCCGTTCACCAATCCCTCCTCCTCACCCGCCACGAACCCAGCCCGGCGCGGCAGCAGTTGGTGGCCTGGCGCGGCCGGCAAATGAAGCTCAACCATCAACGCATCGGCTCTGATTTGTTTGAAGAAGAGGATGAGTTTTCAGCGCTCAACGTGCCGCCGCTGCTGCCCGTCTACGAGAAAAATGCGCCTGAACTGCCCGGCTTCAAAATTCTCAACCAGGCTTTTGACGCCATGCTGGCGCGTGACCCGCGTGTGATTGCCTTTGGCGAAGATGTGGGCCAATTGGGCGGCGTCAACCAATGTTTCGCCGGGATGCAAGAAAAGTATGGCGACCTGCGCGTCAGCGACACGGGCATCCGCGAAGTCACCATTTTGGGGCAGGCCATCGGCATGGCGATGCGCGGGCTGCGCCCCATCGCCGAAATCCAGTACCTCGATTACCTGCTCTACGCCCTGCAAATCATGTCCGATGACCTGGCGACGGTCAGTTGGCGCACCGCTGGCGGCCAAAAAGCGCCGGTCATCGTGCGTACACGCGGCCATCGACTGGAAGGGGTCTGGCATTCTGGCTCGCCGATGGGCGCGATTGTCCATCTCCTGCGCGGGGTGCATGTGGCCGTGCCGCGCAATATGGTGCAGGCGGCCGGTTTTTACAATACGCTGCTGGCGGCGGAAGAACCAGGTCTGGTGGTGGAAGTGTTGAGCGGCTACCGGCTCAAGGAGCGTCTGCCGGCCAATCTGGCTGACATCCGCATTCCGCTGGGTGTGCCAGAGGTGTTACAGGCAGGCGATGATGTGACGCTGGTGACGTATGGCGCCGGTTGCCGTCTCGGTTTGGATGCGGCGGCGCTCCTGGCGCAGGTCGGTATTTCGCTGGAAGTGATTGATGTGCAGACGCTCTTGCCATTTGATAGAAACGGCCGTTTGTTAGAATCATTAAAGAAAACCAGCCGCATCGTCTTCATGGACGAGGACGTGCCGGGTGGAGCCACATCCTACATGATGCAGCAAGTCATCGAGGCACAAGGCGGCTATTATTGGCTCGACTCAGAACCGCGCACCCTCACCGCCAAAGCCCATCGCCCCGCCTTCGGCACCGATGGCAATTACTTTTCCAAACCCAACGTGCAAGATGTGTTCGACATCGTTTACGGATTGATGCACGAAGTGAGTCCAGCAAGTTATCCTGAATTTTATAAATAGAGATGAGACATTATCGGTAACATCTCAATATTTGGGGGCAAAGATTACAAAAGTTTCAGAATTAGCTTTGCATGAACACTCTGATGCCAAAACTTTTGCAATCTCCCAATTTATTGAGAAGATACCAAATGATGTTTATTAGAGATTGAAGTTAGTAGGACAGCTCTTTTTCATCCTTCAACCTTCATCCTTCAAAATTTGAGGCCATATGGGAACTAAAATTATCATGCCCGAAATGGGCGAAGGCATTATTGAAGCAGTCGTAGCGCAATGGTTGAAAGTGGAAGGGGATCGGGTGGAGCAATACGATCCCATCCTGGAAATCGAGACCGATAAGGTGACGACGGAAGCGACGGCCGAAGCGGCTGGCACGTTGTTGAAAATTTATGTAGAAGCTGGCGAGACGGTGCCGGTCGGCACAGTGCTCGGTTTCATCGGAGAGCCGGGTGAAGCAGAAAGCGAGCAAGAGCCAGCGGTGGCTGAGCCTGTTGCAGCCGCGCCTGTCGCGGCCGCGCCTGAGGTTGGTGAGCTTAGTCGAACCATCGAAGCCAAAGCGATGCCAATACCCACACCATCATCTACCCCCAAAGGGACGAACGGCACGCAGTTAGCCAGCCGACGGTATACGGGCCGGATTAGTCCGGTAGTGGGGCGCATCGCCGCCGAAAATGACATTGACTTGGACTTGGTGCCAGGCACGGGCAAGGATGGGCGCATTACCAAGCAGGACGTAATGGCTTATTTGGATAGGAGAGAGAAAGAGGGAAGGGAAACGGCCGTGACCCCCCTCGCATCTCCTCCCCCTCCACCACCTATTGCCAAACCCGCTTCACAATCACCGCTACCAGCAGGCGAAATCCTGCCTCTCACCAGCATGAGACGGGGCATCGCCGACCACATGGTGCGCAGCAAACATACCAGCCCCCACGTCACCACCATCTTTGAATTCGACTTTACGGCCGTTACCCAACACCGCGCCGCCCATAAAGCCCAGTTCGCAAGGGATGGCGCCCATCTCACCTTCACCGCCTACATCGTGGCCGCCACCGTCGCCGCCCTCAAAAAGCATCCCCTCGTCAACAGCACCTGGACAGAAACTGGCATCCGTTTGCTGCGCGATATCAACCTGGGTATGGCCACGGCGCTGGACGAAGGCTTGATCGTCCCCGTCATCAAGAACGCCGATTCGCTCAACCTGCTCGGTCTGGCGCGAGTCATCAATGATTTGGCCGGACGCGCCCGCAGCAAGCAGTTGCGCCCCGATGAAGTGCAGGGCGGCACGTTTACCCTCACCAATCATGGCATTTCCGGCAGCCTGTTTGCCAATCCCATCATCAACCAGCCGCAATGCGGCATTTTGGGCGTGGGCATGATTGAGAAGCGCGTCAAAGTGATCAACGACGCCATCGCCATCCGGCCTATGGCTTACGTGGGCCTCACCTTTGATCACCGCATTTTAGATGGAGCAACGGCCGATTATTTTGTGGCCTCTATTAAGGAGATTATTGAAAATTGGGGGGTAGATACGACTTAAAATTCAAGGAAGCCGAATTTGCGCAGTAGCATACTCCTGTGGGCTGTGGCTCTTCACTACCCGACTATCCGACTACTCGACTACCCGATTACAAAAACAAAGCGATGAGCGTGAAGATGATCCAGGCCGCGCCGGCATAGATTGCCAGCCAGCCCAGGGCGTTGCCCACGGCCGCTTTTGAGGAACCGGCGTGGTCGGTGACGGCGCGCAAGTTGTGGTACCAGTTGGCCCGCTGCCCCAAGACGATGGCCCGCCAGCCGAGGGCGATGCTGGGAGCGACGCCCAGGACGAGGCTGACGCCCAGTTTAAGCGGCGTCAGCGAGGCGGCGAAGGCGGCCAGGAAGGAGTCGGTGGAGTGAGTGGTGAAGGCCACCGGCAAGACGAGTAGCAGGATGGGAACCAGGTTGAGGGCGATGGCGGCCAAACCATGCCGTAAACTGGCAACGGCCGTTTTCTGAGCATTGCCGCGTAGTTCTGGTTGCACTGCTTCCAGGGTCAGGGGGCGGGCGCATTGGGAGCAGTAGGCGCTGCCTTTCATGACCGCTGCGCCGCAGCCCTGACACATGAGCAGGTACGCCGAGCGGTCGATGAAAACTTCCGGGTCGATCTTGAGTTCAATGATGCGGTCTTGCTGGTTTTTGACGAGAACGCCGGGATTGTCGGGGATGGGGATGGGCGTTTCCGGGATTTCGGCCATCTCTACCAGGGCGTTTTCGGAGGAGGCAGCGGTGGTGGCAACGGCCGTTTCCGTCACCGGCTCTGGCGTGGTTTGCCCAGGCAGCAGGTTTTTTGCTCTGTTGACCAACTGCTTGCGCTTGAGGCGGCCGGCCTGCTGCTTCTGCATGTCGATCCATTGGATGTTGGCGCGGGCCTCCACTTTAGCCCCATCGGTGACATAACTGCTGATCAACTGGATGATCTCGTGCGCTTGTTGGGCGTCGGCGGCGTTGATTTCAAGCTGGGCGGTGTTGGCAAACGGCCGGACGCGCACGATGATGTCATCTTTTTGCAGGCCCAGGCGCTTGGGCAGGGTCGCCACGATGACGCCGGTCTCTTCGTTGTAGGCGGCCAGTTTGGCTCCCTTGGCCGCCAGGGCAAACAGAGCGCTGCGCATTACCACCGTAGCGGAAACAGGATAGGGGCGGATTTCGGAATAGGTCATGGTGCTCCTTAGTCGGGTAGTCTGGTAGTCTGGTAGTCTTGTAGTCGGGTAGTCGAGTAGTCTTGTAGTCGTTAGTTGGTGGTTCTGACCACTGTTTACTGTTCACTGAAAACTGTTCACTGAGAACTGCTGCGTCAAGGTGAGCCACTCGGTCACGGTTAAGGTTTCGGCGCGGCGGGTTCCGTCGATATGGGCCTGGGCCAGGATTGTATCAATCTCTGTTTTGTTTAGCCCCAGTTGACGCAGATTTTTGTGGAGCTGCTTCCGTTTTTGGCTGAATCCGGCGCGGACAATGCGGAAGAAGTTCGCTTCAAAGGCGGGGTCAGGTGGGGAATTTTGGCGCAAATCCAGGCGGATGACGGCGGAGTCCACGTCGGGGCGGGGCCAAAATGCGCCGGCTCTCAAGATGGCTGTCTGGGTGATGGATCCGTAGAATTGGACGCTGACGGCCAGCAGGCTCATGTGGGGGGGAACGGCCGTTACTCGTTCCGCCACCTCTTTTTGCACAGTCAGAACCATCATGGTCGGTTTATGGGCGGCGGAAAGCAGATGGCGCAAGATGGCGCCGGTGATGTAATACGGTACGTTTGCCACCACTTTGTAAGGGCCATTAAAGAGCGCCGCCGGATCGTGGGCCAGGATGTCGCCGTGTATGAGGCGCACATTGCGGAAAGAGGCTAATTCGTCACGCAGAATGGGTAGGAGTCGGTCATCTAATTCGACAGCGGTGACGGCGGCGGCCGTTTCTGCCAGCAGCCCCGTCAACGCCCCCAATCCCGGCCCGATCTCCAGCACATGATCGGTTGGCCCCACCTCTGCGGCGGCGACAATGCGCCACAGCACATTCTCATCAAAGAGAAAGTTTTGGCCCAGACTCTTTTTTGGCTCCAGATGGTACTGCTTGAGAATCTCTTTCGGATGGCGCATTCTGGTAATGATAGCACTGCTGCCTACTTTGCGCCTAATACGCCCCCAACTCCCGCAAGCGATCATCGCTGATGCCGAAATGGTGGGCCAGTTCGTGTAAAAAAACGTGGCGTACCCAATAGCGCACAGCGGTGGGGTCATGGTTTGCCCGTATTTCGATGGGTCCCTGATAGAGGGTAATGGTGTCTGGCGGCACGGAATGGTAGCCCTGAGTGCGCTGGGTAAGGGGGACGCCGCTGTACAAACCGAGCAAGGTGTGGCCCGGCGCCACACCGGCCCGCGTTAATTCTTCCTGATTGGGCCACTGGCTTACCAACACCGCTACGTTGTTCATCTTTTCCCGAAAAAAGTCAGGCAGGTTGTCGATAGCTTCGGTGATCAGTATTTCAAACTCGGTTTCTGGCATGATGATGGCTCACCTTCCGGGGGTAAACGGCCGTTGCCATTCACGAAAATTAGAAATTAGAAATTAGAAATTAGAAGTTAGTCGAGTATCTAATCTCTAATTTCTAATTTCAGTTAAGTATGTTTTTTACTTTTCATTCCTGAAAGTTCAACCAGCCTCTCATCATCAGTTTCAGCTTGGAACTTAACTCAATAACGCAAAATAGCGCCAATGCGCCCGGCCGCTTCCAGTTCAGGATTATCCGTGATGATTTCTACGTGACCGCCCTGATTCATGGTGGAGGCTACCGCCAGATCCACCACATCTGCCACCTCATTTAGCTCCTGTTCACCCATCGGGCTGCGGGCCAGGTTGGAGACCAGGAAGCCAGAGTTTCCATCGGAGTATCCTGGCGAGCGGTAGCCATCGCTGATGATGAGTGTTTGCACTCGTTTATCGCTGATAGCTTGCAGCGTATCATCCAGGCCAATCACGGCTGGGCCGCCGCTGGCCTGTAAGCCGACCATTTTTTCTACCAGTTTTGTCTCTCTTTCGGCATTGCTTTCTGCCAGCAGCTTGAGGGAATGGTCGCGCACTTCATGTTCGTTGGCCGTCATGGCCATATTGAATGTGTCTGCCAGGCAAGATTGTAATTTTTTGGGCAGCAACTCCTTGAACTCGGCCGTTGTTTCCGATGTGCCGCCCAGGAAGAGACGGCGAATGGGGCGTCTTTCAAAGAACTGAGCGGCAGCTTGGGCGGCGTTACGCAAGTTGCGCATTATCACTTCGTCCTCATGGCGACCGCCGCCTTGCCCACCGCGCATTCCCACCGCTGATGAGCCGCCTCCTTTTTTCACTTTTTGCACATCCTCCCCCATGATGCCTTCAGTTTCCAGTAGTTCGCCCAGATGGTATTCAAAAAAACGAGCGCCTACTTTGTCCACCAAAATGACGCCATAATGGGCATAATAATCGAGAAGATGGGCCAATGGTTTGACATAAGGCTTGGGGCCGATGCGCACCCGGTTCCGAAAAGCGACGGCCGCCGGATATGCCCTGAAAAATGTGCCGTCATGGTTGGCAAACATGGCTAAACCCGGTTTAGACCAATCGTAACTGGTATCCAAAAACTGCTCTATCACATGAACTTCTTCCGACTGCTTTATTTGCGCCTCTTTAAGCATCCCGCGGACGCGCAACTTGATTGTCTCTGTGGACTCACTGCTGTTATCTGTCTCCAGGTAGATACTTAGCACCGGTTGTCCTTGTGAATCATACGATAACAATTCTTGCAACTGTTCTTGGGTTATCATGCGTCCTCCTCAGAACTAAGATTTTTGGTAACCGTCCAGAGGAACTGAACGGTTACGATTTTTGTGAGGTCAACAATAAATACCGGCAAACAGCACCGGTAAAACTCAACAGGGGTTCTCCTGTTGAGAGAGCAAGCGGGTTGTTTACGGCCGTTTTCCCAGCGTCAGCGGCACGGTAATCTCTTTGCCCTCTCGAATCACCGTCAACTGCACTGTTTGGCCCACTTCCGTTTCAAAGACCAGATAGCTGATCAGGTCGTCTGAGCTTTTGATGGTCTGGTTATTGATGGCGATAATGAGATCGCCGCCGGGAGCCGGCCTGAAATTGTTGTAGCCGCTGCGTAGTCCGGCGGCGGCGGCGGGTGTGTTCGGGTTGACATCTAATATATATGCGCCGTCGGTTTGGGGCAGGTTTAAGCTACTGGCGGCGCTGCTGTTGAGTGTTTGCATACGGATGCCGATGAAGGGATAAGCATAGGCGCCATTTTCAATGAGTTGGGGCGCTATGCGGTGTACGGCGTTGACCGGAATGGAGAAACCCACGCCGGTATTGGCCCCGGTTCCGGTGCGAATGGCGCTGTTGACCCCGATGACCCGGCCGTCTAGATCGAGCAGTGGGCCGCCGGAGTTGCCAGGGTTAATGGCGGCGTCTGTTTGGATGACTTGGGGCAGGCGATAATAGCCGCCGCCTTCGGCTTGGTGGGTGGAGATGAGGCTGCGTCCCAACCCGCTGACGACGCCAATGGACATGGAACCGGCTTCATCAAAGGGGTTGCCAATGGCGACTACCATTTGACCGACTTGTAGTTCCCGTGAATCCCCCAGTTCGACCGGATTCATCTCCTCGGGAATGTATTCCGCTTTGATGACGGCCAGATCGCTGTCTACATCAGCGCCGACGAGTTCGGCGCGGCTGCGCTGCCCGTCAGCGTAGACAATTTCAAAGGCATCGCCATCGGTGATGACATGATTGTTGGTGACGATGTGGCCTTCTTTGTCAATGAGGAAGCCGCTGCCGGTTCCCAGCAGGAACTCTTTTTCATTAAATATTTCATAGACGAAGATGTGGACGACGGCCGGGTTTGCCCGCTGGTAGACGTTGATGAATTTTGTTTCTAAATCAGAATCGAGGGTGGCCAGGTTGGCAACGGCCGTTGTGCTGCCTATGGGTGTGGCGTTTGTGGATTGAGCCTGGATGGTGGCGACGGCCTGGGCGACGATGGCTTCCGTATCTACCGGCCCGGCCGGGCCGATGGCCCCGGCCTGGCAAGCGAGGGCGGTAAATACGAGGATAAAAATGAAAATGATCGTAGGTAAATGTCGTTTTCTCGTCATGCATTGTCCTTTCGTGCCGGGCAGGCTTGTTAAGTGATTTTCTCTTGGGTGATACGCGCTAATTTTTCATACAACTCCTGTTCTTCTGGTGTTAAGGTGGTGGGAACCTGGATATTGATTTTAGCCATCAGATCGCCAAACTGATCAGGCTGGCGCAGATGGGGCATACCTTTGCCGCGCAGGCGAAAGGTTTGGCCGCCTTGCGTCCCCGCCGGAATTTTGAGGGTGACATCTCCGGAGAGAGTAGGTACGACGACTTTGCCCCCGAGAACGGCCGTGATCACATCGACCGGCACGATTACTTCTAAATTATGGCCGGCGCGGGTAAATTGGGAATGCGGGCTGACTTTAATGACCAGGAAAAGGTCTCCCGGGCCACCTGGCCCACTGCTGCCTTTGCCCCGCAGCCTGATCTTCGTCCCGTTTTTAGCCCCTCTGGGAATTTTGGCAGTGAAGGAACGGCCGTTTTGCTCAAAGGTGCGGGTAGCGCCCTGATACGCTTCGTCTAAAGAGATCGTAACAATTTGTTCCATATCGGTTGTGGTCGCTTGTTGGCTGAAAAAATCCTGGCGCGGTGATTGGCGGGTCTGGGCTTGTTGGCCGAAAACGGAGTTGAAGAATTCAGAGAAGCCGCTGCTTTGTGAGCTGAATCCGCCTTGACTGCCAAAGAGGTCTCCAAAATCAAATTGTACTCGTTGGCCGCCATCCGCTCCCTGGGAGAACCATTGTGAGAAGTCGAAATCAGAGGGATCGCCGCCTGTTTGTTGGTAGCGATGATAGTTGCTGCCTAATTGATCGTATTTGCTGCGATTATCGGCGTTGCCCAGCACTTCATAGGCTTCATTTATTTCTTTGAATTTTTCTTCTGCTTGTTTGTTCCCCTGGTTTTTGTCAGGATGGTATTGGCGTGCTAAACGACGATAAGCTTTTTTAATTTCTTTTTCGTCAGCTTGTTTACTGACTTCAAGAATTTGATAGTAATCTTTATAGTTCATAGGTTATGTTTTAGCGAAGACAGACTCCTTCTGGATTGGGGTCACTGGGGGAAATCTGTACGCCTCATTTTAAAGGTAGTTCCCAGGCAGTGTCAAGCAGCGTGAATGGTTTCATACTCTTTGTTAATAGCTGGAAAGTGCGGGTGGCACGTGGCAGGTGACTCAATACTCGCCACCTGCCACGCGCCTCTCACCGCTTGTTTAAATCGGCAGGTCTAGCGCCAACTGGCGGGCTTCGGTGGCGGAAGGTTTGTCGGCGCGGAAGCAGTGGATGAGGCCCTGTAAATCTTTTTCCCGCCGCATAACGAAGCCCGCTTCTTGCAGCAATGTTTGCCAATATTCCCAGGTTTGTAACTGCGCCCCGCCTGGCCCCAGAACGAGCCAGTTTGTCTGGCTGCGAATGCGCTCAGACATCAGTAAACGGCCGTTTGGCGTCAGGATGCGGTGGGCTTCTTGCAGCAGATGTAAACGGTCTCCCCGCTGCCAAAATTGGGAGAGGAGTTGATCCAGCATGACGTACGGCACACTTTTATCAGGCAGGGGCAGGAGATCGAAACGGCCGTTTTGCCATACCAGGCGCGGATCAACTGCCGGTGGGGGGGCGGCTGCCCGGGCGCGGGCTAAGGAGCGCCCTGGCGTCCATTGTGGGTTGTAGACATCGACCACAATAATTTTGCCGGTGGTCAGGCGGCGGCGCAGGTGGAGCGGCGTGAGCCGCAGGCCGAGGTCCACATAGGCGATTTTGTCGGTGGCCTGGATTTGTCCCAAATCGAACAAAATATCAGGAGGACGCAAGCCATTCAGATCATGCAGTTTGTGGGCGGCCCACAGCGCCATCGCCAAAAAATAGCCTAATATGAGGCTCAGGGCGAGCATGAGGGGCACAAAGGAGAGCCAGCCGCGCTGCAAGCTGACGCCTGCCAGAAAAAGAGCCAGTGCCAACCCGCCATACAGAACAAAAAAGAGGGGCCACTGGTTAGAAATTTGGCGAAAAACACCCTGGTAGCGCGTCCGTTGCTTCATGATATGTCAGATCGCAGAGAGCATTGCCGAACTACCGCGTTATGGAATATAGGGGATGAGTCCTTTAGCGAAGGCGGCTTCCTGGATGGGACGCGGCAGATGACGGGCGTCGAGGATGAGGCCATCGACCGAGATGAACCAGGCCATGGGGTTGCTGTCCATGCGGCTGGGGAGGGTCCAGGCGGGATCCATTAAGTCAATATCGAGCAGGTCGCGGATTTCTTTGGATTTGCTGGCCGGGCTGCTTTTGCCCACGCCAAAGTAGTGGCTGATGTCTGGGCTGGTGATGTGGGGGGTCTGGCTTTTGTCGAAGACAAAGTTGACGGTACCGATGGCGTGGATAATGCCGGCCGCCCAGTTTTTGGGACGGCCGTTGCTGAGAGGCGACGGCCGTTTTCGGCATAATTTAGCAGTCATCTGGCGGCACATATCGGCATACTCTTCATTCAACTTTTCTTTACAAAAACCATCCGTCAACGGCGTGATGGCGTCATATATTTCTTGCATCGTTTTGGGAACAGCATACGGTTTTTTCATGGTTCCTCCTTGTCGTTGGCCTCACCTTAATGGTTGGCAAACCAGGTACGGTATAAATCGATCAGTTCATAAAGCGGCGACTCTTTATCCGCAGCGGCTAACTGGCATAAAGGTAGGTGAAACTGCTTACGTCCGCGCCGCAGCTTGACAATGATACCATACATTTCGTCGGCGTCTTCAAGGCTGTGTACACGCACCTTGTCTCCAGAACGCAGGGGGCCGCGCATCCACTCATCAACAACCGCCTCAAACGGAAATTTGATCTCCTGGTCCAGATATTCAAACCAGGCGCCAAGCGCGTCTAACTCTCCTTCTGGGTCCACAGTGAGCAACAGGCGCCGGATTTCTTTGCCCTCTGCGCCCAGGTACAGGAAATTGTCGATGAGTGAGTCGTGTACTTCCCGGCGCGCTTTTTCACTTTCGGCCAGGGTGTCTCTGGGCGCGGTTTTGATGAGGTCGGTCAGGTCATAGCCGTATTCATTCCAGCTAAATCCTTCTTCTTCACAATCTTCAATATACGACTCGGGCAAATTTTGTAAGGTGAGGCTGTCGAACGTAATCATCGCCGTCTTCTCTTCAGGGAAAAGCTCGGTGATCCGGCCGTGCCAACCGCTCATCTCCACGCCATATTCAGGATCGATAAAACCCTCTCGCACTTTAACGGTGTCGCCTATTTTGAGTGATTCTTTGTCAGTCATTGCTGTCTCCTATTGTTTACATAGTTTAAACGGTGACTGTTCTTCCACTCCGCCTAAAGAGCCACCCATAGTAGGTTGCAGAGAGCGGGGTGACTCTCCTTCGTCACTGGGAGCCGTCACTGGGAGCGCGGACAGCTTGTCCGCCCCGTGCAGACAGGCTGTCCGCGCTCCCAGCCTACTGTCCACTATTCCCGGTCATCGCCCACAAAAAGGCGTAGACGTCACTTTCTTCCTCGATGAGCTTGCGGATCGGTTTACCCAGGCCATGCCCTGCTTTCAAGTCGATACGCAGGAGTTGGGGATGGGGGCTGAGAGGAGGAACGGCCGTTTGCAAAGCCGCCGCCAATTTCTTGGAGTGCATGGGTACTACCCGGTCGTCAGTGTCGCCGGTGGTGATGAGGATGGGCGGGTAAGTCACACCTGGCTGCACATTGTGAACGGGCGAGTAAGCATACAGGGTGGTGAACTGCTCGGCGCTTTCCTCGGCGTTGCCATACTCTGGCGTCCAGTAGCGGCCGGCCGTAAAGCGGTGGTAGCGCAGCATATCGGCGACAGGCACAGCACAGTGAACCGCGCCAAACAGATCCGGCCGCTGCACCATGACGGCCGAAACCAGCAGGCCGCCGTTGCTGCGTCCCTGAATAGCGAGTTTGTCAGAATTCGTGTAGCCAGTATGAATAAGCCATTCGGCAGCGGCGATAAAGTCGTCGAAAACATTTTGCTTGTTGCCCAACATGCCTGCTTGATGCCACGCTTCGCCATATTCATTGCCGCCGCGCAAACTGGCCTGGGCGAAGACGCCACCCCGCTCCAGCCAGACCAGTCGCGCCGCCTGGAAAGTGGGCGTTACGTTTAACGAAAAGCCGCCGTAACCATACAACAGGGTGGGGTGGCTGCCATCCAGTTCCAACCCTTTTTTGTGGGTGAGGAACAAGGGCACACGGACGCCATCTTTAGACGGGTAGAAAACCTGAGTAGTTTCATACGCATCGGCGTCAAAATCGAGATGCGGCTGGTGGAAGAGGGTCAGGTCGCCGCTGCTGAAATCATAGCGGAAGATGGTGGGCGGCATGAGGAAGGATTGGAAGCTGAAGAAAAGCGCGGTATGGTGGCGCTTGCCGGCCAGTTCCAGAATGGAGCCGAGGCCGGGCAACGGCGCCTGGCCGGCCGGGTCGCCGTTTGCCTGGAAGAAGCGCAGTTGGGCATGGGCGTCTTGTAAGTAGGCGATGACGAACTGGTTGTTGACCATGACGCAAAAGTCGATGACTTGGGGCTGTTCAGGGATGAGTTCACGCCAGTTTTCCCGCGCCGGCTGGGTGATGTCGATGGCGATGATCCGGCCGTTTTCGGCGTCCAGGTCTGTTTCAAAATAGAAGAGGGGGCCGTCGTTTTCGATGAAGTGGTACCTGGCGTCCAGATCATCCAGGAGGCGCACAAAGTCGCCGTTTTCGGCCAGATCGCGGTAATAGAAGCGGTTGCGCCGGTCTGTGCCTTGCCACACCTGCACTAAGAGATAACGGCCGTCTTCACTGATCTGCGGCGCAAAGCCGAGGTCGATGGCGTCTGGCCGGGCGTAGATGAGTGTGTCTTTGCTTTGCGCTGTACCTAATTGGTGAAAATAGATGCGCTGGTGGGTGCTGGGCGGGGCGTCCGGCGCCTCATCGGGAGCGGGATAGCGGGCGTAATAAAAGCCGCTGTTATCTGGCAGCCAGGCGATGTTGGTGAATTTGCACCATTGAATGACCTCGTCAAGCGTTTGGCCGCTGTCGAGGTCTAGTATGTGGATAGTTTGCCAATCGGAACCATGGATGGAGAGGGTGTAGGCCAGGTAACGGCCGTTTTTGCTGTATGATTCTGTCAGCAGAGCCACCGTGCCATCGTCGCTCAGGCTGTTGGGGTCCAGCACCAGGGTTGGTTCACTTGTCAGGCTGTCCGCCACGTAGAGCGCCGCCTGGTTTTGCAGGCCATCATTTTTACGAAAGTAATAACGGCCGTTACGCAGTTTCGGCGCACTCACTTTGGCATAATTCCACAAACCAGTCAGCCGGCTTTCAATGGCGGCGCGGTCAGGCAGCGCTTGCAAAAAATCATGGGCAAACTGATTTTGCGCTTCTGTCCAGGCGATTGTTTCAGGCGAGTGCGGCTCTTCCAGCCAGCGATACGGATCGACGACGGCGACGCCGTGATACGCCTCAATGACCTCCTGGATGTGGGCAGGAGGGTAGTGGAATAAGCGGGGATTGGGGGTCATGATACGCTCCAATTGCTGAAATAATGGGGTGATTATCGGTCATATTGAGCGCAATGCAAAGTAATAGCGCCTGGCGCTCCTCATCTAGTAGAAAGTGTAAAACATACATATTTTTGTGAAATGAAGTCTTTTTTTGTAATTACAACGAATTTTAGAAAGGGGTCAATTCGTTATGTTCTAAAATTTGCTGTAATCATGGTGAAAAGTGTAAAGCTAACTTGAATCATGCCAAAATTCGTGACAGATTCGCTAAAATTCATTTGGAATAAAGTGCGCTTTTCTGTACACTAACCTGGTATCCACTAGCTGCAAATCCATTGTCATAGTGTATACTTGTCACTGTCCATAGGCATTGTTACCAAGATTCGTTTTAAAATAAAAATCAGGCTTCTCGTGAATTCTACTGGCTCGTCGCGTGACTAGAAACGAGCATAAACAGCATTTCCAGGCGTCGCTGCAGGCAGCGTAGATAGTTCACCAGAACATCATAATAGGAGATAAACCCCATGCAAACTTTTGGTCCATTTGTCAGCGAATACGGCGTTGAGAACCATGGCATTAAAAATCCGGGTACCGTTTACTGGAATATGAGCACGTCCATGCTTTATGAGCAGATTATTCGCCGTCGTGAAGGCAATATCGTCCATCTTGGCCCCATCGTAGTTAGCACCGGCGACCATACCGGCCGTTCCCCCAACGATAAATTTGTCGTCAAAGAGCCAACCAGTGAAGATCATATCTGGTGGGGGAAGGTTAATCGCGAATTCCCGCAAGAAAAATTCAACGCCGTGCATGAAAAAATGATGGCTTACGTGCAGAATCGCGACCTCTTTGTCTTTGATGGCTACGTGGGTGCAGACGAACGTTACCAGATGCCAGTGCGCATTATCAATGAATACGCCTGGCACAATATGTTTTCCCGCAATATGTTCATCCGAGAATTTGATCCAGACAAGTTGAAAAAACATGTACCGGAATTCACCGTCATTGATCTACCTCGTTTTCATGCCGAACCAGAAGTGGATGGCACTAACAGCCAGACCTTCATTTTGGTCGATTTTGGTAAGCGCCTGGTCTTGATTGGCGGTACGGAATACGGCGGCGAAATTAAGAAGAGTATCTTCTCCGCCATGAACTATTACCTGCCTTTGCGCGGCGTCCTTTCTATGCACTGTTCGGCCAATTACGGCAAAGACCGTGACGACTCCGCCTTATTCTTCGGCTTGTCTGGCACGGGAAAAACCACGTTGAGCAATGATCCGGACCGCACCCTGATTGGCGACGACGAACATGGTTGGAGTGAAGATGGCGTCTTCAATTTTGAAGGTGGCTGTTATGCCAAAGTGATTCGCCTGGATCCGAAAGGCGAACCGGAAATTTATGAAACGACCCGCCGCTTCGGCACTATTTTGGAAAACGTGATCTTCGACAGTCATACCCGCCGCGTAAATTTGGATGATGGCTCCCGTACCCAAAATACCCGCTCCAGTTATCCCATCACCCATATCAAAAATGCAGACCCGGATGGCATTGGTGGTCACCCCAAGAACGTTTTCTTCTTGACGGCCGACGCCTTTGGGGTACTACCTCCCATCAGCAAATTAACAAAAGAGCAAGCCATGTACCATTTCTTGAGCGGCTATACCGCTAAAGTGGCCGGCACGGAACTGGGCGTTACTGAACCTCAGCCGATTTTTAGCGCTTGTTTTGGCGCTCCCTTCATGCCGCTGCACCCTGGCGAGTATGCTAAACTGTTAGGCGCAAGATTAGACAAATATGGCTCCAATGTCTGGTTGATCAATACCGGTTGGATTGGCGGGCCGGCCGGCGTAGCCAGCCGCGTAAAACTGGCTTACACCCGGGCGATGGTCACGGCCGCGCTCACCGGCGCCTTGACTGGTGTAGCAACTGAGGAAGAAGGCTTCTTTGGGCTGCAAGTGCCGCTGTCTGTGCCGGGCGTGCCCTCCGAGGTTTTAAATGCGCGAAACGCCTGGGCAGACAAGGACGCTTATGATGCACAGGCTACAAGGCTGGTTAATATGTTTATCAATAATTTTAAGCAGTTTGAGGATGGCGTTTCTGATGCGGTGAAGGCGGCCGGCCCTAAAGCTCAGTAAACGCTGACCGGCTTTTGTTTGTTGTGTAATGAAGCGGAACGACATCACGTCGTTCCGCTTTCTGTTCCTTAACTCCCTTCGTTACGCTAAATCGTATAATTCGCCAAATTTGGTGTGCAAGTAACGCATATAGGGGTCAATGCTCAAGGGGCCGCCGGTGATGCGCTCCAGCAGTTCATTGGCCGTAAACTTGCTGCCATGCTGGTAAATATGTTCTCGCAGCCAGCCATGCAGCGTCGCAAACTCTCCTTGTTCTATCTCGGCCGGGATTTGGGGCAGCGCTGCCACTGCTTTCTCAAAAAAGGCGGCGCTCATGATATTGCCCAATGTGTAACCCTGGAACGCCCCGCCGATCATGCCGCCATACCAATGCACATCTTGCAGCACCCCGTTTACGTCGCTGGGCGCTTGAATGCCCAGGTCAGATTGGTAGCGGGAATGCCAGGCGGCCGGCAAATCCTGCAGCGCCAGCGACCCTTCTAGCAGCGCCAGTTCCAGGTCAAAGCGGATCATGACGTGCAGGTTATAGGTCACTTCGTCGGCGTCCGTGCGGATGAGTGACTTTTCCACGCGATTGATGGCCCGGTAGAAGGCGTCCATCTCTACATCCCCCAACTGCGCCGGAAAAGCAGCTTGAATCTTCGGGTAATAATGAACCCAGAAGCGGCGGCTGCGCCCTACCAGGTTTTCCCACAAGCGAGATTGGCTTTCATGGACGCCGGAAGAAGCGCCATTGGCTAACGGTGTGCCATCCAGGCGCTGGTTGATGCCCAATTCATACATGGCATGGCCCGATTCATGCAAGGTGCTAAACAAGGCTTCGTTTAAATCGTCTTCCTTAACGCGGGTGGTGATGCGCACATCGCCCAAAGCAAATTTGGTCATGAATGGGTGATGGGTGATATCTTGCCGGCCGCGTTGGAAATCGTAGCCAAATGCTTTGATGATCGTTTTGCCAAAGGCCAACTGTTCATCTTGAGGGTAGGTTTTGTGCAGGAAGCTGTTATCGGCCGGGGGCTGGCTGCTGATTTGCTGCACTAAGGGCACTAACTGCTGGCGTAGATCGGCAAAGACGGCGCGTACTGATTCCGCTTTCATGCCTTCGTCGGACATGTCGATGAGCGGATCGGCGATGTGGTCGTAGCCGGGGAAGCAGTTGGCGATCTGACGGCTGAAGTCGAGTGTTTTTTCCAGGTAGGGCAGCACGGCCGTGAAGTCGTTGTGGGGCCTGGCTACGGTCCACGCCTGGTAGCCAGCGGCGGCATGACCATAAAAGGCGGACAGCAGGCTGGCGGGCACTTTGGTGGACTTTTCATACGCCCGGCGAGTGACGCGGATCAGGCTGGCGTCGTCATTGTCGTAGGGCAGGCTTTCGCCATAGGCTTGCAGATCGTCGAGCAGTTTGCCTACGGCCGGATCGATGAATTTTTCGTGGGCCAGACGGCTCAAAGTCGCCATTTGCCGGCCGCGGGCAGCCGCGCCACCAGGGGGCATATAGGTGCTTTGGTCCCAATTGAGCAGAGCGGCCGCCCCTTCGAGATCGTTGATTTCCAGTAAACGAGTTTTTAATTCTTGCAGTTTCTTTTCCATGATTTGACTCCAAATTGGTATGCAGTGGTTAATGGAAATATGGTATCTGAAAGCGAGGGGATGTCAATCGTGGCGCGCCACAAGAAAATATAAACCAGGTTTGTGGATAACCCCGCCAATGTACCTAAACGGCCGTTTCCCCATTTCCCATCTTTCCCCCCTGTGTTATCATAAGTTCCCCAAACAACAACGTTGATAGTCACGCCAAACAAGTGGACTCATCAGGCTGGCGCATAGGCGAAACGAATGAATCAGTGGACAGTTAGTAGTGAACAGCGGTCAGTAAGGCGACAGGTTTTACTGACTACTGACCACTGATCACTGACCACTAAAAAGCGCCCCACCCTTATTCGTTTGTCAGCCACTATCGGGGCCTTCGATCCTTGGAGGACTCTCATGAAATTTTTCCTAAACGGAGAACAAAAAGAATACAATGGTGATCCCGATCTGCCGCTGTTGACCTATTTGCGTGATATTGAAGGCATTACCTCGCCCAAAGATGGCTGTGCGCCGCAAGCCGCTTGCGGCTGCTGTGCCGTTGATCTGGATGGCAAGGCGGTGCTTTCTTGCGTTACCAAAATGAGCAAAGCGGCAGGCGGCCACGTCACCACCACCGATGGCTTGGGCGAGTACCGGCAGAAGGTGTATGCCAACGCCTTTGTGGAAAAAGGCGGCGTTCAGTGCGGTTTTTGCATTCCCGGCATTGTCATACAGTCTAACGCCCTCATCAACAACAACCCCACACCCAGCCGCGCCGACATCCAAAAAGCATTGACGCCCCATCTCTGCCGTTGCACCGGCTACAAAAAGATCATCGACGCCGTGCAATATGCGGCCGAGGCCATCCACAAAGAAGAAGAGATTCCAGAGCCGGGTGGCAATGGCAAAGGCCCCGTTGGCACACGCTTGCCCAAGTATAAAGCGCAAGATTTAGTGCTGGGTTTCCACAACTATGTCGATGACATCAAGATGGAAGGCATGGTGTATGGCGCGTTGCGCTTCAGCGACCATCCTCGGGCCAGGGTGCTGAAGATTGATACCAGTGCGGCGGAAAAGATGGCGGGGGTAATACGGGTGGTAACGGGCGCCGACGTTCCCGGAGAGCGCACCATTGGCCTCATCAAACAAGATTGGCCGCTCATGGTGATTGAAGGGGAAATCACCCGCTACATCGGTGATGTGCTGGCCGGTGTGGTGGCTGAAACGGAGGCCATTGCACGGCAGGCGGCGGCGCTCATCCGCGTGGAATACGAGGTGTTGGAGCCGCTCACCGACATGCACAAAGCGTTAGACCCCGATGCCCCTCAGATCCATGCCGCTGGCAACAAATTGTCGCGCAGTTATACCAGTCGGGGCGATGTAGCCGAAGCGCGGAAAAAATCAGCTTATATTGCGCGTAGCGAGTTTGAGACGCAATGGATTGAACATGGATTTATGGAAACAGAAACGGCCGTTGCCTATCCCGTTGCCGATGGGTTAGAGGTGTTGTCGCAAGGGCAGGGTGTATATGATGACCGCATCCAGATTGCCAAGCTGTTAGGTTGGCCCCTGGAAAAAGTGCGCGTGATTATGGTGCCCAATGGCGGCGGTTTTGGCGGCAAGGAAGACTTGACCGTGCAAGGCCATGCCGCGCTGATGGCCCATTTGTTGGGCGTGCCCGTCAAAGTGCGCCTCACCCGTGATGAGTCGATTGTGATGCACCCCAAACGCCATCCCATCTGGATGGATTATGAAATTGGCTGTGATGCGCAGGGTAAACTGACCTTTGTCAAGGTCAAATTCCTGGGCGACACGGGGGCGTATGCCTCCGTGGGCATGAAGGTCTTGGAACGGTCGGCGGGACATGCTACCGGCGCGTACAATGTGCCGGTGACGGATGTGGAGGGGATTGCCGTCTATACCAACAACGTGCCTTGCGGGGCGATGCGTGGTTTTGGCGTCAACCAGGCGGCGTTTGGCCTGGAGAGTTTGCTCGATGAGCTGTGCGAACAGGGCGGCTTCGACCGCTGGCAGTTCCGCTACGACAATGCCTTGCAAAACGGCGACATGACGGCCACCAATCAGGTGATTGAGGGTGGGGCTGGCGCACGAGAGACCTTGTTGGCGGTGAAAGATGCGTTTTATGCGGCCAAATATGCGGGTCTGGCCTGCGGCATTAAGAACACGGGCATTGGCAACGGCATGCCTGATGCCGCGTCGGCGCTGATTACGATTGCCGCCCCTGATAAAGTGATCATCGACCATGGCTGGACGGAGATGGGGCAAGGCGTGAACACCATTGCCACGCAGGTGGTCTGCACGGAAACAGGTATTGATCCCAAGCTGATTGAGGTGCGTATTGACACCATGGCGGAGCAGGAAGCGGGCATGACAACAGCCTCCCGCGCCACCTCGTTGGTGGGCAATGCGCTGATTGATGCCTGCAAACAGCTCAAGAAAGATTTGCAAAGCCATGATTTGGCTGAGCTAGTGGGTAACTCCTATCGCGGTGAGTGGGTGGTGGATTGGACGACGAAGCCAGGGGCGATGGTGGAGAAGGTGTATACACATTATTCGTACAGCTATGCCACGCAGTTGGTGGTGTTGGACGATGACGGCCGGGTGCAGAAGATTACGGCCGCCCATGACGCCGGCAAGATTTTCAACCCGACTTTGTTTGAGGGGCAGTTAGAAGGGTCGCTTCATATGGGCTTGGGTTATGCGATTAGTGAACAGATTGAAATGGAAAACGGCCGTCCTAAATCGACCCGTTTACGCAAGATGGGCATTTTACGCGCCAAAGAGATGCCAGAGCTAGAAATTATCGGTGTGGAAGTGCCAGACCCATATGGCCCCTACGGGGCGAAAGGTGTAGGCGAGATTGGCCTGGTGCCCACGGCTGGCGCTGTTGCCAACGCGCTCTACCAGTTCGATGGCATTCGGCGTAAGAAGCTGCCCATGGATTTGCCTAAGAAGAAGCGGGTAGTGAAACCGGCTAGTTGAGTTTTGATTCATGTATAATGAATAATGTACTTTGAAATTGTTGGCGAGATCACGGATGTTGAGATTATTGCGAGAGGTTCTGGCATTCGTGATCTTGCCAAGTTGAATGAGCGGTATGGTACTGGTAATTGGCGCAAGTTGAAAGGTTTTGCCACTGTGGAGCTTGGTAACGGCCGTTTGCGTTTGGTTGAACTCCATTGGTATGAAGCACATGGCAAAGGGAAGCGGTTGATAAAAATAAAACGCTATTTGGATGAATCATGAATGATCAGATAAAAGGGAAATACGTTATTTGCATCAATAATCAAAACGCTGATGATTTACAGGTTCGTAAAATCTATGAAACGATGCCGGATAAATCAGCGGCTGAAGATGGATATGTTCGCATTGTGGATGATTCAGGTGAAGATTATCTTTATCCAGCGGATTATTTTGTACCGGTGAAGCTACCACGCCTAGTTGAAAAGGCTGTTTTTACAGTACCAGCATAGTGCTTTTTCAATCATTCAGGGTGTAGGAAATAAACCACAAAGGGTGCGGAGACCGTAACGCGATTTGGTAAATCGCAGTCCGATTTGCCAAATCGGTTTACAAGGAGTGTTATGGGTGAGTTTAGACCGATTGTATTTGGGGTAGCGGGCGGCACGGCGTCGGGGAAGACGACGGTGGCGAATATGATTTTGGAAGCGGTAGGGGCGTCGCAGGTGGCGTATTTGCCGCATGATGCGTATTACTGTGACAAGCCGCAGATGTCGTTTGCGGAGCGGTCACAACAGAATTATGACCATCCCAATTCGCTGGAAAACAAGCTGTTGGCAAAACATATCAAGCTGTTGCGTGAGGGACAATCTGTGGAAGCGCCGGTTTACGATTTCACCCATCATCTGCGTAAAGAAGAGACTGTTTTGGTGGAGCCAGCGCCGATTATTTTGGTGGAAGGGATTTTGATTTTTACCAAGCGGCAGCTGCGGAAGTTGATGGATATTAAGGTGTTTGTGGATACGGATGCGGATATTCGCTTTATCCGGCGGTTGCGCCGCGATATGGAAGAGCGGGAGCGGTCGCAGGAGTCGGTGGTGGCGCAATATTTGGAGACGGTACGGCCGATGCACTTGAAGTTTGTGGAGCCGAGTAAGGTGTATGCGGATGTGATTATCCCGCGTGGCGGTCGGAATACGGTGGCCATTGACATGGTGGTCTCAGGCTTGCGGGAACTGTTACGAGAACATGGGCTGGGTGTAGGCTAGGTAGAGGGGTAGCTTGGATTTAATTCGTGGATTTCGCAGATGGCGCAGATTAAAACAGGCGACAAGGGTTGTTTAAAATTGGGCGGATTTGCGGTATAAAGCGAGTGTTTTTTTGGCTGTTTGAGTCCAGGTGAATTGGGCGGCTTGTTCTAAACCTTCTTGCCCACGGCCGTTTCGTTCAGCGTCGTGTTGCAGGAGATGGATGAGGGTGTGGGCGATGTCGTCGGGGTCGTGGGGGTTGAAGTAAGCGGCGGCGTTCCCACCCACTTCCGGCAGGCTGGAGGTGTGGGCGCAGGCAACGGCCGTTCCGCAAGCCATCGCTTCTATCACGGGAAGGCCAAATCCTTCATAGTGACTAGGAAAAACGAATAGATCAGCGCCAGCGTATAAACCGGGCAAATCTTCATCGGAGATAGGGCCAAGGAAGGTGACTGCTTGGGTTAAACTGAGTTCTTGGGTAACCGTTTTCGCTTCAGGGTAGCGTTCGTCCCACGCGCCTGCAATGACCAGAGTGGGGGGCGCGGTTATTTGCTGGCACACAAGCTGCCAGGCGCGAATGAGGGCAGGCAGATTTTTGTGCGGTTTGTTGATGCCCAGGTAGAGGACGTAATGGTCTGGCAGGTTGTGTTTTTGTTTGATGGCTTGAATGTGAGCGGGTGATTGCGGTTTGAAGGTGGGGGCAGGGGCGAGGGGAACGGCCGTTATCCGGTCAGAATCTACATGATAAGCCGCCATAAAATCTTGTCTGGTCGCCTCAGAAATGGCGATGATGTGGTCAGCGGTGCGCAGAGCTAGTTTTGTGGTGATTTGGAAAAGCAGCCGGGCTTTGGCGGAGACGTATTCAGGGTAACGCTGTGGAATCAAGTCATAAACGGTGAGAAGGGTGGGTACGCCGGGGCGATAGGGCATGAGGTAGTAAGGGCTGTGGTAAAGGGTGGCGTTTTTAAGCAGCCTGGGTATTTTTGTTTGTTGGGCGAGGGAGAAGGGGGAAACGGCCGTTTTTACCCATCTTACTTGCTTATTTTCTTGGGGCAACTGCCAGCGGGATGCCTCTTGCGGGTTGGTGATCAGGGTCAGTTGCTCATGGGGTTCTAGCAGGGGAACCATCGCCTGAGCCAGGTTGCTGACGTAGCGGCCGATACCTGGGAAATGGTTGGTTACACTGCGCACATCAAGATAATAATTCATTCGTTTTCTACCACTGAATCACTATGACGAAGGCGAAGCTCCTGGTTTGGGGATTAAGCTGTGTATCAATCCATGTGGCTCTATTGAAAAATATTCACCAATTCCTTCCAGATCATAATATTCATATGTGTCTGCCAGAAAAAGATTTGGTTGTGACTGGTACAACAAAATAATTGACGTTTGCGACGATTTTTCCCCCAGAAAAACCAGTTCTACATCGGGTCGTTGTCCTTCTACCTCCTGTAAATACCGGATGATGGCCCAAATACTGTAGTCTGCAAAAATCTTGCTGTTCGGCGGCAGCGCATCGAGGATTTCTTCACCAAAGAGCCTGGCTCCCGTTTCATTATGCTTCCAGGGTGATAGGACATAGGTGAAATTATCGCGTCCAGGCAAAGGGCGAAAATCAGGCACATTGGGTAAAACAAATTGAGCCGCAATGGGTGAAATAGCATAAGCCAGGATAGGGATGCCAATGGTTACAAAAATTAACCCAGCTTGTACCCAGCGTTTCTGCCCCCAAGCTGTTCGCCAGAAATCTGCAATGCCCACGGCAATGGCAAGGGCAAAAAAAACATAGGCTTGCAAATAGTAATGAAGATTCCAAATATAAACGCCGCCTGCTCTGGGATCAGTGGCTGCCAGCAAGAATGCAAAAGCACCAATAATGGCTGAAAGGATTAAAAAGAAGGCCTCCCTGTTCATTGACCAAAGTTTATAAAGCCCCCACCCGCCAAATAAGATAAGCACGGGGAATTGATACAGCGCTAAACCTGTCCCCCAGCCCAACCCCCGTAAAAGGTCGAGGGGATGGAGAAGGACAAAAATGCCGCCTTGGATAAAGCTAAATATGGAACCACCTGCTTTCCCTCCTGTGCTGGTGATGATTGTGAGCCATAAATAAGGTAGCAGCCCTACCACAAAAGAAACAAGCGCCAGTGAGGCAGAGCGCCCACGTTGATTGTCTGCTTTTCGTAACACGAGCAAAATAAATAGAGTGAATGCGGGCAGCGCTGTGGCCATCACTAAATGATTGAGAAAGCTGAGTCCATATAAAAATAAGCCAAGATAGAGCAGCCAATTTCGTTTGGGAGATGATTGTGCCCACGCTAACAAAAGGAAGCAGCAGACCGCCAGGAATAGGGCATTGAGCGAATATACTTTAGGCATTACCGCATAAGTCCAAAATGTGTGGGAGACGGCTAGGGCGGCTGTCGCCAATAGAGAGCCAGGAATTGAGCGGGTTAATAACCAGGCGCTGGCATAAATGAAGCCCAAGGCGGCCAGGGCAAATAATGCGGCAACTAAATTTGCTCGCCATGCCGGTGTGTTGAGTGGGATTTTTGTGAAGGGATGGGCGATGATGATCCACAACGGATGATTAAAAATACCGGTATTTCCTTCATTTTCGACAACTTCGTTGAGATAAGCGCGTGTTTGGTAGGTGGCAAAGTCACCGCCGCCCCAGAGTACATCGGGGGCTAGTGTAAACCAGTAGAGCATAAAGATGATACTCAGTAAGCCGATGCCCCAGATGACAGGAGAATGAAAAAGCGGGAAACGTGTATCATTCATTTCATATCGTCTCGTTTGGCTTTACTGCTGGGATGGGTATTGACGGCCGTTTGTGAATCTAAAATGTAATTGCTCATTGGTGTGGAGATTTCCCTAAAATGTCGGTATAGATGGTTTCGATTTGACT
>CAZXVH010000006.1:0-6149 GCA_964643965.1 uncultured Ardenticatenaceae bacterium
AAATACGCAATTTGCTCAGACACCAGGCCGATCAAAAAGATAACCCCAGCAATGGTCATGAGCATGGCCGAAGTGGGGCCATATTGAAACCCCAAAACCAACATCTTAAACAGCCCGTAAAAGAAACCCAGTAGAAATACAAACACACTGACCGGTGCAAAAATCTTCAGGGGGGAAAACAAGGTAGTGATCTTAAATAAAATCATCAAGAAACGAGAGCCATCGCGCACCAGTTTGATTTTGCTTTTGCCCACCCGCTTGCGGGCCACAATAGGCACATAATGCAAACTAAAGCCGCCGCGCACCACCGCCAGGGTGATGGTGGTGGGGTAAGAAAAGGTGTTGGGCAGCAGGTAAACCAGGTTTTTCGCTATCTGCGCTCGAATCACGCGAAAGCCGGAGGTCAGATCTTCAATTTTGCGACCGCACACATAAGTGGCAAAGAGATTGTAGATGGTATTCGCCAGGTCGCGATGTTTGGCGCTGTCTGATTCCTTAGTTCTGGCCCCCACCACCATGTCAAAGCGGTCGATGTGCGCCAGCAGCCGGGGAATATCTTCCGGTTTATGCTGGCCATCTGCATCCATCATCAGAATGTTTTCGCCTTGCGCCTGCCGGATGCCCGTTTTCACCGCTGCGCCGTTGCCGATATTATAAGGGTGCTGACACAGGAGTACCGCCGCATTCTCCACTGCCTGCACTGCCGCCACCGAGCCATCGCTGGAGCCATCATCCACCACAATGATCTCATACACCATATCAGGACACTGCGCCGCCAGGGTTGCAGAAAGATGGCTTAGCAGCCTGGGAATGCCTTCCTCTTCGTTGTACATAGGGATGACGATTGAGAGAAACGGCCGTTCACTCATTTAAATCTCCTCGTTCAAAAACATTTGGAAAAGTTTAGCATGGATGTGACTGTATTGCGATTTAGCCGCCAGGCGCCAGATCATATAAATATATTTTGACGCCGCCTATGTCATGCTCTTCTAACAATGTGTAGTTATCAGCAAAGAATTGGGATTGTTCTGTCTGCCATTCAAAACTGTGTTCCAAAGCGACAATAAGCCACAAACGCTGCCCCGCCTGAACGGCCGTTTCCCGTTCCCAGACATCCCCGCCCCATGCTCGATACACAGAAATTGGTTTACGTGGATCGGGGTCCCCGGCCAACACCACATGGTCTGGCAAAGACACATAGCGCAGGGCTGGCAGGTAAGAGCCATCACTGGTATGCAGCACCACATCCCCCGCTTCCCGCTTTTGCGCCACAAGCTGAATGACTTCTCGATAAGGCGGTTTTTGCGCTTCGCCGGATAAATAAATAAGCGACCCGGCCGCCATACTGAAAACGGCCGCCAACACAAGATAAGGCAGCGGAGAGCGCCGCCGGGTAACAGACCAGGCCAGCAAAATCAACAAAAAAGGAGAGGCGGCGGCCAGGGTGCGTTCTGGGAGGAAAAACGGCCGTATATGAAAAATAAGGACAGGAATGCCGATAATACACAAAACCAATAAACCGAGAAAAGACAATGCCTTGCGCTCCTCTGGCGGTTGTACACGGCGCACTTCCATTAAAAAGATAACCATAATAGCAACAGTTAAAAATAAAACGACGCCGCTGTAAATGAGATTGGTAGACTGCCCAAACAACAAAAACGCGAAAATAATAATTGATTTAATCGGATTACCTTCGACAGCATGTAACGGCCGTAAACTGCCTAAATCCTGCTGAGCCTCACCCGCAAGAATAGCTAACCAGGGTACAAACAGAAGCGCCAGCGCCAATCCCAGCAAAACCGTCATGATGAGTGCCCGACGATTCCGATGATTGATAAGCGCGTAGATGCCAATTGCCGTCAAAACAAAAAACGAGAATAAATGCGTATATATCGCCAACAAAGCCGTCAAAAAAAAGAGGAGCCACCAACGCCAATGCCGGCTATGCGTAGCCCGCCAATAAGCCCAAACCATCAACGTTGTCAGAAGCATGAGCAAGCTATACATACGCAGTTCATGGCTGTATAAGATGTGAAACGGAGAGATTGCCACGAAAAGGGCTGCTAATAAAGCCAACGAGCGCTGCTCAAGTAGATCGAACGTCAATGAATAAATTACCGGGATAAGTAGCACACTCAAAAACAGGCTCAGAAAACGTAATGCTGCATCGCTATCTGCACCCAGTTTTAGCCAATAATGGAGCAGCAGATAGTAAAACGGGGGATGGGGATCCTGGATAGTATTGTTCAGGATGTCCACTACAGACATGTGGGCGGTAAGATAGCTGATTGCTTCATCAAGCCAAAGACTGTCACGCCCCATGCTCAACAAACGCAGCCCAATGGCAAGAGTCATAATTATGAAGAGGCCGATCAAGCTCTTTCGTTTATCCAGCTTTGATTCCCACATAAAATTCCTTTTCAAGCCACAGAAACTCGACCCACACTGCTAAACTCGGAAGTCATTGTAGCGCTGTGGTACTGGGCCGCCAATAGGAGAGCTTAACTATTATTCAGGCTGTCTTTCACCTGCGCTGTTTTCCCACTATAATTAAACCCATCGCAAATAAACAAAGCGCTTTGGGAAGATTTAGGCATATGCGTGATGGTTTACCCATCACGCATCATGATTTACACAGCGGACGTCCAATTTCCCAGAGCCACCTACATACCCATTGGAGGCATCATGGCTTTACATCCCCTGGCCGGCAAGCCGGCGCCGCGTGAAATACTGGAAAACATCCCCCGCCTGGTATCCGCCTATTACACCCACACCCCGGATTTAGAAGAGCCCACCGAACGGGTAGCCTTTGGCACCTCCGGGCATCGAGGCAGCTCCCTCGCCTACAACTTCACCGAAAGCCACATTTTGGCGATCTGCCAGGCGCTGGTGGAGTACCGGCGGGCGCAGAGCATTGACGGCCCACTTTTCATCGGCATGGATACCCACGCCCTGTCTGAACCGGCATTGGCAACGGCCGTTGAGGTATTTGCCGGTAATGGCCTAGACATCTTCATCCAGGCCGGGCTGGGTTACACCCCTACTCCCGTTATCAGCCACGCCATCCTCAGCCACAACCGGCTGGGCAAAGGGGGCGTCGCCGATGGCGTCGTCATCACCCCGTCACACAACCCGCCCAACGACGGCGGTTTCAAATACAACCCCCCCAGCGGCGGCCCGGCCGATACCCACACCACCCAGATCATCCAGGATCGCGCCAACGAAATCCTGCGCCACAACCTCAAAGATGTAGTCAGAATGCCGCTGGAACTGGCCATGAAAGCAGCCCACACCCATGAATACGACTACATCACCCCCTACATCTCCGATTTAGGCAGCATCATCAACATGGAAGCCATCGCCCAGGCCGGCCTCAAAATCGGCGTGGATCCCATGGGCGGGGCCGGCATCGCTTACTGGGAGCCGCTGGCCGAGATGTACGGCTTGGACCTGACCCTCGTCAACCCGATAGTAGACCCCACCTTCAGCTTCATGACGGTGGACAAAGATGGCAAAATCCGCATGGACTGCTCCTCCCCTTACGCCATGGCCCGCTTGATCGACCTCAAAGATCAATTCGACATCGCCTTTGGCAATGACCCGGACTATGACCGGCATGGCATCGTCACCCCAAGCAGCGGGCTGATGAACCCCAACCATTATCTGGCCGTCGCCATCCACTACCTGTTCCAAAACCGCCCCGGCTGGCGGGCTGACGCCGCAGTGGGCAAGACGTTGGTCTCCAGTTCCATGATAGACCGGGTGGCCGCCAGCCTCGGCCGGCCGCTTGCGGAGGTGCCGGTCGGTTTTAAATGGTTTGTGGATGGCTTGCTCGACGGCTCCTATGGTTTTGGCGGCGAAGAGAGCGCGGGCGCTTCCTTCCTGCGCCAGGATGGCGCCGTCTGGACGACAGACAAGGATGGCATCATCATGGATTTATTGGCGGCCGAGATTACGGCAACCACCGGCAAAGACCCCGGCGAACATTACCAGACGCTCACCACCCAATTTGGCAGCCCCGTTTACCAACGCACAGACGCCCCGGCCACGCTGGCCCAAAAAGCCGCCCTGAAAAAGCTCTCGCCCGAGATGGTGGAAGCGGCTAACCTGGCTGGTGAACCCATTCTGGCCAAACTGACCAACGCCCCGGGCAACAACGCCGCTATCGGCGGCCTCAAAGTCGTCACCGAAAACGGCTGGTTCGCCGCCCGGCCGTCCGGCACGGAAGATATCTATAAAATTTACGCGGAAAGTTTCAAGGGGACAGACCACCTGAAGCAAATTCAGGCGGAAGCGCAGACCATTGTGCAAGCCGCTTTCAAAAAGGCCGGCCTATAATGGGAGCGCGGACAGCTTGTCCGCCCTGTGCGGTCTGCCAGACCGCGCTCCTATTATCGTGTGGTTTAGACCGCTTCCACCGCTTCCAAATCGGGGAAAAACTGCCTGACCGTGCCCTCTACCCAGCCGTGCAGCGTCACCGGCGCTAAATCGCAGCCTTCACACGCCCCCGACATTTTCACCTGCAGCGTCTTGCCATCATAATCCACCATCTTCACCGCCCCGCCGTGAAAATGTTCAATGTAGGCGCTGATGGCGTCAACTAAAGCGGACATGCGCTCTTCCTCGCTGGCATTTTGGGGCATATCTTTGGCTTCCGGTTGGGTATTGTAAAAAGTTGTCATCGTCAAATCTCCTTTCGTAACTGGGAGCGCGGACAGCTTGTCCGCCCTGTGCGGTCTGTAGCAGACCGCGCTCCATTTTCATTTATCTTGGCTTCGGCGAAACTCCGCCGCCAACTGTTTCCAGTTGAAAGAACTGGTGGAAAGCAGGGTGTCCGCCCGGAAAAAGCGAGCGGAGAACAAGACCAGTATGTACGTGGTCAGCGCCAATCCCGCCAAACTGAGACCAATTTGCCACAGCGGCACACCGCCGGCCGCAATGCGGGTCATCATGGCGGTTGGCGCCGTGAGGGGGAAGAGGCTGAAAGCGGTGGCCAGCGTCCCATTTGGATCCTGAATAAAGGCGAAGTTCAACCATATGGGCAGCAGCAGGGGTAAAATAATGATGAAGGTATATTGGCCTGCTTCCCGGGCGTTGGGCGACAGAGCGCCAATAGCTCCCATGAGCGAGGCATATAAAATGTAACCCAGCGCAAAAAACAAGAGGGCATAGATGAGAAAACCGGGCGGCAAGCTAAAGCTGCCCAAGCCAGACAACATGGCCTGTCCCCGGCTCAGGGCCACCATGCCGCCGCCCAACCACACCACCACCTGAATCAGGGCAATGAGGCTTAAACCCAACACCTTACCCAGCATCAAATCCCGTGGGCGCAGGCTGACCAGCAGCACTTCCACGGTGCGGTTCTCCTTTTCTTTGGAGACGCTTTGCAGCATATAGCCGCTGCTCATGCTGATGAGGAAGAAGAAGATAAACATGGTAGCAAAGGGCACAATGAAGGTCAGCGGGCTGCTCTGGTCGTTTTGGTTTTGTGGGGCCAGGGCGTGAGAGCTGATAGTGCGCGTGGGATCGATGAGGGTAACGGCCGTTTCCCGTTCCCCATCCGTCAAATTATAGGCGATTACATAGTTGAGCAGTTCGTCATTAGGCACGTTCAGCGGTTGAAAATCATGGGTGATCACCACCACTTCTCCCGATGCCAGATAATCGGCGGCAATGACAAAATATTGCTCGATTTCCCTGGCCAGCAGCGCTGCTTGCGCCGTCGCTACGTCAGGATAAGCCACCATCAACGCTGGTGAAATATCAGGCGGGATCGCAGTCAGCAGGCCGGCTTCGTCCACATACGCGATTGGGTCCGGAGCGTCTGTGCCCCCAATCTCAGCGAGTAAGTTCTGCAAATCCTCCTCCGGCGACACTCGCGCCGCCAGGATTTGCGACCCCACGTTAAAACCAATGATCAGCAAAGGAAACAGAAACGTCATGATCCAAAAGGATCGCTTCTGCAAAATGGTGCGAAATTCATGTTTGATGACGATCAGTATGTTACGCATAAATAAACTCCGTTAAAGGTGGCGAGTAGCGAGTAGCGAATAGCGAGTGGAGAGTAGCGAGTGGAGAGTTAGTCTACAAACGACATCTTCATACCCGTAACCCGCCACTTGCAACCCGCCACCTGCAACCCGCCACCT